>NZ_NCUG01000014.1:0-112609 GCF_002096275.1 Streptococcus oralis subsp. tigurinus | reverse complement strand
ATACACCTGTACCCATGCCGAACACAGCAGTTAAGCCCTAGAACGCCGGAAGTAGTTGGGGGTTGCCCCCTGTGAGATATGGAAGTCGCTTAGCTTTTATCCGCCATAGCTCAGTTGGTAGTAGCGCATGACTGTTAATCATGATGTCGTAGGTTCGAGTCCTACTGGCGGAGTATAAGAGTATAAATCGAAACGTTCAATTGAGCGTTTTTTTCTATAGATAAATTGTAAAATATAGTGCAACCAAAAAACTCATAGCGTTTCATTGGTGTAAACTGTAAGTAACCACACAAACAGAACCCGAGGAAAAACTATGAGCTACTTCCATCTTACCATAACCGACCGAATAAAGATAGAAACCTACTTGGAATTAGGTTTGAAACCTTGCCAAATTGCAAGTAAACTTGGCGTCTATAAGTCTACCATTTCAAGAGAGTTAAGACGATGCCAAAATGCTTACTCCGCCGTCTTAGCACAGGAACAGTACGACCACAGGGCTAAGCAAAAAGGTCGGAAGTCTCGTTTGACACCAACGTTGAAAAAGGAAATTGAGGACTGTTTAAAATGCTCCTGGTCGCCTGAACAGATTTGTGGTCGCTATCAGCTTGAAAAAAAGCCAATGGTAGGTTTTAAAACCATCTATAACTGGCTCTATGCTGGTTTGATTGATCTGGATTTGAGTATCCTTCGTCGTAAAGGCAAAACTCGACAACCTAAAGAAACACGTGGAAGATTTAGGATTGGCAGGTCGATTGCCAAACGTCCTAAAGAGGTCAGAAATCGTGAAACTTTTGGCCACTGGGAGCCCGATATTGTAGTGTCTTCTAGAGGCAAAAGCAAGGGTTGTTTAGCTACCTTTCTGGAGCGAAAAACGCGCTTTTACTTAGCTTTCAAGATACCAGACAGAACAGCCAAAGCCATGTTTTCAGCCATCGAACAACTTTGTAGGCTATTTCCAAAAGAGACTCTTAAAACCTTCATTTCAGACAGGGGAAAAGAGTTCGCCTGCTATCCTCTGGTAGAGAATTTAGGAATTTCCTTTTTCTTTGCGGACGCCTATTTATCCTGGCAGAGAGGAAGCAATGAAAACGCAAATGGCTTACTAAGAGAATATTTCCCAAAGAAAACAGATTTAGCTGCTATATCTGATGAGGCTTTGAACAAGGCCTTATATGATATCAACCACCGACCACGAAAATGTTTAGCTTACAGAACGTCTTATGAAGCTCTAGTGGATGAGTTAAAGTAAATGTTGCACTTATTCTTGCAATTTATCATTTATAAATATAGTGGACTGTTGAAATTTCAAATTTTATTTTTTAAGTCTATAATTACCTTTTTATTTTATTTTTAGTTCGTTTAGCTTTAAATTCTTCTTTTATAGGATTTGAAGCTTTTTTAGTTCCTTTTTTTGTTAGACTAGTGTTACTAATAAGAAAGGGAATTTTTATATGCTTCAGAAATTTTATGATCGAGCATTTGTTTTTTTGAAACTAGTTGAACAAGAATATTCCTCTTTAGGCCAGAGTTGTGCTGAGTGGGAATCACTTCATCTTCGGTTTTTACTATATTATTTAATCCGATTTAAAATAAAAAGTGATAGGGACTTTTCACTATATCACTTTAAAACAGCTTATCGCCTATATCTAGATAAATTACTGCAAGGTGGTACAACTCTTATCCAATAAGAAACTCATAAATCATATATCACGAACAATAATCTGTATTGATTTTATATTTTTTAGGATTTTGTTTAATTTTTAAGGTTTTGAATTTTGTTATTTACAGAAATTCCAAATCTTTTCTACTGTTTCTTCTTGATAAAATAGTGTTTTTTTCTTATAATAAATTGTAAGATATAATTGCGGGTGAAATTCCTGCCATGTATATGAGAAAGGACGAGCTCCTAGTAGCTCAGACGAATTTTATTATGACTTCAGTTGTTGTTGTAGGTACCCAATGGGGTGATGAAGGTAAAGGGAAAATTACAGATTTTCTTTCAGCTAATGCAGAGGTAATTGCTCGTTATCAAGGTGGTGATAATGCAGGTCACACCATTGTTATTGATGGTAAAAAGTTTAAGTTGCACTTGATCCCATCTGGAATTTTCTTCCCTGAAAAAATTTCAGTTATTGGAAACGGTATGGTTGTAAACCCTAAATCTCTTGTGAAAGAGTTGTCTTATTTGCATGAAGAAGGTGTTACAACAGATAATCTACGTATCTCTGATCGTGCGCATGTTATTTTGCCTTACCACATCGAGTTGGATCGCTTGCAAGAAGAGGCTAAGGGTGACAATAAGATTGGTACTACAATAAAGGGAATTGGTCCAGCATATATGGACAAAGCTGCTCGTGTTGGAATTCGTATTGCGGATCTTTTGGATAAAGAGATTTTTCGTGAGCGTTTAGAGCGCAATCTTGCGGAAAAGAATCGTTTGTTTGAAAAATTATATGATAGTGAACCTATTTCATTCGATGATATTTTTGAAGAATATTATGAATACGGGCAACAAATTAAACAATATGTGACAGATACTTCTGTTATCTTGAACGATGCGCTTGATAATGGCAAACGTGTGCTTTTTGAAGGTGCACAAGGTGTCATGTTGGACATTGACCAAGGGACTTATCCATTTGTTACTTCTTCAAACCCTGTCGCTGGTGGTGTGACAATTGGATCTGGTGTTGGTCCAAGTAAGATTGACAAGGTTGTAGGTGTTTGTAAAGCCTATACGAGTCGTGTAGGTGACGGACCTTTCCCAACTGAGTTGTTTGATGAAGTGGGAGATCGTATCCGTGAAGTAGGTCATGAATATGGTACAACAACTGGCCGTCCACGTCGTGTAGGTTGGTTTGACTCAGTTGTGATGCGTCATAGCCGCCGTGTATCTGGGATTACAAATCTTTCATTGAACTCTATTGATGTTTTGAGTGGTTTGGATACAGTTAAAATCTGTGTGGCCTATGATCTTGATGGTCAACGTATTGACTACTATCCAGCTAGTCTTGAACAGTTGAAACGTTGCAAGCCAATCTACGAGGAATTGCCAGGTTGGTCAGAAGACATCACTGGAGTCCGTAATTTAGAAGACCTTCCTGAGAATGCACGTAACTATGTCCGTCGTGTAAGCGAGTTGGTTGGGGTTCGTATTTCTACTTTCTCAGTAGGTCCTGATCGTGAACAAACTAATATTTTAGAAAGTGTTTGGTCATAGGAGATTTTTAAGATTAGTTTAAGACAGGTTGGGTATACTATAGACAGTTACAAGAAGACCTCCTAACTTGTTGTAACAAATATCCTAAACTTTTCTTTTTCATAATAATCTCCCTATTAAGTCACCCCATTGGGTGGCTTTTTTAGTTCATAAGTCCTATACAGGCTTCTACTTGACTTTTTAAGATAAAGAAAAAAACAGTGGGACAGAAATCTGTAGACCAAGTCTTAATTTGATAGAACTAGAATTTCATGGTTTCAACAATTTGGTAGATTGGTTAAGGTTGTGGATAGAGAAAGGAAGTTTTGTTCAAAGGAGCTTTTGAATTTTAAAATACCAACAAACAGTTTAATCTACTAATAAATTATAGGTGTACAACTAAGCAAAAATGAGGTTGGGATTTTTGGTCCCAACCTCTTCAGTGAACTATTTTCTTTAGAATTTATAAGTTAGATAAAACTAAATTTTTTGTAAATTAGCTTATTTGATAACTTGGTTTCCTGATTTGTCATTTTGAATTTGGTTTATTTCGTGCATAAAAACATCTGCTTTCAGTTTATCTGTGATAATACTGGCACTTATTAGCTTATTTAGATTTTTCTCATATCCTTCTAAAAAAATAGGATTTCTAATTTTCATGGTTAACTTTGCACAATTAAAGGGACGCTTTTTAATGGTTATTTGTTCGATATCTTGAAGTTTAAATTGATAATGTAATACGCTGAGGCCTCTGCTACTATAGGTATAATACTGAGCAGTATTGTTTTTATGAACTTCTAATTTTACTCCATTTATGAAGAGATAATACCCCATAAACCATAGAAGAAGTGGAACATAAATCAGTACAATTGCTATAATAATCTTGTCTGTAAAATCGGTATTATAAGCTATCAGATGCTTTAAAATCCAGAGAATCATAACAGATAAAGATATCATGAATGGTCCCCCTGCTCTATTAAATTGATTTTTATATGGAAACATTAAGGTAAATTTTGATTTATCCAGTAATAACTCTAATTTCATCATTTACTCTTTCATATTGTTTATTGTATAAATTTCAGTATATTCATCTCTTGAACTTTCTATGTCAGTTATCTCCATTATTTTAAGTTCATGATTTCTGATTTTCTATCAATTTTGCTAATATTATACTCTTTTTAAAACATTATTTCTACAATCCAGCGATTTGATAATATCTAAAGTTAGTCAGTGTAAATATTATAGAGCTCTTTTTTTGTCTAGGAAAACATGCTATAATGATAGAATTGATAATCAGGAAAAGAGAGAAACTATGGATTATACAGTTGAAGAAAAAGAAGCTTTTATGAGAGAAGCCTTGAAGGAGGCAGAAATTGCTCTGGAACACGATGAAATTCCAATTGGCTGTGTGATTGTCAAGGATGGAGAAATCATTGGTAGGGGGCATAATGCGCGCGAGGAGTTGCAACGGGCGGTTATGCATGCAGAAATCATGGCTATAGAGAATGCGAACGTGAGTGAAGAGAGTTGGCGTTTGCTGGATTGTACCCTTTTTGTGACCATTGAGCCTTGTGTCATGTGCAGTGGGGCAATTGGGCTTGCCCGTATTCCAAACGTAGTCTACGGGGCTAAGAATCAGAAATTTGGTGCAGCTGGAAGTTTGTACGATATTTTGACAGATGAGCGTCTCAATCATCGTGTAGAGGTAGAAACGGGAATTTTGGAAGATGACTGTGCAGCGATTATGCAGGACTTTTTCCGAAATCGACGGAAAAAATAATTTCTCTTTAAAAAAAGAGGGGAATGTGGTATAATGAATAATGGAGCAACAGTTCTGCGTGAAGCGGGTCAGGGGAGGAATCCAGCAGCCCTAAGCGAGTGTGAATTGTGTGCTCTTTTTTCGTGCTTTTTTCGAATAAATAAGATAAAATAGCCTAGAATAAAAGATAATAGAAAAGAGAAAAAGATGAAAATTCGTGGTTTTGAATTGGTTTCGAGTTTTACAGATGAAAATTTATTGCCCAAGCGTGAGACAGCTCACGCGGCTGGTTACGACTTAAAGGTTGCGGAACGCACTGTGATTGCGCCAGGAGAGATTGTCTTGGTTCCGACAGGTGTTAAGGCCTATATGCAGCCGACAGAAGTGCTCTATCTCTATGACCGTTCATCAAACCCTCGCAAGAAGGGTTTGGTTTTGATTAACTCAGTTGGGGTCATTGATGGGGATTATTATGGAAATCCTGGGAATGAAGGCCATATCTTTGCTCAGATGAAAAATATTACTGACCAGGAAGTGGTTCTCGAAGTTGGGGAACGTGTGGTTCAGGCTGTCTTTGCGCCTTTCTTAATTGCAGACGGAGATGAGGCAGACGGGGTTCGGACAGGTGGATTTGGATCGACAGGGCACTAAGATGAAGATTATTTTTGTACGTCATGGGGAGCCGGATTATCGTGAACTAGAAAACCGTTCTTATACAGGTTTTGGGATGGACCTCGCTCCCTTATCTGAGGAAGGAAGACTGCAAGCTAAAGAACTTTGCCGAAATCCTTTGCTTGGCTCAGCTGATATACTGGTGTCTTCTGCAGTAACTAGGGCTTTAGAAACTGCATCTTATGTGGTTCGTGCTACTGGCCTTCCTTTGAGAGTAGAACCCTTATTGCATGAATGGCAGGTTTACGAAAGTGGTATAGAGAATTTTGAAAAAGCACGTACTCTGTTTTTAGAAAACAAGGGGGAGTTGCTTTCTAATAGTCCTATTCAATATGAGACAGCTGCGGAGATGAAGGCGCGTTTTTTGGAAACTATGATAAAGTACCGAGACTACCAGACAGTGCTAGTGGTAGCTCATCGAATGCTCATGCGCCAATTTGTACCAGACGAGAAGATTGATTTTTGCCAAGTAATTGAGTGTGAGGTAGAGATTTAGAAAGAGGTTTATCATCGCAAAGAAAAAAGCGACATTTGTGTGTCAAAATTGTGAATATAATTCACCTAAGTATCTAGGACGCTGTCCAAACTGTGGAGCTTGGTCGTCTTTTATAGAAGAGATCGAGGTTGTCGAGGTTAAGAATGCGCGTGTGTCCTTGACAGGTGAAAAAACCAAGCCTATGAAACTGGCTGAAGTGACTTCAATCAACGTCAATCGAACCAAGACCGAGATGGAGGAATTTAACCGTGTGCTTGGAGGCGGAGTGGTACCAGGAAGTCTCGTCCTTATCGGTGGGGATCCAGGAATCGGGAAATCAACCCTTCTCTTACAAGTTTCAACCCAGTTGTCTCAAGTGGGTACGGTTCTCTACGTCAGTGGTGAGGAGTCTGCCCAGCAAATCAAGCTACGAGCAGAGCGCTTGGGGGATATTGATAGTGAGTTTTATCTCTATGCAGAGACCAATATGCAGAGTGTTCGAGCTGAGGTAGAGCGTATCCAACCTGACTTTCTCATCATCGACTCTATCCAGACTGTTATGTCTCCTGAGATTTCTGGAGTGCAAGGGTCAGTTTCTCAAGTGCGAGAGGTGACAGCTGAGCTCATGCAGCTGGCCAAGACTAATAACATTGCCATCTTTATCGTAGGGCATGTGACCAAGGAAGGGACCTTGGCTGGTCCGCGTATGTTGGAGCATATGGTAGATACAGTGCTTTACTTTGAAGGGGAACGTCACCATACCTTTCGTATCTTGAGAGCGGTCAAAAATCGTTTTGGATCCACTAATGAGATTGGGATTTTTGAGATGCGGTCGGGCGGATTGGTTGAGGTACTCAATCCGAGTCAAGTTTTCCTAGAAGAGCGTTTGGATGGGGCTACTGGCTCGTCAATCGTTGTGACCATGGAAGGGACCCGTCCGATTTTGGCGGAGGTTCAGGCTTTGGTAACACCAACCATGTTTGGAAATGCTAAACGCACGACGACAGGACTTGATTTCAATCGTGCGAGTCTGATTATGGCTGTTTTGGAAAAACGAGCAGGGCTTCTCTTGCAAAATCAGGATGCCTATCTCAAATCTGCTGGCGGTGTCAAATTGGATGAACCTGCGATTGACTTGGCTGTTGCGGTTGCCATTGCTTCGAGCTACAAAGACAAGCCTACCAATCCTCAGGAATGTTTTGTAGGTGAACTGGGCTTGACGGGAGAGATTCGGCGTGTGAATCGTATCGAGCAGCGCATCAATGAAGCTGCTAAACTAGGCTTTACAAAAATTTATGTACCCAAAAATTCCTTGACAGGCATTAAACCACCTCAAGAAATTCAGGTCATTGGAGTGACAACGATTCAGGAAGTTTTGAAAAGGCTCTTTGCATAATCCGTGACAAATCCTCTTAAAAATGATAAGATAGGAGAAATATTTGATTATCAAATTTTTGAGGAGGGAATCGTGTCGTATTTTGAACAGTTTATGCAAGCCAATCAGGCTTATGTTGCCCTACATGGGCAGTTAAATCTGCCACTTAAACCCAAAACCAGAGTAGCTATCGTGACCTGTATGGACTCACGTCTGCACGTTGCGCAAGCTCTAGGTTTGGCCCTTGGGGATGCCCATATCCTACGGAATGCGGGTGGTCGAGTAACTGAGGACATGATTCGTTCGCTGGTGATTTCCCAGCAACAAATGGGGACTAGAGAGATTGTGGTGCTTCACCATACAGACTGTGGAGCTCAAACCTTTCAAAATGAAAGTTTTCATGAACATTTGAAACACGAGCTCGGAGTTGATGTGTCTGATCAAGATTTTTTACCATTCCAGGATGTTGAAGAGAGTGTGAGAGAGGATATGCAGTTGCTTCGAGAATCTCCACTGATTCCTGATGATGTGGTTATTTCAGGTGCTGTCTATGATGTGGATACAGGGAGTATGAGAGAAGTATACTAACTTCATCTCGCAGAATTCTAATCCTAGCATAAGATCGCTACTTCAAATGTAGCGATTTTAATTTTAATATAGCTAATATAAAATAGCAAAAACAAGGGTATAAATGTTTGCTCTTGTTTTATTTTTGATTGAAAAATAAAGGAAAAAGCGCTACAATGGTAGATGGAAAATGTTGCGAAAAAACAAGTGATACATAAATACCGGAGGAAATCATGTCTTTTTCTGATTTAAAGCTGTTTGCCCTTTCTTCTAATAGAGAATTGGCAGAGCGTGTGGCGCAAGAGATTGGGATAGAGTTGGGGAAATCGACTGTTCGCCAATTTTCAGATGGAGAGATTCAGGTCAACATTGAAGAATCAATCCGTGGAAAACACGTCTTTATCCTACAATCAACGAGTTCACCTGTAAATGATAATTTACTTGAAATTTTGATTATGGTGGACGCATTGAAGCGTGCTAGTGCAGAATCTGTCAACGTTGTCATGCCTTACTATGGATATGCACGTCAGGATAGAAAGGCGCGCGCGCGTGAGCCAATCACTTCAAAACTCGTTGCAAATATGCTAGAAGTGGCCGGAGTGGATCGTTTGTTGACGATTGATTTGCACGCTGCACAGATTCAGGGATTCTTTGATATTCCTGTAGATCACTTGATGGGTGCTCCATTGATTGCGGACTATTTTGAACGCCGTGGCATGGTTGGCTCTGACTACGTGGTTGTCAGTCCAGACCATGGTGGGGTGACTCGTGCTCGTAAGTTGGCAGAGTTTTTGAAAACTCCGATTGCGATTATTGACAAACGCCGTAGTGTAGACAAGATGAATACCAGTGAAGTGATGAACATTATCGGTAAGGTAGAAGGTAAGACTTGTATCTTGATTGACGATATGATCGATACAGCTGGAACTATTTGTCATGCGGCAGATGCTCTTGCTGAAGCAGGTGCTGTTGAAGTTTACGCAAGCTGTACGCACCCAGTTCTTTCTGGGCCAGCTATGGACAATATCCAAAAATCAGCTATTAAGAGATTGGTTGTTTTGGATACCATCTACCTACCAGAAGAGCGTTTGATTGATAAGATTGAACAGATCTCTATTGCCCACCTCTTAGGAGATGCTATCGTACGTATCCATGAAAAACGCCCTCTTTCTCCTCTATTTTGTATTGAGAAAAAGATTTAATCTTTCACTTGAAATAGATAGTTCTCCTAGCAAGTTTCTTTTCTTGCTAGGAGATTTTTGTAGTCAAAACCTGCAAGCCTTTTCAAAATGTGCTATACTGAGAAAAAAGGAGGATTTCTATGAGTCAAGAATTTATCAATCCAAGTGATGGTGTGATTCGTCAGTATCTGGCAACCAGTAAAACGTTAGCGGTAGTGGGCTTGTCCGATCGTGAGGAAACAACTAGCAATCGAGTGACTAAGGAAATGCAGGATCGGGGCTATAAAATCATTCCAGTTAATCCCAAGGCTGCAGGTGGGGAAATCTTGGGAGAAAAGGCTTATGCGAGTCTAACTGAGATTCCTTTTCCTGTGGATATTGTCAATGTATACCGACGGAGCGAGTTTTTGCCAGATGTGGCGCGTGATTTTCTCAAGGCTGATGCCAAGATTTTTTGGGCGCAATTAGGACTTGAAAATCTAGAAGCGGAAGAAATCTTGCGTGCTGGAGGATGCGATGACATCGTGATGAATCGCTGTATCAAGAGAGAACATACTCGCTTAATTCTTGAGCAATAAAAAGGTAGCCATGGGCTACCTTTTGTATTATAAAGTACCAATCAATGCTTGCATACCAAGACTGGTGAGGATGATGGCAATCCAGCAAAGGGCTCCGAGGACAATAGATTTGCCACTGGATCTAACCATGGCAATTAGATTGGTTTTGAGACCGATAGCACTCATGGCCATGATGATAAAGAATTTAGAGAGTTGTTTGAGAGGGGTAAAGAAACTACTGGACACACCAAGAGAGGTAAGGAGAGTCATTAAGAGAGAGGCCAGGATAAAATAAAGGATAAAAAGTGGGAAAACTTTTTTCAGTTGTACGCCTTGTTTATTTTCTTGTTGGCGACTTTGCCAGTAGGAGAGAAAGAGAGTGATGGGAATGATCGCTAAGGTGCGTGTGAGTTTAACAATGGTTGCAGACTCGAGGGTATTGGTCTGATAAAGACTGTCCCAGGCACTAGCTGTGGCCGTTACAGAAGAAGTATCATTGACCGCAGTTCCTGCAAAGAGGGCAAAGCCGTCATTAGATAGGTGAAGCCAGGTTCCTAGAGTTGGAAAGATGAGCGCAGCCAAGATATTGAAGAAAAAGATAACGGAAATGGCTTGGGCAACCTCCTTTTCTTTGGCATGGATAACGGGTGCTGTAGCAGCAATGGCAGAGCCACCACAGATAGAAGAACCCACACCAATCAAGGTAGCCAGTTTTGTGTCTAGTGCAAAGAAACGCTGGAAGAGGTAGGCGACGATTAAGGAAATCGAAATGGTGGAAAGGATGACAGGGAGTGAAGTTTGTCCGACTGCAAAGACTTGCGAGATATTGAGACCAAAACCAAGCAAGATGACGGCATACTGGAGTAATTTTTTGGAACTAAAGGTCAAACCTGCATCTAGTTGTTTGTAGGGCGAGAGCCAGGGGTGTAGGAGCATTCCTATAAAGATTGCAAAAACGGGTGCACCCACGACGGGGAAAAGTCCTCCTATAAACCAAGAAATGATAGAAATGAGAAGGCAGGTGAAGATGCCTGCTCCATTTTTTGATAGAAATGACATAAAAACCTCCAATCATAATCTGTTACCATTATAGACCTGTAAACAGGAAAAGTAAAATAGAAAGTGGAAAGCTATTCTATAATGTATTTTTGCGGTCGGGGGGCTTTTGTAGTATAATAGAGATACGTTTTGAGAGTAGGAGGTATCTATGGACTTAACCAAGCGCTTTAATAAACAATTAGATAAGATTCAAGTTTCGTTGATTCGCCAGTTTGACCAGGCTATTTCGGAGATTCCTGGGGTCCTGCGTTTGACCTTGGGGGAACCTGATTTTACAACGCCAGATCATGTTAAGGAAGCGGCTAAGCGGGCCATCGACCAGAACCAATCCTACTATACAGGGATGAGTGGTCTGTTAACATTACGTCAGGCAGCCAGTGATTTTGTAAAAGAAAAATACCAGCTAGATTACAATCCTGAAAATGAAATCTTGGTTACAATTGGGGCGACAGAGGCTTTATCGGCTACTTTGACAGCTATTTTGGAAGAGGGAGATAAGGTGCTCTTGCCAGCTCCTGCCTATCCAGGTTATGAGCCAATTGTCAATCTAGTTGGGGCAGAGGTTGTCGAGATTGATACGACTGAAAATGGTTTTGTCTTGACTCCTGAGATGTTGGAAAAGGCCATTTTGGAGCAAGGCGACAAGCTCAAGGCTGTCATTCTCAACTATCCGGCTAATCCGACAGGAATTACCTATAGTCGGGAGCAGTTGGAAGCCTTGGCAGACGTTTTACGCAAGTATGAAATTTTTGTTGTCTGTGATGAGGTTTACTCAGAATTAACCTATACAGGCGAAGCCCATGTATCTCTGGGAACGATGCTGAGAGACCAGGCTATTATTATCAATGGTTTATCTAAGTCTCATGCTATGACAGGTTGGCGTTTAGGCTTTATCTTTGCTCCTGTGGCCTTTACAGCTCAGTTAATCAAGAGTCACCAGTACTTGGTAACTGCCGCAAACACTATGGCTCAACATGCTGCGGTGGAGGCTTTGACCGCTGGTAAAAACGACGCGGAGCCTATGAAGAAGGAGTACATCCAGCGTCGAGATTATATCATCGAGAAGATGACTGCTCTTGGTTTTGAGATTATCAAACCAGACGGAGCCTTCTATATCTTTGCTAAGATTCCAGCAGGTTACAATCAAGACTCCTTTGCTTTTCTGAAGGATTTTGCTCAGAAGAAGGCTGTTGCCTTTATTCCGGGTGCTGCTTTTGGTCAGTATGGAGAAGGCTATGTGCGTCTGTCTTATGCAGCCAGCATGGAAACGATCAGAGAGGCTATGAAACGACTTGAGGAGTACATGAGAGAAGCATGATTCAGTCTATCACGAGTCAAGGCTTGGTGCTCTATAATCGTAACTTTCGTGAGGATGACAAGTTAGTCAAGATTTTTACCGAGCAAGCGGGCAAGCGCATGTTTTTCGTCAAACACGCTGGTCAGTCCAAACTGGCCCCTGTTATTCAGCCCTTGGTGTTGGCTCGGTTTCTCTTGCGAATCAATGATGATGGACTCAGCTATATCGAAGACTACCATGAGGTGATGACCTTTCCCAAGATTAATAGTGATCTCTTTGTCATGGCCTATGCGACTTATGTTGCGGCTCTGGCCGATGCTAGTTTGCAGGATAATCAGCAGGATGCTCCCTTGTTTGCCTTCTTGAGAAAGACTCTGGAGTTGATGGAAGAGGGTTTAGATTATCAGGTTTTGACCAATATTTTTGAAATTCAAATCTTGAACCGATTTGGAATTGGGCTCAATTTTAATGAGTGTGTCTTTTGCCATCGGGTTGGTCAGGCCTTTGATTTTTCTTTCAAATATGGAGCTTGCCTCTGTCCAGACCATTACCATGAGGACGAGAAACGTTGCCATCTGAATCCCAACATCCCTTATCTGCTCAATCAATTTCAGGCTATTGATTTTGAGACCTTGGAGACCATTTCACTCAAGCCTGAAATCAAGCAAGACTTGCGCAAGTTTATGGATCAAATCTATGAAGAGTACGTCGGGATTCATCTAAAATCAAAAAAATTCATTGATTCCCTAGCCGACTGGGGACAATTACTAAAAGAGGAAGACAAATGAAAAAAATCGCAGTAGATGCTATGGGGGGCGATTATGCACCTCAAGCTATCGTTGAGGGTGTCAATCAAGCCCTTGCTGACTTTTCAGATATTGAGGTTCAACTTTATGGAGACGAAAGCAAAATCAAGCAATATCTAACAGCGACAGAACGCGTCAGCATTATCCATACGGATGAGAAGATTGATTTTGATGATGAGCCTACAAAAGCTATTCGTAAGAAGAAAAATGCCAGTATGGTATTAGCGGCTAAGGCAGTCAAAGAAGGAGAGGCAGATGCTGTCCTCTCGGCTGGGAATACAGGTGCCTTGTTGGCTGCAGGATTCTTCATTGTAGGTCGTATCAAGAATATCGACCGTCCTGGACTCATGTCGACCTTACCGACCATTGATGGAAAAGGGTTTGATATGCTAGATCTCGGTGCCAATGCGGAAAATACAGCCCATCATCTGCACCAATACGCTGTTTTGGGTTCCTTCTATGCGAAAAATGTTCGTGGGATTTCGAAACCACGTGTTGGTTTGCTCAATAATGGAACAGAAAGTAGCAAGGGTGACCCTCTTCGTAAGGAAACCTACGCCTTGCTAGCAGCTGATGAAAGCTTAAATTTTGTCGGAAACGTGGAAGCGCGTGATTTGATGAATGGCGTTGCGGATGTTGTTGTGGCAGATGGTTTCACGGGAAACGCTGTGCTCAAATCTATTGAAGGGACAGCCATGGGTATCATGGGCTTGCTTAAGACAGCTATAACAGGTGGTGGTCTTCGAGCGAAACTAGGTGCTCTTCTTCTCAAGGATAGCCTTAAAGGTTTGAAAAAGCAACTCAACTATTCAGATGTTGGTGGAGCGGTCTTGTTTGGTGTTAAGGCACCGGTTGTCAAGACTCATGGCTCAAGTGATGCCAAGGCTGTGTATAGTACGATTCGCCAGATTCGTACCATGCTAGAAACAGACGTAGTCGCCCAGACTGCGCGTGAATTTTCAGGAGAATAAAAAGATGACAGAAAAAGAAATTTTTGACCGTATTGTAACCATTATCCAAGAGCGACAGGGGGAGGACTTTGTCGTAACAGAAGCCTTGAGTTTGAAAGATGACCTAGATGCGGACTCAGTGGACTTGATGGAGTTCGTCTTGACGCTAGAAGATGAATTTGGAATCGAAATCAGCGATGAGGAAATCGACCATCTTAAAAGTGTAACAGATGTGATTGAAATCATTAAAGGTAAAATATAGCCAAAAGCAACATGCAAGTCATGTTGTTTTTTTGTTTGCAGAAAAAAGAAAAACGTTAAAATTTTTAGTAGGAATTGCGAATAAAGAGGTGAGAAAGAAAAAAGGAGGATTATCTATGTACGTGACCGGTTTCTATCCCTGGTTCATTAAGTGGTTTTTAAAATAAAAATGAATAAGTTGTTTATTTTCGAATTGTTTTTCGAATGGACAAGTGAGAAGAAAAGAAAGGAGACTATGTGATGTATTTACCAATCTTATTGCCATGGTTTATCAAATGGTATTTAAAATAAATGAAATTTACCTGTTCATTTTAAATCACTTCTCGAATAGATAAGTGAGAAGAATAGGAAGGAAAAAAAGGTTTTAGTAATTTATCCAATCTGGATTTTAAAATGGTTTAAGATCTAGAAGTCGTAAACTAAGAAATAGAAATAAAGGAGAAAAAAGATGACAAACTTTGACAAAATGGAACAGAACTTTGTAGCTCTTACAGAAGAAGAGTTGATGGATGTGGATGGGGGGATTGCTCCGATTATTATTGGCGGGGTAGTTATTAGTTGGAAATTAATTGGAGGTGTGGCTGCGCTTGCTACAACTTCAGCAGGTGTAGGAGTAGCTGCGGGCTATTATGCTAATAGACCATAATTTTGGAGATATATATGAAATTCGTTAAATTAATACTAAAGGTTTGGCCTGAACTTATGGTATTACTTAGTTCAATATCTTATACAATCATCAGGTTAGTAGCTGATGTAAATAAGATATCCTTACCTACATGGTTTGATGATTTTAATATACCGACAATTTCATTGTTTTTAATGGTGTTCATTTTATTATATAGAAGTAAAGGAGAAGAGAATGGATAAATTTCAAGTAATTGATGAGAAAGACTTGCAAGCAATCGAAGGAGGAATTGAGCCTATTTCGATTATATTTGGTCTAAGTGCTATTGCATTTAGCGCATTTGGGGCTGGTTACAAATTTGGTTCAGATTTAGCTCGTCGTGGGCGTTAGATTATGAACAATCGGAACCTTAATCTCAATACACTCTTACCTAAATTAGCCACTGTATTTCCCTTGTTGGCAATTGGCCTACATCTCGCGCTTCATCTGATTCGTACAGGTTCATTAGTATCCTTTGATTGGCAGTGGACTTTAGTAGGTTTGCTTGCCTCAGGCTATTTTGGTATTTTTTGTAAAGATTTGGCAAAAGATAATCAAAACTATAAAAGATCAATCTGAATGAAAAGGATTTTGTGCATGTAAATGGCGGAGTTTTCCCGCCTTTCTTATTAGGTAAATAGGAGTCTGCTATGAAACAATTCTTATTAGGATTTGCTGAGGGGTATTTTACCGTATCACTCATTATCTACATCGCAACGTATTTGATTATGAAAAATCCGATCAATACCTTGTTTTATCCAGAAACCTATCCAATTCTGCTTGGTCTGTTTTATGTAGGATATAAGTACAAAACAAAAGAAAGTACGATTGGGAATTGATGGACCATCAGATTGGAGTTTGGGATGAAAGTTGTTCAATTACTACGAAAAACTTGGCCAGAGACTGCTGTATTATTTAGCTCGATGGCTTATCTAATTATTAGAATCGTGACTGATGTAAACAAGATACATCTACCTACATGGTTTGAATATTTTGATATGCCTACGATTTCATCATTCTTGATGACATTTATCTTACTTTATAGAAATATCATTTCAGAATAGTTTATTTCTGGGCATTCATTTTTTAACGGTTACTTTAAACAGGCAGAACTTTTGTTCTGTTTTTTACATTTAAATGATAGTTTATGCTTTTTAAAGTGCGTTTTAGGTGCAAAAATGGTTTATTTAGGAATATTTCCCTGTTTTCATCCTTATTTGGTTAAAATAATCTTACAAATTTTTAAAGAGATTGTTAGAAAAAGGAGAAGGAGAAGGATATGAAATTTGGGAAAAGGCACTATCGTCCCCAGGTGGATCAGATGGATTGTGGCGTGGCTTCCTTGGCTATGGTCTTTGGTTACTACGGTAGTTATTACTCCTTGGCTCATCTACGAGAACTAGCTAAGACGACCATGGATGGGACGACTGCTTTGGGTCTTGTAAAGGTGGCAGAGGAAATTGGTTTTGAAACGCGGGCTATCAAGGCGGATATGACGCTCTTTGACCTGTCAGATTTGACCTTTCCGTTTGTGGTTCATGTGCTCAAGGAAGGGAAGTTGCTCCACTATTATGTGGTGACAGGTCAGGATAAGAAGGCAATCCATATCGCTGATCCAGATCCCAGTGTTAAGCTGACCAAGATTTCCCGTGAGCGATTTGCGCAAGAATGGACAGGAGTCAGTCTCTTTATGGCTCCGTCTCCAGATTATAAACCCCATAAGGAGAAAAAACAGGGGCTCCTATCCTTCTTGCCAATCTTGCTCAAACAGCGGGGTTTGATTGCTAATATCGTTTTGGCAACACTCTTGTTAACCCTGATTAATATCGTGGGCTCTTATTATCTGCAGTCTATCATTGACAGTTACGTACCAGACCAGATGCGTTCAACCTTGGGCATTATCTCAATAGGATTAGTCATCGTCTATATCCTCCAGCAGATTTTATCGTATGCGCAGGAATACCTCTTACTTGTTTTGGGGCAACGCCTGTCAATTGATGTGATTTTGTCCTACATCAAGCATGTTTTTCACCTGCCGATGTCCTTTTTCGCGACACGCAGGACAGGGGAAATCGTATCCCGTTTTACAGATGCCAATAGTATCATCGATGCGCTAGCGTCGACCATTCTATCGATCTTTTTGGATGTGTCGACGATTTTGATTATCTCGCTTGTCTTGTTTTCACAAAATATGACGCTCTTTTTCATTAGTCTACTTGCACTTCCTATCTACACAGTGATTATCTTTGCTTTTATGAAGCCGTTTGAAAAGATGAATCGAGACACTATGGAAGCCAATGCAGTTCTGTCTTCTTCTATCATTGAGGACATCAACGGTATTGAGACCATTAAATCTTTGACTAGCGAAAGTTCACGCTATCAAAAGATTGATAAGGAATTTGTAGCTTATCTGAAAAAATCCTTTACCTATAGCCGGGCAGAAAGCCAGCAAAAGGCACTGAAAAAAGTTGCTCAGCTCCTGCTCAATGTTGCCGTTCTCTGGATGGGAGCTGTTCTGGTCATGGATGGCAAGATGAGTTTGGGCCAATTGATTACCTATAATACTTTGCTTGTTTACTTTACCAATCCTTTGGAAAATATCATCAATCTACAAACCAAACTTCAGACAGCGCAGGTTGCCAATAATCGTCTGAACGAGGTCTATCTGGTCGCTTCGGAGTTTGAGGAGAAGAAAACAGTTGTGGATTTGAGCATGATGAAGGGAGATATGACCTTTAAGCAGGTTCACTATAAGTATGGCTATGGTCGTGACGTCTTGTCGGATATCAATTTGACCATTCCGAAAGGGTCTAAGATGGCTTTCGTGGGAATTTCAGGTTCGGGTAAAACCACCTTGGCCAAGATGATGGTTAATTTCTACGACCCTAGTCAGGGAGAGATTAGTCTGGGTGGTGTCAATCTCAATCAGATTGATAAAAAAGCCCTGCGCCAGTACATCAACTACCTGCCTCAACAGCCCTATGTCTTTAACGGAACGATTTTGGAGAATCTTCTCCTTGGAGCCAAGGAGGGGACGACTCAGGAAGACATCTTACGGGCGGTTGAGTTGGCCGAGATTCGGGAGGATATTGAGCGCATGCCCCTGAATTACCAGACGGAATTAACTACGGATGGGGCTGGAATTTCTGGTGGACAACAGCAGAGAATCGCTCTGGCGCGTGCTCTCTTGACAGATGCACCTGTTTTGATATTGGACGAGGCTACCAGCAGTCTGGATATCTTGACGGAGAAGCGGATTGTGGATAATCTTATGGCTTTGGACAAGACCTTGATTTTCATTGCCCACCGCTTGACTATTGCTGAGAGGACAGAGAAGGTTGTTGTCCTGGATCAGGGCAAGATTGTCGAAGAAGGCACCCATGCAGACTTGCTTGCACAGGATGGCTTTTACGCCCATTTGGTCAATAGCTAGAAAGAGGAGAAGATGAAACCAGAATTTTTAGAAAGTGCAGAGTTTTATAATCGTCGTTACCATAATTTTTCCAGTCGAGTGATTTTACCTATGTCGCTTCTGCTCGTGTTTCTGTTAGGATTTGCAGTTTTTGCAGAGAAGGAGATTAGTTTGTCTACTAGAGCAACTGTCGAACCTAGTCGGATCATTGCCAACATCCAGTCAACTAGCAATCAACGGATTGTGGCCAACTATCTGGAAGAAAACAAGTTGGTCAAGCAAGGCGAACTACTCGTTGAGTACCAGCAAGGGGCGGAGGCTGTCCAGGTCGAAGCATATGCCAGTCAATTGGAGATGTTAAAGGATCAAAAAAAGCAGTTGGGTTATTTGCAATCCAGTTTGAAAGAGGGGAGTGATCAATTTCCAGAGGCGGATAAGTTTGGATATCAGGAGATGTTTCGAGACTATCTCAGCCAAGCGAATGGTCTTAGGAGCAATGTTTCTCAGCAAAATGAGACCATCGCGTCCCAGAATGCAGCAGCTAGTCAAACCCAAGCTGAAATCGGGAACCTCATCAGTCAAACAGAGGCTAAAATTCGCGATTACCAGACAGCTAAGTCGGCTATTGAAACAGGTGCTTCCTTGACCAGTCAGAATCTAGCCTACTCTCTCTACCAGTCCTACAAGTCTCAGAGGGAGGAAAATTCGCAAGCTAAGGCTCAGGCTGTTGCACAGGTTGAAGCACAGCTTTCTCAGTTAGAATCCAGTCTTGCTACTTACCGTGTCCAGTATGCAGGTTCCGGAACCCAGCAAGCCTATGCGTCTGGTTTAAGCAGTCAATTGGAATCCCTCAAATCACAACACTTGGCTAAGGTTGGTCAGGAATTGACCCTTCTAGACCAGAAAATCTTGGAGGCAGAGTCAGGCAAGAAGGTACAGGGAAATCTTCTAGACAAGGGGAAAATTACGGCGAGTGAGGATGGGGTGCTTCACCTTAATCCTGAGACTAGTGAATCTACGATGGTCGCAGAAGGAACCCTGCTAGCCCAACTCTACCCATCCTTGGAGAAAGAAGGGGAAACCAAACTCACAGCCTATCTCAGTTCAAAAGATGTTGCTAGAGTTAAGATTGGGGACTCTGTTCGTTATACTACAACTAATGATGCGAAGAATCAAATTTTCCTGAATTCCACGATTACAAGTATTGATGCGACAGCTACAAAGACTGAAAAAGGGAATTTCTTTAAAATTGAGGCGGAGACCCATCTGACTTCTGAGCAGGCTACAACACTTCGTTATGGTTTAGAAGGTCGCCTGCAGATGATTACAGGAAAGAAAAGCTATCTCCGTTATTTTTGGGATCAATTTTTGAATAGAGGGTAATATTCGTGTTTTTCAGAGGATAAATGATTTTAAAACTGTAAGAAGAGCCTATCTTGCAGTTTTTCTTTACGCTTAAAATAGAAAAACGTTATTTATTCGTAAAAACCTTGAATTTTTCATGCTTTTGTGGTAGAATGTGCTCAAGTAAAACGAAAGGCGAACTTTAAAATGTCAAAACAACTGATCTATTCGGGAAAAGCCAAGGATATCTATACAACTGAGGATGAAAATCTCATTATTTCAACTTACAAGGACCAGGCAACTGCCTTCAATGGTGTCAAGAAGGAGCAGATTGCGGGCAAGGGAGTGTTAAATAATCAGATTTCATCTTTTATTTTTGAAAAATTAAATGCGGCTGGTGTAGCGACCCACTTTGTGGAGAAACTTTCGGACACGGAACAGCTCAATAAAAAAGTTGAGATTATTCCTTTGGAAGTTGTGCTCCGCAACTACACGGCTGGTTCCTTTTCAAAACGTTTTGGCGTAGAAGAAGGTATCGCATTTGAGACTCCAATTGTCGAATTTTACTATAAAAATGATGATTTGGATGATCCCTTTATCAATGACGAGCATGTGAAATTCCTTAAAATTGCGGATGACCAGCAGATTGCTTACTTGAAGGAAGAAACCCGTCGTATCAATAAACTTTTGAAGGCTTGGTTTGCTGAGATTGGTCTTAAATTGATTGACTTTAAGCTAGAGTTCGGTTTTGACAAGGATGGCAAGATTATCTTGGCAGACGAATTTTCACCAGATAACTGCCGTTTGTGGGATGCAGATGGCAATCACATGGACAAGGATGTTTTCCGTCGGGGATTGGGAGAACTAACAGACGTTTACGAGATTGTCTGGGAGAAATTGCAGGGTTTGAAATAATCTGTTAGAAACGGAAAACCTTCGTCTTTCAGATGTAAGGACTCAGGCTGAAAAGGTCCCCCAGACCTTTTCACTCCGTAGAGGTCTCGGAGAATTAACAGACGTCTACGAGATTGTCTGGGAAAAGTTGCAAGGTTTAAAATAACACCTTCAAGGTCATTTGTGAACATTTCAAGAGCTGAAATAAAGGAATAAGAATTGATGAATAAACGTATTTTTGTTGAAAAAAAGGCTGATTTTCAGGTCAAGTCAGAGAGTTTGGTGAGAGAACTCCAGCACAACTTGGGACTGTCAACTTTGAAAAGTATTCGCATCGTGCAAGTTTATGATGTCTTTGACTTGGCAGAGAATTTGTTTGCGCCTGCAGAAAAACACATTTTTTCTGAGCAGGTGACAGACCATGTCTTGGATGAAGCGGCTGTGCAAGCAGATCTTGCTAACTATGCTTTCTTTGCCATTGAAAGCCTGCCAGGGCAGTTTGACCAGCGTGCAGCTTCTTCACAGGAAGCCTTGCTTTTGCTTGGTAGCTCAAGTGATGTAACGGTTAATACAGCACAATTGTACTTGGTTAATAAAGATATTGATGCGACTGAGTTGGAAGCGGTCAAAAACTATTTGCTCAACCCAGTGGATTCTCGTTTCAAGGACATCACGACAGGAATTGCCAAGCAGGAATTTTCTGAGTCAGATAAGACCATTCCAAAATTGCTTTTCTTTGAAAGCTATACGGCGGAAGACTTTGCCCGCTACAAGGCCGAGCAGGGGATGGCCATGGAAGTGGATGATTTACTCTTTATCCAAGACTATTTCAAGTCAATCGGGCGCGTGCCAACAGAAACAGAGCTCAAGGTCTTGGACACTTACTGGTCTGACCACTGCCGTCACACGACTTTTGAGACAGAGTTGAAACAGATTGATTTCTCAGCATCTAAGTTCCAAAAACAATTACAGGCAACCTATGATAAGTATATTGCCATGCGTGATGAGTTGGGGCGTTCGGAAAAACCGCAAACCTTGATGGATATGGCGACTATTTTTGGTCGTTATGAGCGTGCTAATGGTCGTTTGGACGATATGGAGGTGTCTGACGAAATCAATGCCTGCTCGGTCGAAATAGAAGTGGACGTTGATGGTGTCAAGGAACCTTGGCTCCTCATGTTTAAAAACGAAACTCACAACCACCCAACGGAGATTGAACCATTTGGTGGAGCGGCAACTTGTATTGGTGGCGCCATTCGTGACCCATTGTCAGGGCGTTCCTACGTTTACCAAGCCATGCGTATCTCAGGTGCAGGTGATATTACAGCTCCGATTTCAGAAACTCGCACTGGTAAATTGCCACAACAAGTTATTTCTAAAACCGCTGCTCATGGTTATTCTTCTTACGGGAATCAGATTGGGCTTGCGACGACCTACGTTCGTGAATACTTCCACCCAGGCTTTGTGGCCAAACGTATGGAACTTGGTGCCGTTGTCGGTGCGGCACCTAAGGGCAATGTCGTTCGTGAAAAACCGGAAGCGGGAGATGTCATTATCCTGCTCGGTGGCAAGACTGGACGTGATGGTGTCGGTGGTGCGACAGGTTCTTCTAAGGTTCAAACAGTTGAGTCTGTAGAGACTGCTGGTGCTGAGGTTCAAAAGGGAAATGCCATCGAAGAACGCAAGATTCAACGTCTTTTCCGAAATGGTGATGTCACTCGTCTGATCAAGAAATCCAACGACTTTGGTGCTGGTGGTGTCTGTGTGGCTATCGGCGAATTGGCAGATGGTCTTGAAATCGACCTCAACAAGGTTCCTCTTAAATACCAAGGTTTGAACGGTACAGAAATTGCCATTTCTGAATCTCAAGAACGTATGGCTGTTGTGGTGCGTCCTGAGGACGTAGATGCCTTCGTTGCAGAATGTAACAAAGAAAATATTGATGCTGTTGTCGTTGCAACAGTGACTGAAAAACCAAATCTTGTCATGCACTGGAATGGTGAAACGATTGTCGACTTGGAACGTCGTTTCCTTGATACAAACGGTGTGCGCGTAGTCGTTGATGCCAAGGTTGTGGACAAGGATGTCAAACTCCCAGAAGAACGCACAACAAGTACTAACACACTTGAAGCAGATACCCTTGCGGTTCTGTCTGATTTGAACCATGCGAGTCAAAAAGGTTTGCAAACCATCTTTGACTGTTCGGTCGGTCGTTCTACAGTCAATCACCCACTTGGTGGTCGCTACCAACTCACACCGACTGAAGCTTCTGTTCAGAAATTGCCAGTTCAACATGGAGTAACTCATACTGCTTCTGTCATGGCTCAAGGGTTCAACCCTTATCTAGCAGAATGGTCACCTTACCACGGTGCTGCTTATGCGGTTATCGAAGCAACTGCTCGTTTGGTGGCTACTGGTGCCAACTGGTCCAAGGCTCGTTTCTCATACCAAGAATATTTCGAGCGGATGGACAAGCAAGCAGAGCGTTTTGGTCAGCCGGTAGCAGCTCTCCTAGGTTCTATCGAAGCACAAATCCAACTTGGTTTGCCATCTATCGGTGGTAAGGACTCTATGTCTGGTACTTTTGAAGAATTAACCGTACCACCAACCTTGGTTGCCTTTGGGGTGACGACGGCAGATAGCCGTAAGGTCCTCTCTCCTGAGTTCAAGACTGCTGGTGAAAACATCTACTACATCCCAGGTCAAGCCCTCTCTGCAGAGATTGATTTTGACTTGATTAAGTCTAACTTTGCTCAATTTGAAGCCATCCAAGCTGGTCACAAAGTAACATCTGCATCAGCTGTTAAATACGGAGGTGTCCTTGAAAGCTTGGCTCTTGCTACTTTTGGGAACCATATTGGTGCAGAGGTGACCTTGCCTGAACTTGAAAGTTCTTTAACAGCTCAATTGGGCGGATTTGTCTTCACATCTCCTGAAGAGATTGCTGGAGTAGAGAAAATCGGTCAAACAAGCGCAGACTTTACACTCGTTGTCAACGGTGTGAAGTTAGATGGACAGAAACTTGACAGTGTCTTCCAAGGAAAACTAGAAGAAGTTTACCCTACTGAATTTGCACAAGCCAAAGAATTGGCTGAAGTTCCAGCTGTCGCTTCTGACGCAGTCATCAAAGCCAAGGAAACTATTGAAAAACCTGTGGTTTACATCCCAGTCTTCCCAGGAACCAACTCAGAATATGACTCAGCTAAAGCATTTGAAAAAGAAGGTGCAGAGGTTAACTTGGTGCCATTTGTGACCTTGAATGAAGAAGCCATTGTCAAGTCAGTTGAAACCATGGTTGACAATATCGGCAAGGCAAACATTCTCTTCTTTGCAGGTGGATTCTCAGCTGCGGATGAGCCGGATGGATCAGCTAAATTTATTGTCAATATCTTGCTCAATGAAAAAGTGCGTGCAGCCATTGATAGCTTTATCGCTCGTGGTGGCTTGATTATCGGTATCTGTAATGGATTCCAAGCCTTGGTCAAATCAGGTCTTCTTCCATATGGTAACTTTGAGGATGCAAGCAGTACTAGCCCAACCCTCTTTTACAATGATGCCAACCAGCACGTGGCTAAGATGGTGGAAACTAGGATTGCCAATACCAACTCGCCATGGTTGGCTGGAGTGCATGTGGGCGATATCCATGCCATCCCAGTATCACACGGCGAAGGGAAGTTTGTCGTGACGGCTGAGGAATTTGCAGAGCTCCGTGATAATGGTCAAATTTTCAGCCAATACGTTGATTTTGACGGCAAACCAAGTATGGATTCTAAGTACAATCCGAATGGTTCGGTAAATGCTATCGAAGGAATTACTAGCAAGAACGGCCAAATTATCGGTAAGATGGGCCACTCAGAACGTTATGAAGACGGTCTCTTCCAAAACATCCCAGGAAATAAAGACCAGCACCTGTTCGCGTCGGCTGTGCGTTATTTCACAGGGAAATAAAAGGTATAAAAAATGACATACGAAGTAAAATCTCTTAATGAAGAATGTGGTGTTTTCGGTATCTGGGGACATCCAGATGCTGCTAAATTGACCTATTTTGGTCTCCACAGTCTTCAGCACCGTGGTCAGGAGGGGGCAGGAATCCTCTCCAATGATCAGGGGCAATTGAAGCGTCATCGTGATATGGGGCTTTTATCAGAAGTATTCAGAAATCCAGCTAATTTGGATAAACTAACTGGAACGAGCGCGATTGGGCATGTGCGTTATGCGACTGCTGGCGAAGCTTCTGTTGACAACATCCAGCCCTTCCTCTTTCGCTTTCATGATATGCAGTTTGGACTTGCTCACAACGGAAACTTGACCAATGCAGAATCGCTCAAGCAAGAATTGGAACAAAGAGGAGCAATTTTCAGTTCAACTTCGGACTCGGAAATTTTGGCACACCTCATTCGTCGGAGTCACAATCCGAACTTGATGGGCAAAATCAAAGAGGCACTCAGCCTTGTCAAAGGTGGATTTGCTTATATCCTGCTGTTTGAGGACAAGTTGATTGCTGCGCTTGATCCTAATGGTTTCCGTCCACTTTCTATTGGGAAAATGGCCAACGGAGCGGTGGTGGTTTCGTCAGAAACCTGTGCTTTTGAAGTCATTGGTGCCGAGTGGATTCGTGATGTAAAACCAGGGGAGATTGTAATCGTAGATGACAATGGGATTCAGTACGATAGCTATACGAATGATACCCAGTTGGCGATTTGTTCTATGGAGTATATCTACTTTGCCCGTCCTGACTCTAATATTCATGGGGTCAATGTCCATACGGCTCGTAAGAGAATGGGAGCGCAACTAGCGCGTGAATTTAAGCATGAGGCAGATATTGTGGTCGGTGTGCCAAATTCCTCACTCAGCGCAGCCATGGGATTTGCAGAAGAATCAGGTCTGCCAAATGAAATGGGTCTCATCAAAAACCAATATACCCAACGCACCTTTATTCAACCGACTCAAGAATTGCGGGAGCAAGGGGTGCGGATGAAACTGTCTGCTGTTTCGGGTGTCGTTAAAGGAAAACGTGTGGTGATGATTGATGATTCCATTGTTCGTGGGACGACCTCTCGCCGTATTGTTCAGCTTTTGAAAGAAGCAGGTGCGTCTGAGGTTCATGTTGCTATTGGCAGTCCAGCGCTAGCTTATCCATGTTTTTACGGGATTGATATCCAGACGCGTCAGGAGCTGATTGCGGCCAATCATACGGTCGAAGAGACTCGCCAAATCATTGGTGCAGATAGCCTGACCTATCTTTCGATTGATGGCTTGATTGATTCGATTGGTATTGAAACAGATGCGCCGAATGGTGGTCTCTGTGTCGCTTATTTTGATGGAGACTACCCAACTCCTCTCTACGACTATGAGGAAGAATATCGTAGAAGCTTGGGGGATAAGACCAGTTTTTACAAATAGACGGATAAAGACTCTCCATGTAAAGGAAAGGAAGAGAAGATGACAAATAAAAATGCTTATGCTCCACGTCTCGCTACTGACTAAAAGCTAAAGCATTTGTCAGTAGACGCTTTGTCCTATGGGACCAAAGCTAGAGCCCTGACTAGTATTTTTAGATAAAATAATTGTTTATCTAAAAATACGTCGCACTCTTCTCAAAGAAAAGGAATATAAAAATGACAAATAAGAATGCTTATGCTCAATCTGGTGTGGATGTTGAAGCGGGTTATGAAGTTGTTGAGCGGATCAAAAAGCACGTGGCGCGTACGGAGCGTGCGGGTGTCATGGGAGCTCTTGGTGGTTTTGGTGGCATGTTTGACCTTTCAAAAACAGGAGTCAAAGAGCCCGTATTGATTTCGGGGACTGACGGTGTCGGGACCAAGCTCATGTTGGCTATCAAGTACGACAAGCATGACACGATTGGGCAGGACTGTGTAGCCATGTGTGTCAACGATATCATCGCTGCAGGTGCGGAGCCCCTCTATTTCCTCGACTATGTGGCGACAGGGAAGAATGAACCAGCTAAGCTAGAACAAGTGGTCGCTGGTGTGGCAGAAGGCTGTGTGCAGGCTGGTGCTGCCCTCATCGGTGGGGAAACGGCTGAAATGCCTGGTATGTACGGCGAAGATGACTATGACTTGGCTGGATTTGCGGTTGGTGTGGCTGAAAAATCCCAAATCATTGATGGTTCAAAAGTGGCAGAAGGTGATGTTATTCTTGGGCTTGCTTCGAGTGGGATTCACTCCAACGGTTACTCACTCGTTCGTCGTGTCTTTGCGGACTACACAGGTGAGGAAGTTTTGCCAGAATTGGAAGGCAAGAAACTCAAGGAAGTCCTTCTTGAGCCGACTCGTATCTATGTCAAGGCTGTATTGCCACTCATCAAGGAAGGCTTGGTCAACGGCATTGCCCATATCACAGGTGGTGGCTTTATCGAAAATGTCCCTCGTATGTTTGCTGATGACTTGGCTGCAGAGATTGAGGAAAGCAAAGTTCCAGTGCTTCCGATTTTCAAAGCTCTTGAAAAATACGGTCAGATCAAGCACGAAGAAATGTTTGAAATCTTCAATATGGGTGTGGGCCTCATGTTGGCAGTTAGCCCTGAAAATGTAGGTCGAGTCAAGGAATTGCTGGATGAACCAGTCTATGAAATTGGTCGCATCGTCAAGAAAGAAAACGAAAGTGTCATCATCAAATGAAAAAAATAGCGGTTTTTGCCTCTGGTAATGGCTCAAATTTTCAGGTGATTGCCGAAGAATTTCCGGTGGAGTTTGTTTTTTCAGACCATCGTGACGCCTATGTGCTGGAACGTGCAGACAAGCTCGGCGTCCTGTCCTATGCTTTTGAACTCAAGGAGTTTGAGAACAAGGCGGACTACGAAGCAGCTCTTGTCGAGCTCTTGGAAGAACACCAGATTGACTTGGTTTGTTTGGCGGGTTATATGAAAATCGTCGGCCCAACCTTATTGGCGGCTTATGAAGGTCGAATTATCAACATTCATCCGGCCTACCTGCCAGAATTTCCAGGAGCTCATGGGATTGAGGATGCTTGGGATGCTGGTGTCGCTGAGAGTGGCGTGACCATTCACTGGGTGGACTCCGGTGTGGATACAGGCAAGGTCATCAAACAAGTTCGTGTGCCAAGGCTCGCTGATGATGACATCGAAAGCTTTGAAGCTCGCATTCATGAGGCTGAGTACAAGTTGTATCCAGAGGTTATTAGAGAATTGTTGGATAAGTAAATGAAAGGAAATAACATGACTAAACGCGCCTTAATCAGCGTCTCAGACAAAGCGGGCATTGTTGAATTTGCCCAAGAACTCAAAAAAATTGGTTGGGATATTATCTCGACAGGTGGTACCAAGGTTGCCCTTGATAATGCTGGGGTGGAGACCATTGCGATCGATGATGTGACTGGTTTTCCAGAAATGATGGACGGTCGTGTCAAGACCCTTCACCCAAATATCCACGGTGGGCTCTTGGCTCGTCGGGACTTGGATAGTCACTTGGAAGCTGCAAAGAGCAATAATATCGAATTGATTGACCTTGTGGTGGTCAATCTCTATCCCTTCAAGGAAACGATTCTCAAACCAGACGTAACTTACGCTGATGCAGTGGAAAATATTGACATCGGTGGGCCATCTATGCTTCGTTCAGCAGCGAAGAACCATGCTAGCGTAACAGTTGTGGTGGATCCTGCGGACTATGCTGTGGTTTTGGACGAGTTGTCAGCCAATGGCGAAACGACTTACGAAACACGGCAACGTTTGGCGGCTAAAGTTTTCCGTCACACAGCGGCTTATGATGCCTTGATTGCAGAATACTTCACAGCTCAAGTGGGTGAAGAAAAACCTGAAAAACTCACTTTGACCTACGACCTCAAGCAACCAATGCGCTATGGGGAAAATCCTCAACAGGATGCAGACTTTTACCAAAAAGCCTTGCCGACAGATTACTCCATTGCTTCAGCCAAACAGCTTAACGGTAAGGAATTGTCCTTCAACAATATCCGTGATGCGGATGCTGCCATTCGTATTATCCGTGACTTCAAAGACCGTCCAACCGTTGTGGCTCTCAAACACATGAACCCATGTGGAATCGGTCAGGCTGATGACATCGAGACTGCTTGGGACTACGCTTATGAGTCAGACCCAGTCTCTATCTTCGGTGGGATTGTCGTTCTCAACCGTGAGGTGGATGCTGCGACAGCTGAGAAGATGCACGGCGTTTTCCTTGAAATCATCATTGCGCCAAGCTATACAGATGAAGCGCTAGCTATTTTGACCAATAAAAAGAAAAACTTGCGTATCCTTGCCTTGCCATTTGATGCTCAAGAAGCGAGTGAAGTAGAGGCTGAGTACACAGGCGTAGTAGGTGGACTTCTGGTGCAAAATCAAGACGTGGTCAAGGAAAGCCCAGCTGACTGGCAAGTGGTGACCAAACGACAACCAACAGAGACAGAAGCAACCGCCCTCGAGTTCGCTTGGAAGGCTATCAAGTATGTCAAATCAAACGGAATCATCGTGACTAATGACCACATGACACTCGGTGTTGGCCCAGGTCAAACTAACCGTGTGGCCTCTGTTCGTATTGCCATTGACCAAGCCAAGGATCGTTTGGACGGTGCTGTTCTTGCTTCAGATGCCTTCTTCCCATTTGCGGATAATGTGGAAGAAATCGCCAAAGCAGGTATCAAGGCCATCATCCAGCCGGGAGGCTCTGTTCGTGACCAAGAATCCATCGAAGCAGCGGATAAATATGGCTTGACCATGGTCTTCACAGGAGTGAGACATTTTAGACATTAAAAAACAAAAGGGAAGAAAACAGTTTCTTTCCTTTTTTAGCTTAAAATGCTAAGTGAAACAAGATTAAAACGAACGTTTGTGATATAATGTTAGTAAATAATTCGCAAAAGAGGTTGAGAAATGAAACTGCTTGTTGTCGGTTCGGGTGGTCGTGAACATGCCATTGCTAAGAAGTTGCTGGAGTCTAACGGTGTCGAAAAGGTCTTTGTAGCTCCTGGAAATGATGGAATGACTCTGGATGGTTTGGAGTTAGTAAATATCTCTATTTCCGAACATTCTAAATTGATTGAGTTCGCAAAGGTCAATGATATCGCTTGGACCTTCATCGGGCCAGATGATGCCCTTGCTGCTGGGATTGTGGATGAGTTCAATGCAGCTGGTCTCAAGGCTTTCGGCCCGACAAGATTGGCAGCGGAGCTGGAGTGGTCCAAGGATTTTGCCAAGGAAATCATGGTCAAATACGACGTTCCGACAGCAGCCTATGGCACATTTTCCGACTTTGAGGAAGCCAAGGCCTACATCGAAAAGCAGGGTGCGCCTATCGTAGTCAAGGCAGACGGTTTAGCCCTTGGAAAAGGTGTCGTTGTTGCAGAGACTGTTGAGCAAGCGGTCGAAGCAGCTCATGAGATGCTCTTGGACAATAAATTCGGGGACTCAGGTGCGCGTGTGGTTATTGAGGAATTCCTTGAAGGAGAGGAATTTTCACTCTTTGCCTTTGTCAATGGGGACAAGTTCTACATTATGCCAACAGCTCAGGATCACAAACGTGCCTATGATGGCGACAAGGGGCCTAACACGGGTGGGATGGGTGCGTATGCGCCAGTTCCACACTTACCACATAGTGTAGTTGATACAGCGGTTGAGACTATTGTCAAGCCAGTCCTTGAGGGCATGATTCAGGAAGATCGTCCTTATCTGGGAATTCTTTACGCAGGGCTTATCTTGACAGCAGACGGACCGAAAGTCATCGAGTTTAATGCTCGCTTCGGAGATCCTGAAACTCAGATTATCCTGCCTCGTCTGACCTCCGATTTTGCACAAAATATCACGGATATTCTTGGCGGCAAGGAGCCAAATATCACATGGACGGACAAGGGTGTGACGCTTGGTGTAGTTGTCGCATCCAATGGCTACCCGCTAGACTATGAAAAAGGTGTTGCATTGCCAGCCAAGACAGAAGGCGATATCATCACTTACTATGCCGGGGCTAAATTCGCTGAAAATAGCAGAGCACTGCTGTCAAATGGCGGACGTGTCTATATGCTCGTCACCACAGCCGACACCGTCAAAGAAGCCCAAAGCACCATCTACCAAGAACTCGCCCAACAAAACACAGAAGGCCTCTTCTACCGAACCGATATCGGAAGCAAGGCCATAAAAGATTAACAGACATATTTGCCATGGCGAGCGAAAGCGAGCCACTATAGGATAATCGTCGCAGTAGTGGAACTCCTAGTAGCTTTGCTACTAGGAGCGGAAAACTGGAGACCTAGGCTCCAGTTTTAGTAATGGAACGCCATAGGCGGTCGCTTACGTCCGCACTACATTAGACGATTATTAAAAAAGGAGAAGAAATGAAATCAGTAATTTCCATCATCATGGGCTCAAAATCCGACTGGGCGACCATGCAAAAAACCGCCGAAGTCCTAGACCGCTTCGGTGTAGCCTACGAAAAGAAAGTTGTCTCCGCCCACCGCACACCAGACCTTATGTTCAGACATGCGGAGGAAGCCCGTAGTCGTGGCATCAAGGTTATTATCGCTGGTGCTGGTGGCGCAGCCCATTTGCCAGGTATGGTAGCTGCCAAAACAACCCTTCCTGTCATTGGTGTACCCGTCAAATCACGTGCTCTTAGTGGCGTGGACTCGCTCTACTCTATCGTACAGATGCCGGGCGGTGTACCTGTTGCGACAATGGCTATCGGTGAGGCAGGTGCGACCAACGCAGCCCTCTTTGCCCTCCGTCTCCTGTCAGTAGAGGATCAGGCTATCGCGACAGCTTTGGCAGATTTCGCAGAAGAACAAGGAAAAATCGCAGAGGAGTCGACAAATGAGCTCATCTAAAACAATCGGAATTATCGGTGGTGGTCAGCTGGGGCAGATGATGGCCATTTCTGCTATCTACATGGGGCACAAGGTTATCGCGCTGGATCCTGCGGCGGATTGCCCAGCCTCTCGCGTGGCGGAAATCATCGTGGCGCCTTATAATGATGTGGAGGCCCTCCGTCAGTTGGCGGAGCGTTGCGATGTTCTGACCTATGAATTTGAGAATGTCGATGCTGACGGACTAGATGCTGTCATTAAGGACGGTCAGCTCCCTCAAGGGACAGACCTACTCCGCATTTCTCAAAATCGGATCTTTGAAAAGGATTTTCTCGCAAACAAGGCCCAAGTCACTGTTGCCCCTTACAAGGTCGTGGCTTCTAGTCAAGACTTGGCTGATATCGACCTGTCCAAAAACTATGTCCTCAAGACTGCGACTGGTGGCTATGATGGTCATGGACAAAAGGTCATTCGTTCAGCAGAAGATTTGGAAGAAGCTTATGAACTGGCTGATTCAGCAGACTGTGTCTTGGAAGAATTTGTCAACTTTGACCTTGAAATTTCTGTCATCGTGTCTGGAAATGGCAAGGAGGTGACAGTCTTTCCAGTTCAGGAAAATATCCACCGTAACAATATCCTGTCTAAAACCATTGTGCCAGCTCGAATTTCTGATAGTCTGGCTGATAAAGCCAAAGCCATGGCAGTGCGAATCGCAGAACAGCTGAACCTCTCTGGAACTCTCTGCGTGGAAATGTTTGCGACAGCTGACGACATCATCGTCAACGAAATTGCCCCACGTCCACATAACTCAGGGCACTATTCGATTGAAGCTTGTGATTTCTCCCAGTTTGACACCCATATTTTGGGTATTCTCGGAGCACCATTGCCAGCCATCAAACTGCATGCGCCTGCAGTCATGCTCAATGTTCTTGGTCAGCATGTCGAGGCATCTGAAAAGTATGTCGCAGAAAATCCAAGCGCCCACCTCCACATATATGGTAAAATAGAAGCGAAGCACAACCGCAAGATGGGGCATGTGACTTTGTTTAGTGATGTGCCGGATGAGGTGGAGGAGTTTGGGGAGTGAGACAGGACCCTAATTACAAGGTCTGTTGTCTTTCCCTGCAAGGTTGACTAGGCTTGTCGCAGGCGAAAAATCGACAAGAGAATCTGGACAACTACTGTTGGAGGGGATTGATTTTTAAAAAGTGAAAATAACCGTCTGTTATTTAGAATATAGCTTAATATATATTATTTTATTCATATAGAGGAGTTTTTAAATGGGAACATTAAATGATTTTAAGTTGGTAAATAAGATTTCAAGAAAATATTTCGGTAAACTAAAAAAGGAACCAGTTGGTGAAATTACAGATGAGGAGAAATCAAGACTTGGCTTTTACTTATTCATTCTTTCTTGTATTACAGATGTAACAGACGTTGAAGACGTAGAAAAGATGGTTATTGATACCGATTTTCATCGTAAATTATATGGTGTCACAAACAATGATTTAGGTATTGATGCTGTTTATATAGACGAAGAGAACTATGACATTAAGCTTTTTAATTTTAAGTATCGTGAGAGGTTTAATCCTGACAAGTCTCAAGCTTTAAATACAGTTAGTGATAGTACTAAGTTTTTAAATGCAGTTTATGCTCAGAATACTGAAGGATTAGATGAACTAACTAGAATTACAGTTCAGTCAATAATTGATAAATATAATTCTAATGATATTTGGAACACGCAGTTGTATTTGGTATCTAATGAAAATCATAAGTTAAATTTAAATATTAATGAAGTTAAATCATTCATTGATAGTAATGATGTTGAGATTGTAACAATTAGTTTGGACGAAATTATAGAATTTGTTTCAGAAAAACCAGAAGATAGAAAAGCAACATTTATCGTTGATTCTGATTCTGTGATGACTTTTAAAGATGATCCCATGTCATCCTCACAATCATACTTGGTTAAATTACCTTTAATTACTTTGATTAGGCTGACTTGTAAAGATGATGAGTTGAAAGAACAATACTCGATTGAAGATTATTCTAAATTATCAGAAGTGGAGCTAGACATTGGATTGTTATATGATAATGTTCGAGGCTATTTGGGAAGTACAAAGTTTAATAAAAATATTTTGAAATCTATTGATAGCGATCCTAATCGATTTTTTATGTTTAATAATGGCATTACCATGACTGCGAATAAGATTACTGCTCAAAAGATTAATGCAAATCAAAAGTTAAAGTGCTCTTTAGATGGTTTTCAAATTGTGAATGGCGGACAGACTCTAAGAACGATTTATAAATATAAAGATGCTGATTTTGATGAAGAAAAATTATCTAATGCAGAAATTCTAGTTAGAATTTTCCAAACTGAAAATGATAAGACGTTAACAAATAATATAGCCGAATACACTAATAGTCAAAATGCTATTTCCCCTGTAGATTTAAAATCAATAAGCAATATACAAATTAAGATTGAAGAATACCTGAAACAATATGGAATTATGTATATTAGAAAAGTTGATAAAAGTATAGAGATTTCCGAGGAGTCTATTACAATGGAGGTTATGGCCCAGCTTATATATTCTAAAATGGGTTATCCTGAAGTTGTTACGAATCAAAAGGGAGCGCTTTTTAATAGATTTTATGATGACATATTTAATGAACAGTTAGATTTTGATGAGTTGATAACATTGTATAGAACATACAGGGAGATAGAGCAATACTATAGTCTTATACATAAAGAATCAACAAAGCAAATGAGATTTTATATTGTTTGGTTAATGCTTGCTAAAGGAATGGAACTTAAACTAGCTGTTAGCAAGTTAAATGAAGCATTAGAAACGTATAGAACCGATGAGAATATATCTAATGCTAGGAAAATTATTCAAAGACCTTTTAAAGAACACTTAGAAAAATTGATTTAAAAATCAGATTGAAGATTATGAAAAAAGCAACCAGATTTTTCTAATAGAATACCGAATATAAACTTTCTAAATCTTAAAGTGTAACTAAAACAAAGGAGAAGAGGGCAAGTTCAAGTATTTGGATTCTTGCTAAAAGCGCTCCTCTTGTAGAAAATAAAAGAAGAAAGGAATAAGGGCTCCGTATCCTCTAAAACTGAATACGGAAGACATCCTTTGCCATTACTATGATTCAACTCATCGTCAACGCATTTGTCGAAAAAGAGAAGACGGGAGCAGTTATCGAAGTTTTGTATGATAGTAGTGATCATGAAAAAGTGAAAGCTAAGTATAAAGAGCTAACGGCTCAATATCCTGAAAACTATTTAGCTATCTATGATTTGCTAATTGATACGGATTTGAATACACCAGAACTCTACTCATCTGTATGGATTGGGAAAGAGGAGTTTGAGGAGGAATTATGAAAAAGCAACTAGAATTGCAAAAACTCATATCTATCATGCTAGGATATTTTGGAATTACGCTATTTATACATCCTAGCTACTTAGTTAAATTAGTAGCGGTATGCATTTTTGTTGGCTTACTATTTTTTTGGAAAAAGAAAATGGTTAACTGGGTGCAATTAAAATGGGGTTTGTTAAAGGAAATTCGAAGAAGAAAGTATTTTTTTATTACTGAAAAAGGATATAAAACTGATTTAAAGAAAAGGCGGGAATTAGGTGCTGCAGTTTATTATTTAACAAATATAGGTTTTATGGTAATTCTTGTAGTTATTTCTGTGTTAAATTCACTTAATCTAGTGGCATTTAAAGGATTAATTGCTATAGTAGCAATCGGAGCAATGATTATAGCATTGGCTGGCATAATTATTGCAGCTAAAAATTATTTAACAGGATTATATTATTATCTTATTCCTTTAGCAATGCTTTTATTTACTTTAGATTATGTAAAGTCATTTTCAGATATAAAATCTATTGTAGTTTACATAATTTTGGTTTTCATAGCATATAGTGTTTTTGCAATATTATTACCATTGCATTCTTTAAGAAAAATAACAAATATGACATGGCTATTTGGAGTGTTGACTACTTTACTTGTTCCGCTTCTTTTTGAATATTTTTTTCAATATTATATAATAAATGAAATTAATGGACAAATTTCAAATGAATCAATTACACTTGAAACGCTAATGAAGTTAAATTTATCTACAGAGGTTATCTCATTTTTTAAAGAGAATCCTGATGCTATTGAATTAATAAAAAGATTTAGGGAGATGTCTATTTCTTTTGAAATTCATTCCTTAACTTCTGAACTTTCAGTTATAAGATTTCTTTTACTTACAGCTTATTCTCTTGGAACGATTATAATTACTTCAAAAATCAAATTAGGGAAATCAAAAGCTAAAGACTTATATAATAATATTAAATCATCTCCGGAAGTCCAATATTCAGAGCTAAGAGACTGTATTTTTTACGGTGGTGAAGAATACGAAAATAGGATAATGGATAATGAAATTTTGAGATCTAAAATTATCAGTGAAGAAGAAAAATGCGATAAAAATCAATATAGTAAATGGTGGGAGATATGGAGTGCTAAATTTATTGAAACTTGTAGTTTGATATTAAAAAAAATGATTTAATATAGGAGAAACAACATGATCGAACGTTATTCTCGCCCTGAGATGGCGAACATTTGGAGTGAAGAAAATAAATACCGTGCTTGGCTTGAGGTGGAAATCCTCGCTGACGAGGCATGGGCTGAGTTGGGGGAAATCCCTAAGGAAGATGTGGCTTTGATTCGCGAAAAGGCGGACTTTGACATCGACCGTATTTTGGAGATTGAGCAGCAAACTCGCCACGATGTGGTTGCTTTCACGCGTGCGGTTTCTGAGACTCTTGGTGAAGAGCGCAAGTGGGTTCACTATGGGTTGACTTCTACCGACGTGGTGGATACGGCCTACGGTTATCTTTACAAGCAGGCCAACGATATCATCCGTCGTGACCTTGAAAACTTTACCAATATCATCGCTGATAAGGCTAAGGAGCACAAGTTCACCATCATGATGGGGCGTACCCACGGTGTGCACGCCGAGCCGACAACTTTTGGTCTTAAATTGGCAACTTGGTACAGCGAAATGAAGCGCAACATGGAGCGTTTCGAGCATGCGGCTGCTGGTGTGGAAGCTGGTAAGATTTCGGGTGCGGTTGGGAACTTCGCTAACATCCCACCATTCGTTGAAAAATACGTCTGCGACAAGCTTGGTATCCGTGCCCAAGAAATCTCTACACAGGTCCTTCCTCGTGACCTTCACGCTGAGTACTTTGCAGTTCTTGCCAGCATTGCGACTTCTATTGAACGTATGGCAACGGAGATCCGTGGTCTTCAAAAATCTGAGCAACGTGAAGTGGAAGAATTCTTTGCTAAGGGGCAAAAAGGTTCATCAGCAATGCCTCACAAACGCAACCCTATTGGTTCTGAGAACATGACAGGTCTTGCGCGTGTCATCCGTGGTCACATGGTGACAGCTTATGAAAATGTTGCTCTCTGGCACGAACGTGATATCTCTCACTCATCAGCTGAGCGTATCATCACACCAGATACGACTATTTTGATTGACTACATGCTCAACCGTTTTGGAAACATCGTTAAGAACTTGACAGTCTTCCCTGAAAACATGATCCGTAACATGAACTCAACTTTCGGTCTTATCTTTAGCCAGCGTGCTATGTTGACCTTGATTGAAAAGGGGATGACCCGTGAACAAGCCTATGACTTGGTGCAACCAAAAACAGCTTATTCTTGGGATAACCAAGTGGACTTTAAACCGCTTCTGGAAGCAGATCCAGAAGTCACTTCACGCCTCACTCAAGATGAAATTGACGAAATCTTCAACCCTGCATACTACACTAAACGAGTGGATGATATCTTTGAACGTATCGGACTCGGTGACTAATCATACGAAAAAGCGAGATTCAATCTCGCTTTTTCGTATGATTATCAAAGGGGTTTAATCTTCTTTTCTCTTAGTGAGTCCGTAGGCTGCTAGTGTGGCCATGAGTCCTATTGCGACCAAGCCTGCAGAGTCTTGACTTCCTGTTGCAGGGAGTTGTTTTTCATCTGCTTTGGCAGTAGTTGGTTGAGCATTCTCTGTCTTCTCAACGGCAGTGCCGACTTCAACGACTTGAGTGACTGCTTCCTGTGATACCGCACTATTGACAAGGGTTCTTTCTTCCTTGCCGTCAGCAGTAGTGCTGACAGAGTAGAAAATCGTACGACGACCATTTACACCAGTAACGACTACTTGACTTTGTCCTTTTGGTAATTGAGGATTTTCACGTGTCACGGTAGTGAACGGAATCTCTTCTTCTTGGATGTCTAGTCTAGGTTTTGCTTCTGCGGCTGGGGCAAGACCGTGTTCATCCCCTACATGGGTAACAAGGGTTCCGACTTCAATGACTTGTGTCACTGCTTCTTGCGTTACAAGGCTATCGACAAGAGTCTTCACTTCTTTGCCATCAGCAGTAGTGCTTACAGAGTAGTAATGACTGCGACGACCGTTAACACCTTTGGTAAGGACTTGAGTCTTCCCTTTGAGCAAGAGTGGATTTTCACGTGTCACGGTAGTGAACGGAATCTCTTCCTCTTGGATGTCCAGTCTAGGTTTTGCTTCTGCGGCTGGAGCAAGACCGTGTTCATCTCCTTTGTGAGTAATAGGGGCACCGATTTCAACCACTTGTGTCACAGGTTCTTTGGTCACTTGGCTATCTAGAACAGTTTCTGTTTGCTTTCCATTTTCAGTAAGGACAGATATGTAATGAGTGCGTTCGCCCTCTACACCTGGTGTGATGATCTTTTCCTGACCAGTTGGGAGATTCGGATTTTCCTTCTTGATAACTTCAAATGGAATCTTTTCTGCTCTTGTGATGAGTTCAGGTTTGGTTTCAACATTGGCAGCTAGTTCGTTTTCATCGAGGCTTCCTGAGTGGGTTGCTGCTGGTTTGAGGCCTAGGCGGGCTGCTTTGAGTTTGGCTACGAGAGCGTCTAACTCAGCTTGTTTGTTACGGTTGAGGTTGTAGTTGAGAGCTTCTTTAGCTGCATTTAGGGCATCTAGGCTTTCTTTGCTATATCCTTCTAAGTTTGTAGGGATTTGAGCAAGTTCCTCGCGGAGGGCATTGTAGTTAGCGCGGAAGTAGTCTTTGTTATTGTCTGCAAAGGCAGTCATGAGTTCAAAGATTTCTTCTTCCTTGTACTCAGCGCTTGGTCTATCTGCCCAGATGGCAAGCATGCTTCCAACTGTTGGAAGGTCTACCTCAGGATATTTGGTAGATGCAAGCTGGTTAAATGGTGTTTTTTTAGTGTTTTCAATTGCTTTTTTGAGGAAGCCACCACCATCTTCTGGTTTTTGACCAAGAATGTAGTACCAGTCTCCGTTGGTATTAAGGAATTTATAGCCTTTACTTGCAAGGTACTGAGGAGATGCAAGGTTGTAGCCCCACCATCCTTTAGACCAGTAAGAGATGATGACATCCTTGTCAAACTCAACATCATCCTTGTCTTCATAGTAGAAACCATCGTTGAAGGCCATTGGTTGAAGGCCTCTTTCTTTGGCCATGGCAGCAAGGGTGTTAGAGTACTCAGCAAACTTGCCATAGAGTCCATACCATTTGAGGTAGTACCAGCCTTGAGCGTTGGTAGCATCATTGGCATATTCGTCAGTACCGTAGTTGAAGATCTTTGTCTTGCCTGCAAAGAAATCCATGTACTTGCCTATAAGGGCTTTGACAAAGTTCATCGCCTCTTCGTTTTCGAGGTCCATAGTTGTTTTGGAGACCTTGTCAAAGTTTGCTTGAGGATTCTTGATTCCAAGTTTTTCCATAGCGACGAGCATGGCATCCATGTGACCTGGGCTGTTGATCGCTGGGATGAGTCCGATACCTTTTGATTTTGCGTACTCGATCAATTCAGTGATTTCAGCTTGACTAAGAGTGGTTCCGTTTGGATCATCGTAGTAAGCTTTTGTTCCTTCGATGATGGCCTTTTTGACATCGTCACTTGCATAAGTTTTTCCGTTAGCTGTGATGGTCATGTCATCAAGGAGGAAGCGAAGTCCATCATTTCCTAGGAGAAGATGCACATCAGAGTAGCCGAGCTCGCTCGCCTTGTCTACGATGCGTTTGAGTTGGTCAAGTGTGAAGTACTTACGTCCGGCATCGATAGAGATTACCTTGTTCTTGACAAGCTTTTCAACTTCGCGTTTCGCGTCTTCTTCTTTTTGAGCTTCTGGTGTGAAGGTCAAGTTGCTAACAGCTTCTTGGAGTTTTGCGATTGCTTGATCAATGGTGTCTTGTTGGGCACGGCTGAGGTTGCTATCGAGTGAGCGAATAGCTTTTTCAGCTTTTTTGACAGCTGCGACACTTTCTGCAGTATAGCGGTTAAGGTCTGTTGGTACTTCTTTCAGAGCTTGTTCAGCAGACTCATAGTCAGCTGCGAAGTATTCAGCATTGGCATTTGCGAAGCTACGCATGAGTTTGAAGAGGCGTGATGGTGAATAGCGTGCAGATGGGGTATCCGCCCAAGCAGCTACCATACCACCGATGAACGGAATATCTGCTCCTTCAGATTTTGGTACAGAAGTGATTGGAGTGTTCTTGATACCATTGAGTCCTTGGTCCAGGTTGTACCAGCCTTGGCCGTCGGCATTTCGTCCGAGAACATAGTACCAAGCATCGTTGGTATTCAAGATTTGGTGGCCTTTTTCAACTAGAAGTTTAGAAGAAGCGACGTCGTATCCGCCCCATCCACCAGTCCACATAGAAACGATGATATCTTTGTCAAAAGTACCAAAGCTTGTATCGCTATTGTAGTAGATTCCATCGTTGAAGGCCATTGGTTTGAGACCGTGAGATTTAACGATTCGAGCAAGGTCGTTTGCGTAGGCGATGAATTTATCATAACCCTTGTCAGGGAATCCATCTTCTGGATACCATTTATAGGCCTGAAGAACGCTCCAGCCTTTGGCATCTGTAGCATCATTGGCGTACTCGTCTAGTCCGATATTGAAAATATCAGTTTTTCCAGCAAAGTATGCTGCATACTTGTCGATCAGGGCTTTGGTAAACTCAACAGCTTCTTTGTTATCCAGGTCAACGGTACGAGCAGATTCCTTACCAAAGTAGTTGAAGTTCGGTTTTTGGATACCTAGTTCTTTCATTGCATGCAAAATCGCATCCATGTGACCAGGGCTGTTTACAGTTGGGATGAGACCAATGCCTTTGTTTTTAGCGTAGTTAATCAAGTCCGTCATCTGACTCTCTGTCAAATGGTTGCCGTTTGGATCCTTGTAGTAGGCATCAGTTCCATTTTCGAGTGCACGTTTGACATCGTCGCTTGCATAGGTTTTACCATTGGCTTTGATCGTCATATCGTCTAGCATGAAACGCATGCCATCATTTCCAACTAGTAGATGAAGATCAGTATAACCGTAGTGTTTGGCTTTGTCGATGATTTCTTTGAGTTGGTCTGGAGAGAAATACTTGCGTCCAGCGTCGATTGAGATCATTTTTCTTTTTGCCAGTTTTTCATTTACTTGAGATACACGTTCAGTGCTAGGAGTGGCCACTGCAGGTGTGACGGCTTCATTTTTCTTTTCTGAAGGAGTACTTTCGGCAGGAGTTTCAGCTGGGGCAGGACTCTCTTTCTCGGCAGTAGGAGTTGGAGTAGCATTTTCTGTCACAACTGGTGCGCTTGACTCTTCTGTTTTTGGAGCAACTGTTCGAGGAGCCTCCTTGTCTTCTTTGACCTCCTCTTTTACAGGCCTGTCAGCCTTTTCTTCCAGTTTTTCTGGAACCTTGGAGTCTACAGCTTCCTTGACTGCTTGAGGACTCTCCTGAATAGTTTGAACAGTTTCCTCAGCTGTTGGAGCTGGAGTAATCCCGTCGGCAGATACGACTTGTGCGCTAAAAGCAAATCCTATCAGTACAGAAGCTGCCCCAGCCGCGTATTTACGGATGGAGAAGCGCTGTTTCTTTTCTAGTTTCATGACAAAACCTCCTTGTTATTATTATGTATGATAGCGTTTACATAAAACCGATTTTATTTTATTATCTAAGGAGTAAAATGTCAAGTGGGTTTATATAAGAACTATAATAAATAGAGGAAATCATAAGATTTAGAAGAAAATTATTTCCAGAAATAAGAAAGAGAAAGCGAATATTTAACTTGTTTTTAGTAAAAACGCTACTAATTAAATAAGAACCCTTCATAGCGTTCTCACAACCTCTTTCTCGTGCTATAATGAATATAGAAAAAGCCTGAGCTGGGCTCAAGCTTTCTCTTAATGACCTCGATTACATGAGAGGAATTTAATTTTGTAGTAGTCTGCTCGCTTATACGTTTCACTATAGGCGAGGACTTGGCCAGTAGCCTCAAGTTTAGTAGTCTTCGTTTGGAAGACAGTTGGAAATTGCGTATCGATTCCAAGTACAGAAGCAACATGCTCTGGTGTTGGGAATGCGATTTCATTGATTTCCTCAAAATGTTCATCGTTCATGTGAATGCGGTAATCCAATTTGAAGCGTTTATAGATAGAACTATAATAGTCAAGATTTGGATAGTTGGCATTGATGTATTGTTCAGGAATATAAGATGTGTGGTAGATGTAAGTTACGCCATTTGTTTGACGGGTACGTTCAATTTTGTAGTAGAACTGATCTCCACGTAATCCAAGCTTCTCTAAGTATTCAAGCTTGTTTCCGCGCTCGATAGAAAGGACAGTAACTTTATCGTCTTTGGTTTCAAAGATTTCAACATCTGAAAACTCAACGAGTTTGTGCTTACGTGCACGTGAAACGAAAGTCCCTTTCCCTTGTTGGCGGACAATATAGCCGTCTTTTGCAAGGTCATTCAAAGCACGCACAACAGTGATTGAACTAACATCATACATCGCGATCAATTCTGCTTCTGTATAAAATTTATCTCCACTTGCAAATTGACCAGAGATGATTTTGTTTTTTAATTCATCTTTAATATATTGGTATTTTGGAATAGCCATAATTTCACCTCGATTCTCTTTCTCCAGTCTTGATTTTACCATAAATACAGACAAATTAGTAGTATTTAGGTAAAAAAAATTAAAATAATAGACTAAAAATGTTATGTTACATGTAAAGAATTCCATTTTATAACCTTGTGAATTATCATACATTAAAATATCGCTTTCATGCTATTTTTAGATAATTTTGGTAAATGGTAAGTAAAAAAATAGAAAAATTTTAAAGAATTTTCTAAAACCTATTGACAAATGCAAAAGATTTGATTATATTTAATATTATAATAAATGAAAGCGCAAACTTAATTCGTCAGAGGTGGTAACATGACAAGATTTAAAATTGAGGACGATTTCTATTTAGATGGGAAGCCGTTCAAGATTTTGTCTGGCGCCATTCATTATTTTAGGATTCCAGCAGAGGATTGGTATCATTCTCTCTATAACTTAAAGGCGCTTGGCTTTAATACGGTCGAGACCTATGTGGCTTGGAATTTACATGAACCCGTTGAAGGGGAATTTGATTTTGAAGGTGCCAGAAATTTGGAGAGGTTTCTTCAAATAGCACAAGATTTGGGTCTCTATGCCATTGTACGTCCGTCTCCATTTATCTGTGCTGAGTGGGAGTTCGGTGGTTTACCAGCTTGGCTCTTAACTAAGAACATGCGAATCCGTTCATCCGATCCGGCTTATGTTGAGGCAGTTGCTCGCTATTATGACCAATTATTGCCAAGGCTTGTGCCTCGTTTGTTGGAAAATGGCGGAAACATTCTCATGATGCAAGTCGAAAATGAATATGGCTCTTATGGAGAAGATAAGTCTTATCTGAGAGCGATTCGAAAATTGATGGAAGAACGAGGGATTGATTGCCCACTCTTTACTTCAGACGGTCCTTGGAGGGCTACTCTGAAAGCTGGAACCTTGATTGAAGATGATCTCTTTGTGACAGGGAACTTCGGTTCTAAGGCTCCTTACAACTTTTCACAAATGCAAGAATTCTTTGATGAGTATGGCAAAAAATGGCCCCTCATGTGTATGGAATTCTGGGATGGTTGGTTCAACCGTTGGAAAGAACCCATCATCACGCGTGATCCAAAAGAGTTGGCAGAAGCTGTTCGAGAGGTGTTAGAGCAAGGCTCCATCAACCTTTATATGTTCCATGGCGGAACAAACTTTGGTTTCATGAATGGTTGCTCGGCTCGAGGAACTCTGGATTTACCACAAGTCACATCATACGACTATGATGCCCTTCTCGATGAAGAAGGAAATCCAACTGCTAAATACCTAGCAGTCAAGAAGATGATGGCAACACACTTCCCAGAGTATCCACAGTTGGAACCACTTTACAAGGAAAGCATGGAAATGGAATCCATTCCACTAGTCGAAAAAGTTTCCTTGTTTGAAACTCTGGATAGCCTGGCAAGTCCAACTGAAAGCCTCTATCCAAAAGCGATGGAAGAACTTGGTCAAAGTTATGGCTACCTTCTTTATCGTACCGAAGCAAGTTGGGATGCAGAAGAGGAACGTCTCCGTATCATCGATGGACGTGATCGAGCTCAACTCTTTGTAGATGGTCAATGGATTGCTACTCAATACCAGACAGAGATTGGTGAAGACATCTACTGTCAGGGAAACCGAGAAGGCTGTTCAGAGATTGATATCCTGATCGAAAATATGGGGCGTGTTAACTATGGACACAAGTTCTTAGCAGATACGCAACATAAAGGAATTCGTACAGGTGTCTGCAAGGATCTACATTTCTTACTGAATTGGAAACAATATCCACTTCCACTGGATAATCCTGAGAAAATTGATTTTTCAAAAGGATGGACAGAAGGACAACCAGCCTTTTACGCTTTCGACTTTACTGTTGAAGAGCCGAAGGATACCTACTTAGACTTGTCTGAGTTTGGTAAGGGAGTTGCCTTTGTCAACGGGCGTCACCTAGGGCGTTTCTGGAATGTCGGCCCGACCCTCTCACTTTATATCCCTCATAGCTATCTCAAGGAAGGTGCTAACCGCATCATCATCTTTGAAACTGAGGGCGAATATAAAGAAGAGATCCATTTAACTCGTAAACCTACACTAAAACACATAAAGGGGGAAAACTTATGACAATTGTAGGATGCCGTATCGATGGACGTTTGATCCACGGTCAAGTAGCCAATCTTTGGGCTGGAAAACTAAATGTTTCACGCATTATGGTTGTAGACGACGAAGTTGTTAACAACGATATTGAAAAGAGTGGTTTGAAACTTGCGACACCACCAGGTGTGAAACTCAGTATCTTGCCAGTTGAGAAAGCAGCAGCCAATATCCTTGCTGGTAAATACGATAGCCAACGTCTCTTTATCGTTGCACGTAAACCAGACCGTTTCCTTGGTTTGGTCGAAGCAGGTGTTCCGCTTGAAACACTCAACGTCGGCAATATGTCTCAAACACCAGAAACTCGCTCTATCACACGTTCTATCAACGTAGTAGACAAGGATGTGGAAGATTTCCACAAACTAGCAGACAAAGGTGTGAAACTCACTGCTCAAATGGTTCCAAATGATCCAGTTTCAGACTTTTTGAGCTTATTAAAATAGGAAAAAATTTTTAGGAGGTCATTGTTATGATACAATGGTGGCAAATTTTACTTCTCACTTTGTACTCAGCTTATCAAATCTGTGATGAGTTGACAATCGTTTCATCTGCAGGTTCCCCTGTATTCGCTGGTTTTATTACTGGTTTGATCATGGGAGATGTGACAACTGGTTTGTTTATCGGTGGTAGCTTGCAGTTGTTCGTTCTCGGGGTTGGTACCTTCGGTGGTGCTTCTCGTATCGACGCAACTTCTGGTGCGGTTCTTGCAACAGCATTCTCTATCTCTCAAGGTATTGATACAGATCTTGCGATCACAACAATCGCTGTACCAGTAGCAGCACTTTTGACATACTTCGACGTTCTTGGACGTATGACAACTACTTTCTTTGCACACCGTATTGATGCTGCGATCGAACGCTTTGACTACAAAGGTATCGAACGCAACTACCTACTTGGTGCAGTACCTTGGGCTCTTTCTCGTGCCCTTCCAGTATTCTTCGCTCTTGCTTTTGGTGGCGCTTTCGTACAATCAGTAGTAGACCTTGTTAAAGAATATCAATGGATTGCAGATGGTTTGACACTTGCAGGACGTATGCTTCCAGGTCTTGGATTTGCAATCTTGCTTCGTTACCTTCCAGTTAAACGTAACCTTCACTACCTTGCAATGGGATTTGGTTTGACAGCTATGTTGACTGTTCTTTACTCATATGTAACAGGTCTTGGTGGAGCTGTTGCGGGTATCCTTGGTACTCTTCCTGCTGATGTTGCTGAAAAGATTGGCTTTGCTAATAACTTCAAAGGTTTGTCTATGATCGGTGTTTCTATCGTAGGTATCTTCCTTGCAGTTGTTCACTTTAAGAACAGCCAAAAAGTAGCTGTAGCAGCACCTTCTACACCATCAGAAAGTGGGGAAATCGAAGATGACGAATTCTAATTACAAACTTACAAAAGAAGATTTTAATCAAATCAACAAACGTAGCTTGTTTACTTTCCAATTAGGTTGGAACTACGAACGTATGCAAGCTTCTGGTTACCTTTACATGATCTTGCCTCAATTGCGTAAAATGTATGGGGATGGAACTCCTGAATTGAAAGAAATGATGAAAGTTCATACTCAATTCTTCAATACTTCTCCATTCTTCCACACAATTATCGCTGGTTTTGACCTTGCCATGGAAGAAAAAGATGGTGTAGGTTCAAAAGATGCCGTTAACGGTATCAAGACAGGTTTGATGGGACCATTCGCTCCTCTTGGAGACACAATCTTTGGTTCACTTGTACCTGCTATCATGGGATCTATCGCAGCAACTATGGCTATCGCTGGCCAACCATGGGGTATCTTCCTTTGGATCGCAGTTGCAGTTGCTTATGACATCTTCCGTTGGAAACAATTGGAATTTGCATATAAAGAAGGGGTTAACCTTATCAACAACATGCAAAGTACCTTGACAGCTTTGATTGACGCTGCATCTGTACTTGGTGTCTTCATGATGGGTGCTCTTGTAGCAACAATGATCAACTTTGACATTTCTTACAAATTGCCAATCGGTGAAAAGATGATTGACTTCCAAGACATCTTGAACTCAATCTTCCCACGCTTGCTTCCAGCAATCTTTACTGCCTTTATCTTCTGGTTGCTTGGTAAGAAAGGTATGAACTCTACTAAAGCGATCGGTATCATTATCGTTCTTGCAGTAGGTCTTTCATTCATCGGTAAATTCTTGCTTGGAATGGGCGCATAATTTATGGTGAAATCGTTAATTTTGGTGAGTCATGGTCGTTTCTGTGAAGAACTGAAAGGTAGCACAGAAATGATCATGGGTCCACAGGACAACATTCATGCAGTGGCTCTTCTTCCAGAAGATGGTCCAGAAGACTTTACTGCAAAATTTGAAGCTGCTATCGAAGGATTGGATGATTTCCTAGTCTTTGCGGATCTTCTCGGTGGTACGCCATGTAACGTGGTGAGCCGCTTGATTATGGAAGGTCGCGACATTGAACTCTACGCAGGGATGAATCTTCCGATGGTGATTGAATTTATCAATGCGAGCCTTACAGGTGCAGATGCGGATTATAAGAGCCGTGCTGCAGAAAGCATTGTAAAAGTCAATGATTTATTAGCAGGATTCGATGATGACGAAGATGAATAAGATGTGACAACGTAAAAATCACAGGGAAAATAGGCGATAGGAGGATGGAGCGATGCTCCGACGATAATCGGTCTTTTTCCCCAAGATTTTAGTTGGAACTCAATTCAATAAGATGTGACAACGGCTAAACCGTTAGAACAGCTTGTATAGAATATACATGGGAATGGGAGTCACTCCCATTCCCATATTTTCAATAGGAATGAAACAACAATAGATTAGAGGAACTCTATGCTAAATTACACAAAAGAAGAATTACTTGAACTGGGTGCAGAAATCACGACACGTGAAATCTACCAACAGCCTGATGTATGGAAAGAGGCTTTTGAAGCTTATCAAGCGAAACGTGAAGAAATTGCAGCCTTTCTGCAAGGTATCGCTGATAAACATGACTATATCAAGGTCATCTTGACGGGTGCTGGTACTTCTGCTTATGTGGGAGATACCTTGGTCCCATACTTTAAGGAAGTCTATGATGAACGCAAATGGAACTTCAATGCCATTGCGACAACTGATATTGTTGCCAATCCAGAAACTTATTTGAAAAGAGATGTGGCGACTGTTCTTGTTTCTTTTGCTCGTAGTGGGAACTCACCTGAAAGTGTGGCGACGGTTGATTTGGCCAAAGCCTTGGTTGATGACCTCTATCAAGTGACCATTACATGTGCTGCAGAAGGAAAATTGGCTCTTCAAGCTCATGGCGATGACCGCAATCTCTTGCTCTTGCAACCAGCTGCTTCTAATGACGCTGGATTTGCCATGACTTCTAGCTTTACGTCTATGATGTTGACAGCTCTCTTAGTCTTTGATCCTACAGAATTTGCTGTGAAAGCTAAACGTTTTGAAGTTGTGACTAGCCTTGCGCGTAAAGTTCTAGACAAGGCAGCAGATGTCAAAGAGCTTGTTGACCTCGACTTTAACCGTGTCATCTATCTAGGCGCTGGTCCTTTCTTTGGACTTGCTCATGAAGCTCAGCTCAAGATTTTGGAATTAACAGCTGGTCAAGTTGCGACTATGTATGAAAGCCCAGTCGGCTTCCGTCACGGTCCAAAATCACTGATTAACGAAGATACAGTTGTTTTGGTCTTTGGTACAACGACAGACTACACTCGCAAGTACGACTTGGACTTGGTTCGTGAAGTTGCTGGTGACCAGATTGCTCGTCGTGTTGTGCTCTTGAGTGATCAAGCCTTTGGTCTTGAAAATGTCAAAGAAGTAGCCCTTGGTTGTGGCGGTGTCTTGAACGATATTTACCGTGTCTTCCCCTACATCGTTTATGCCCAACTCTTTGCCCTTTTGACTTCACTCAAAGTAGAAAATAAACCAGATACACCATCTCCTACAGGTACCGTAAACCGTGTGGTACAAGGTGTGATCATTCATGACTATCAAAAATAAGGAAGTGTCTATGAGTAAATTACAATTAAGTCACAATAAAGTAGCCTGCCTACAAAAACTTTCAGATGAAAATGGAATCATCTCAGCTCTTGCCTTTGACCAACGTGGCGCTTTGAAACGCCTCATGGCTCAATACCAAACAGAAGAGCCAACAGTGGCTCAAATGGAAGAACTTAAAGTATTGGTTGCAGATGAATTGACAAAATACGCATCCTCTATGCTTCTCGACCCTGAGTATGGACTTCCAGCTACAAAAGCTCTTGCACCAAATGCTGGTCTCCTCCTTGCTTATGAAAAAACTGGCTACGACACAACAAGTACCAAACGCTTGCCTGACTGTTTGGATGTTTGGTCTGCCAAACGCATCAAAGAACAAGGCGCTGATGCTGTCAAATTCTTGCTTTACTATGACGTAGACAGCGCTGACGAACTCAACCAAGAAAAACAAGCCTACATCGAACGCATCGGTTCAGAGTGTGTGGCAGAAGACATTCCATTCTTCCTTGAAATCCTCGCTTACGATGAAAAAATCGCTGATGCAGGTTCTGCAGAATATGCCAAAGTGAAACCACACAAGGTTATCGGTGCCATGAAGGTCTTCTCAGACCCACGCTTCAACATCGATATCTTGAAAGTAGAAGTTCCAGTCAACGTCAAATACGTTGAAGGCTTTGGTGATGGTGAAATCGTTCATACTCGTGAAGAAGCAGCAGCCTTCTTCAAAGCACAAGATGAAGCGACTAACTTGCCATATATCTACTTGAGTGCGGGTGTATCAGCCAAACTCTTCCAAGAAACACTTGTCTTTGCCCACGAATCAGGCGCAAACTTCAACGGTGTTCTTTGCGGCCGTGCAACTTGGGCTGGATCAGTTGAAGCCTACATCAAAGACGGTGAAGCAGCAGCTCGTGAATGGCTACGCACAACCGGATTTGAGAACATTGACGAACTCAACAAGGTTCTTCAAACAACAGCGACTTCATGGACTGAACGTGTAGAAGCATAAAATAAGAATAGAAGAATTCCCTTTTGTTAAGAAAATACTTAAGGTTTTCTGACAAAGGATTCTGAAAATAGGAACTACAACCATAGATGGTAAATACACTCTCTATGGTTTGTTTACTTAAGAGAAATGGATCAAAGGAGAGAAGAATGAGAGCATACACAGAGCGTGTATTTGGAAATCATGAGGGCAAGGATGTCTTGGCCTATCGCTTTGAGACTGATGGTGGTTACCAGCTTGAAGTTATGACTTATGGTGCGACCATTTTGCGCTATGTAACCCCTGACAAGGCAGGAAATTTTGCCAATGTGATTTTGGGTTTTGATGATTTTGCTAGCTATGTAGGCAATAGTCCCAAGCATGGAGCAAGTGTAGGTCCTGTAGCAGGCCGTATTGCAGGTGCGACATTTGAGCTCAACGGCAAGACCTATGACCTTGAAGTCAACAACGCTAGCAACTGTAACCACAGTGGTTCAACAGGTTGGGATGCGAGCTTGTTTGAATTGGTCGAGGTGAGCGACCATGGCTTGACCCTCTACACAGAGCGTACAGACGGGACAGGAGGATTCTCTGGTAATCTCAAGATCTGGATTAGCTACCACTTGGAAGAAACTGGTGCCTACGAAATCAGCTATAAGGTGACGACCGATCAGGATACGCTTGTCAATCCAACTAATCATAGCTATTTCAACTTATCTGGTGATTTCACGCAGACAGTTGACCGCCATGTCTTTCAACTAAATACGGAGGGCATTTACCCAATCGCTCCAGACGGTGTTCCAGCTAAGACTCCAGATGCTGATCGTGATGTAGTGAAACACATCTACAATGGTGCTTTGCTCAAGGATATCTTTGCAGAGGATGATGAGCAAATCCAGCTGGTATCTGGTTTGGATCATCCATTTGCTCTTCCTGCAGGTCATGACAATGCTGGTTTCCTTTATGACCAAAACTCAGGTCGCTTCCTACTTTTCAAGACAGAGGCCCCTTGCTTTGTGGTCTACACAGCAAACTTTGTGGATGAGAGTGTGCTCATCGGAGGACAGCCAATGGTGCAACACAATGGGATTGCCCTTGAAGCGCAAGCTTTACCAGATGCTATTCACAGTGATCTCAAAGACCAAGTCATTCTCAAAGCAGGGCAAACTTTTACAAGTAAGACGCGTTATGAGCTTGTTGTGAAATAAAAAGAATTAGATTTTTCTATCTGATGTGTTAGAAAAATAAATGCTTCTTCGGTAGATAGACATTATATTACAATTACATATACATTTAGTTAGTAATTATATTAACAATTAGAACAATCTTCCTTAATTTATTGTTTTGTGCTATAATATTTATACCTGAATAAAGTAATTAGTAATGTAGGTTCGAATCCTACCCCCATCATTCGCTCTAATTACTAATGGCATTGTTATGATTACTTCTATTTTATACCAAAAAGTTATTGAATATCTCTTTTGGGAAAATCAATCAATTAGAAATAAGGTGATATACTTGACATTATTTTCAGGTCTTCTACTAATTTCATCTAGTCAAATCGGTGGGGTCGCCAACTAGGAAAGCGAAGAGGCGCTAGATAAATATAATGTAGAAACAAAGGCCGTAAATAAAACGGCCTTTTATTGCTAGTTGTTAAATGTATGTTGTTTTATAATAGTTTTTAGTATTGAAAATGTAAATTTTCGTAATCTATTAAAAATCATTTGGAGTAGAAAATTTCTAAATGATGATATAAAAATACTCTAAAGTTAAGGGGGAGATCCTTTTTGAGGGTATCTTCTTCCGTCTTTTTCTTCGTAATCAAAAATCTAAAATTTTTTGAAATCTTAGATTTATAAGGAGCTGGTTTCCAGCTCTTTTGAGTTGTCTTCGTTGACATTTTATTTCAACAGTGTATAATTGATGTAATATATGAAGTTACAACAAAAAGGAGACACCCTATGACTTATGCTTACAAAAGCCACATTTACCTAGCAGAGGCGGTTTTAAATGTCAAGGATGTGACGAGTCAAACGGCTTTTTATAACCAGATTATTGGCTTAGAGATTTTATCTCAAACAGAGACAGAAGCGATCTTGGGACTTGGTAGAAAAGCCTTGGTCCATTTGATTCAGGCAGAAAAAGCTGGGGAAGTAAGGGAGCATTATGGGCTTTACCACCTGGCGATATTATTACCGACACGAAAAGCCTTGGCAGATGTCCTGAAACACTTAAGTGATTTGCGCATTCCTCTGGTCGGAGGAGCGGATCATGGATACAGTGAGGCCCTTTATCTGGAAGATTTGGAAGGAAATGGCATTGAACTCTACCGTGATAAGCCAGTTTCTTCATGGGATATTCGAGAAGACGGTCGCATTATCGGTGTGACCGAAGCCCTTGCGGCACAGGACATCTATGAGTTAGGGGAAAAGGTGGATCCCTTTATCCTAGCTGAAGGGACGAGAATGGGGCATATCCACCTATCAGTGAAGGATAGTCACGCGGCGAGTCAGTTTTATCAAAAGGTGTTGGGGCTAGAGGATAAATTTACTATTCCTAGTGCTAGTTGGATAGCGGCTGGTCAGTACCATCACCACCTGGCTGTCAATGAATGGGCTGGAAAAGGTCTGGCTCCGCGTGAGCAAGGCTTGCCAGGCTTGGCCTACTACGTCCTTGAGGTCGAAAGCAAGGAGGAACTCCTAGCCATCGTTAAGCAAGCACAGGAGCTAGAAGCACCGATCAAGTGGTTAAATTTGAGTGAGTTGGATCTTGTAGACCCAGACGGCATTGTGACCCGCATTCGCTTGGAACGATGAGATGTGAAAAACACATCGTAGACATAGAAAAAGGCGGACAAGCTCGTATTCTGTTTTTAGAATGCGGACTTGTTCGCTTTTTATGAAATGATAAAGAGTAAAAGAGCTATAGCTATAACCAGACTGTAAAGGTAATCACCTGTTTTTTGTAGGTGACAAATATTTTACCTCTAAATAGGCTGACAAGATGCTGAGCCATAGAGAGACCAATTCCGTGTCCAGATATGGTTTGGTTGTTGTGAGAGGTCTCTGCACGATAAAAGCGATCAAAGAAACGCTTAATATTAACTGCTTGTCCATCCTTATAATCATTAGAAATAGTGATGCAAGTTCGTTTGCGTAGTAGGTAATTTTTGCGTTGGAGCGTCAAGCGAATCGCTCCAGCGGGATCGCAGTATTTTCGGGCATTGTCAAGAAGGATGCTAAGAAGCTCATAAAATTCTTCTTGGGCTACTTTTTCTACAACGTCTGCTTCAATAGAACTTTCAAATTTTTTATCTTCTTTGGTAAAGAGAGGAGCAAAATCTGAGGCAACCTTTTCAGCGATAACGGAGATATTTTGAGGAGTTAGTTTGATATCCTCTTGCTCCTCGAGCCGAGCAAGTCGGATGAGTCTTCCAATCAGGTGGTTGAGTCGTTCCGTCTGTTCTTTAGTGCTAATACTCCACTCAGTCTCTCCCTCCATTAACTCCTGTAGTTCGGTATTGGCCGAAATGATGGCTAGAGGCGTTTTGAGTTCGTGCCCTGCATTGGTGATAAACATCCGTTGTTTTTCATAGTTTTTGATAAAAGGACGAATGACAATCCCTGAAATCAAGGTGAAGAGCAGTATGAGGAGGAGTAAGCTAGCCAAGGCCAGCCAGATAGAGACCTGAAGTAAGGTATCTCGTTCTCGGATATAGTTAGTCGTCTCAAAGAAGACCAGTAGTTTCCCAGTCGTAGATTGGCTCACTTGGTAGGTAAAATAGCGTCCCTTATGAGTAATAGAACCATAAGTTTCTTGCTTTTTGAGGATGTTTGGGAGAAAACTTTTGACTTCAGCCTCAGTTAAGGACTGGACATTTGTAAGGGAGATGGCGTAGTCATTTTCCTTTTCTCTGACGGAGAAGTATTGAAAATTATAGACAATCCCTTCTTGGATATTTTTCTCAGTCAGACTTTCCTTGATTTCGTCTGTAATAGGAAGTTCGCCCTCATTCTTGGTTAAGATAGAGAGGACGGTGTGTATGTTACCCTCCGTCTGAGTGTAGACGATACTATTCATCAAGACTAGAAAGAAGGTTAGAATCAGAGCAATGGCAAGAGTGGCCGTTGCGATAAATTTGATACGAAGTTTTCGAAACATCTAGTCACCTCCTGTCAATTGGAAGGGTCCTTCTGCAGCCCCAAGTATTTGTAAGCTAGACTGGACACTTTGGAGTTTTTGGCGTAGGTAGGAGATATAGAGAAAGACGAGCTCGTGATCCTGTTCTTCCAGCTCATCTGGCCAGACCTGCTCTAATAGTTGTTGACAACTGAGGGGTTGGTTAGCGTACTGGATGAGAAGAGTCAAGAGTTGGGTTTCCTTTTTCCCTAAACGAATGCTGTTTGTAGCAGCTAATTCTTGTTCGTCAATATCCAAGCGAGTATTTCCTAATTGGACTGTATCCGGGGTATAGTCTTTCAGGCGGCGTGCAGTAGAACGGAGTCTGGCCAGAAGTTCCTTGAGCGAGAAAGGTTTGGTCAAGTAGTCGTCAGCACCTGCATCAAGTCCAGTTACGCGGTCATCCACTTCGGCCATGGCTGTCAACATGATGACGTGAGTCGTATTGCCTGCCTGGCGAATTTCTTTGAGGGCTTCGATTCCAGTTTTAATTGGCATCATGATGTCAAAAATCATGAGGTGATAGTGGTTAGATTTAGCCTTTTCGACAGCGTCTTGTCCGTTAAAAACAGAATCAACGCTGTAGCCTTCGCGTTCTAACGCAACAGTGATAACACGGTTTAGTTGGGTTTCATCTTCGGCAAGTAGGATTTTCATAGGTTCTCCTTAGTCTTGATCAGAGCGCTGAATCAAATCACGGATGGTCTGCATGGTCAAGTCACAAGAAGCAAGCTCATCGGCACAACGTTTGAGCTCGCGCGTGATTCGCTCAGGATTTTGGATGTTTTTCTTGTATTTCATCTGGTGTTCGAGGCTAGCCCAGGAGTCCATGGCAATTGTGCGCAGTTGAATCTCGATAAAATAGGTACCCTGGTCATTTCCCAGACAGTCTGGGTAGGGAGTGGTTACCTCTAGAATCAGATGATAGGAACGGTAGCCGTTGGGTTTGACCTGACGGATATAGTCTTTCTCTTTGAAAATATGGATGCTTGGCATCTGGCGAATATACTCTACGATGCGATAGATATCATCTGTAAAGCCTGTGATGATTCGAACGCCAATAGCATCTCGTATTTCTTTAAGAGCGGATTGACTTGTCTGAGGAAGGCCCTTGCGTTGGCATTTTTCACGCATACTTTTTTCTGTTTTGATGCGTGCATGCAAATGCTCATATAGTTTGAGGTTGGTTTCTTTTTTGTAATTGGCTGCGGCCTCTTCTATGTCTTGAATAAAGGTTTGCAAGATGGTGGGTAAATAGGTCTCACAGCTACCATAGATAGAATTCATAAGCACGTCCATTCTGAACAGTTTTTTACTATTATATCATGAAAACACCGATATGAGATAAGTTCCTACAAAGACAGATGGGATGAGAATTTTGACAAAGCCCCTTATTCGAGATATAATGAAGAAAAATCGAGCAAGGAAAAAGAAATGACAAACTCAAAGTATATAACACGCTTGAAACGTTCAGAGGGCCAGTTGCGTGGGATTCAAAAGATGATAGAAGAAGATCGTGACTGCGCTGATATTGTGACGCAGTTGACAGCAGTAAAATCGAGTGTTGAGCGCGTGATTGAGATGATGATTACGGAAAATCTCACCGCCTGCATCAACCAACCACTAGATGACCCCGAGGCTCAAAAAGAACGCCTAGAAAAGGCCATCCGATACTTGATTAAACGGAAATGAACTAATTTTTTGAGACGATAGTTGCAAAGGCATATCTAACTATTAATAGAATAGTTTAATTTGAATCAAAAGAGGCTGGAAAAAGTCTTTAAAATTAAAAAAACGCATACTATCAGGTGTTGAAAAACCTTGATAGTATGCGTTTTATTGTGGGGAGATTTATACTCTTCGAAAATCTCTTCAAACCACGTCAGCTTCACCTTGCCGTACTCAAGTACAGCCTGCAGCTAGCTTCCTAGTTTGCACTTTGATTTTCATTGAGTATTACTTCATTTTCTCCCGAAATTGAGTTGTTGCTCAGCTTCTTTTGCTTATTCTACTTGCCCAGGCCAAGCATTCATACCACCTTCTACGTTGATAACGGTGAGGCCTTGGGCGCTGAGAAATTGACAGGCAGAGGCAGAACGCACTCCACCTTGACAGATAACATGGTATGCATGGTCAGGTTTGAGTTCTTTGTAGCCTTGCTCCAAGGTACTTAACGGAAGATTTTTGGCACCTGGTGCATGTCCTGCTTGGAATTCATGTACTTCACGTACATCGATAAGATTTAGATTTTCATGTTGATATTTTTCATAAAAGTCAGCCATACTGATACTAGTTTCCATATTCGACTCCTTCTGGTTTAGCCATTTTGTATAGTGAATAAGCGCCGTCAAGGTTTTGGACGGTAAATCCTGCTTGTTTGAGGATACGCTCTGCGATATAGCTGCGCAAACCACTATGGCAGCTAACGATGTAGGCTTGATTCTTGTCCAGTTCGTCCAAGCGTTCCCGTAGTTCGTTTAGGGGGATGTGGATGGTGTCGACTTTGAGTCTACCGCTCTGGAATTCGCCACTTGTCCGTACATCTAGGAATTTCTTTCCCTTGTCCAGTTCGTCTTCGAGCTGGTACCATTGGATATTGTCGCTTAAACCTTCGATTAGGTTCAAGGCCGCGTAGCCCAGCATATTGACGGGATCCTTGGCAGAACCAAATGGTGGCGCATAGGTGAACTCTAACTCTGGTAAGTCAAAGACGGTGAGATTTCCCTTGATAGCAGTTGCTAGGATATCGATTCGTTTGTCAACACCTTTCTTCCCAACTCCTTGGGCACCATAGATTTTTCCAGTGGTTGGGTCAAAGAGGAGCTTCAAGGTCATATCAGTAGCGCCAGGATAATAACCAGCGTGGTCTTTACCGCTGACATGAAGTACCTTGTAAGGAAGTTGATTCATGCGAAGGATACGCTCGCTGAGACCAGTCGAAGCAGCTGTCATATCAAAGGCACGAACGATAGCAGTGCCGATACTGCCCTTGTTTGTACGACCGAGTCCTGCGATGACGTCCGCCACTTGGCGTCCCTGACGATTGGCAGGAGAAGCGAGAGAGATGAGAGCGTCTTGGCCCGTAATCTCTTGCTTGACGACGATGGCATCCCCAACTGCAAAAATATCTTTTTGACTGGTTTCATAATGCTCATCGACCAGGATCCCACCACGAAGTCCCAGTTTAATCCCCGCAGCTTTAGCCAGTCCGTTTTCAGGTTCAACACCGACAGAAAGGATAGTGAGGTCAGAAGTGATCTTTTGACCGTTTTCAAGAACGATGACTTTTCCTTGGTCTTCAAATCGAGTCGCAGACTGAGAAGTGATAACGCGAACACCGTTTGCCAGCAATTCTGCTTGGACAAAGGCTGCCATTTCGTGATCTAATGGTGGCAAGACATGGGGTGCTTTCTCAACGATAGTAACTTGCAATCCACGTTTCGCCAGATTTTCAGCCATTTCAAGCCCGATAAAGCCTGCACCTATAACGACAGCTTCTTTTGGATGATTGTCCAAGGCCACCATAATTTCATCAAGATCGGGAACATTGCGAAGCGTGTAGGCATTCTTAGCTTCTGCCAACCCTTCAATGGTAGGAACAAATGGTTTAGCTCCTGGGGAGAGGATCAGCTTGTCGTAGCTTTCTGTGAATTCCTGTCCATCATGGCGTACGGTCACAGTGTGCTCTGCTGGCGAAATGCTGATGACCTCATGGAAAGGACGAACATCCAGATTAAAGCGTGCTTTGAGACTTTCAGGAGTTTGGACCAATAAACTATCACGGTTTGCAATCTCTCCTGAAACATAGTAAGGAAGTCCGCAGTTTGCAAAGGAAACAAAGGGACCTTTTTCAAAAATAGTGATTTCAGCGTCTTCCATGAGACGTCTGAGGCGGGTTGCTGCTGACATACCGCCTGCAACTCCCCCGACAATGATAATTTTCATTGATTTTCTCCTTTACGCTTCTAGATGACTTTACCTGTCCAAGCGCTCATACCGCCTCGGACATTGATGACATCGTAGCCTTTTTTCTTTAACTTCTTCGCAGCTAGTTTGCTTCGCACACCAGAATGACAAATGACATAGAGTGTTTCTTTTGTCGCTGGTGTATAAGATCCGATTTCGGTTAGAGGGACATTCTTGGCATTTTTGATATGACCTCTACGGAATTCCATAGGCGTCCGAACATCCAGTAGCTGAATCGGTTCTCTGAGTTTAGCTTCTAACTCGCTGGTAGAAATACTATCAATTTTTGTAAATAATAAGTGAAACATAGGAACCTCCAAATATACCCTTATGGGGTATATTAAACCATGAAGTCAAGCTTTTGTCAAGTAAGTTGTTTTGAATTGGGATGGGGAATGGTTTCGAGAGTCTAGAAAGAAGTCCTAGACCGGCTTATTCTTGCCCTTTCAAAGTCTTTTTGATATGATGGGTCCAAAGTAAGTATGAGGTGATAAGATGGCCAGCGAATACCAGAAAATGATAGCAGGGGAGCCTTACCGTCCGTCGGACCCAGAATTACGGGCCTTGGCTCAGGCTTCTCGCCAAAAACAGGCTGCCTTTAACCGGGAAGAAGATCCCTTGAAGGGAGCGGATATTATCAAGACTTGGTTTGGTTCAACTGGACAAAATCTCTATGTCAATCCACATCTGGTGGTCGATTATGGGGTCAATATCCATCTAGGGGAAAATTTTTATTCTAATTGGGACTTGACCATGCTGGATGTTTGTCCGATTCGCATCGGGAACAACGCCATGATTGGTCCCAACTGTCAGTTTTTAACCCCACTCCATCCACTGGATCCGGATGAACGTAATTCAGGGGTCGAATACGGTAAGCCCATCACTATCGGAGATAATTTCTGGGCTGGAGGTGGCGTCATTGTCCTTCCTGGAGTGACACTGGGAAATAATGTCGTTGCAGGAGCAGGGGCCGTGATTACCAAGTCTTTTGGAGACAATGTTGTCCTAGCTGGGAATCCTGCGCGTGTCATCAAGGAAATTCCAGTAAAAGAAAACTAAAAAGAACAGCCCAGGCTGTTCTTTTTATGAGCTTTAATCTTATAAATTTTTCTTCTTTTTGGCTTTCTTGGTCAAGGAGACATCGCACTGAGGGATGTTGGTTTTAAAAACCTATTAAAGGTAGTCTAGAGTTCAAAAATTGTTTTTAGCAGTCCTTTCTAAAAAATTACTAGGCGAAATCTAATCCAAACTAAATTTAAGGAAACTTTCAGAAAAGTTTTAGTTTCGTTTCAGGAATCTTCTGTAGACTGTCTAGCTATATCATACGAAGGAGAGGAAAAAGATATGAAATCAAAAAAATGGCCCCTACTCGCAACGAGTTTAACGGCAATGGTGCTGATGACAGCATGTGCCCAGTCAACAACTACATCCAATACCAATGCAAAGACAAATAGTGCAACAACAACTTCAACAAAGACAAACCAATCATTCTATTTTACAGAGAAGGACAATGATACTTCTTATGATGAAAGCACAGCTTCTAAGATTGAGTTATCTGGCTCATCAGCAAACGTCTCTGGAGATGGGGTGACAGTTTCTGAATCAACAGTGATCATCACAAAATCTGGAACCTATGTAATTTCAGGTCAGTCTGACGGAGTGCAGATCAAGGTCGAGGCAGATAAGTCTGCAGATGTTCATCTAGTCCTAAAAGGTGCGACCATGACCAATACCAATGCAGCGATTTCTGCGACATCAGCTGGCCATGTCTACTTGACTCTAGTAGAGGGAACCACCAACAGTCTCTCTGACTCAAGCTCTAACAGCGACGAAAAAGCAGACGCAACTCTCTTTTCTAAGGTGGATTTGACCATAAACGGGAAAGGAACTCTCAATGTAGATGGCAGGAAAAACAATGGTATCAAGGCTAACGACACCCTCCACATCATGGGTGGAACCTATAACATCACAGCAGTTGGCGATGCCTTCAATGTCAATGATGAACTCAACATCACTGGTACGACCATGACTATCGACGCCAAAGAAGATGGGGTCAAGGTCGACAATGATGACGATATGACTGTCGGCAATATGTATTTGGCTAACAATACCATAACAGTCACAGCAGGAGATGATGGAATTCACGCTTCTGGTAACCTAGTGATTGATAGCGGTACCTATACCGTCAAGAATTCAACAGAAGGGATAGAAGGAAAATCCATCACCATAAACGACGGCGATATCAATGTCTATGCGACAGATGATGGAGTCAATGCAGCTAATAAAAATGCCCAACAGAGTGAAATCTTCTTCACTATGAACGGTGGGAACCTGACAGTAGAAGTCGGCCAAGGGGACACAGACCCAATCGACTCAAACGGGGATATCACGGTTACAGGTGGAACCATTAAAATGATTGGTCAAACAGGTTTTGACTTTGATGGAACAGCGACCTACACAGGCGGTGATATCTATCTCAACGGTGAAAAACAAACGGAAATCGTCAACTCTATGCCTGGAGGCGGTGGACCAAATGGAGGCCCTCAAGGCAATGGTGGTCCTGGCGGTCCAGCCCCAGATAAACGAGGATAAACAAAAAAAGGATAGTATTCAATTAGAATGGCTATCTTTTTATATGTGTGATAGATTGATATGTTACGAGTGGTTTTATAATCCTAGCTTTCAAAGGCTAAATTGTTCAGTTGCCCATTTTATTTAGTCCTTGGTTGAAGGCGAAGAAGTTTCCCAAAGTCAATCCATCCACGTAAGCGGCTTGTAGGTTACGACCCTTGACCGAATTCTTAGAAATGTCATGCCACATTTGATCTGATTCTGCTAGACGGTCAGCGTAGAGTTCGAGGATTTTTTGACTTCCGAGGGCTAATTTGGTTTCAATTAGGTCTTGAAAATTTCTTAGTCTGTTTCATATAAAAATGAGTAAAATGAATTCCCATTACCAAGGTCATTAGAGTTGCGATAGCAATGACGATGGTAGGATTGGCTGAGAAAAGTAGAGGAAGAATAGGCCTTTAAAAAGTGGACAGGAAAGACCATTTCAGAGTATCGAAAAGAGATTTAGAAACAGCTCTAAAAGCAATAGCTATCCATTATAAGCATCAGATAATAATATCTGGTGCTTTATTTTTAAAAAAATTCAGATTTTTTTCTTGACAAGTGAGTGATTACTCACTATAATAGCTTCTGTGATTTAAAAAGTGAGTACCCACTCACCAAGGAGGAAGTAAATGAAAATATTACTACATTTACAAGATTTAGTAAAATCTTTTGACCATCAAATAGTTCTGAATCATGTCAGCTTTGAATTGCAGACAGGAGAAATTATAGGATTAATTGGTCCGTCTGGTGCTGGTAAATCAACTATGATTAAGACTACGTTAGGAATGGAAAAGGTTGATGGAGGCCTAGCTTTAGTGTTAAATCACACTATACCCAATCGCCATATTTTAGGAGATATTGGTTATATGGCCCAGTCAGATGCTTTATACGAGTCCTTGTCAGGCCAAGAAAATCTGGAATTTTTTGGTCAGCTAAAGGGGCTTTCTAAAAAAGACCTAAAGGCGGAAATTGCTTATATAGCTCAAGTAGTAGATCTGACAGACTACTTAAACAAGGCGGTATCTGGTTATTCTGGAGGAATGAAACGGCGTTTGTCTCTTGCTATCGCGCTGTTAGGAAATCCTCAACTCTTGATTTTGGACGAACCGACAGTTGGAATCGACCCTTCTCTTCGAAAGAAAATCTGGAAAGAATTATTCGCGCTTAGAGACAATGGGGTAGGGATATTAGTTACTACCCATGTTATGGATGAAGCAGAGTTGACGGATAAGGTCGGCTTATTATTAGGCGGAAAAATCATTGCTTTTGATACACCGCAACACTTAAAAGAAAGTTATCAAGTTTCAAGTATTGAAGAAGTATTTTTAAAAGCAGAAGGTGAGTAAAATGAGAACAATAGCGATTGCAAAAAAAGTCATCAAAGAATTACTTCGTGACAAACGAACTCTAGCCCTGATGTTTATAGCACCTGTTTTTATCATGTGGTTGATGAACTTCATGTTTTCAGCTAGTACAACCGTGAATGTCAAGTTGGCAACACAAGATCTACCAACTGGTTTGGTAACGAAAATGGATGAGCTCGATCATGTGGATGTCGAGACTTATCAGGACTTAGATCAAGCCAAAGAAGCGCTAGCAAATGAAAAAGTCGATGCTGTGATTTCTTATAAAGACGGTGAGTATCAGGTTGATTACGCAAACACAGACGCCTCCAAAACATCTATGATACGACAAGTGTTACGAACGAGTATCGCCAGTGAAGGCACCGATCAGTTAGTATCTCGTGTTAAACAAGCTCTTCCGGACGCAAAAACACCAGAAATCAAGGAGTCTTACCAGTATGGAGATGAAAATACAAGCTTCTTTACCAGTATGATTCCGGTTTTGATAGGTTTTGTAGTTTTCTTCTTTGTCTTTTTGATTTCAGGTATGGCGCTTTTGAAAGAGCGCACCAGTGGAACACTAGAACGTTTGTTAGCAACACCAGTGAAACGATCTGAAATCGTCTATGGCTATATGTTGTCTTACGGTATTATTGCGATTTTTCAAACGGCAGTTGTCGTTTTAGCAGCAATTTGGCTACTAGATGTAGAAGTTGTAGGAAGTATTTTAAATGTTATAATAGTTAATGTGGTACTGGCTCTTGTAGCACTAGCTTTTGGAATTCTCTTGTCTACTCTAGCAAAATCAGAATTCCAAATGATGCAATTTATTCCTCTCGTGATTATGCCCCAACTTTTTTTCTCAGGAATTATTCCATTGTCATCCATGGGAGAATGGGCTCTAACTGTGGGGAAATTTTTGCCATTAACCTATTCTGGTGATGCAATAAGCCAGATTATTCTTTACGGGCACAATCTTGGTGATATTTTGTCAAATCTTGGTGTTTTAATGATTTTCTTGATCATTTTAACAATTCTCAATATTGTTGGATTGCGTCGTTATCGTAAAGTTTAGAAATCAACATAAATAATGCTAAAAAGGTGTGAAGATTAGATGGATAAGACTGTTTTTGAATCGTTTGAAGATTACTTAGAAGAAGCGAATTACCCTCAAGGAAAGAAAAAAATCATGCAGGCAGCAGTGGATCTCATATCAACCAGGAGTTACCATGGGACCTCAACTCTTCACATAGCTGAGCGTGCTGGACTAAGTCAGGCAACTTTGTTTAAGTATTTTAAGACGAAGGATGATCTACTGACGGCTATTTTACATCCTGTAGTCCCAGGCATTTTCGGTAGTTTTTTTGAGGAACTCTTAGCTTTTGAAACGACAGAAGAGAGGGTTCGTTATCTCGTCCATGATCGTATGAGCTATCTCAAAAAAAATCGTGCTTTGATGAAAATCATTCTGCAGGAGAGTTTTTCAAATAAAAAACTAAAAAATGAACAGATTTTTATCTGGAATGCTATTCAAGATAAACTTCGAGTACTTCATAAGGAATTGCTAGCAGATCCACGAGTAAATCCAGAGTTAACGATTCCTCAAATGGTTCGTATTTGTGTTGGCCCGTTGTTGGCTTACTTCGCTCAGCTTTATATCGTTAGCGATAATGGAGAAATAAAAGAGGAAGACTTAGACTTATTAGAAAAACAGATTTTAGGTGGTTTGTGGAAATAAGTGGGTTCTAGAAGAACTAAGGTTTATTTACCTGACCTTCAAACAAGATAAAAAAGACATGTTCTGCTTATTTCAGATTCATGTCTTTTTGTTATTGGATTTGATATGTTTTTATAACTCCTCAATCACCTTGCATAAGGCTTCTACATCTTCTTTTTGACTAGACCAGGCGGTCGCAAAACGGATGACGGTATGCTTATCATCATATTTTTCCCAGTAAGAGAAAATCACTTTTTGAGACAAGTTTTTCATCTGTTCATCATTTATAATACAAAAGACTTGATTGGTTGGATTTTCAAAATAAAGGGGGAGGCCAGCATTTTTACAAGCTAGACGAATTTGGTTGGCATAGGAAATCGCATCTTCGCCAATCGTTTGATAGAGCTTGTCTTTAAACAATTCGTCAAATTGAATGCCGAGAAGTCTTCCTTTGGCTAGAAGGGCGCCGTGTTGTTTGATAATGGTGGTCATGTGAGGAAGGAGTTGAGGATTAGGGATAACGACTGCTTCCCCGAGAAGAGCGCCACATTTGGTACCACCGATGTAGAATGCGTCGCATAAGTTAGTCAAATCAGCAAGACTGACATCATTTTCAGGACAGGCAAGTGCGTAAGCAAGACGAGCACCATCTACGAAGAGTTTGACATTCTTTTCCTTACAAACCTGAGAAATAGCTTCTAATTCTGCTTTGGAATAAAGGGTTCCGAGTTCAGTTGGTTGAGAGAGATAGACCATTCCTGGCATGACCATATGCTCATGATTTTTATCAGCCCAATAATTTTCAATGGTTTCTTTAATTTGCTGGGCAGTCAATTTTCCATCTGTTCCCTCTAGTTCGAGTACCTTGTGACCTCCAAATTCGATAGCACCAGCCTCATGAACGCTGATATGACCAGTTTTTGTAGCAATCACCCCTTGGTAAGATTGGAGAAGACTGTCAATCATGACTTGGTTGGTCTGGGTTCCACCGGCAAGAAAATGGACCGCCGCCTGCGGGCAAGCGCAGGCTTTTCGGATGCTTTCAACAGCACAGGCACTAATCGAATCGCTCCCATATCCGCTCATTTCCATTTCATTGGTTTCCATAATTCGTTTGAGAATAGCAGGATGTGCTCCTTGAAGATAATCATTTGCAAAATTTAGGATTTTGTTTGTCATAAGAAACCTCTTTCTTGATTGATACATTCATTGTACAAGAAATAAATTCATTACACAAACGTCAAAAAATCATGTAAACTATGATAAAATGGAATGGATAAAAGAAAAGGAGTGGGAAATGGATGCAAGTAAGTGTCAGGCAGTTCTAATTGCCAGTGAAACAGGTTCTTTTTCAGCCGCAGCAGAACAACTCAATTATACTCAGTCAGGAATCACGAGAATGATTTCCAGTTTGGAAGAGGAATTAGAATTTTCCTTGTTTATTCGCAGTAAAAAAGGAGTTCGTTTGACTGAGAATGGGAAATTGATGTTGCCTTATTTCAGGGAAATCGTTGAATCCAGTCAGATTGCGCAAGAGATGAGCGATGATATCAAAGGAGTCGTTCGTGGTTCCATCACCATTGCCTGTTACTTTAGTGTATCCTCTATGTGGATGCCTCGTCTTTTAAAAGTTTTTTCAGAAAGCTATCCCAATATCCAGATCAAGTTGCTGGAGGGTGGGAATAAGGAAATTGCTAAGTGGTTGGCAGAAAAATCTGTCGACATCTGTTTATGTGCAGAACCTCAAGACAAGACGAACTATAGTTGGGAAGAACTCTATCGGGACCCACTTCTTGTTTGGCTCCCCAAAAATCATCCTAAGGCTAGACAAGCTCAATACGAGATAAAGGATTTGGAGGCAGAGGAGTTTATACATACCTTGCCTGGGCAAGATACAGACCAGGATAGATTAATTGAGAAAGAAAATCTAAATTTAAAAACACGGTTTACAACAAAAGACGGCTTTACGACCTATCAGTTAGTAAAAGAAGGTTTAGGAGTGAGTTTTAATCAGGCTATGATCGCACAAGATTGGAAAGAAGATGTAGTGCAGTTACCTCTAACCCCACCACGGTTTGTCTCGCTGGGCCTGGCTTTGCCAAAACAGAAACCGACTTCTCCAGCGGTGCAACGATTTCTCAAGTGTATGGAAGAGGAGATTTCTGGCTTGCTAAAGACTCCTCCTTGACACTTCGCCAGCTTTTGATACAATAGTACAAAATTAGAGGAGGTGGGCTATGATTCAGAAACATGCGATTCCCATTTTGGAGTTTGATGACAATCCCCAGGCGGTCCTTATGCCAACACATGAGGGATTGGACTTAAAGTTGCCAAAGAAATGCATCTATGCATTTTTGGAGGAAGAGATTGACCGCTACGCTCAGGAAGCAGGAGCGGACTGTGTTGGTGAGTTCGTTTCTGCCACCAAGACTTATCCAGTCTATGTCGTCAACTACAAGGGTGAGGAGATCTGTCTGACCCAGGCGCCCGTTGGTTCTGCCCCAGCGGCCCAGTTTATGGATTGGTTGATTGGCTATGGTGTAGAGCAAATCATCTCCACTGGAACCTGTGGCGTACTAGCCGATATAGAGGAGAATGCTTTTCTCATCCCTATTTGCGCTCTGCGAGATGAGGGGACCAGCTACCACTATGTAGCACCTTCTCGTTATATGGAGATGCAGATTGAGGCTGTTTCTGCCATTGAGTAAGTCTTGGAGCAAAGAGGCATTCCCTATGAGGAAGTTATGACCTGAACGACAGATGGTTTTTACCGAGAGACAGCTGAAAAGGTTGCCTATCGTAAGGAAGAAGGCTGTGCTGTTGTGGAGATGGAGTGCTCTGCTCTTGCGGCAGTAGCCCAGCTACGTGGGATTGTCTGGGGAGAGTTGCTCTTTACCGCAGATTCCTTAGCGAATCTAGATAACTACGACAGTCGTGACTGGGGCGCAGAAGCTTTTGATAAGGCCCTCGAACTCTGTATTGCCATTGTGCACCACATGTGAGTATTCTTACTGTTTTTATGGTAGAATGTAGTTATGCTATTCAACTCTTTTTTGGAAAAAATCAAGACGACATTGGGACGTTTATCGCCAGCCCGTCGCATCTTTTTAAGTTTTGCCCTAGTAATCTTCTTGGGTTCTCTCCTTTTAAGTCTCCCCTTTGTGCAAGCAGAAACGTCACAAGCGGCCTACTTTGACCATCTCTTTACGACTGTGTCTATGGTCTGTGTGACAGGGCTCTTTACCCAGCCGGTAGCCTCTACTTACAATATCTGGGGCCAGTTGATCTGTATGATTTTGATCCAGATCGGTGGTTTGGGGCTCATGACCTTTATCGGAATCTTTTATATTCAAGGCAAGCAAAAGCTCAGTCTTCGTGGCCGTGAGACTATTCAAGAAAGTTTTGCTTATGGGGAAACTCAGTCTCTAAAGGACTTCATCCGCTCGATCTTTTTGACGACTTTTCTGGTGGAAGGAATCGGTGCCTTTCTCTTGAGTTTCCGCTTTATTCCTGAATTTGGCTGGGGGCGAGGGATGTTAACCTCTATCTTTTTGGCTGTTTCAGCTTTCTGTAATGCTGGATTTGATAATTTTGGAAGTACGAGTTTAGCAGTCTTTCAGACGGACCCTTTGATCAATCTAGTGATTGCAGGCTTGATTATAACGGGTGGTCTAGGATTTATGGTCTGGTTTGACCTAGCGACCCAGTTTGGGAAAAAGAAAAAACGGCGCTTGCGTTTCCATACCAAGCTGGTTCTCTTTCTAACAACGGGAATTTTGCTCTTTGGAACAGTATCGACTCTCTTAATTGAGTGGAACAATCCTGGGACGATTGGGAATCTCAGCGTCCCAGAGAAACTGCTGGTTAGCTTTTTCCAGACTGTCAGTATGAGGACAGCAGGCTTTGCCTCTATTGACTACACCCAAGCTCGACCAGTTACCTTACTGATCTACATCTTGCAGATGTTTCTGGGAGGGGCACCTGGAGGGACAGCAGGGGGGCTCAAGATTACGACCTTCTTTGTCTTGTTGGTCTTTGCTCGCAGTGAATTATTGGGCTTGCCTCATGCCAATGTAGCTCGGAGGACCATTGAACCCCGAACCGTGCAAAAATCTTTCAGTGTCTTTATTATCTTCTTGCTGACTTTCTTGCTGGGCTTGATTCTGCTAGGGATAACAGCAGAAGGAAATCCGCGCTTTATCTACCTCATGTTTGAAACCATTTCAGCCCTTGCAACTGTTGGGGTAACGGCAAATTTAACACCAGAGTTAGGTAAGTTAGCCCTCAGTATCGTTATGTTGTTGATGTTTATCGGCCGTATTGGCCCCTTGACACTACTGGTAAGTTTAGCAGAATATAAGCCAGACAAGAAAGATTTGATTCACTATATGAAAGCAGATATCACTATCGGATAAGAAAGGAAAAACGATGTCAGATCGGACGATTGGAATTTTAGGCTTGGGAATTTTTGGGAGTAGTGTTTTGGTTGCTCTTGCCAAGCATCATATGAATATCATTGCCATTGATGACCACGAGGAGCGCATTAATCAATTTGAACCCGTGCTGGCGCGTGGGGTTGTTGGAGATATCACGGATGAAGAACTCCTTCTATCAGCTGGGATTGACACCTGCGATACCGTGGTTGTCGCAACGGGGGAAAATCTAGAATCCAGTGTTCTTGCAGTCATGCACTGTAAAAGTCTAGGGGTACCGACCGTCATTGCCAAGGTAAAAAGTCACATGGCTAAAAAGGTACTGGAGAAAATTGGTGCGGACTCGGTCATCTCACCGGAATTTGAAATGGGACGTTCGTTAGCGCAGAGAATTCTCTTTCATAACAGCGTAGATGTCTTTCAGTTGGACAAGAATGTTTCAATTGTCGAGATGAGAATCCCCCAATCTTGGGCGGGGAAAAGCCTTAGCCAGCTAGATTTACGTGGGAAATACAACCTCAACGTACTAGGTTTTCGTGCCTACGAAAATGCTCCTCTGGATGTCCAATTCGGTCCCGATGACCTTTTACGGTCAGGCGCCTATATCATGGCGGTGATTAATAACCAACATTTGGATACTCTAACAGATCTTAGTGAGTAGGGGAGGAAGGAGTGCTCTCTTTCCAAATAATTAACGAGTCAATATAAGTATTTTATAAGAGGGATTTAAGAAAAATTTTAACTTTTTCTTAATCCTTTTTAATTTTAGGAGATTATACTAGAGTCATCAAATAAAGAAAAACTCTAAGGAGAATCCTATGAAATTCAATCCAAATCAAAGATATACTCGTTGGTCTATTCGCCGTCTTAGTGTCGGTGTTGCCTCAGTTGTTGTGGCTAGTGGCTTCTTTGTCCTAGTTGGTCAGCCAAGTTCTGTACGTGCCGATGTCGTCAATCCGACTCCTGCCCAAGTCGTACCAGACGCTGCTTCAGTGAGTGAAAAGAGCGACTTACCAGCAGAGGTTCTCAAGAAAGCAGTTGATGTAGCTCTTCCTTCAGAACAGTCTGTTCCAACACCTAAAGCAAGTTTGGATACTACAAACTCTTCGGAAAAAGTGGACGCAACTGCTAAAGACCCGGTAGTAGCACCAAAAGAAGAAGTGCAAGCACAACCTGACTCTAAGAAACAAACAGAAGATGCAGTTAAACCTGTGGAAAGTCCTGCGTCTACAGTTTCTGGACAAGACCGTGAAGCCAGTGAAGCGAAATCAGCGACCACTCCAGCTGAAGTCCAAAAAGGCGTAGCCGACAACACCAAAGACACAGTAGATGTTCCAGCTAGCTACCTTGACAAAGCCAATTTCCCAGGACCATTTACAGCCGGTGTCAACCAAGTTATTCCATACGAAGCTTTTGGTGGAGATGGTATGTTGACTCGCCTCTTGTTAAAAGCCTCAGACAAAGCCCCATGGTCAGACAATGGTTCAGCCAAAAATCCGGCCCTTCCGCCAGTAGAGAAATTGGGCAAAGGTCTCTACTTCTATGAAGTAGACTTGGCCGGTACTCAAGGAAAATCAGATAAAGAGCTACTTGACCTCTTAAAACAAAACGGTACACAAAGTTATAAAGCTACCATCAAGGTGTACGGTGCGAAAGATGGCAAGGCCGATTTGACTAATCTGGTAGCGACTAAAGATTTGACTGTTAATTTGAATGGCTTGACCACCCCAGCTGAAGTGCAAAAAGGTGTGGCCGACAACACCAAAGATACAGTAGATGTCCCAGCTTCTTACTTGGATAGAGCTAATTTCCCAGGTCCATTTACAGCTGGTGTCAACCAAGTTATTCCATACGAAGCTTTTGGTGGAGATGGTATGTTGACTCGCCTCTTGTTAAAAGCCTCAGATAAAGCCCCATGGTCAGACAACGGCTCAGCTAAAAATCCAGCTCTCCCACCAGTAGAGAAATTGGGCAAAGGTCTTTACTTCTACGAAGTAGACTTGGCAGGCACCCAAGGAAAATCAGATAAAGAGTTGCTTGACCTCTTGAAACAAAATGGAACTCAAAGTTATAAGGCAACCATCAAGGTGTACGGTGCGAAAGATGGCAAGCCTGACTTAACTAATCTGGTAGCAACTAAAGATTTGACTGTTAATTTGAATGGTTTAACCACACCAAGTCAGGTTAAAGAGTCTGTTGTTAACAATATCAAAGACATGATTGATGTTCCAGCTAGCTACCTTGATAAGGCTAAGGTTCCTGGACCTTTCTTGGCCGGTGTCAACCAAGTTATTCCATACGAAGCTTTTGGTGGAGATGGTATGTTGACTCGCCTCTTGTTAAAAGCCTCAGACAAAGCCCCATGGTCAGACAACGGAACAGCTAAAAATCCTGCTCTATTGCCACTTGAAGGCTTGGCTAAAGGCCAATATTTCTACGAAGTGGATTTGAATGGCAACACGACAGGCAAAGAAGGACAAGCCCTTCTAGATCAACTTCGTGCCAATGGCACTCACACTTACCAAGCTACTGTTAAGGTCTATGGTTCTAAAGATGGCAAACCTGATTTGACCAATCTGATTGCTACTCGTCAAGTAACGATTCGACTTCGTGGAAAAGAAATGGCGACAACACCATCTCAACCAGATCAGATGAATACGAAGCCTTCTGAAACAGGCTCTACAGGTAAGACTGAGGGTATGATGGGTACAAATCACCATATGTCAGATATGAGGGTCGATCAACCAGCTTCTAGCCCAATGGCTAATATGATGAAAAAAGATGATAAAGCGATGCTACCAAATACTGGGGAAGCTAAAACGGCTACAGCTGGCCTTGGTATCTTTGGTCTAGCCTTGGCAGGTCTTGTTGGACTTTTGGGTTTGACAACCAAACGAGAAGATTAAGATTCAAATCACTTAAACATTAGGGAAAATAGTGTTATACTAAAGCAAGTATAACACTGTTTTTATCGAAGGAGTGTCGGATGAAAAAGACAATTTTGCTGGTTGATGATGAGATAGATATTCTAGATATTCAAAACCGCTATCTTATACAGGCAGGTTACGATGTTTTGGTCGCCCATGATGGTAAGGAGGGATTAGAACTTTTCAGAAAAAAATCTATCGACCTCATTATTACAGATATCATGATGCCCAATATGGATGGTTATGATTTTATCAGTGAAGTTCAGTATATCGCTCCGGATCAACCCTTCCTCTTTACAACTGCTAAGACAAGCGAACAGGATAAGATTTATGGATTAAGTTTGGGGGCAGATGATTTTATAGTCAAACCCTTTAGCCCACGCGAATTGGTTTTAAGAGTAAATAATATCTTGCGTCGCCTTAGCCGTGGAAGAGAGACAGAACAGATCGAGTTTGGTGACTTGGTAATCAACCATGTGACTCATGAGGTTCGCATTGGGGATCAACCTTTGGAATTGACCGTGAAATCCTTTGAACTTCTATGGGTATTAGCCAGCAATCCTGAGAGAGTCTTTTCAAAGACGGAACTTTACGAGAAGGTATGGCAAGAGGACTATGTGGATGATACCAATACACTCAATGTTCATATCCATGCTTTGAGGCAAGAGTTGACCAAGTATACAAATTCAAATGCTCCTGCTATCAAAACTGTCTGGGGTTTGGGCTATAAGATGGAAAAACCAAGAGGTAGAAAATGAAATTAAAAAACTATATTTTAGTGGGGTATCTAGTGTCGACTCTACTAACGATTTTGGTCGTTTTCTGGGCAGTCCAACGAATGTTGATTGAGAAAAGTGAAGTTTACTTTCTAGTTGGAATGACCTTGATTGCTAGTTTCATTGGCGCTGCAGTGAGCATCTTTCTTTTGTCGCCTGTGTTCTCTTCTCTGAAACATTTGAAAAAACAAGCTCAGGATATAGCAAGCAAGGATTTCAGCACAGAAATCGAAACCAAAGGCCCATTAGAATTTCAAGAGCTGGGCCAGGCTTTTAATGACATGTCCCACAATTTGCAAGCCACCTTTCAATCACTTGATGAGAGCGAGCAAGAAAAGAGAATGATGATTGCGCAGCTTTCTCACGATATTAAAACTCCCATTACCTCCATTCAGGTTACTGTGGAGGGAATTCTAGATGGAGTGATCAAGGAAGAGGAACGACTCCACTACTTAACCACGATTGGTCGGCAAACTGAGCGTCTAAACAAGCTAGTAGAGGAATTGGATGTTTTGACTCTTAACACACAACCTCAAGATACTGCTGATGAAGAAGTCGAAGAGGTCTTTTTAGATCAGTTGTTGATTGAGTCAATGAGTGAATTTCAACTCCAGATTGAACAAGAGGAGCGGGATGTTTACATTCAAGTATCACCTGAGTCAGCGAAAATCAAGAGCCATTCTGACAAACTTTCTCGCATTCTGGTCAATTTGTTAAACAATGCCTTTAAATATTCAGAACCAGGAACCAGAATCGAGGTTCTTGCCCAATTAACAGAACAAGAGCTGACAATCAGTGTGAAAGACGAGGGTCAGGGGATTCATCCTGAGGATTTGGAAAAGATCTTTAAACGACTTTATCGTGTAGAAACTTCGCGCAATATGAAGACAGGTGGGCATGGATTAGGACTTGCGATTGCACGAGAACTAGCCCATCAGCTTGGTGGCGAAATCACAGCAGAAAGTCAATATGGCTTAGGAAGCAAGTTTACATTCAGCCTCAATTTGAAATAAAGGCGTAAAATCTCTTTACAAATCTAGCTTTTCATGGTACAATAGCCTTTGTGTGAAATAGCAGCAGGAAAGCATGAAGCTCGTCAACAGGCGTCTTATAACAAGTAACCTTGGCTGTTTAGGCGAAGGGCATCTGCACGAATCAGGGCTTTCTAAGTGACTATTTCCACCGAAATATTATTTATATCAGGAGGACATACACATGTCACGTTATACAGGACCATCTTGGAAACAAGCTCGTCGCCTTGGCCTTTCACTTACAGGTACAGGTAAAGAATTGGCACGTCGTAACTACGTACCAGGACAACACGGACCAAACAACCGTTCTAAATTGTCAGAATACGGTTTGCAATTGGCTGAAAAACAAAAACTTCGCTTCACTTACGGTGTAGGTGAAAAACAATTCCGTAACTTGTTCGTACAAGCAACAAAAATCAAAGGCGGAATCCTAGGTTTCAACTTCATGCTTCTTTTGGAACGTCGTTTGGATAACGTTGTTTACCGTCTTGGTCTTGCGACTACTCGTCGTCAAGCTCGTCAATTCGTAAACCACGGTCACATCCTTGTTGACGGAAAACGCGTTGATATCCCATCATACCGTGTAACTCCAGGTCAAGTAATCTCAGTTCGTGAAAAATCATTGAAAGTTCCAGCAATCCTTGAAGCAGTAGAAGCTACTCTTGGACGTCCAGCATTCGTATCATTCGACGCTGAAAAATTGGAAGGTTCATTGACTCGCTTGCCAGAACGCGACGAAATCAACCCAGAAATCAACGAGGCACTTGTCGTTGAATTCTACAACAAAATGCTTTAATTTTAAAATATCTTACAGAAAGCCTACAACAGTGGGCTTTTTGCTTTGCCTTAAAAAACTATAGAACACTTCTTAACTGTGAAGGAGGATAAAAAAATTTCCTGCAAATTGAAATTGCAAGGAACTTTTGTTAATGGTAATGGATGAGCCAGGTGGAATACTTTTTCCCGAGCCAGAGAGCAAATAGGAGATTGATGACGACGATGCCTGAGCCAACTAGTGAAAATAGGAAAAATTCGCTAGTCGAAACTCGCCACAAATGTACAATGTCTGTAATCAAATAAGCACTGATAGGAAAACAAAGGATAGAAGTGATGAGAGCAGGGATATACTTACGGAGAAGAATTGATTGTCCAATATGGAGCAAGAGATGGAGTGCAAAGGCCACAAATCCTCCTAACCAAACTAATTCGAGCGCTCTAGATTGACTAAAATACGCTAATAAAGTGATGGATAAGACAATGATAAACTCCTCAAAAACAGCAAGGGCAAATCCCTCTGTTGTAATTCCTTTGTGAATCGTGAGAATAGCTGGAGCCTTTTGAACCATCAAGGTTTCGTTGAGATGAATCCAAGGGACAAGACCGATAATTTCTTCCATATCGTGAAAGATAAAGAGTAGCGGGAACATCCAAAGATAAAATGCCATAAATCTCTCCTGAAAAACTATAGATCGCTAACCAATAAAGCAAAAAACGCCCAGTAAGGCTTTTTGAGTTAGGTGTGCTTATTTAACTTCGGTAAACTATGAAATTTTTTTCAATAAGAATAAACAGACTAGCAAATTTAAGAATTGAACTAGTCTGTTTATATTTCATAGTGAATTAATTCGTTTCTATTGCTTCTTTAACTTTTAAGGCTACTGCTCTAGCTAATAAAGGAGGGACAGCGTTCCCTACTTGAGTGAATTGAGGAGTTTCTTGAGAACGTTTGTCTCCACCAGTAGTTCTTTTCCCTAGGAATTCAAAGCTATCATCAAAAGACTGTAATCTAGCCATTTCTCTGACTGTAAGGACTCTATCGAAATAAGGGTGAATAAAATCATCAGGTAAAGTGACAATAGTAGGTGATATGGAATCAGGATTAAGTCTGGTTCGTATTGATTTTCTTGTTAGAATTGCCTCTCCAATCTTATCAGTAATTTCGCCATTCATAAGTAAGTGATGGAAAGCATCTGCATCGTATTCTCTATTTAGCAATGGCTGCACTGTTTCCCAGAAAGTATTCGCCTGCTCCAGAGTGGTGTTTAACCTATTAGCAAGTGATTTTAGAACTTTAGTAATTTCGTGCTCATTATTTATTAGACTAGATAATATGGCCAATTGACGATTGGTGAAGTGCAACCAACGACTGGCCTTGAAATTATCATTGAATAGCTTAAGCTCCATGAGTGTATCGTGAATAGCTTTCGTATTAATAGCTAGGTTAACTTGAAATAGACTTTCGTTAAATAATTCTGGGCAAGTATCACGGAGATTTATTCCTTCTGATTTAAGTCGATTAATCACTGCACGAGTGTTTTCACCAGGTTTATACAAAGAGAATCTTTGAGAAACCAGTATATCGTGTCTGGATTTTTCCATGTTTGTAATTCGTTTTCGCGGAATATTTTTTCCTGCTATTGTAGGTGTTTCACCTTGTATTCGATTCCGAGCAAATTCAGATAAATTGTCGTTGTTTTTGGTATCATATAAACCATTTAAAGCTTGTCTTACAGTTACTTCTGGTAGTTTATTTGACTCAGGATAATCAAGAGGGTGAACGTCATTTCTATATGCTAAAAAGACTACTCGATTTCTCTGTTGTGGTACTCCGAAATTGGCTGCATTTAATACTTGAACATCAAGTAGAGAGTATCCGAGTTCTTGTAGTTCCTTTTCGAGGATCTCTTTGACTAAATTTTGTCCTAAATATGATTCATCTCTAACTACACTTGGGAAATCAAGCATAAGCATATCTAGAATACCAGTTACATTTTCCATAACGACATATTTAGGGCGAATATCACGAATAATCCTTAAGTATTCATGAAAAAGCATATTCCTTGGATCGCTTGCATCTCGTTTTCCAAGACGGCTAAAACCTTGACAAGGTGGTCCTCCGAAAATGACATCTATATCGCCGGGTTTAAAAATATTTCCGTACCTTAAGTTATTTATCACTTCAAAAATACGTTCAGAAGTTAATTCTTTGATATCTGCTAGTTCAAAGTGGGTATCAACTCCTTCTTCAAGACCAAGTTGTTGGTGTCTATTAACGTAGGTTTCTTGCACCATAGGGCTTCTATCGCTAGAAAAAAGTATATCGAATCCAGCCTGTAAGATTCCTTCACTAAAACCTCCAGCACCACAGAATAAATCAATTGCATATGGCATTTTTAAATTTCTCGCTTTCTTTCTAATATTATATCAGAAATAATTATTCAAGTCCAGGATGAAGTATTGAGTAATTTCTATACTTATTTATTCGCAAAAAATACGATTATTTAGATTATTAATTGCAGATATTTTTTAACTTGTTGAATATAACCAGTTAAAAAAGACAACTTATCCGAATTAAAAACCCTTAAAAAAGACAACTTATCCGAATTAATAAAGTTGTTTTAAAGGTAATATAGATATATAAATCACCCGAGGTTTAAAAATGAAAATAGCTATTGAAAATCTTAATCGCATTAAAACGATTAAGCAATTTACTCATAAAGAATTGGCTGAAAAAACAGGTTATTCAAGAAACTCAATTCAGAAGTTGTTCTCCTATCATAATAATAGTAAAACGAGATTGGATCTCGTTGTGGCTGTTTGCAAAGCATTAGACATTGATTTTCCTTCAATATTTGATAGAAAAACAAAAAACTATTATGGAGATTATATGTTTAATAATGACTTAGTTAATACTCTGGGAACAGATTATTACTTAAGAAATTTTGTGAATAGAGTCCAACTCGAAATTAAAAACAATCCACGTTATTCTTTAAAAATAACAACTGGATTGAGTGAATCAACAATAAGTGACTTGTTAAATTTTAAAACAAGAAATCCTCGGGTAGAAACATTATTAAAAATTGCGGAAGGACTAAATATTTCTATATCTGAAATGTTTAGATAGGTATTAATATGCTTTTTGAACCTTATCAAGACGAACTACAATTTATTGAACAAATCCACAAATATAATGAAAGAGAATACACAGTTATTCGCCTAACGGATACAATGCTATCTAAAAGCATAATAGATGCCAACGTATTCGTTCAGGATATTCTTAAAAAGTATGGCTTAATGGACTATCAATCACTCCAAAATGGTGAGAAGAAAAAGTTGGATGCAATGCTGTATATTGGTGAAGAAAAATTTGAAACAAAGATGTCATGCTATCGTGCTAATGCTCGAGGGGATGAAAGATTTTGGATTTATGGGCGCCAATTTAAAAGAAGTTTCCATTCTGGCGACTTGATGTACATATCTGTAGATCCAAGTAGCAGACGGGTTATTAATATTAATGTCTCTAGGGGGAACTTGTCAGATGAAGATTTAGCCAAAATTTTCGGACAGGATAAAATTAAAGAAGCACTTTCTAGATTAATTCCTAAGGTAAAAGAGATTGCTTCTAAGGGTTATCACCCTAATTCTAAAGGAATAGGGAAAATTTCTCCTAAAGATGCTGGTGACACACTTGAGAATTTACTAGGAATTAAGACTAATAATAGCCAAAAAGCAGACTTTGAAGATTTGATTGAACTAAAGTCTAAGACTTCAAAAACACTTGATACTTTATTTACATTACGTCCAAAGTTTGAAGGTACGCCTGTAGCAGAATTTGAATCTAATGATCGTAATCGGGTTTCAGCGTTTGCGAGGTTGTATGGATATGAATCTGACAAGCATCCCGGCATGAATAGTTTATATATCACCATCGGGTCTGAGATGTCACCTCAAAATAATCAAAATTTTTATTTGGATGTAAATGAAAGCGATAGAACTGTAGAAATTCGTAGACATGAAAATGATACCTCTCAAAGGGTGGCTTATTGGTATTTTGAAGATTTAGAAAAAGAGCTACACTTAAAACATCCTGCCACGCTTTGGGTAAAAGCGGAAAGCAAGATGAATGGTGACATTGCTGAGTTTAAATACACAGAAGCAGAGTTGACTCGTTCCCCTCAATTTATGACATTTATATCCTTAATTAAATTGGGAGTTGTAACTTATGATTGGCGCGGCTATACTTCTAAAGAAGGGAAGTATGAAGGGAAAAATCATGGAAATGCATGGCGAGTAAAAAATAAACACCGTAATCAACTTTTCGGTAGCTCAGAAGTCATTGAATTGATATAAAATTAATAAATCTCTCGTACAAATGAACCGTACTCGAAAAGCTAGACAAAAAATTTCTAACTTTCAGGGTGCGGATCAAATTTCAGTTATTTTACGAAAATTAAAAAGCCTTTGAAATGCTGATTTCAAAGGCTTTTAGTTTACTCAATTATTTAACCTCTGTAAACACAACGTGTTTGCGAAGTTTTGGTGAGTATTTCTTCAATTGAAGACGGTCTGGAGTGTTACGTTTGTTTTTAGAAGTAAGGTACAAGCGTTCACCAGATTCTTTGTGTTCAAGTGTAATATTTACGCGCATGGTATCTCCCTTCTATTATTCAGCTGATGCAGCTTTAGCGATTTTACGTCCTTTGTAGTATCCTTTAAGTGATACGCGGTGAGAACGTGAGTAATCTCCAGTAGTTTCGTCAAAGTTTACAGATGGAGCTGTTACTTTGTAGTGTGTACGACGTTTGTTTTTCTTCGCTTTTGAAGTGCGACGTGCAGGTACTGCCATTTTGTTTTCTCCTTTAGGTATTTAAATTCGATTCAATCTAGTGATTTTCATCAACCATACTAGGATAACACATTTTTTTTGTAAAGTAAAGTTACTTGACAAAAAAAGATGAAAAAATTCTCCCGTCCGAGCCAGCAGACAGGAGAAGGTCTTAAATATCAATCTCGAATGGTTCGTCAATGGTTTCTGAGACGTACTTCCCATCTTTCTTTCGTTGTTTGACGCATTCGGTGAGAAGATATTCAATTTGCCCGTTAACTGATCGGAAGTCATCTTCTGCCCATGATGCGAGTGCAGCATATAACTTATTCGAGAGTCGAAGGGGGATCTGCTTTTTTTTAGCTTCAGCCATCTTTAGTAAAGACTTCCTGCGTTGACAATTGGTTGTGCATCATGATTACCACAGAGAACGACTAGGAGATTTGAAACCATGGCAGCTTTTCGTTCTTCGTCAAGCTCTACCAATTCTCCTTCATTGAGACGTTCTAGGGCCATTTCAACCATTCCTACCGCTCCGTCTACAATCATCTTACGGGCATCAATAATGGCTGATGCTTGTTGATGTTGAAGCATGACGGCAGCAATTTCTGGCGCATAAGCTAGGTAAGTGATTCGGGCTTCAAGGATTTCCAAGCCAGCATCTTCAACACGACTTTGAATTTCTTCACGAATACGTTTAGCTACAATCTCACTAGAACCGCGGAGGCTTCCTTCATCTGCTTGTCCATCCCCTGTAGTATCTACATTAGGAGACACATCGTAAGGATAGATGCGGACAATATTACGGAGGGCGCTATCACATTGTAATGAAAGATATTCTTTGTAGTTGTCAACGTTGAAGACTGCCTTAGCGGTATCGACAACTCTCCAAGTTACCGCAATTCCGATTTCAACAGGGTTACCTAAGCAATCGTTAATCTTTTGACGGGAATTGCTCAAAGTCATAACCTTGAGAGAAATCTGTTTCTTGCCAATTTCAAGATTTACATCATTGCCATTTGATGATTTCATCCCTGAAAAAGGAGATTTCGTGCTAACGTCCCCACTTTGTCCAAGTCGAGTGTGGTTTGCAGGGTTAACTGCTACGCTGAAGGGATTGACAAAGTAAAAACCAGGTTCTTTGATGGTGCCTGTATAGTTACCAAAGAGTGTCAGAACCAGAGCTTCCTGAGGTTTGACAACTTTTAAACCAGCATGAGCTAGGCCTGCAATTAAGCTTAATAAAAGTCCGATAATAATTCCAAAAACGTTTTCCGAACCAGCACCCATTATAAATATAAAGATACCAAGTACGAGTGTCAACTCAATGAGAATCAATGCGAACACACCATTTGGTTTTGAATTGATGAGTTTTTCAGTCATAAGAATGACCTCCTGTTTTTGTGATATCTAAATGATATCACTTTAATTTATAAAGTCAAGAAATAAATGTAACATCTTTAAAGAAAATATTACTGTATAGAATTTTCTGAAAATTCAAGAATTTTCTTCTGTTCATTGCCTTTAAAATGTGCTATAATAGTAAAAATTGAAACGGGAGGGACAAGATGACTGAATTAGATAAACGTCACCGCAGTAGCATTTATGACAGCATGGTTAAATCACCAAACCGTGCTATGCTTCGTGCGACTGGTATGACAGATAAGGACTTTGAAACACCGATTGTGGGAGTGATTTCGACTTGGGCGGAAAATACACCATGTAACATTCACTTGCATGATTTTGGGAAATTGGCGAAAGAGGGTGTCAAATCTGCGGGCGCTTGGCCTGTTCAGTTTGGTACCATTACCGTAGCGGACGGGATTGCCATGGGAACGCCTGGTATGCGCTTCTCTCTAACATCTCGTGATATTATTGCGGATTCTATCGAAGCTGCTATGGGGGGCCACAACGTCGATGCCTTTGTCGCTATCGGTGGTTGTGACAAGAACATGCCTGGTTCCATGATTGCCATTGCTAATATGGATATTCCAGCTATTTTCGCCTATGGTGGTACCATTGCACCCGGAAAGTTAGATGGTAAAGACATCGACTTGGTTTCTGTCTTTGAAGGAATCGGTAAGTGGAACCATGGTGACATGACAGCTGAGGACGTGAAGCGTCTTGAATGTAATGCCTGCCCTGGCCCTGGTGGCTGTGGTGGTATGTATACAGCTAATACCATGGCGACTGCTATCGAAGTTCTCGGTATGAGTTTGCCAGGATCTTCATCTCACCCAGCTGAATCAGCTGACAAGAAAGAAGATATCGAAGCAGCAGGACGAGCTGTTGTCAAGATGCTGGAACTCGGTCTCAAACCATCAGATATCTTGACTCGTGAAGCTTTTGAAGATGCCATTACAGTAACCATGGCTCTCGGTGGGTCAACCAATGCCACTCTTCACTTGCTTGCCATTGCCCATGCGGCTAATGTTGACTTGTCACTTGAGGACTTCAATACAATCCAAGAGCGTGTACCTCACTTGGCCGACTTGAAACCTTCTGGTCAGTATGTCTTCCAAGATCTCTACGAAGTCGGTGGTGTCCCTGCGGTTATGAAGTACCTGTTGGCAAATGGTTTCCTTCACGGAGACCGCATTACATGTACTGGTAAGACTGTCGCTGAAAACTTGACCGACTTTGCAGACCTCACACCAGGTCAAAAAGTCATCATGCCACTGGAAAATCCAAAACGTGCAGACGGACCATTGATTATCTTGAACGGGAACCTTGCCCCTGATGGCGCGGTTGCTAAAGTATCAGGTGTTAAAGTGCGTCGTCACGTTGGACCAGCTAAGGTCTTTGACTCAGAAGAAGATGCTATCCAGGCTGTTCTGACAGATGAAATCGTTGATGGCGATGTTGTCGTTGTCCGTTTCGTTGGACCTAAGGGTGGTCCTGGTATGCCTGAGATGCTGTCACTTTCATCCATGATCGTTGGTAAAGGTCAAGGAGACAAGGTTGCCCTCTTGACGGATGGCCGTTTCTCAGGTGGTACTTATGGTCTGGTTGTTGGACATATCGCCCCTGAAGCTCAGGATGGTGGACCGATTGCTTACCTTCGTACAGGTGATATCGTTACGGTTGACCAAGATACCAAAGAAATTTCTATGGCCGTATCCGAAGAAGAACTTGAAAAACGCAAGGCAGAAACAACCTTGCCACCACTTTACAGCCGTGGTGTCCTCGGTAAATATGCCCATATCGTATCATCTGCTTCACGCGGGGCCGTGACAGACTTCTGGAATATGGACAAGTCAGGTAAAAAATAAACTCATACTCTTCGAAAATCAAATTCAAACCACGTCAACGTCGCCTTGCCGTACTCAAGTACAGCCTGCGGCTAGTTTCCTAGTTTGCTCTTTGATTTTCATTGAGTATCAAAAAGCAAGCCATTTTGGCTTGCTTTTTTTCATCTTCTTCAAAAGTGATTTGCCTGCTTAACGAGGTGGCAGTCCAAGGGCAATGCGGCCGTAGCGACTGATTCGTGTAATCTTCCAGGCAGGCGACCAGGTAACTTCAACCTTGACATCTTCGATACCCTCGATTTGTTTCAGACCTGCGACGATTTCGATAGGCAAACTTTCGGCACAATCGCAGGCAGTGTCCGTGAAAGTCATGACAATTTTACAGAGACCCGTTTCATCCAGATTGATTTCATAAATCAGCCCCAGATTGTACACATCCAATTCCACATCTGTATCAAAAACCTTCTCTAGTTTTTCGATAATTTGGTCTTGTAAGGCCAAAGCGCGGTCATTGATTTTGATATCGTCTCTCATAACAGTCCCTCCACGTGATAAATATCCTCTATTTTCTCATAATTCTGACAATTTGGCAAGTTTTTGATGAATTTTCTGAAAAATATGATAAAATGAAGAAAATACTCAATTAAGGGGAAGTCTATGGAGCAGATTGGAAAAGTCTTTAGACAATTACGAGAGTCAAGAAATATCTCGCTGAGACAAGCAACTGGGGGACAATTTTCGCCGTCCATGTTGTCCCGATTTGAAACAGGTCAGAGTGAACTTTCGGTGGGAAAGTTTCTGTTTGCCCTAGAAAATATATCTGCGAGTGTAGAGGAAATTCTCTTTCTGGCGAGAGGTTTTCAGTATGATACAGATTCTGAGTTGAGAAAAGAAATCACAGATATCTTGGATCCAAAGAACATAGCACCTCTCGAGGACTTGTATCGCAAGGAGTATCAAAAGTATGATAATTCTCAAAACAAACAGAAACATATTCTAAATGCCATTATGATCAAGTCTTATATGAAGAGCATGGATGAAACGGTAGAGTTGACAACAGAGGAAGGGGAAGTCCTTCATGATTACCTGTTTTCTACCGAGATTTGGGGGAACTATGAACTCAATTTGTTCTCAGTTAGTTCCCCACTCTTATCTGTTCCTCTTTTTACTAGATATGTACGAGAAATGGTCCGAAAATCTGATTTTCTAATGGAAATGAAGGGAAATCGGCACCTAATTCACACCATGCTACTGAATGGTTTTTTAGCCAGCATTGAGTGTGAAGAATTTACCAATGCCTATTATTTTAAAAGTGTTATCGAAGAGCATTTCTACAAGGAAAACGAGACCTATTTCCGAATTGTCTATTTGTGGGCGGAAGGTCTCCTTGATAGCAAGCAGGGCAGAGTCAAGGAAGGACAAAAAAAGATGGAAGATGCTGTCCGTATTTTTGAGATGCTTGGCTGTAACAAATCTGCCGAATACTATAAAAACACGCCTGATTGTTGAATATCTGCAAATTAAGAAAATGATTTAAAATTTGAAGCGATAGAACTCCAGACCTCTTTCAGGTCATTAAAGGAGTTCTATCGTTTTTTTTGCTTATTTTGTGTGTTGCATATATTCAAAAAATTTTTTCGCTAATTCATAAGTGCTATACTATAGTCATACTTCATATAGAGATTAGAACAAGAAGGGAGATTATCTATGAAATTATTGTTTAGAAATCAAGCTTATCGACTGTTGACTTTGTCACGATTCTTCAATGCTTTTGGTGCTTCGATTTTTAACCTGGTATTTATCGTCTATGCATCGACCTTGCCACAAGCATCTTTTGCGGTTGCTGTAGCAAATATTGTGATGATTCTTCCGACTCTCTTTACAGTTTTTGTAGGGATTCGGGCAGATTACACGAGGGACAAGGTCAAATGGATGGTCTATAGCGGTTTGTTTCAGGCAGTTTTATTTTTTCTAGCAGCTTTAGTTGTTCAGCAAGCTAGTTTATTTGCCTTTTCTAGCCTGTGTTTAATCAATGTCATTAGTGATATAATCAGTGATTTTGCTGGTGGTTTGCGCATGCCTCTTATTAAGGAAAAGGTAGCTGAAAATGATTTGATGGAGGCTTATTCTTTTTCCCAGTTTATCACCTATATTTCAGCTATTGGTGGCCAAGCTTTCGGAGTCTGGCTCTTAGGGCTATCGGTCAATAATTTTTCTCTCGTTGCGGGGATCAATGCCTGTTTTTTCCTAGTATCAGCCGCTATTCTCTTTTTAGGAAAAAGCAAATTAAGCCTGTCGATTTCATCTGCTGATGGTGAATCACTAAAAAATGAGAAGTTATCTATCAAAGAGCAGCTCCTAACAATTTACCGAAATTTACGTCTCGTTTTTCTTAAAAGTGGACAGAAAAACTTTGGTTTTATGCTCTTTGCTATCTTGCTGATCAATGCCTTGGGTGGCGCTTTGGGTGGAATTTATAATATCTTCTTTTTAAACCATTCACTCTTGAATTTTTCTTACACAGAGGCACTATTTATCAATCAAGCCTGTGTTTTAGTAGCAGTCATCATCAGTAGCCTTACGGGTAATGATTATTTTGGGAAGCAGTCCTTGCCTAGATTGATGATGTGGGCTACCGTAGGGCTTACTCTAATTGGTCTGGCTAACGTATTCAATCAAGTCGTGCTTGGTTTGCTATTCCTCTTTCTAACTCTGTATGTGTCTGGTAAAGTGTCCCCAAAGATTAGTGCCATGCTCATGAAAAATCTAGCTCCAGAGGTTCTAGCTCGCACAAGTAATTTTTTAGGTTTATTGTTTACCTTATCCATACCTGTGGGAACAGCTTGTTTTTCACTTGTAGCTGTATGGAATATGCAGTTAACTTGGATCTTATTTGTTGGTCTTTCTTTGCTGGCTATCCTTTTGACAAGTCTTAATCTCAAAAATGATATTTGAATCCTAATTTTTTCTCACTGTTTTAATCCCTCTATTTATGGTAAAATAAGACTATTAAGTTAAAAGAGGACACCCTATGAAATTACAAAAACCAAAAGGAACGCAGGATATCTTGCCTGCTGAGTCTGCCAAGTGGCAGTACGTTGAGGGCTTTGCCCGTGAAATTTTCAAGCGCTATAACTACGCAGAAGTGCGCACGCCTATTTTTGAGCATTACGAGGTTATCAGTCGCTCTGTCGGGGACACAACTGATATCGTAACCAAGGAAATGTACGACTTTTACGATAAGGGAGACCGCCATATCACTCTTCGTCCTGAAGGAACTGCGCCCGTTGTCCGTTCTTATGTGGAAAATAAACTTTTCGCCCCAGAAGTGCAAAAGCCAAGTAAGTTCTACTACATGGGCCCAATGTTCCGTTATGAGCGTCCGCAAGCAGGTCGTTTGCGTCAGTTCCACCAGATTGGTGTTGAGTGTTTTGGCTCAAGCAATCCAGCTACCGATGTAGAAACGATCGCTATGGCAGCCCATTTCTTGAAAGAAATCGGCATTCAAGGTGTCAAATTGCACCTTAACACTCTCGGAAACCCTGAGAGCCGTGCAGCCTACCGTCAAGCCTTGATCGACTATTTGACACCGCTCAAGGAGACCTTGTCTAAGGATAGCCAACGTCGTTTGGAGGAAAATCCTCTCCGTGTCTTGGACTCTAAGGAAAAAGAAGACAAGGTGGCAGTAGAGAATGCGCCGTCTATCTTGGACTTCCTTGATGAAGAAAGTCAAGCTCACTTTGATGCTGTCCGTCAGATGTTGGAAAATCTTGGAGTAGATTACATCATCGATACCAATATGGTGCGCGGTCTGGATTATTACAACCACACGATTTTTGAATTTATCACAGAGATTGAGGGCAATGATTTGACAGTCTGTGCGGGTGGTCGTTACGATGGTTTGGTTGCTTACTTTGGTGGTCCTGAAACTGCTGGATTTGGTTTTGGACTTGGTGTAGAGCGCCTGCTTCTCATCCTTGAAAAGCAAGGTGTGGCCCTCCCTATCGAAAACGCCCTAGATGTCTATATCGCAGTCTTGGGTGAAGGCGCAAATGTTAAGGCCTTGGAATTGGTACAAGCCCTTCGCCAACAAGGATTCAAAGCAGAGCGTGATTATCTCAACCGTAAACTCAAAGCTCAGTTCAAGTCAGCCGATGCCTTTGCGGCTAAGACCCTCATCACCCTAGGAGAGAGCGAAGTCGAAAGCGGACAAGTGACGGTTAAGAACAACCAAACCCGAGAAGAAGTTCAAGTGTCACTTGAGGCAATCAGCCAAAACTTCTCAGAAATCTTTGAAAAATTGGGCTTTTAATGACAGATAAACTGGTCAGGATCTTACTCCTGACCTTTTTCTTTTGCAAAATGACAAAAATCATAAACTTTTTGACAAATATACTTGTCAAAAAGAAAAAGATGTGTTACAATATAAGCAAGTTAAGAGTAAAGGAGAAAGGAATGCTTAAAAATCGTTTAAAAGAGCTTCGGGCTCGCGATGGTCTTAATCAGACCGAACTTGCCAAGCTAGCTGGCGTGTCCAGGCAAACCATCAGTCTGCTAGAACGGGATGAGTACACCCCATCCATCGTCATTGCCCTGAAGATTGCTCAGATATTCCATGAGCCAGTCGAGTCGGTATTTCGTATAGAGGAGGATGAGGAATGAATAAGTATAAAGTGATTTATTATCTATCTATAGTTGTGTTTATCGTTAATTTTTTGGCTATGATCGGAAGCCTATTTGGTTGGTTTACAATTGTTGAAAGCAAATATCTCTTCTGGATTAACATAGTTTTACTATTAGTCTTTAGATGGGTAGAGAGAAAAATAAAATTCAAAAAGGTTGAAAAAGGAGAAAAATCATGAGAGAGTTTTTAGCAGGTTTTCAAGTCGATACTGAGCACAAAGAACTTGCGGGTGTTTGTGCAGGTTTAGCAAATTATTTTAACATTCAAGCCAATATCGTTCGTTTGGTGACAGTCTTGTTATTTCTCTCTTCGACAGAGATTGGGATTATAACAGTAACTCTCTATGCCTATCTAGCAGGTTGGCTTGGGAATGAACCCTTGGGAGATGGAGCAAAAAAAGCTAGAAATCAAGCTATTCTCTTACTTTCTGTTTGTTTGATTTTGGTGTCACTTGGAACAGAAGGCTTAACAGCTATTTATGAATCAGGGAAAGCATTTGGTCAGTGGTTAGTTGGATTGGTTTAGTTTAGAAAGAGGATGAATATGAAAAAGAAAAAGAAACGTGGATTATTATTATTTTTAATGTCTGTTGTTTTGGGAGGTTTCTTGGGCGGTTTTGTAGGGATGTTTAAGGCCTATACCGAAAAATACGAAATCATTTTAGATGTCAAAACCGTGATTCCATGGATATCATCTATTTGTTTACTGTTAGGTTTCATTAGTATGTTTTTGACTTTCAATTTCCTAAAGAAAAGCAGAAGATTTCACTCCTTGTATCAAGAGGAAATGGATGATGATCTGAATGAAAGCTATTATGTGCAAATGTATCGGAATCTTGAGTTTGGTAACATTGCTTTTAATATTACAAACGTAGCGATTTTATTGGCTCTCTTCACTTCAGTAAGTGAAGGGATTGCACTAAATAGAAGCAATCTAACCTTATCTCTTTCTTTTTTGGCATTAGTATTGGTTTTCAATGCTCAAAAATATCTTTATAAAACCATTTCGATTGTTCGTCAGTTTGATTTGGCATTTTTCTCTACACCAAAGGATCTCTTGGACTATATCAATTCTTATGATGAAGGGGAGCGTCAGGCTAATTTGGAACAGAGTTTTCAGATTTTATTCCAATTAAACCAATATGTCTTGCCAGGTCTCTACATTCTAATTGCTCTCTTTTCCTTACTGACAGGAGAAATTCAGCTACTAGCCTTCTTGCTTGTAGGAGCGGTCCATATTTATATCAATGTGATGCAGTTACCTATGGTAAAACGCTATTTCAAATAGGAGCCTTTTATGAAATTATTTAAAAATCTTGGCTGGTTTCTTCTAGCTGTTCTATCCTTTTTCTTTGGCTATGGAATGGTTCAGAGTATGGCTTTATCAGCGCTTGACCTAGGGGCTTCGATCTTTGGAGTCTTGCCACTTTATATCGTCCTGTCAGGAGCCTATGTTTATGGAGTTTACAGATGGTATCAGACAGAAAAGGTTAGCATCCAGACGACGGTTTTTAATCGTTATATTTGGTTGCCAACTCTGGTTTTGCTAGTGGCGATTACAGCCCAGTTCTTTTTGCCAGAAGATCCGTCGGTCAATCAACAAATCGTATCACAACTGACAGTCGCACAGCCTGTATTTGGTTTCTTTATGGTGGTAGTCTTTGCTCCTCTGACGGAAGAACTCATTTTTAGAGGGATGCTGGCGCGTTATCTTTTTCCTAAGCAGAACAATAGCAAACAGACAGCTCTATTTCTCCTCGTATCAAGTGTGCTTTTTGCCTTGATTCATTTTCCAGGAACTTTGCAACAGTTTTTAGTTTATGCCAGTCTGGGATTGAGTTTGGGTCTGGCTTATGTGAGCCGAAAAGGTCTTCTTTATAGCATTTCTCTCCACGCTTTGAATAATTTAATCGGCTTTTTGATGATACTCATGCTATAATAGAGTCAGGAGGTCACATGAAACGAGTAATTTTATTAGCAGTGATACAGGCGGTCGTTCTCTTCTTTATCATCGGGGCACTTGCCTATGCCTTTAGAGGCGATTTCTTTTACAACTATCTAGCAGTTGTCTTTGCGCCTATTGCAGGTGTCTTGCGTTTTGCTTCGGCTTATGCGACGGAGATTGTTCTACCTAAAAAGGCAGCTGAGATTGCTGAAAAGCGTAAAAAAGGTTAAGAATCATAATCAGAGAATCCGATGACGTTTTCATCGGATTTTTTGTCTGTTCGTTTTGATTTCTAAAGGGAATCAAACTTTTCTGCTGATTTTCATGAAGAGCCTGCGCTTTTATGGTAAAATAGTAACAGAATAAAAGAGGAGAGAAAACATGAAACGTAGTATGTATGCTGGTCGTGTTCGTGAGGAACATATCGGACAAGAAATTACCTTGAAAGGATGGGTTGGCCGTCGTCGTGACCTTGGTGGTTTGATCTTTATCGACCTTCGTGATCGTGAAGGAATCATGCAGTTGGTTATCAACCCTGAAAAAGTATCTGCAGAGGTTATGGCAACAGCTGAAAGCCTTCGTAGCGAATTTGTTATCGAGGTGACTGGACAAGTCGCTGCGCGTGAGCAAGCCAATGATAAATTGCCGACTGGTGCGGTTGAGTTGAACGTGACAGCTTTGACAGTGCTTAATACAGCTAAAACAACGCCATTTGAGATTAAGGATGGGATTGAGGCCAATGACGATACGCGTTTGCGTTACCGTTACCTTGACCTTCGTCGTCCAGAGATGTTGGAAAATCTCAAGCTTCGTGCCAAGGTGACTCATTCTATCCGTAACTACTTGGATGAGTTGGAGTTTATTGATGTGGAGACGCCATTCCTTTCTAAGTCAACACCAGAAGGGGCGCGTGACTATTTGGTGCCATCTCGTGTCAACAAAGGACATTTCTATGCTCTTCCTCAAAGTCCACAGATTACCAAACAGCTCTTGATGAATGCTGGATTTGACCGCTATTACCAAATCGTTAAATGTTTCCGTGACGAGGACTTGCGTGGAGACCGTCAGCCTGAGTTTACCCAGGTCGACTTGGAAACGTCATTCCTTAGTGAGCAAGAAATCCAAGATATCACAGAAGGCTTGATTGCGCGCGTGATGAAAGAAACAAAAGGCATCGAAGTAACGCTTCCATTTCCTCGTATGAAGTACGATGATGCGATGGCTCTTTACGGTTCTGATAAGCCAGATACCCGTTTTGATATGTTGCTTCAGGACTTGACAGAAGTGGTAAAAGGTGTTGATTTTAAAGTCTTCTCAGAAGCACCTGCTGTTAAAGCCATTGTAGTCAAAGGAGCTGCGGACAACTACTCACGTAAAGACATCGACAAGATGACCGAAGTAGCCAAACAGTACGGTGCCAAAGGTCTTGCTTGGGTCAAGGTAGTTGATGGAGAATTAAATGGACCGGTTGCCAAGTTTTTGACGGGTATCCAAGGAGAATTGACTGCAGCACTTGGTCTTGAAGATAAGGATTTGGTTCTATTTGTAGCGGATACGCTTGAAGTGGCCAATGCAACACTAGGCGCCCTTCGTGGACGTATTGCTAAAGAACTTGGCTTGATTGATAACGATAAATTCAATTTCCTTTGGGTGGTTGACTGGCCAATGTTTGAATGGTCTGAAGAAGAAGGTCGTTACATGAGCGCCCACCATCCATTCACTCTTCCACAGGAAGAGACAGTTCACGAATTAGAAGGTGATTTGGCTAAGGTTCGTGCCATTGCTTACGATATCGTCTTGAACGGTTACGAACTTGGTGGTGGTAGTCTTCGTATCAACCAAAAAGAACTCCAAGAACGCATGTTCAAGGCTCTTGGTTTCTCAGCGGAAGAAGCCAATGACCAGTTTGGTTTCCTTCTTGAAGCCATGGATTATGGTTTCCCACCACACGGTGGTTTGGCTATTGGTCTTGACCGTTTTGTCATGTTGCTTGCAGGAGAAGAAAATATCCGTGAAGTCATTGCCTTTCCTAAGAACAACAAGGCAACTGACCCAATGACACAAGCTCCTTCAACAGTCGCTCTCAAACAACTAGAGGAACTCAGCTTACAAGTAGAAGAAGATGAAACAAGCAAAACAAATTAAGCGGTGGCGCTATTATCTGCGCCGCTTTGCTTATCAGATAAAAATCTTACGAGTTTTACAAAGTATCTCTCGGGAAAAATATGATGAGAAAGTATCGGCTTCTCTGGTTTATGGCTTTTTGTCAGCAGTAGCAGTCAATTTCTTTTTTCAACCAGGACACGTTTACTCCAGTGGTGCGACGGGTTTGGCACAGATTATCTCTGCTTTGAGTAATCACTGGTTTGGTTTTTATATTCCGATATCGCTGACCTTTTATGCCATCAATTTTCCGTTGATGATTTTGGCTTGGTATCAGATTGGGCATAAGTTTACAATCTTTACCTTTATCACAGTATCCATGAGTTCCCTCTTTATCCAGCTTGTGCCAGTTGTGGCCTTGACAGAGGATCCCATCATCAATGCTCTTTTTGGGGGTGTTGTCATGGGCTTGGGGATTGGTTTTGCGCTCCGTAACAATATTTCTAGCGGAGGTACAGATATCGTCAGTCTCACCATTCGAAAGAAAACGGGTAAGAATGTTGGTAGTATTTCTTTCTTGGTAAATGGGATGATTATGCTGATAGCAGGTCTGACCTTTGGTTGGAAATACGCCCTTTACTCTATGATCACCATTTTTGTATCGAGCCGTGTGACAGACGCGGTCTTTACCAAGCAGAAACGCATGCAGGCCATGATTGTGACCAATAATCCTGACAAGGTAATCGCAAAAATCCATAAAAAATTGCACCGTGGAGCAACCATGATCCACGATGCAGAAGGAACCTATAATCATGAGAGAAAAGCAGTCTTGATCACTGTTATCACGCGAGCAGAGTTTAATGATTTTAAACACATCATGAAACAGGTCGATCCAACAGCCTTTGTCTCTGTATCTGAAAATGTCCACATCCTAGGACGATTCGTAGAAACAGACAATTAATCATACTCAAAAGACCAGCCTTGGGGCTGGTCTTTATTTTTCAATAATTTTGTGCCCAATCAACTGGCGGTAACAAATTTGTTTATTGTTTTTGGCATCGTTGATTATCTGGAGAATGGTTTCAAAGGAAACACGTCCAAGTTCCAAGCTATTGATATCAACATAGGCTGCCAAGTTCAGTTTAGGGTTGACCGAGTCAAAGCTGAGGACAGGGACATCCAGTTGGTGTTTTGCGATGTAATCACAGACCCCTGCAGCAAGAAGGCTATCAATAGTAATAATAGCATCAATATTTGGATCATGTTCGAAGAGAAGTTTACTAAAGCGATAACCATTATCTTCAAGAAATTCGGTCGCAAAGTAGGTCAGATTTGGATCAATAGGAAGTTGGTATTGTTTAAGAGCTAACTCATAACCCATTAGACGATCTTGTGTTACGAAAAGTTTTTTGGTTCCTCCGATAAAAGCAATTCGCTTGCATCCTTTTTTGATGAAATATTCTGTCGCATCAAAACCAGCCTGGACATTGTCATTATCAACAAGCGGAATGAAGGGAGATAGAGATTTACCTAAGATAAGGAAAGGAAATTGCTCATCTGCTACTAGCTTAACCAAAGGATCCTCTTCTTGGGCATAGAGGAAAATCAAACCATCTACACGCTTACCATAGACCATCTGGGAAATAGCTTTGAGCCGCTCTTTTGCATCTTTCCCCGTTGCAATCTGGATAGCATAGTGGTTCTCAGATGCCACTTGGGCGATCCCTCGTAGAACAGATGGGAAGAAAGGATTTTGGTAAAAGGCATCCGAGTCGTCAGGGAGCACTAGGCCGATAACTTGAGTATAGCTACTTACCAAGCTACGAGCATTGAGATTGGGGTGGTAGTTGAGCTCCTTCATCGCCTTGCGAACTCGTTTTTTGGTTTCATCACTAATCGTTGATTTGTTTTGAATAACGCGGGTAACAGTTGAAGGTGAGACACCTGCTGCCTTGGCCACGTCTTTAATCGTAACGGGCATAAAAATCTCCTATTTATGATAATCTGGATCACGGAAGTGTGTCTTGTAAAAAATAGTGACCAGATACAGAACAAAAAGAATATTTTGTACAGTGATAAGGGTTGCCATATTTTGGCCAAAAAGTCCCAAAATAAGCGTAATCAGAGTGGGTAATCCCAAACAGTTCAAGATAAAATGGTAGCACTCTTTAAAAGTCCTAAATGAAAAGAGGCGTGATTTTTTGGTGATATAAAGGAGAAAGCTAGCTCCAAGAGAGACAATGAAGAAATTCAATCCAAAGAGGAAGCTTGCACCAAGGACGAGAAAGAGACTGATATAGACCCGATTTTGTTGGTACCAGTCTTTAGAAATAGCCTGGGTTAAACTTTCCTTACTCTGGAAACTCTCTGTTTGAATCGCGTGGTAGCGAATACGAGTCAGTTCCTTACTTTCCTTACTGATGACGAGTTCTTCAGTATCAAAATGAAGTTGTAGGTCCTTTGGCAATTCTTTGCTTTGGCTCGGTCCAATCAGAAGAGAAGGTTGTTGATTCTTAGTTCCTGAGTAGTTCAGCTTTCCATCTACGATTTGTGCATTTTCCGACAAATCCATGATCGCTTCATCTGTCAGTGGAGTGTAGACATTATCGATAAAGGTATCCAGCGGATACGTTTCCTGTGAGCTGTTTTGAATGGCAATCGGAACCATAGACAAGCTGATCAAGAAAATACTGGTAAAAATCAATTGAAACCAGTTGAGACCGAAACGTTTTGATAGAGGCTTGCGAAATCCCCAGATACTAGAGAAATACGAGAATGGATATGGAAGCATAGGCATCTTTCTAAAAGTGTTTTCTATATGAGTATTATTATATAGAGAAATGTGCTTTATTTCAAGTCTAGTAGATAAATTGCTTATTGAAAAGCTGATTTTGCTACTATTTGCGATCGTGTGCCCAATCGTGTAGCTTTAGCAACAAGCTCCAAAATGAAAAAAGGGTGGCAGGGATAGATTATCCCTTGTCGCCACCACTTGTAAGTCCTGAAACAAAGTTCTTTTGTAAGAAGAAGAAGAGTGTACAGATTGGAAGAGCGATGAGGATAGCACCTGCTGAGAAGTAGGCGATCTTCATGTTTTTCACATTGCTAACGAAGGTTTGGAGACCAACGGCAACAGTAAAGTATTCTTTCTCACGAAGCAAGAAACTAGAGAGAATGTAGTCTCCGAAAGGTCCCATGAAGGCCCATAGAGCTTGTACAGCCACCATTGGGCGAACGAGTGGGAGAACAATTTGCCAGAAGCGGCGGAAGTGTCCAGCACCATCTAGTTTTGCAGATTCGTCTAGAGACATTGGCACAGTATCGAAGTAGCCTTTCATGAGCCAAGCATTCATCGGAATACCTCCACCGACGTAGAGGAAGATGAGGAACCAGCTATGGTTAAGGGCGTTCAACATAAGAGCCATAACGAAGAAGGCTGTCAAAGCGGCCATAGTTGGCACCATTTGGATGATCAAGAAGAAGACCAAACTTTGTTTACGTGCCAAGAAGTTGTAACGACTGTAGGCGTAACCAGCAAGTACGATGATACTTGTTTGTACAGCCATTGTAATAAAGGCAATAATCAAAGTATTAAGGTACCAAGTGCCATACAAGGTTTCGGTGAAGAGCCCTTTAAAGTTATCAAGATTGAAGTCGATGTTAGTATCTAGTTTAAAGGCTGCGACATTACCTGCTTTGAAGGCGGACATGATGGTGATCAAAAGTGGGTAGATGATCACGATTGATAGGCCAATCAAGTAGAGGTAAGTGAGGGTTTGAGTCAGTCTACGTTTGAGTTTGATTGAGTTATTCATCTTAGACGTCCTCCATATCAAATGCGTGTAGTTTCTTGAATGCAATCATAGAGATAGAGATGACAATGATGGAGATAATCAAGGTAACAGCTGCCGCCATAGAGTATTGAGGAGATGTACCTGTTGTCAAACGGTAAATCCATGAAATTAAGATATCAGTTGAACCGGCTCCGCCTCCGACAGTACCAGGACCTCCACCATTAAAGAGATACATGATAGAGAAGTTGTTAAAGTTAAAGGTGTATTGGCTAATCAATGTTGGAGCTGCAACAGCCAAGATCATTGGGAAAGTGATGTTGCGGAATTTTTGCCAAGCATTAGCACCATCGATGTAAGCCGCTTCGTAGAGGTCGTTAGGAATAGACTGCAAGATACCCAAGGTCAAAACGTAGATGTATGGGAATCCTAGCCAGCCTTGCATCATAATCAAGGCAACCTTAGTCCAAGTTGGATTTGTTTTCCAAGGGATAAGAGCTCCATCTAGGAAAGGAAGGACCTTAGACAAAAGAGGCAAGACTTGGGTGTTGATGGCACCGACACTATCATTAAACATGTTTGAGAATGTCAAGATAGTGATGAAGGCTGGAACAGCCCAAGGAAGAAGGAAAATAACACCGAAGATACGTTTTCCTTTGATAAATGGTTGGTTGGCAATGATTGCTGTAAAGATACCAATGACAATCTGCAAGGTAGAAGCAGCCAAGGCCCAAATAATGGTCCAAGAAAGAACAGAACCAAAGGCTGAACGGAAGGTGCTCAAGCTCCAGATGTTCGTAAAATTGGTCAAACCAACCCAGTCCAACAATTTGTTTGGTGGCAAGTGTTGGAAGTCATAGTTGGTAAAGGCAATCATCAATGTTACGATAACAGGGAAGATAATTGCAAAGGTCATCGCTACATACGATGGGATAATCAAAAGGTATGGGAATCCATTCTCATAAATACCTTTAATCATATCCTTGAAGGTACGAGCCACAGGAATACCGTTATTGATACGTTTAGCAGTCGTATGTGCATCCTTGATATTAAAGATGTAAAAGAGCAGGTAGACGACAACAAAGATAGAATGGAAAGCACCACGAATCAGCATGAAAAGTGAATTGTCACGACCAGGTTTGTCACCAAGAGTGACCAAATTGCTCAATTCAGGGCTTGCAAGTGTTAGAAAATACAGAACAAATAAGACAGTAACACCAAGGAAAATAAATCCTTTCGCTTTTTGTTTGTTATAAATTTGTCCTAAACCAGGAATGATTGACAGCAAGGCTGCTTTGCGAGGCTGTTGTTTTTCCATGATTACTCCTTTCATAGGATGCGAGATAAAACTCGGATTCAATCGTAAGATACGTACGTATAATAATAGGCGTATCTATAAATTCAAAGGGGGATTTTGCTTCCACCCCCCTTGAACAAATCAATTATTCACCAAATTTTTGTTTGATTGTGTCCTTAATCAATGTTACAGCATCGTTAGCAGCTGTTTTCGCATCTTTCGTACCACTTACAGCTTCAAAGAGCATTGTTTTAGCTGGGTCCCAAACAGCTGACATTTGAGAGATGTTTGGCATTGGTTGAGCGTTCTTGAACTGTTCAATCACGGCTGTTGTCAACTCATCTTTTTTGCCTTCAGCATAAGTACGAGCTTCAGTATTAGCTGGGATTTCGTTTGTTACATCGTAGAATGCTTTTTGTTGTTCAGTTGAAACTAGGAAGTCTACAAATTTTTGAGCTCCTTCAAGGTTCTTAGTGCTTGCTGGGATAACCCAAGCTTTACCACCACCAAATGTTTCATAGTTTTTACCGTTTGGAAGAGTTGGGATAGTCGCAACGCCGTAGTTTACTTTAGCATCTTTGAATGCTTGAGCTTTCCAAGGACCATCGATGATAGCAGCAGTTTTACCTTCTTGGAATTGAGTTTGGATTAAGTTTGGAGCTCCTTCAGTATCTTGCATACCTTTAGGCCATTTTTCGTACCAAGATTTAGCATATTCGATACCTTTGATTGCTCCGTCGTTTGCAAGTCCGATATCTTTAGGATCTTTACCGTTTTGGCCAAATACATAACCGCCATTACCAGCAAGAAGTCCGTATGCGTAGTAGAAGTTTGTCCAGTCAGCTAGGAAGGCAGTTGTTTTGCCATCTTCACCAGCGAAAGCGTATTTGCTGTCTTTAGCAAGGTTTTCCAAATCAGCAAATGTTTTAGGAGCTTCTTTAAGCAAATCTTTGTTATAGTACAAAACGAGTGATTCGATGACAGCTGGAGCACCATAGACTTTACCACCAACCGTTACAAGTGATTTTGTTTTATCGTCTGTCTTTGCACCATCACTAAGAGTTACTTCTGAAAGTTGTCCGTCAGTACCAAGGCTACCTACACGGTCGTATGGAGCCATCATAACGTCAGGAGCTTTACCAGATTGGTTGTCTAGAGAAAGGTTGTCAAGACCACCCATTTGGTCTCCTGTTTTGATGGTAACTTTTACGCCAGATTCTTTTTCATAAGCTTTTGCAGCAGATTCAGCGAAGGCTTTATATTGGTCTTCAACGTAGAAAGTAAGTTCTTTTGCTTCTGAAGAGCTAGTATCAGCAGCTTTGTCAGCAGATTTGCTTCCGCAAGCTACCAAGAGCAAGCTAGCGAGAGTAGCAGTTCCGAGCACAGCAGCGCTCTTCATGAATTTAGATGACATAGTGTATTCCTCCTAAAGAATAACAGTATAATTTATTTAGAAAACGCAAACGTTTTCTTTTATGAGCTTAGTATAGCACAAATAGAAAACGGTTGCAAGCGTTTTTAAAAAGTTTTTTAAAAAAATTTTAAGGTTTCAAACATTTGTCAATGCCCTTATATAGGAAAAAAACTTTAAATCTTTCTTTCTCTTGAATTGAAAATATATTAGGAAAACGATTGCGTAAATTCGGCTCGGTTTTTCAGAAAATAGAGCAGATATTGGGAATGAATTATCTTAAATCAGAAAATCTTTAAAATTTTTTTCGCTTATTTCGTAAAATATCAGTGGGAATAAGTTTTAGTTAGATAAAAATAATTCAAAAAAATTTTTAAAAACGCTTGCATTTGTCTTTGAAATACGCTATACTTAACTTAACGCAAACGTTTGCGCCTTGATTGCGCAACGTTTTATAACAAACACATGAGGTGCTATTATGAAAAAACGTCAAAGTGGTGTGTTGATGCACATCTCTTCTCTACCAGGAGCATACGGGATTGGATCATTTGGTCAGACTGCCTATGATTTCGTTGACTTCTTGGTTCGTACCAAGCAACGTTACTGGCAAATCCTCCCTCTTGGGACAACAAGCTATGGAGATTCTCCATACCAATCATTCTCAGCCTTTGCTGGAAATACGCATTTTATCGACCTTGATATCTTGGTAGAGCAAGGCTTGCTCGAAGCTAGAGATCTTGAAGGTGTTGACTTTGGTAGTGATGCATCGGAAGTCGACTATGCGAAGATTTATTACGCACGTCGTCCGCTTTTAGAAAAAGCAGTTAAACGTTTCTTGGAAGTGGGAGACGTCAAAGCTTTTGAGAAGTTTGCTCAAGACAACCAATCATGGCTTGAACTCTTCGCAGAATATATGGCTATCAAAGAGCATTTTGACAATCTTGCTTGGACAGAATGGCCAGATGCAGACGCTCGTGCTCGTAAAGCTTCAGCACTTGAAAGCTACCGTGAGAAATTGGCAGACAAGTTGGTTTACCACCGTGTGACTCAATACTTCTTCTTCCAACAATGGTTGAAATTGAAAGCCTACGCTAACGACAACCACATCGAAATTGTTGGAGATATGCCAATCTATGTTGCGGAGGATTCAAGCGACATGTGGGCAAATCCACATCTCTTCAAGACAGATGCCACTGGTAAAGCAACCTGCATCGCAGGATGCCCACCAGATGAGTTTTCTGCCACTGGTCAGCTTTGGGGAAACCCAATCTACGACTGGGAAGCAATGGACAAAGACGGTTACAAATGGTGGGTTGAACGCTTGCGCGAAAGCTTCAAAATCTATGATATCGTTCGTATCGACCACTTCCGTGGTTTCGAATCTTACTGGGAAATTCCTGCTGGTTCCGATACAGCAGCACCTGGTAAATGGGTGAAAGGTCCAGGCTACAAGCTTTTTGCAGCCGTTAAGGAAGAGCTTGGTGAGCTAAACATCATCGCGGAAGACCTTGGTTTCATGACAGATGAAGTTATCGAGTTGCGCGAACGTACTGGCTTCCCAGGGATGAAGATTCTTCAATTTGCCTTCAACCCAGAAGACGAAAGTATCGATAGCCCACACTTGGCACCTGCTAACTCTGTTATGTACACAGGAACACACGATAACAATACAGTTCTTGGTTGGTACCGTAATGAGATCGATGATCCAACTCGTGAGTACATGGCGCGTTACACCAACCGTAAAGAGTATGAAACAGTGCCGCACGCAATGCTTCGTACAGTATTTTCATCAGTGAGCTTCATGGCTATTGCAACCATGCAAGACTTGCTAGAACTAGATGAGGCGGCTCGCATGAACTACCCATCTACTCTTGGTGGAAACTGGTCATGGCGTATGACAGCAGACCAACTCACACCAGCTGTTGAAGAAACTTTGCTTGACTTGACTACAATTTATCGCCGAATTAATGAAAATTTGGTAGAATTAAAGAAATAAGACAATATCAGGAGACACAAAAATGTTACCATTAAAAGAATTTGTACAAAAGCGTTACAATAAAACTATTGCAGAATGTAGCAATGAAGAGCTTTACCTTGCTCTTCTCAACTACAGCAAGCTTGCTAGCAGCCAAAAACCAGTCAACACTGGTAAGAAAAAAGTTTACTACATCTCAGCTGAGTTCTTGATTGGTAAACTCTTGTCAAACAACTTGATCAACCTTGGTCTTTACGACGATGTGAAAAAAGAACTTGCTGATGCCGGTAAAGAGTTGATCGAAATCGAAGAAGTAGAATTGGAACCATCACTTGGTAACGGTGGTTTGGGACGTTTGGCAGCCTGCTTTATCGACTCAATCGCTACACTTGGTTTGAATGGTGACGGTGTTGGATTGAACTATCACTTTGGTCTTTTCCAACAAGTTCTTAAAAACAACCAACAAGAAACGATTCCTAATGCTTGGTTGACAGAGCAAAACTGGTTGGTTCGCTCAAGCCGTAGCTACCAAGTGCCATTCGCACACTTCACATTGACATCTACTCTTTACGATATCGACGTACCTGGTTACAAGACAGCAACAAAGAACCGCTTGCGTTTGTTTGACTTGGATTCAGTTGATTCTTCTATCATCGAAGATGGTATCAACTTTGACAAGACAGATATCGCTCGCAACTTGACTCTCTTCCTTTACCCAGACGATAGCGACAAGCAAGGTGAATTGCTCCGTATCTTCCAACAATACTTCATGGTTTCAAACGGTGCGCAATTGATCATTGACGAAGCGATCGAAAAAGGAAGCAACTTGCATGACCTTGCGGACTACGCAGTTGTACAAATCAACGATACTCACCCATCAATGGTGATCCCTGAATTGATTCGTCTTTTGACTGCACGTGGTATCGAACTTGACGAGGCAATCTCTATCGTTCGTAGCATGACTGCCTACACAAACCACACAATCCTTGCTGAAGCCCTTGAAAAATGGCCTCTTGAATTCTTGGAGGAAGTGGTTCCTCACTTGGTACCAATCATCAAAGAATTGGACCGTCGTGTGAAAGCAGAATACAAAGACCCAGCTGTTCAAATCATTGATGAAAACGACCGTGTACACATGGCTCACATGGATATCCACTACGGATACAGTGTTAACGGGGTAGCAGCCCTCCACACTGAAATCTTGAAGAACTCTGAGTTGAAAGCATTCTACGACATCTACCCAGAAAAATTCAACAACAAAACAAACGGTATCACATTCCGTCGTTGGCTCATGCATGCCAACCCAAGACTATCTCACTACTTGGATGAGATTATTGGAGAGGGATGGCACCATGAAGCAGATGAGCTTGAAAAACTCTTGTCTTACGAAGACAAAGCAGCTGTCAAAGAAAAATTGGAAAGCATCAAGGCTCACAACAAACGTAAATTGGCTCGTCACTTGAAAGATCACCAAGGTGTGGAAATCAATACAAACTCTATCTTTGATATCCAAATCAAACGTCTTCACGAGTACAAACGCCAACAAATGAACGCTTTGTATGTCATCCACAAATACCTTGATATCAAGGCTGGCAACATCCCTGCTCGCCCAATCACAGTCTTCTTTGGTGGTAAAGCAGCTCCTGCCTACACAATTGCCCAAGACATCATTCACTTGATCCTTTGCTTGTCAGAAGTGATTGCAAATGATCCAGAAGTAGCTCCACACTTGCAAGTCGTAATGGTTGAAAACTATAACGTTACTGCAGCAAGCTTCTTGATCCCAGCATGTGACATTTCTGAACAAATCTCACTTGCTTCTAAAGAAGCTTCAGGTACTGGTAACATGAAATTCATGTTGAACGGAGCTTTGACTCTTGGTACTATGGACGGAGCTAACGTGGAAATCGCTGAGTTGGTTGGCGACGACAACATCTATATCTTTGGAGAAGATTCAGAAACTGTTATTGACCTTTACGCAAAAGCAGCATACAAATCAAGCGAATTCTACGCACGCAAAGCCATCAAACCATTGGTTGACTTCATCGTCAGCGACGCTGTTCTTGCAGTAGGTAAGAAAGAACGCTTGGAACGTCTTCACAACGAATTGATCAACAAAGACTGGTTCATGACTCTCCTTGACTTGGAAGACTACATCAAGGTGAAAGAGCAAATGCTTGCTGACTACGAAAACCGTGACGCATGGTTGGATAAAGTCATCGTCAACATTGCCAAAGCAGGATTCTTCTCATCTGACCGTACAATTGCACAGTACAACGAAGATATCTGGCACTTGAACTAAGATTCATTACATCAGATTGTAAAACAAAACGCATCTATTTAAGGTGCGTTTTTTCATATTTAAACTAATTTACAGTGCTTTCCCAACCAGAATCTCTGCTTCAATGGTAATCTCTGTCAAGTTGCTCCAATCAATCTTGCTTTGATCGACATGAAAAAGTAGAGGTGTCATGCTGAGTAGGGCTTGGAGCTGCTCTGCTGTGATTGCCTTAGTCAGAGAGGCAGTTTTGCTAGATAGGATGGTAAAGTGTTCTTGGAAATGATTTTTGATATCTTGGTTGGAATAGTCCTTCTTTGTCAACTGGTCTTGCACCATTTGGCGGATTTCTTTGAGGTGATTCTCGGTTGGGATGACCTTGATCAAGATACCGTCTTTGGATAAAACGCGGCGAAATTCTCCATAGTTGGCAGGCGAAAAGATATCAAGCAGGATATCCATACTGGCATCTTTTATAGGAAGACGAGCCAGATCACCGACAAACCAATTGACTGCCCAGTTGGGTTCACTCTTAGCAGCGATCTGGACAGAATCTTTGGAGATGTCGAAGGCATAAAAGGTTTTGTCAGAGTGACTTTCTTGTAGTTTGCGAGAGTAGAAACCTTCGCCACAACCGATATCTAAAATTGTTTGGCTAGTTTTAGAATTTGTAAGCAGGTCTGAGATGGTTTCTAAAATAGCTTGATAAAAGCCAGCTTCTAGGATTTGTTGGCGATTTTGGAAGTTTTCCTTGTCGTAGTTGGTGGATTGTTTGATTTGCGGTGCCAGATTGACATAGCCAAATTTCGCCAAATCAAAAGAATGACGATTGAAGCATTTGAGACTAGTCTCCACCAGAGCCAGATTTTCTTGACAGATAGGACAGGAAAAGGCAGTCGCAGACGCAAAACGCTGAAGTTTGGGTTTGAGATTTGTATTCATAGTTTAAGTGTATCAAAAGAGGCAGATGAAAGCAACCTTAGGAATAAGTAGATGGGAGATTCAGTAGAAATAAAATTAATTCTCCAATTTATAGAATGAAATTGCTTTTATATCTAAATTGCTATATAATAATGATAAGGAGGAAATAAGTATGTTAAAAGAAGTATTGACCGTCGCAAAAGTTGCGAAAAAATCATCACTCTTTTTGGGTGGTGTAGCATTTGGCACTCTTGGTTTGAAAATCTTAGCAAGTAAGGAAGCTAAAAAAGGTTATTCTAAAGCCTTGGCTAAGGCTTACAAATTGAAGGACGAGCTAGATGCGTCTGTTTCTGTTGTGAAGCAACATGGAGACGATGTCTTGCAAGATGCTAAATATTTGTATGAGCAAGAGAAAAAAGAAGAGCAATTAGATAGCCTGATAGGGGAATAATATGTCTTTTAAAGTGCTACATAGAGGATACCAACATATCCGACTATCATCTTCTTTTTCACTCACCTTGGATATTCAAGACTATCTTCGTTCCTTGGCGAGAGATGAAAAGGGAATTGAGTCTATCCAGTTTTACATGGATCAACAGCACTTTACTCTACGTATAAAAGAAGGCTTTTCTGTATTAGATAATGCAGAAGCCTTTTTAAAAAGAATTGATAGAGGGAAAGTTTCTGAGTTGATGACTCTTCCCATTCGTAGAGAAGATAGTGCCTATTCTATTGTTTCAGGTGCAGCGATTAAGCGTGTGCTTTTTCGTAGTCTTGTACCGTCTCCTATTCGCTATATATGGACTTGTTATCAGGCTCTGGGGTATGTCAAAGAAGCTTATCAGACCCTAGCGCGTAAGGAACTAACGATGGAGGTTTTGGACTGTTCGGCTATTTTATTGTCTTTGTTTATGAACCAATCCAAGACTGCTAGCAACATCATGTTTATGCTTGATTTGGGGAATCATTTAGATCAGTGGTCCTTGAAAAAAACTGCAACAGATTTAGAACAGAGTCTTCTTGCAAAAGAGAGCGATGTATTCCTAGTACAGGGCGATACGGTTGTTAGTATCAAGAGTTCCGATGTTCAAATAGGAGATGTTTTGGTCTTATCTCAAGGAAATGAAATTCTGTTTGATGGACAAGTAGTTTCAGGTTTAGGTATGGTCAACGAAAGTTCCTTGACGGGAGAGAGTTTTCCAGTTGAAAAAAGAGAGTCTGATTTGGTTTGTGCAAATACAGTATTAGAAACTGGAGAGTTACGCATTCGTGTAACCGATAATCAGATGAACAGCCGGGTTTTACAACTGATTGAGTTGATGAAGAAATCTGAAGAAAACAAGAAAACGAAACAACGCTATTTCATCAAAATGGCGGACAAGGTCGTCAAATATAATTTCTTGGGGGCTGGACTGACTTACCTATTGACAGGTTCTTTTTCTAAGGCTATTTCTTTCCTATTGGTTGATTTCTCCTGCGCTTTGAAAATCTCTACTCCTGTAGCTTATTTGACAGCTATCAAAGAGGGGTTGAACCGTGAAATGGTGATTAAGGATGGGGATGTTCTAGAGAAATATCTGGAAGTTGATACTTTCTTGTTTGATAAGACAGGAACAATCACAACTAGCTATCCTATAGTTGAAAAGGTGTTACCTTTTGGGGACTATAGCGAGGAAGATATTCTCAGAATCAGTGCCTGTCTTGAGGAACACATTTATCATCCTATTGCTAATGCCATTGTCAAACAAGCCGAGATAGAGGGGATTGAACATGAGGAAATGCATGGGAAACTCCAATATATCGCAAGTAAGGGAATCAAATCCCATATAGATGGCCAACCAGTTGTTATTGGAAATTATGTCTTGATGCAGGATGAGCAGATTCATATTAGTTTGGAACAACATGCTTTGATTGAAGAGTACAAGAATCACTACAATCTCTTATTCTTAGCCTACCAGAATGAATTGATTGGAATGTTCTGCATTCATACTCCTTTGAGAAAAGAAGCAAAAGCAGCCTTGGAGAAACTTAAGGCACAAGGGAAAAAATTGATTCTGGCAACAGGGGACACCTTGGTTAGAACAGAGGAATTAGTCAAAGATTTGCCCTTTGATCAGGTCTATACAGACTTGAAACCTGATGGGAAATTTGAGTTAGTAGAGGAACTGCAGAAAGCAGGTCACACTATTTTGATGGTTGGAGATGGATTGAATGACTCAGCGGCTCTAACCCTATCAGATATCGGTGTGGTGATGAATGAAAGCGCAGATATTTCTAAGCAGATGAGTGATATCTTATTGTTAGATAATCGCTTGGATTTCTTCCAAGAGTTGGATTCGCTATCATCATCTTTGCAAATACTCATCAAGAAGAATATTCAAGATACCGTTGTCGTAAATAGTAGTTTGATTGGCTTTGGCTTGTTTAATTGGCTCAGTCCTTCAAATCTCTCTATCTTACATAATCTAACAACCTTGCGCATTGTCTTGCGTAGTCTGTCTATTAAAAATAGATAGATGAGAGTTATTAACAGCAAAAAGGAGTTACCTTTCTCGAGGTTAACTCCTTTGTTTATAGATAAATGTTGAACAGTTTAGTAAGTCAATACAAAGTATTTTTTCTTACCACGACGGATAACAGTGAGTTCGTTCTCTAACTTATCTGCGTCATTCAAGACATAGTCAAGGTCTTGGATACGATCACCGTTGACGTAGATAGCTCCATTTTGAACATCCTCGCGGGCTTGACGTTTTGAATTAACCACACCAGAAGATACGAGGAGTTCTACGATGTTGTGATTTTCGTCTGCCTGTACTTGGTAGTTTGGCACTCCACGAAGTCCTTGTTTGAGTTCTTTGACAGAAAGGTTTTTGATGTTTCCAGCAAAGAGTTGCTCAGTGATGTTGAGGGCTTCTTTGTAGGCTTCTTCTCCGTGGACAAGAGTCACGACTTCACGAGCCAAGACTTTTTGAGCCAAGCGTTCATGAGGAGCAGCCTCAAACTGCTTGCGGATGTCTTCAATCTCATCTAGTGACAAGAAAGTAAAGATTTTCAAGAAGCGAACAGCGTCAGCGTCCATGACATTCATCCAGAATTGGTACATTTCGTATGGAGAAGTCTTTTCAGGGTTGAGCCAAACAGCGTTTCCTTCTGATTTACCAAATTTCTTACCAGTTGCATCTGTAATGAGTGGAACAGTGATAACGTGACCAGTCTTGTCAGCCTTACGACGAAGCAATTCGGTACCTGCGGTCATATTTCCCCACTGGTCAGAACCACCGATTTGTAGTGTTACGTTGTGCTCTTGGTTAAGGACGTAGAAGTCGTACCCTTGCATGATTTGGTAGGCAAACTCAGTGTAAGAAATCCCTGTTTCGATCCGTTTCTTCACAGACTCCTTGCTCATCATGTAGTTGACGGTAAAGTATTTTCCGACATCACGGAGGAAGTCAATGAAGCTGATGCTGCCAAACCAGTCGTAGTTGTTGACCATGACAGCTTTATTTTCACCGTTTTCAAAGTCAAGAAAGCGAGAAAGTTGTCCTTGGATAGACTTGACCCAGCCATCCACTGTGTCTTTTGTTTGGAGACTACGCTCAGCATCTTTGAAGGACGGATCTCCGATGAGACCTGTAGCACCGCCAACGAGCGCATAAGGTTTGTGACCTGCTAACTGCAAGCGACGACTGGTTAAGATTGCGACAAGGTGGCCTAGGTGAAGGCTGTCAGCAGTTGGATCATAGCCGGTATAATAAGAAACTTGACCTTCTTCTAGGGCTTTGCGCAAAGCTTCTTCATCAGTCGTTTGAAAAATCAAACCACGCTCTTTTAGCTCATCAAAAATGTGCATGTGTCTTTTCTCCTTTATAAAATATTGTTTCTACCTATTGTATCACAAACTTGATTAATAGCCTAGTAGAATAGGGAAGAAAGTGGCTATTTTATTGAAAGTTTCCCTTTTATGGTATAATAGAGAAAGCGAGGACATTCATGAAAGAAAGAATTAATGAATTAAAAACAAAAATGCTGCATTTTTTCCAGCAGCTAATGCAACGAATTGCAAAATGGAAGAAAAGACTAGCAGAAAAACTGGCTAATAAGAAAACCGGTAAAAAGGGGACCTCTTCTGACAAAGTTGGAAGGGCAGGATCTAATTTTGCTAAGGTTTTGAGTGGGTTTAAAATAGTTTTTAATACTCTCTTTATCCTAGGTTTTATCGGTGGACTGTTTGGTGCTGGGGTGGCTATGGGTTATGGAGTCGCTCTATTTGACAAGGCCCAGGTCCCTCAAGCAGAAGAGTTGGTCAAGCAAGTGAAGGATATTGCCTCTATCTCAGAAATCACTTATTCTGACGGCAGTACCATTGCCTCGATCGAGGGCGATTTGTTGCGCACTTCAGTCGCTTCAGATGCTATCTCAGACAATCTTAAGAAGGCTATCATTGCGACAGAGGACGAGAATTTCAACGAGCACAAGGGAGTCGTGCCTAAGGCCGTTATTCGTGCGACCCTGGGAACTTTTGTCGGTCTGGGGTCATCCAGTGGTGGTTCGACCTTGACTCAGCAGGTTATCAAGCAGCAAGTGGTGGGGGATGCTCCCACTCTAGCTCGTAAGGCCAAAGAAATCATTGATGCTCTAGCTTTAGAGCGGGCTATGGGTAAGGATGAGATTTTAACAACCTACCTTAATATTGCTCCTTTTGGTCGCAATCATAAAGGCCAAAATATTGCAGGTGCCCAACAGGCTGCAGAAGGAATCTTTGGGGTTAAGGCTTCGGATTTAACGGTCCCTCAAGCAGCCTTTATTGCAGGATTGCCACAGAGCCCAATCAGTTACTCCCCTTATGAATCTGACGGTAGTATGAAGAGTGAGGAGGATTTGGCTCTGGGGATCAAACGGGCTAGAGATGTTCTCTATAATATGTACCGGACAGGGGCTCTAAGTCAGGAAGATTACGACAAGTACAAGGATTATGATTTTAAGAAAGACTTCTTACCATCTGGTAGTGTCAGCGGTACTTCGCGTGACTATCTCTACTTCGCAACCTTGGCAGAAGCTACTGATCGGATGTATGACTACCTGATTCAGAGAGATAATGTTTCTGTACAAGAGCAAAAGAATGAATCCATCCAGAAAGCTTATCGTGATTTAGCGACTAAGGAAATTGAAAATGGTGGATATAAGATTACGACAACTATCAATAAAAATGTTCATACTGCGATGCAAAATGCGGTTGCGACCTACGGCTATCTGCTAGATGATTCGACAGGCCAGCCTGAGGTGGGGAATGTCCTCATGGACAACCAAACGGGAGCTATTCTTGGATTTGTCGGTGGTCGCAATTATCAAAAAAATCAGAATAACCACGCTATCGACACAAAACGTTCTCCTGCTTCGACTACTAAGCCGATATTGGCTTACAGTATTGCCATTGACCAAGGTCTGATGGGAAGTGCAAGTATCTTATCAAACTATCCGACCAACTTTTCAAACGGCAATCCCATCATGTATGTCAATAGTCCTGGTACGGGCATGATGACGTTAGGGGAGGCCCTTAACTACTCATGGAATATCCCAGCCTACTGGACTTATCGTACACTTCGAGAGAAGGGGGTTGATGTCAAGGGGTATATGGAAAAAATGGGTTACGAAATCCCAGAATATGGTATTGAGAGTTTACCGATGGGCGGAGGAATTGATGTTACAGTTGCTCAGCATACTAACGGATATCAGACTCTGGCCAACAACGGAGTTTACCATAAGAAACATATGATTGCGAAGATCGAGTCAACAGATGGTCGAGTGGTATACGAGCACAAGGATAAACCTGTCCAAGTGTACTCAAAAGCGACAGCGACCATTATGCAAAGTTTGCTTCGCGATGTTATTTCATCTCGGATTACCTCAAGTTTCCAGACAGACTTGTCTACCATCAATCCAAGCCTCGCTAGCGCCGACTGGATTGGAAAAACTGGTACAACCAATGAAGATGAAAACATGTGGCTTATGCTTTCTACGCCTCGCTTGACCTTGGGTGGCTGGCTAGGTCACGATGACAACCGACCACTAGCCAAAGGGGCGGGCCACTACCGCAATGCCAACTATATGGCCCACTTGGTTAATGCTATTCAACAAGCAAAACCTGGCATTTGGGGGAATGAGCGCTTTAATCTTGACTCAAGTGTGACCAAGTCACAAGTTCTCAAGTCGACAGGGGAGAAGCCGGGCAAGGTTTCAATTAATGGCAAAGAAGTTAACGTTTCCGGTTCTACCGTAACAAGTTACTGGGCTACTAAAGAAGGGGCGCCAGTAACCGCCTACCGCTTCGCTATTGGAGGAAGCGATGCAGATTATCAGAATGCTTGGAAGAATATTCTAGGAAGCATTCCTGCAGTAACTCCTCCAAGCTCAAGTGGCGGTTCGGGAACAACAAGTTCGAGTGGAAATACTCAGAGTGGCTCTTCAGGACGTTCACGTCTATTTAATCGTTAAGATAGAGTAGCAGCAAGGTTATCTTAATTTTGACCTTGTTGCTACTTTTTTCTTTGTTGGTTTCGTGTTACAATAATAATATGAATCATTATCAGAAAAAGATTGTTAAGGGAACACTATACTCGCTACTCTCAGGCCTAATCTGGGGGATCTGTGGGATTTTAGGAGAGTATTTTTTCACTCATTATCCAGTGTCTTCTGGATGGATTACTTCTATGCGTTTACTAGTGGCGGGGAGTTTGGTTTTAGGTTTATCTGCTTTTCAGTTGCGTAGCCGCTTGTTGGACATCTGGCGTGATAAGAAAAATTATCTACCTTTTTTAGCCTATGCTATTCTAGGTATTTTTTCTGTGCAGTTTTTCTTCTATCTCTGCGTTGAGTATTCCAATGCAACGACGGCGACCATTTTGCAATTTATCAGCCCTGTTTTTATCCTATTTTACAATCGCCTCATTTACCAGAAGAAAGCTTCAATTACAGCTGTGTTCTATGTTTTGATTGCCATGCTAGGTGTTTTTTTGATGGCTACGAAAGGGGATTTATCCCAGTTGTCCATGACACCTTTGGCTCTAGTGACAGGTTTGCTCAGTGCAGTAGGGGTCATGTTTAATGTTATCCTGCCTCAGCGTTTTGCACGGCGCTACGGATTTGTTCCGACTGTTGGTTGGGGGATGATTCTGGCAGGGCTCTTTAGTAATTTCCTTTACCCTATTTATCGGATAAGTTTTCAAGTGGATCTAGTAAGTGTGCTGATTTGTCTGACGATTGCCGTATTTGGTACTGCTTTTGCCTTCTTCCTGTCTATGAAGGCTGTCTCTCTCGTTTCCCCTCTCGTTGTCTCTGTAGTGAGCGCTAGCGAGCCTCTCTCTTCAGCTCTATTAAGTGTTCTTTTTCTGGGATTGGTCATGGATGGTTTTTTGGCCTTAGCTATGGTGTTGATTATCGTTCCAATGATTTTCTTATCTGTGGAAGAAGCAAAACAAGCCAAGTAAAGGTGCTTATTTGATAGTTGAGGCTTCAAATTTAAAGTCTTTTTTGGTAGAATAGGTATCATTAAAATGAACTAGGAGACGCCTATGACTGCTACAAAAATGAACGCTCAAGAAATTATCCAATTTATCGCCAATGCTGAAAAGAAAACCAGTGTCAAAGTAACCTTTGAAGGAGAACTCGCAACTGCTGTGCCAATCTCTGTTGTCAAACTAGGAAATGTTTTATTCGGAGACTGGAAGGATGTCGCTCCGCTTCTTGAAGGTTTGGTAGAAAATCAAGACTATGTTGTTGAGCAAGATGCTCGTAATTCTGCAGTTCCTTTGCTAGATAAACGTGCGATTAACGCTCGTATTGAGCCAGGTGCTATTATCCGTGACCAAGTTGAAATTGGTGACAATGCTGTTATCATGATGGGAGCTGTTATCAATATCGGTGCTGAAATTGGTGCAGGAACCATGATTGATATGGGTGCCATCCTTGGTGGCCGCGCTATCGTTGGAAAAAATAGCCACGTTGGTGCAGGGGCAGTTTTGGCAGGTGTGATTGAGCCAGCTAGTGCTGAACCAGTCCGCGTCGGAGACAATGTTCTTATCGGTGCCAATGCAGTGGTTATTGAAGGAGTCCAAATCGGCGGTGGTTCAGTTGTTGCAGCAGGAGCTATTGTTACCCAAGATGTTCCAGAAAACGTTGTAGTAGCAGGTGTTCCAGCTCGTATCATCAAAGAAATTGATGCCCAAACCCAACAAAAAACAGCGCTTGAGGATGCGCTTCGTACCTTGTAATTGCAAAAGTAAAAAAGAGGCGGAACCCTTTTTCCAGCCTCTTTCTTCTATCAAAAGGAGGATCGATAGATGTTAGATTTAATTCAGACTAGACGAGATTTACACCAGATTCCAGAGATTGGCTTGGAGGAGTTCGAGACTCAGGCTTATTTGCTGGATGTGATTGAGAAATTGATTGAGGGCAAGGACTTTGTTCAAGTTCGTACTTGGCGAACAGGAATTTTGGTATATTTGCAGGGAAGTCAGCCGGAGCGGACCATTGGTTGGCGGACAGATATTGATGGCCTGCCTATCGTCGAACAAACAGGCCTGCCTTTTGCTTCTCAACACCAAGGTCGCATGCATGCTTGTGGCCATGATTTTCATATGACTATTGCCTTGGGCTGTCTTGAGCGCTCCCTTGAGGAGCAACCCAAGAATAATCTGCTCTTCCTATTTCAGCCTGCTGAGGAGAATGAAGCCGGTGGTATGCTCATGTATGAGGATGGTGCTTTTGGGGACTGGCTACCAGACCAGTTCTATGGCCTTCATGTTCGTCCAGATTTGAAGGTCGGACAGATCGCGACCAATACTCATACACTCTTTGCAGGGACTTGTGAGGTGAAGATTCGTTTCAAAGGAAAAGGAGGACACGCAGCTTTTCCGCATGAGGCCAATGACGCCTTGGTGGCTGCTAGTTACTTTGTGACCCAGGTGCAGTCAGTGGTCAGCCGCAATGTTAATCCAATCGAGGGAGCAGTGGTGACATTTGGTCTTTTCCAAGCTGGAACAACCAACAATGTCATTACAGACACAGCATTTTTACACGGAACCATTCGCGCCTTGACTCAGGACATGAGCCTATTAGTACAAAAAAGAGTCAAGACAGTAGCAGAAGGTGTTGCAGCAGCCTTTGATATGGAAGTTGAAGTGGAACTCAAGCAAGGAGGCTACCTACCTGTTGAGAACAATCCAGCCTTGGCGCGTGAACTGATGGACTTCTTTGAAGAAAAAGACGGGATTGAGTTGATTGATATCGAGCCTGCTATGACTGGTGAGGACTTTGGTTATCTTCTTTCAAAGGTTGATGGGGTTATGTTTTGGTTAGGTATCGATAGTCCCTACGCCCTTCACCATCCTCAGATGAGCCCTAAGGAAGAAGCCTTAGCCATTGGGGTAGATGCGGTCTCTAGTTTCCTGAAAAAGAAGGCAGCAGAGTAGAGGAATTGTCTATGAAAGCAGAACTACGCAAGAAAATTTTGCAAGAAATGAAGGCTCTATCTCAGGAACAAAAACAGGCTATGGATCGAGCTTTAACCGAGCGTTTCTTACGTCACCCCTTTTACCAAGAAGCCAAGACCATCGCAACCTATCTCTCCTTTCCACATGAATTTCAAACGCAAGAATTGATCGAGCAGGCACTGAAGGATGGCAAAAAGGTTCTGATACCCAAAACCTATCCCAAGGGGCGCATGGAGTTTGTGGTCTACGATCCGCAGCAGTTGAAAAAAACCTCCTTTGGTTTACTGGAACCACAAGGGAACATGGAAGTGGTGGATGCCTCTCAGATTGATTTAATTCATGTTCCGGGCTTGGCTTTTACAACAGAGGGCTATCGGATTGGATATGGTGGAGGCTACTACGACCGCTATCTGGAACATTTTGTTGGGCAGAGCCTGAGTACAATCTATCCTTGTCAGGTTCAGGAGTTTAACTTGGAAGACCATGATATTCCCGTCCAGGAGGTGCTAATCTATGAAGGAAATCTTTGATAAACGCTATCCTGTGACTAGTTTCTTCCTCCTAGTAACGGCATTGGTATTTCTTTTGATGTTGGTTCTTACAGGTTTAAATTTTGAACGAGCAGATACCTTGCTTCAGTTTGGGGCCATGTATGGACCGATCATTCGCCTGTTCCCTGAGCAGATATGGCGCCTTTTTTCGGCTATATTTGTGCATATTGGATGGGAGCATTTTATTGTCAATATGATTTCACTCTACTTTCTTGGACAACAGGTGGAGGAGATTTTCGGCTCCAAGCAGTTCTTCCTTCTCTATCTCTTATCAGGAATGATGGGCAATCTCTTTGTTTTTGCTTTCACACCGAAAGTCCTAGCAGCAGGTGCCTCCACTTCTCTCTATGGATTATTTGCTGCGATTATCGTCTTGCGTTACGCAACTCGCAACCCCTATATCCAGCAGTTAGGGCAATCCTACCTGACACTTTTCGTGATAAATATCATTGGAAGTGTTCTGATTCCAGGAATCAGCCTAGCAGGGCATATTGGTGGCGCAGTAGGCGGTGCCTTTCTAGCAGTCATTTTCCCAGTTAAATGGGAGAGAAAGATGTATAGTACTAGCCAGCGAATCGGAGCAACTGTACTTTTTATCGCACTAGCTATTTTCCTTTGCTATAAGGGAATGAGCTATGTGTAAGGGATGGAATAGTTAAAAAGCTACTCAAAAAATGAGTAGCTTTTTTTGGAACCATTCGAAACAACACAGCTCTAAAACAAAGCGTTTGTGGTTGCAGATACTGTTCATGTTTTGGAACCATTCGAAACAACACAGCTCTAAAACTGTTCTTTCAACCATCTATCAAATCCATCGGTTTTGGAACCATTCGAAACAACACAGCTCTAAAACTGTTCTTTCAACCATCTATCAAATCCATCGGTTTTGGAACCATTCGAAACAACACAGCTCTAAAACGGTTCTTTCAACCATCTATCAAATCCATCGGTTTTGGAACCATTCGAAACAACACAGCT
>NZ_NCUG01000015.1:0-178277 GCF_002096275.1 Streptococcus oralis subsp. tigurinus | reverse complement strand
CTATCTTTAATCCAACCTGTCGCCATAGAACCTGAGTCTTTTAGGTAATACCAAGTTCCACTATCTTTAATCCAACCTGTTGCCATAGAACCTGAGTCTTTTAGGTAATACCAAGTTCCACTATCTTTAATCCAACCTGTTGCCATAGAACCTGAGTCTTTTAGGTAATACCAAGTTCCACTATCTTTAATCCAACCTGTTGCCATAGAACCTGAATCATTTAGGTAGTACCAAGAGCCACCATCTTTAATCCAGCCTGTCGCCATAGAACCTGAATCATTTAGGTAGTACCAAGAGCCACCATCTTTAATCCAGCCTGTCGCCATAGAACCTGAATCTTTTAGGTAATACCAAGAGCCATTATCATATAGCCAATCAGCTGAAATCATAGTTCCTGATGATTTAAAGGCATACCAGCTACCACCTCGGTATAGCCATGTTTGATTAAACATAACCCCTTCATCATCCATAAAGTACCATGTTCCCTGATTATTGATCCAAGCATCTTTAACTAGTTGACCTTGTTTTTGATAGTACCAATTTTGGTTTGATTGTAGCCAGCTAGCAGTTTCAAAGATTGGAGAAAGTTTTACATATAATCCACTGCTATTATATTGCCGAGCAATTCTTCCTGGTTTAATTAAATTAAGAGTTCCTTCTTCACGCCAAGCAACAACAGATTTTCCTGATATTACGGTTGGAAGCGTTGTAACATAAGACTCATTTACAGAATCCCATGAACTTTCTAAGATTTGGTCACCATCTAAAACAAAGTAGCCACTCTTAGCAGTATCTGAATCAACATCGTCAACTACCTTAGTAGACCAAGTTTTTACTTCAGTACCACTCTTAGCCTCTACTACAATATCCCCACGATATCCATAAGGGATATAAAAGTGTAAAAAACGTCCCTTATCTTCAGTTTTAGATACCGTTCTTTCCTCCGCTAAAAAGCTAGTATTTTGCTTTTCTCCATTTAAACTAACTGTCCATTCGATTTTGCTAGTACTAGGTAAATCTAACACTTTAATATTTACTTCATATCCATTATTAATCTTACTGACTTTCCCATTCTCGTATCGAATGCCGCCTTTAAAAGCCCAGTCTTCTTTAAGTTCAAATGCCTTTCCTGCTTGAGGTAGAGTCAATAAAACGAAACCTGCCAATGACAAACTAAGTAGTGTAATTTTTTTTGATACTTTCATTTTATGAACTCCTTATTTTTTGAATAAAACAAATTGACTGTTGTCTGGATAAACTTCAATATGCTGGTTAGAATTTTGTTTCAAAACTTGTTCACGAGAGTATGTATACAGTTCATTTAACGTGATTCTATGATTATAATTTTGGTCTGCTATTAAAGATACTTGTGAATTCTGTAGAGGATTCCATCCTGAACCTAAAGACCAATATTTAGTCGCTAAACTTAATGATCCACCACTAGAGTATTCTGCACCTCTTGATGAGCATAGTACTAAAAATTTAGAGTCAATCATCTCACCTGATTTTTCGTTACCATTCATATTAGAAAATCCTGATACAAACTCGTTCAAATCAAAATATTCTGTAGAGGCTTCTTCATTGGATGCCTCCGTATTATCTTTAGAGATAATTGTTCCAGCATGACAACAATCCAGCATAACAACAAACTTACCTTTGTATTGTTTTAAAATGGACGCCAATTCCCAACCAGAAAATGCTGTTTTATCACTCCCAATATAGATTCTTCCATCTCTTCCTCCATGACAAGTAAAGTAAAGATAGTTCACATCACTTTCGGTAGAAGATTCAAATAGTTCTTGCATTTTTGCAATAATCTCAGACTTAGTTCTATCTGGGAAACGAACAACTTCACTGAAATTTTGGTTGCTAAATACCTTTTCCATCGCATTAACATCTGCGATAGGTACTGCTGGAGTAGATGTTTCACCAAGAACTAAAGCCCGACGATTGATATTTCGGCTTTCGCCACTATTAGCAAAGAAATAGGTATCATCTCCGATATTGTGCCAACCCGTCTGCATAGCTCCGCTAGTATCTAAATAATATTGTTCACCTTCGATAGTCTGTAGCCCTGTTTGCATGACACCACTAGTATCTAAATAATACCAACTACCCGAATCCCAACACCATCCAGTTTTCATGGCTCCACTATCATCTAGAAAATACCATTTTCCATATTCTTTAATCCAACCTGTCTTCATCCAACCTTCACTATCAAAATAGTACCAGGTGTCATTTATTTTTTCCCATCCATTTGTAGTATAAGAACCATCATAATGCTCATACCACCAACGGCTATCAGATTTTATCCAACTTCCACTTGACTTACTATAAGTCGTTTGAGTGGAGGATTCTTGAGCAGAAACTGGATTATTGGTTGGCAGGGATGCTCCCAAGCTAAGTAAAGCAACTGCTGATAATGAAATTTTCTTCAAAACTTTCATAATAATATTTTCCTTTTTTTTTTATTTTGATATAATCATATCAGAATAAAAAAAGCTCGTTTTATTTATTGCAGAAATGGAAGAGAATTGATATGGAAAATTTTGGAGCCGTTTTAAAAGATATCCGTATTTCAAAAAATTTTCGTCTGAAAGATTTAGCGTGTAATGAAATTAGTGAATCAACAATTTCTCGGTTCGAGAATGGAGTTACGAAGTTATCTATTAATCATTTTTATATTCTGTTAGATCGCCTTGGAACCTCATTTTCAGAATTTGAAGAGTTAGTTCACTGTTATTACTCCCAAAAGGTATGTTTTTGGGGAGAGTTAGAAAATGCTGTAAATTCTTCAGATATATTTTTACTTCAAGAATTAGTCCAGAAAATAGAGTTAAGACAAAAGCAAGAAAAAAGTTTATGCAATTACCATATAAAATTGATTACTGAGCAACAGATCAACCGTCTTGCAAACCTTCCTTATAATTCATCTAAATGCAATGAATTAATAAAATATCTGCTTTCTGTAGATACTTGGATGGAGTATGAACTAAAAATTTTCTATAATTCGGTGTTTTTTATGAATACAAAAACCATTAGCTTACTATATAGAATAGTAATCAAGAAAACACGACACTTTCTAAAAACGGAAACGGGAGCTCGCAGGGTAATTCCTTTATATTTATTTAACTTGGAATTACTGTTAAAAAATAATTTGTTAGATAGCGCTCAATTTTTTATAGATGATTTAGAAAATTTACTTACGAGACAAGGATATTATTTTGAAAAAAATTATTTGCTTTTTTTAAGAGGTGTTTATCATATTAAAACTAATCGAGTAGAGATAGGTAAGAAAGAATGTTCTAAAGCTATGAGAATATTTAAGGAATATAATGATAGTGACACAATAGAGAAATTAAACGAGATATTTAGATCAGATTTTATATTTTAATTGCTAGATGGATTCATTTTTTTAATCTAGTTAAAAAATGAGATAAAGAAAAGGATAGCCTCTCAGTGATGAGATGTTATCCTTTTTTGACGTTTAAACTATTGCAAATTAACCTTGTTTTTCAAGATATAGTAGGTACCGAGATAGTAGATAGCTGATAAAAAGAGATCGCGCAGAATTTCTGTACCAATCATCATGTTAAAGTCATTTTCAATTCGGAAGAAGAGAGAAACATAACCAATGACGATGGCAATGACGATATAGGCTAGAATCCCCATAGCTGTTCGATACTCATTAAAGAGTTGTCCGATTGAGATGGAGAGGTAAATGGATAAAATCCATGTAATCGAACCGACAAATAGTGATAGGGCATACAGCCAGCCGTAGCTGAGGTAAGGGGAAATGAAGTTATAGAGGACAGTGAAGTCTTTTTCTATTGGTGTTAAGAAGAAGATAATCAATACACTCAAGATAAAGACGATATAGCTTAAGATGGACCAGACAAGACCACCTAAAAGTTTTGCGATGATGATTTGATGCTCAGAGACAGGCAAGGTTAGGGTCAAGTACCCTTGGCGGTCATAAACACTCCCCTTGAATCTTCGGATGATTAAAAAGATTGTTGCAATCCAAAGAGTGACGCTGAGTCCTCCAAAGACTAGTACCAAAAAGAAGATGAAATAAACAGCATTGTTAGAATTGTAACTCTGGCTAAGGCTACCAAGAAAAGCTCCAATTAAAACTGAAATTGCAAGCACAGCTCCATAGAGCGCTAAATACCATTTATTGACATTCTTAAATTCATAACGAACTAGATTCCAAAACATAATAATCTCCTTTGCTTAGGCTTTAAATTCCTGGCGGAAGAGCTGGTCAATTGATTCACCTGACTCGTAACGAATATCATCAACATTTCCTTGGCGAACGACTTTTCCGTCTTTGAGGAAGATAATCTCATCCAAGATTGGCTCAATATCTGAAATCAAGTGGGTTGAAATCAGGACCGTAGAAGTTGGGGAATAGTTGTTGATGATGGTATTGAGGATATAATCACGAGCAGCTGGATCCACACCTCCGATTGGTTCGTCCAGAACGTAGAGGCGGGCTTCACGGCTCATAACGAGGATTAGTTGGACCTTTTCCTTGTTTCCTTTTGATAATTTCTTTAAGCGACTATTTTCATCAATGCCGAGATCGGCTAAAAGGTGTTGGGCTTTTTCGAGATTGAAATCCTGATAGAAGGTTTTAAAGTAAGTCAGAGCTTCTTTAACCTTCATTTGCTCATTGAGATAAGTTGTGTCTGGTAGATAAGAGACAATGGCTTTGGTAGCAGGACTTGGGTCCATGTTGTTAATGAGGACACGACCTTGGTCTGGTTGGAGAAGTCCGTTGATCAGCTTGATCAAGGTTGTTTTTCCAGATCCGTTCGGACCGAGAAGTCCAACGATTTTTCCAGCGGGAATCTCAAGGGAAACATTGTTAAGGGCTGCTGTAGCCCCATAGGATTTGGATACATTTTCAAATGCTAGTAATGTCATAATTTTACACTCCTTTGATGTATTCGCTAAGCACACTTGGCAGTTCTTCTTTTTGATAGCCGAATTGAAGCATGCCCGTTACAAAGTTTTTCAGTTGCTCCTCAGAAAGCTGTTTGCGGGACTGAACGATGAGGTCTGAATCCTCGGTGACAAAACGGCCAGTTGTCCGCTTGCTGTATACAAATCCTTCACGCTCGAGGTCAGACAAGGCGCGCTGGATGGTATTGGGATTGACCCCAGCTTGGCTCGCCAGTTCTCTCACGGTTGGGAGCTGTTGGTTAGGTTCCAGTTCATGGGAAACAATCTGTAGTTTGATTTTTTCCATAATCTGTAAATAAATGGGTTTTGTATTATCAAATGACCAGGACATCATAGTCTCCTTTCTTTATGGTTTTTGTTCTAATTAAATAATACAATAAAACAAAAAACTTGTCAAGTAAAAATAAGAATTGTTTTGGGAATTGCTCAAAAAATGGTATAATGAAAAGAAAACGACAAGGAGGGAAAAGCATGCGTTGTCCAAAATGTGGGGCTACCAAGTCTAGTGTTGTTGATAGTCGACAAGCCGAAGAAGGAAATACTATCCGTCGAAGACGTGAGTGCGATGAGTGTCAGCATCGTTTTACAACCTATGAACGAGTAGAAGAAAGAACGCTGGTTGTCGTCAAAAAAGACGGTACACGTGAGCAGTTTTCGAGAGATAAAATCTTTAATGGGATTATCCGCTCAGCCCAGAAGCGTCCTGTGTCAAGTGATGAAATCAACATGGTGGTCAATCGTATCGAGCAAAAACTCCGTAGTCGCAGTGAGAATGAGATCCAAAGTGAATATATTGGTTCTTTAGTCATGGAAGAATTGGCGGAGCTGGATGAGATTACCTATGTTCGTTTTGCCAGTGTTTACCGTAGCTTTAAGGATGTGAGTGAGTTGGAGAGTCTGCTCCAGCAGATCACCCAGTCCTCTAAAAAGAAAAAGGAAAAATAGATGAAGCCAAATGACCGTTTTTCTTTTCTAAAGAATAATCGGGTGTCGCAAGATACCTCTTCTCTGGTGCAGTGTTACCTCCCGATTATCGGTCAGGAGGCACTGAGCCTCTATTTATATGCTATTACCTTTTGGGATGGTGGGCAAGAGGAACACCTTTTTGCCAACATTCTTAATCATTTGAACTTCGGGATGAATACGCTCCTCCGGTCTTTTAAAATCTTATCTGCTTTGGATTTGTTGACCCTTTATCAGAAGGGGGAGAGTTATGAGTTGGTCATCCATTCGCCTCTATCCAGTCAGGAATTTCTAAGTCATTCTATCTATAGTAGACTCTTGGAGAGAAAGATTGGGGATACTGCGCTTGCTTCCCTGAAGCAGGCTCCAAGTGAGGGAGAAGAACTCTCTGTTTCTTTGAGCCAAGTCTTTCCAAACCTGACCGAAGAAGTGACTCCAACCGAGTTTAAAATCAAGATGAAAAATGATTTTGACTTAGAGCATTTTCAGCGGCTGATGGCTCGAGATGGTTTGCGTTTTGAAGACGAGCAGGCGGATGTTTTGGAATTGTTTGCCATCGCAGATGAAAAAAAATGGACTTGGTTTGAAACCTATCAATTAGCCAAGGCGACTACAGTGGCTCAGGTTATTTCTGTCAAACGTATGCGTGAAAAGATAGCACAAAAACCAGCGTCTTCTGACTTTAGTCCCAAAGAAATGACCATTATCAATGAAGCCAAAAATAAAACACCCCTGCAATTTTTAGCGGAAATCAAGCAAACGCGTAAGGGAAACATCACCCAAAGTGAAAGAGAACTCCTTCACCAGATGGCGTCTTTAGGCTTGTTGGACGAAGTCATCAATATCGTCTTACTTTTAACCTTTAACAAGGTTGATTCGGCCAATGTCAATGAAAAATATGCTATGAAAGTCGCAAACGACTATGCCTATCGCAAGATTCGGACAGCAGAAGAAGCTGTGCTTCGGATTCGAGAGCGTCAGCAAAAAGGGCAAGAAGAACAGAAAAACAAGGCTAGCTCAACTAAGACAAATGTTCCTAAGTGGAGTAATCCAGAATACAAGAATCAAACCAGTGAGGAGACTCGTCTGGAACTAGAACGTAAAAAACAAGAAATGTTAGCCCGATTAGAAGAAGGAGGAGACTAGATGGAAAGTGTTGGTGATGTAATCAAACGTCAGACAAGTCGTTTTCAGTATCAGGACCTGGTCCAGCAGATCATGAAGGACCCAGATGTAGCGGCTTTTATCCAGAAAGAATCCCTCAGTCCAGAGGAGTTGAATCGTAGCATCTCCAAGTTCAATCAATATATCACAGAACGGGACAAGTTTCTTCGTGGGGATGCGGACTATATAGCACGTGGTTACAAGCCTATCTTGGTCATGAATCACGGTTATGCGGACGTTTCTTATGAAGAAACACCAGAACTAATCGCGGCTGAAAAAGAGGCTGCAATCAAGAATCGCCTCAAGTTGATCAATCTACCAGCAAGTCTCAAGAAAGCGAAATTAGCTCAGATTGACCTGGATGATCTAGGACGCTTGCCGATTTTTGAGAGACTCTATGCCTTTGTTGACCTTTACCCAAGCATCCGAAAAGGCCTCTATCTTTATGGAGATTTTGGTGTCGGAAAGAGTTTCATGATGGCGGCCCTGGCTCACGACTTATCTGAAAAACGTGGGGCTTCAACGACTATTCTCCACTATCCAAGTTTTGTCATTGATGTGAAAAATGCCATCGGTGAAGGCTCTGTGAAGACCTTGGTGGATGACATCAAGTTAGCAGAGGTCTTGATCTTGGATGATATTGGCGCAGAGCAGTCGACTCCTTGGGTGCGTGATGAGATTCTCCAAGTCATTCTTCAGTACCGCATGCAGGAAGATTTGCCGACCTTCTTTACTTCCAACTTTAATTTCCAAGATTTGGAAAAACATTTTGCCAAAGGAAAGAATGGAAATGATGAGACTTGGGAAGCTAGACGGGTTATGGAAAGGATCCGCTATTTAGCAGAGGAAACGAGACTAGAAGGAGAAAATCGCCGATGACAGAAACCATTAAACTGATGAAAGCTCATACTTCAGTTCGTCGTTTTAAGGAGCAAGAGATTCCTCAAGAACACTTAAATGAAATCTTGACTGCTGCCCAAATGGCGTCATCTTGGAAAAATTTCCAATCCTATTCTGTGATTCTTGTACGCAGTCAAGAGAAGAAAGACGCTTTATATGAATTGGTTCCTCAGGAAGCTATTCGCCAGTCAGCTGCCTTTTTGCTCTTTGTTGGTGACTTGAACCGAGCTGAAAAGGGAGCAAGTCTTCATACGGATACTTTCCAACCCCAAGGGGTGGAAGGTCTCCTTATCACGTCTGTGGATGCTGCGCTTGCTGGTCAAAACACCTTGCTTGCAGCAGAGAGTCTGGGATATGGTGGTGTGATTATCGGCTTAGTCCGTTACAAATCGGAAGAAGTGGCAGAGCTTTTTAATTTGCCTGACTATACCTACCCCGTTTTTGGGATTGCCCTCGGCGTGCCAAACCAACAACACGATGTCAAGCCAAGACTACCTTTGAACCAAGTGGTATTTGAAGAAGAATACCAAGAACAGCCAGTCGAAGCGATTTTGGACTATGACCAAGTACAGGCAGACTATGCTGGTGCGCGTGCGACGACCTCTTGGAGTCAGCGTTTAGCAGAGCAGTTTGGTAAACCTGAGCAAGTTTCAACCCGAGAAAATCTTGAAAAGAAAAAGTTATTGTAGAAAGTGAGAAAACATGGCCTTACCAACTATTGCCATTGTGGGACGTCCCAATGTTGGGAAATCAACCCTATTTAATCGGATCGCTGGTGAGCGGATCTCAATCGTAGAAGATGTCGAGGGTGTGACACGTGACCGTATCTATGCAACGGGTGAGTGGCTCAATCGTTCTTTTAGTATGATTGATACTGGAGGGATTGATGACGTCGATGCTCCTTTCATGGAGCAAATCAAACACCAGGCAGAAATTGCCATGGAAGAAGCAGATGTCATCGTCTTTGTGGTTTCTGGTAAAGAAGGAATCACGGATGCAGACGAGTACGTAGCTCGCAAACTCTATAAAACCCATAAGCCTGTTATCTTAGCAGTTAACAAGGTTGACAATCCGGAGATGCGAAATGATATCTATGATTTCTATGCGCTAGGTTTGGGAGAACCTCTACCAATTTCGTCTGTCCACGGTATTGGTACGGGTGATGTACTGGATGCCATCGTGGAAAATCTACCACATGAAGTCGAAGAAGAAAATCCAGATGTCATTAAATTCAGCTTAATTGGCCGTCCAAACGTCGGAAAATCAAGCTTGATCAATGCTATTTTGGGAGAAGACCGTGTGATTGCTAGTCCAGTAGCTGGAACAACGCGCGATGCCATTGATACCCATTTTACAGATGCTGATGGACAAGAGTTTACCATGATTGATACAGCAGGTATGCGTAAGTCTGGTAAAGTCTACGAAAATACAGAAAAATACTCTGTCATGCGTGCTATGCGTGCCATTGACCGTTCTGACGTGGTCTTGATGGTCCTCAATGCCGAAGAAGGTATTCGTGAGTACGACAAGCGTATCGCAGGTTTTGCCCACGAAGCAGGTAAAGGAATGATCATCGTGGTCAACAAATGGGATACTCTTGACAAAGACAACCATACCATGAAGAACTGGGAAGAAGATATCCGTGAGCAGTTCCAATATCTGCCTTATGCACCGATTGTCTTTGTTTCAGCTCTAACCAAGCAACGTCTCCACAAATTGCCTGAGATGATCAAGCAAATCAGTGAAAGCCAAAACACACGTATCCCATCAGCTGTCTTGAACGATGTCATCATGGATGCCATTGCTATCAATCCAACACCGACAGACAAAGGAAAACGCCTCAAAATCTTCTACGCGACTCAAGTGGCAACCAAGCCACCGACCTTTGTCATCTTTGTCAACGAAGAAGAACTCATGCACTTCTCTTACCTGCGTTTCTTGGAAAATCAAATCCGCAAGGCTTTCGTCTTTGAAGGGGCACCGATTCATTTGATCGCAAGAAAACGCAAGTAAGCTATGCTTGTTTTCACACAAAAATAAACTAAAAGAAGGCTATGAGGTCTTCTTTTTTCTATCAAAGGAGTAAAAAGGCTTGTCAAATCGGGGACAAAATCTGTCATCAAAATTCAGTCAATTTCCTAATTTTTGTAATCTATTTGTAATGAAAATGTACTTTCTTTGTAAAAATCAAAATGCTATAATTCCTTAAATCAATTTTCCTTTATCAGGGAGGTTATTATGAAAAGAAGCAGATTATTTAGAAATAGTTTGTTGGTTCGCTTGCTTGGGTTACTGATGGTCTTTCTCTTCTTGTCAGCATTCACAGCACCTGAAAAACCTGAGTACGGGATTTATGACCCAGATCATTATTTAACGGATGAGACTATTCGTCTGATTCGGGGGTTGAACAATGTAAATAGTAAAAAATCAGAAAAATTCCAGATGGGTGTTTACGTTGTGAAAAGCCTAGATGGAGAAACAATCGAAACAGTCGCCAATGAAACAGCTAGAGCTTGGAAGATTGGCTACTCGGGAGACAATCACGGTGTCTTGATTGTGGTATCAGTCCAAGATAGAAAATCACGGATTGAAACCAGTAATAATGTGGCCAGTAAGATCACAGACTATCAGACAAATAGATTTTTGAAAACAGCACGCCCTTATTTTCAAAAAGGAGATTACAACAATGGAGTTCTCTCAATAGTCAACAATCTCAACTACATGTTCTATAGTGGATCGAGTACGACTGCTTCAAGTTCTAAAAGTAGTTACGACTATACTACCAACTCTAGTCGCTTAAGGGAACTTGAAGGGTATGCTGGTGAGAATAGTTCTTCGAGACGTCATCGAAAAAGCAGTTCGAGCGACGGAGTTATCGGATTTGGAATTCTCATTTACTTCATCGTGATGATTATTGGCTTTATATCTGGAGGTCGTGGTGGCGGTTCACATGGCGATGATTCTGGCGGTGGCTGGTGGGGCGGTGACTCATCAGATTCAGGTTCCTCTTGGTCTGACTCAGGCTCCGACTCATCTGGTGGCTGGGACGGCGGTGGCTTCGATGGTGGCGGTTCGTCTGATGACTGGTGAGATAGCTCAAACCGATTTCTCCATGCAGTAAGGTGACTCCTTCGCAAGAGTTTACTCCTTAATTAAAAATAAAAACAAAGTTTGGGAAATTGATTTAAAATCTGAGTATTTTCTCAGAAAAGTTGATAAAAGAAAGTGTTAAGGTTTTGATATGAAACAAAATAAAGTAATTCTCTCAATAGTGGCGATTTTCTTTGGACTACTAGTTCTGGGAAGTTGTTCCGCAGTGACGACCTATAATGGTTTGGTTGGTGAACAGACTAAAGTGGAGCAGGCTCAGGCCGATGTCTCGACAGCCCTCCAACGTCGTTCGGACTTGATTGGTAACTTGGTGGAGTCCGTTAAAGGACAAATGAATCATGAAACCGAAGTCTTTACCAAGATTGCTGATGCTAGAGCTAAAATCGGTAGTAGCTCAGTAACTTCGGAAGAAAACCAAAAGGCTCAGGGAGAGTTGAGCTCAGCTCTTTCCCGCTTGATTTCCTTGACGGAGAATTATCCAGAACTCAAGAGCAATCAAAATGTTGAGCAACTAATGGTCGAACTTTCAGGCAGTGAAAATCGTATCTTTGTAGCACGCAAGGATTATAATAAGGTTGCAGCTGAGTACAATCAAAAGTTGAGAAGTTTTCCAACCGTGCTTTTTGCGAATATGATGAACTTTAAAGAAGCTGAAACTTTTAAAGAAACAGAAGAAGCCAAGACAGTTCCTAAGGTCGATTTTGGAACCTCTTCATCAAGTCAATAAAGTGAATCAGCCTATGAATAAAGGGATTTCTCTAGCATGACTAGTGATTTCAAACCCGAACCTGGAAAGCTTTTTCCAGGTTTTTTTGGTATAATAAAAGGGAAGAGACAGTGACTGAAATGGAGGTTTGCTATGGAGAAAACAAAAGCCTTTCTTGAAGCGCACTACAAGAGATATATCCTTACGATTTGCTTTCTCTGGTTCCTCATGTTTTTTCTTCCTTGGGATTGGCAAATAGGAGGAGTTTCAGTGTATTATTTCGTTATGAAAAAACTCTTTGTGGTTTTTGGTGTTTTATCCATCCTATACTCCGTATTGATTAAAAAAATCAGTCTTCTCGTCTTTGGCATCATCTTTTGCTTGGCCTTCTGGATTAATCTCTTTTGGTATTTTGGGATATTGCCTGCATTCTTGGGAAATTAAATATTAAAAATTGATGGACTAGACTAGCTTCTAGCCCTTTTCCCCTTGTAAAACAAGGATTCTTTCTTGAAAAATAATGGTAAATATGCTAAAATTAAAAGAACATTCTAAAATATTCAGAATAAAAAGTAAGGAAAATCATGGCTAATATTTTAAAAACGATTATTGAAAATGATAAAGGAGAACTTCGTCGTCTGGAAAAGATGGCTGATAAGGTTCTTAACTATGAGAGCCAAATGGCTGCAATGTCAGACGAAGAACTAAAAGCGAAAACTGACGAATTTAAAGAACGATACAATAAGGGTGAATCACTTGATTCATTGCTATATGAGGCTTTTGCGGTAGTACGTGAAGCAGCAAAACGTGTCCTTGGACTTTTCCCTTATAAGGTTCAGGTCATGGGTGGGATTGTTCTTCACCATGGTGACGTTCCAGAGATGCGTACTGGTGAAGGGAAAACCTTGACGGCGACCATGCCGGTGTACCTTAATGCCCTTGCAGGTAAAGGGGTTCACGTAGTTACAGTCAATGAATACCTAACAGAACGTGACGCGACTGAGATGGGTGAATTGTACTCATGGCTCGGTCTGTCAGTAGGGATCAACTTGGCAGCTAAATCTCCAATGGAGAAAAAAGAAGCTTACCTCTGTGATATTACCTACTCAACCAACTCAGAGATTGGTTTCGATTACCTTCGTGACAATATGGTCGTTCGTGCAGAAAACATGGTACAACGTCCACTCAATTATGCTTTGGTAGATGAGGTTGACTCGATCTTGATCGATGAAGCCCGTACTCCTTTGATCGTTTCAGGTGCCAATGCAGTTGAGACTAGCCAACTCTACCATATGGCGGATCATTTTGTGAAGTCTTTGGACAAGGATGACTATATTATTGACATTCAGTCTAAGACGATTGGTTTGTCTGATTCTGGGATTGACAAGGCTGAGAGCTATTTCAAACTGGAAAATCTCTATGATGTCGAAAACGTAGCTCTTACCCATTTTATCGATAATGCCCTTCGTGCCAACTATATCATGATTCTTGATATCGACTATGTGGTTAGTGAAGAACAAGAAATCTTGATCGTCGACCAATTTACAGGTCGTACCATGGAAGGTCGTCGTTACTCTGACGGCTTGCACCAAGCGATTGAAGCAAAAGAAGGTGTGCCGATTCAAGATGAAACTAAGACTTCAGCTTCTATCACCTACCAAAACCTCTTCCGTATGTATAAGAAATTGGCAGGTATGACAGGTACTGGTAAAACAGAAGAAGAAGAATTCCGCGAAATATACAACATTCGTGTTATCCCAATCCCAACCAACCGTCCAATCCAACGTATCGACCACTCAGACCTTCTCTATGCCAGTCTTGATGCGAAGTTTAAGGCTGTAGTTGAAGATGTAAAAGCTCGTCACCAAAAAGGTCAGCCAGTCTTGGTAGGTACAGTTGCAGTTGAAACGAGTGACTTCCTTTCTAAGAAACTGGTAGAGGCGGGTGTTCCTCACGAAGTCTTGAATGCGAAGAACCACTACAGAGAAGCACAAATCATCATGAACGCTGGTCAGCGTGGCGCAGTTACTATTGCAACCAACATGGCCGGTCGTGGTACCGATATCAAGCTTGGCGAAGGGGTTCGTGAACTTGGTGGTCTTTGCGTCATTGGTACAGAGCGCCACGAAAGTCGCCGTATTGATAATCAGCTTCGTGGACGTTCAGGGCGTCAAGGGGACCCAGGTGAGTCACAATTCTACTTGTCTCTTGAAGATGATTTGATGAAACGTTTCGGTTCAGAACGTTTGAAAGGTGTCTTTGAACGCCTCAACATGTCTGATGAAGCCATCGAATCTCGCATGTTAACGCGTCAAGTGGAAGCAGCTCAAAAACGTGTCGAAGGAAACAACTACGACACTCGTAAGCAAGTCCTTCAATACGATGATGTTATGCGTGAACAACGTGAAATCATCTATGCACAACGTTATGATGTCATTACTGCAGATCGTGACTTGGCACCAGAAATCCATGCTATGATTCGTCGTACCATTGGCCGAATCGTAGATGCACATGCTCGTTCGAAAGAAGATGAAAAACTGGAAGCAATCTTGAACTTTGCTAAATATAACTTGCTTCCAGAAGATTCAATCAGCCGTTCAGATTTTGCAGGTCTGTCAGATCAGGCCATCAAAGATGAACTTTACCAACGTGCCTTGAAAGTTTATGACAACCAAGTTGCCAAACTTCGTGATGAAGATGCAGTGAAAGAGTTCCAGAAGGTCTTGATCCTACGTGTTGTAGACAACAAGTGGACAGACCATATCGATGCTCTTGACCAGTTGCGAAATGCTGTTGGTCTTCGTGGATATGCCCAAAACAATCCTGTCGTAGAATATCAAGCAGAAGGTTTCCGCATGTTTAATGACATGATTGGATCAATTGAATTTGATGTGACCCGCTTGATGATGAAAGCACAAATCCACGAACAGGAACGTCCTCAAACTGAACACAATATCAGTACAACTGCGACTCGAAATATCGCAGCGCAGCAGACTCAGCTTCCAAAAGATGTGGACTTGAGCCAAGTCGGACGAAATGATCAATGCCCATGTGGATCTGGTAAGAAATTCAAGAACTGTCATGGTAAGAGACAATAATACGAGATAAGATACAGGCGGATACCTGGTAAAAGTCATTTTTTGCTTGGTGTCCGTTTGCTTTATAAGGAGATGAATCATGGTATTTACAGCTAAAAGTCCTAAAATTAACATTGAAGAAGTGCGCGCCTTGTCTAAATTAGAGGGGGCGGCTCTTGCGAGAAAAAAACAACGTGATCAGGAATTGGAAGCCATCATTCGTGGGGAAGACCAGCGTATTCTCTTGGTGATAGGACCATGTTCATCTGATAATGAAGAGGCGGTTCTCGAGTATGCCAAGCGTCTATCTGCTTTGCAAGAAGAGGTCAAAGACCGCATTTTTATGGTCATGCGAGTCTATACGGCTAAACCTCGTACCAATGGAGATGGCTATAAGGGCTTGATTCATCAACCAAATGCTAAAGAAGCACCTAGTTTGATCAATGGAATCAAGGCTGTTCGTCATTTACATTACCGAGTTATTTCTGAAACGGGTATGACAACAGCGGATGAGATGCTTTATCCTGAAAATCTTCCGTTGGTGGATGATTTGATTTCTTATATGGCTGTTGGAGCTCGTTCTGTAGAGGATCAACAGCACCGTTTTGTAGCGAGTGGAGCAGATTTTTCAACAGGATTTAAAAATCCAACATCTGGAAATCTCAATGTTATGTTTAACGGGATTTACGCAGCGCAAAATAAGCAGAGTTTCCTCTTCCTCGGTAAAGAGGTGGAAACAACAGGGAATCCATTGTCCCATGCTATTCTTCGTGGTGCCTTGAATGAATACGGGAAAAATATTCCCAACTACTACTATGACAATTTGATAGATACCATTGCCCAGTATGAAAAGATGGGCTTGGAAAATCCCTTTATCATCATCGATACCAATCATGACAATTCAGGCAAGCAGTATATGGAGCAAATCCGTATCGTTCGTCAGACCTTGATTAACCGTGACTGGAATGAGAAAATCAAGAAATACGTTCGTGGTTTTATGATTGAGTCCTATCTAGAAGATGGACGTCAAAATGAACCCGAAGTTTTTGGTAAGTCCATTACAGATCCGTGTCTCGGATGGGACAACACAGAGGCACTTGTTCGCGAAATTTACCAAACGCTAGGAGAGTAAGATGGCATTTATCGAAAAAGGTCAAGAAATTGATATTGAAGCAATCAAGGCTGCGACCCAGTTGTCAGCTGAAGCATTGCGAAAAAAAGAAGCCCGTGATAGAGAGTTGGCAGCTATCATCTCAGGTGAGGACGACCGAATCCTTTTGGTGATTGGGCCTTGCTCTTCGGACAATGAAGAAGCTGTGCTCGAATATGCTCGTCGCTTAGCAGACTTGCAGAAAAAAGTTGCGGATAAAATCTTTATCGTGATGCGTGTCTATACGGCTAAACCTCGTACCAATGGAGATGGCTATAAGGGTTTGGTTCATCAGCCGGATACTTCAAAAGCTCCAAGCCTGATTAACGGCTTGCAGGCTGTTCGTCAGCTGCACTACCGTGTGATTACCGAAACTGGATTGACAACAGCTGATGAGATGCTTTATCCGTCAAATCTCGTTTTGGTTGATGACCTGGTCAGCTACCATGCTGTTGGGGCTCGTTCGGTGGAAGACCAGGAACACCGCTTTGTAGCGTCTGGGATTGATGCTCCAGTTGGGATGAAAAATCCAACATCTGGAAATCTCGGGGTCATGTTTAATGCCATCTATGCGGCTCAAAACAAGCAAACCTTCCTTTACCATGGGCAAGAAGTGGAAACTTCAGGAAATCCTTTGGCCCACGTTATCCTTCGTGGCGCCATGAACGAATATGGTAAAAATGAACCCAACTTCTACTATGAAACCCTCTTAAATGCCATCAATCGCTATGAGACTATGGGACTTGAAAATCCCTTCATTATCATCGATACCAATCATGACAATTCAGGCAAGCAGTATATGGAACAAATTCGCATTGTTCGTCAGGCCTTGCTGAATCGTGATTGGAATGAAAAGATTAAAAAGACGGTTCGAGGCTTTATGATCGAATCTTACCTAGCAGATGGTCGCCAAAATCAACCAGAGGTCTTTGGTTGCTCCATAACCGACCCTTGTCTAGGTTGGGAAAATACAGTAGCCTTGGTAGAAGAAATTTATACTACCTTAACAAAATAAGTGAAAAGGATGGAGTTGGGGGAATCTCAGCTCCTTTTGTGAGTATGATAGTTGGATACGGAATTGACATCGAAGAATTGGCTTCGATAGAAAATGCAGTTACACGACGTGAGGGCTTTGCCAAGCGTGTGCTGACCCCTAAAGAAATGGAGCGTTTTACCAGTCTCAAAGGGCGCAGACAGATCGAATACTTGGCAGGTCGTTGGTCGGCTAAGGAGGCCTTTTCCAAGGCTATGGGAACTGGCATTGGAAAACTGACCTTTCAGGATTTGGAAGTTTTGAACAATGAACGAGGGGCTCCTTATTTTAGCCAGTCCCCATTTTCAGGAAAAATTTGGCTATCTATCAGCCATACAGATCAGTTTGTGACAGCCAGTGTCATTTTGGAGGAAAATCATGAAAGCTAGTCCACATAGACCAACCAAGGCTCTGATATATCTGGGAGCCATTCGACAAAATATACAACAAATGGGAAGTCATATCCCTAATGGTACGCTCAAATTTGCAGTAGTCAAGGCTAATGCTTATGGACATGGGGCGGTAGCTGTTGCAACGGCGATCCAGGATGTTGTTGATGGATTTTGCGTTTCCAATATCGATGAAGCTATCGAGTTGCGTCAAGCAGGTATAAACAAGAAAATCCTCATCTTAGGAGTTTCTGAAATCGAAGCTGTTTCCCTAGCTAAAAAATATGACATCACCTTGACTGTGGCAGGATTGGAGTGGATTCAAGCGCTGTTAGATAAGGAAGCAGATTTAACTGGCTTGACTGTCCACCTCAAGATTGACTCAGGAATGGGACGGATTGGTTTTAGAGAGGCCAGTGAAGCTGATTTGGTTCAAGACTTGCTCAAGCAACATGGTGCTCGCGTTGAAGGAATTTTTACCCACTTTGCGACTGCAGATGAGGAATCAGATACCTACTTTAATCAGCAGTTAGAATGCTTTAAAGCTATTTTGGCCAGTATGAAAGGTCTTCCAGAACTGGTTCATGCCAGCAACTCGGCAACGACTCTTTGGCATGTAGAGACTATTTTTAACGCTGTTCGTATGGGAGATGCCATGTATGGTCTTAATCCAAGTGGAGAGGTCTTGGACTTACCCTATGACTTGAAACCAGCCTTGACCTTGGAATCTGCCCTAGTTCATGTCAAGACAGTTCCAGCTGGAGCTTGCATGGGCTACGGAGCGACCTATCAGGCGGATAGCGAGCAAGTCATCGCGACTGTTCCAATCGGCTATGCGGACGGGTGGACACGAGACATGCAAAATTTCTCCGTCTTGGTAGATGGACAAGCTTGCCCAATCGTCGGACGAGTATCTATGGACCAAATTACCATTCGTCTGCCTAAGCCTTATCCGTTAGGAACAAAAGTAACCTTGATCGGCACCAACGGCGACAAGGAAATCACAGCAACTCAGGTAGCGACCTATCGTGGAACCATTAACTATGAGGTGGTTTGTCTCCTCAGCGACCGCATTCCGAGAGAATATTATTAAAAAGAAAGGAGTGGAGCATGAATCTACATCAACCCTTGCATGTCTTACCTGGTGTGGGACCGAAGTCAGCAGAGAAATACGCCAAACTAGGAATTGAAAACTTGCAAGACCTCTTGCTCTACTTTCCTTTCCGTTATGAAGACTTTAAGACCAAGCAGGTGCTAGATCTGGAAGATGGGGAAAAGGCGGTTCTGTCTGGTCAAGTCGTGACCCCTGCCAGTGTCCAGTATTATGGTTTCAAGCGCAATCGCCTACGTTTTAGCCTCAAGCAGGGAGAAGTCGTTTTTGCGGTGAATTTTTTTAACCAACCCTATCTGGCTGATAAGATAGAGTTGGGTGCAACCCTTGCTGTCTTTGGGAAATGGGACCGTGCTAAGGCCAGTCTGACTGGGATGAAGGTTCTGGCTCAGGTGGAAGATGACCTCCAACCTGTTTATCGACTGGCTCAGGGAATCAGTCAGGCCAGTCTGGTCAAGGTCATCAAGACGGCTTTTGATCAGGGATTGGACCTTTTGATTGAGGAAAATCTGCCTCAGTCTTTACTTGATAAATACAAACTCATGTCCCGTTGTCAGGCTGTCCGTGCCATGCATTTTCCTAAGGATTTGGCAGAATACAAGCAGGCCCTTCGCCGTATCAAGTTTGAGGAACTCTTTTATTTTCAGATGCAGTTGCAGACGCTCAAGTCTGAAAATAGAGTTCAGGGAAGCGGTCTGGTTCTGAATTGGTCTCAGGAAAAAGTGACAGCCGTTAAAGAAAGTCTGCCTTTTGCCCTGACTCAAGCTCAGGAAAAGAGTTTGCGGGAAATTTTGGCCGACATGAAGTCGGACCACCACATGAATCGTCTCTTACAAGGGGATGTGGGGAGCGGAAAAACAGTCGTCGCTGGCTTGGCCATGTTTGCGGCGGTGACGGCTGGCTACCAGGCGGCCCTCATGGTACCGACAGAAATCCTAGCAGAGCAACACTTTGAGAGTTTACAGAACCTTTTTCCAGACTTGAAACTGGCTCTCTTGACAGGTTCCTTAAAAGCTGTAGAAAAAAGAGAAGTTTTAGAGACCATTGCCAAGGGTGAGGCTGATTTGATTATCGGAACCCATGCTCTGATACAGGATGGGGTTGATTATGCTCGTCTTGGCTTGATTATCATCGATGAGCAGCACCGTTTTGGTGTGGGGCAAAGGCGTATTTTACGTGAAAAAGGGGACAATCCTGACGTTCTCATGATGACGGCGACGCCCATTCCACGAACCTTGGCTATCACAGCCTTTGGAGATATGGATGTTTCCATTATTGATCAGATGCCAGCAGGGCGGAAGCCTATTGTGACGCGTTGGATTAAGCATGAGCAGTTGCCTCAGGTCTTGACTTGGTTAGAGGGGGAAATCCAAAAAGGTTCGCAAGCCTACGTCATCTCTCCCTTGATTGAGGAATCTGAAGCTCTGGATCTGAAAAATGCCATTGCCTTATCAGAAGAGTTGACGGCTCATTTTACTGGTAAGGCAGAAGTAGCTCTTCTACACGGTAAGATGAAGAGTGATGAAAAAGACCAGATCATGCAGGATTTCAAAGAGAGAAAAACGGATATTCTAGTATCTACAACTGTTATCGAGGTTGGGGTCAATGTTCCAAATGCGACCGTCATGATTATCATGGATGCTGATCGGTTCGGTCTCAGCCAGCTTCATCAGCTCAGAGGTCGTGTCGGTCGGGGAGACAAGCAGTCTTATGCTGTTCTTGTGGCTAATCCCAAGACGGACTCTGGGAAGGACCGCATGCGCATCATGACAGAAACCAATAATGGATTTGTCCTTGCTGAGGAAGATTTGAAAATGCGCGGATCGGGTGAGATTTTTGGAACCAGACAGTCAGGTCTGCCAGAGTTTCAAGTGGCGGATATTATCGAAGATTTTCCGATTTTAGAAGAAGCTAGGAAGGTTGCCAGCTACATTAGTTCGATAGAAGGTTGGAAAGAGGATCCAGAATGGCGCATGATTGCTCTCCACCTAGAGAAGAGAGAACATCTGGATTAAGCCTTTTCTAAGAAATCTATAAGCTAGCTTTTAGGTTTGGGTCTTATACTAGAGTCATCAAAAAGAAACGAGGATTCTCACATGACTATTAAAGTAACCTACCAAAAGAAATTCCAAACCGTCAAACTAGAGAAAGGAGCTAGCACCTATTGATACACAAAGAGCGGAAACGCTCTTTTTATTTTTATAAAATGATCGGCTATAAATCAAACTTAGTCGAGTGATAAAAAGATATTAGTCTCCAAGCCTATTTACTCTTTGACTGAAGCTTGATATAATTGCCCCATCTGAGTAAAGAGGAGTGAAAAGAATGTTAGAAACAAGAACGATTGCTATCCAAGATAGGTATGGAGAACGATTTCAGCATTGTTGGGGATGTGGTCCCAAGAATGATTTAGGCTTACATTTAAAAACCTATCCAAGTATAGATGGGAATAGTTGTATTAGTCGGATAAAGCTTGAAAATGCTTATACTGGTGGAGTTCCATCAAATGTCTTTGGAGGAATGATAGCGACTATTTTTGATTGCCATGGCACGGCCTCAGCAGCTTGGTTTGCCCATCATCAAAAAGGGTTGGAACTGACGGAATCAACTGTGATAGGACGTTTTATTACAGCTCGCTTGGAGATTGATTACCTTAGTCCTAGTCCAATTGAAGATGAAATTGTGGTTACTTCTACTCTGGAGGAATTAGGGGAAAGAAAAGCAATTATTGCTATGGAGATGACAGTGGCTACTAAAGTCCGTGCCAAAGCCAAAATGGTAGCAGTTGCTGTGAAGGATCATATGTAAAACGGAAGATTAGAAGTTTAAGATTTTAAAACTACTTTCAGACGATCAGTTTGAGGGAGGAGAATCTAAAATCACTTTCTGTTTACCATTCTTTCTTGCATTGCTTTCCCAGATATGCTAGAGTTATGATAGCGATTACAAATCAAAAGGAGCATACTATGAAACATCCAGCTTTGTTAGAAGAAATCAAGACTTATAAAGGAAGGGATGAGGTTCCAGAAGACTTTGATGCTTTTTGGGATGAAGAGGTCAAAAAAGTTTCATTCCTTCCTGCCTATCAGTTGGAGGAAAGGGATTTTCATATTCCTCAAGTCAAGTGTTATGAGCTGACCTTTGAAGGAACTAATGAAGGCAAGGTCTATGCACGAATCGTCCTTCCAAAGACTGAGGAGAAGGTTCCGATAATCTTCCATTTTCATGGGTACATGGGCCGTGGTTGGGACTGGGCCGACATGCTGGCCTTCACCGTGGCTGATTACGGTGTTGTTTCTATGGACGTTCGAGGCCAGTCAGGTTATTCGCAAGATGGTTTGCGCTCTCCTTTGGGAAATACCGTTAAGGGACATATCATCCGTGGTGCTATTGAAGGTCGAGACCAGCTCTTTTATAAGGATGTCTATCTGGATATTTACCAGTTGATCGAAATTATTGCTAGTCTACCTCAGGTGGATGAGAAGCGACTTTCTAGTTATGGTGCCTCACAAGGAGGAGCTTTAGCCCTGGTTGCAGCAGCGCTCAATCCTCGGATTCAGAAAACAGTTGCCATCTATCCCTTCTTGTCTGACTTTAGACGAGTGCTTGAGATTGGCAATACCAGTGAAGCCTATGATGAACTCTTCCGATATTTCAAGTTCCACGATCCCTTCCATGAAACAGAGGAGGAAATCATGGCGACCCTTGCCTATATCGATGTGAAAAATCTTGCCCATCGCATTCAAGGTGAGGTCAAGATGATTACGGGCTTGGATGACGATGTTTGCTATCCTATTACTCAGTTTGCGATATACAACCGTCTGACCTGTGACAAGGCCTATCGCATCATGCCAGAGTATGCTCACGAAGCCATGAATGTTTTTGTCAATGACCAAGTTTATAACTGGCTCTGTGGCAGCGAGATTCCTTTTAAGTACGTAAGATAATGAATGAGAGAGCCCAGGAGCTCTCTTTTTTATGTCCAAAGCCTGAAAGTACTTTTAGAAAATTTAAAATATTAAAATATCCTTAAAAGTAAAATCTATTCTGTGGGAACACAGATATAAATATAAGACTTTATTGTATAATAAAGGAAAAGTCACTTGTGAAAGGAGGAAAAAGGCTGCTGGGTGATTAAAAACTCGAGCTCAGCAGAAAATGGGAGAGGATTGGGAGCTCTCATTAAGTTGGATACTTTCTTGTAAAAACTTGTCTCTTGAGAGACAATAAAAATTTTTAAAGAAAAAGAAAGCGCTTTATTTTATGAAAAGTGAAAGGACAAACATGAATTACAAATCTTTAGATCGGAAACAGCGATACGGAATTCGGAAATTTGCGGTTGGGGCAGCATCGGTAGTGATTGGTACAGTGGTATTTGGAGCAAATCCAGTCTTAGCTCAAGAGCAAGCCAATGCAGCAGGGGCCAGTACAGAAACTGTCGAACCTGGTCAAGGTTTATCAGAATTGCCAAAAGAAGCGTCCTCGGGAGATCTTGCTCATTTGGATAAGGATTTGGCTGGTAAATTGGCAGCAGCTCAAGACAACGGCGTTGAGGTGGACCAAGACTATTTGAAAAAAAATGAGAGTACAGAATCAGAAACCCCATCCTCTACGGGAACCCCTGCAGAAGAAGCAAATAAGGAAGAGGAATCAGAGGATCAGGGGGCTATTCCTCGTGACTATTACTCAAGAGATTTAAAAAATGCTAATCCTGTCCTTGAAAAAGAAGATGTTGAAACCAATGCAACAAATGGTCAGAGAGTTGATTTATCAAGTGAACTAGATAAACTAAAGAAACTTCAAAATGCTACAGTTCACATGGAGTTCAAACCAGATGCATCAGCTCCACGCTTTTACAATCTCTTCTCTGTATCCAGTGACACCAAGGAAAATGAGTACTTTACTATGTCTGTCCTTGATAATACAGCTCTTATTGAAGGGCGTGGCGCTAACGGGGAACAGTTCTATGATAAGTATACAGATGCTCCTTTGAAAGTTCGCCCAGGACAATGGAATTCCGTGACCTTTACTGTCGAACAACCGACAGCGGAGTTACCTCATGGTCGAGTTCGTCTCTATGTGAACGGTGTCTTATCTCGAACAAGTCTAAAATCTGGGAACTTCATCAAAGATATGCCAGATGTTAATCAAGCTCAACTTGGATCAACCAAACGGGGCAAGAAAACAGTTTGGTCCTCAAATCTACAAGTCCGAAACCTAACTGTTTATGATCGTGCTTTAAGCCCAGATGAAGTTCAAACACGGAGTCAATTATTTGAAAGAGGTGAATTGGAACAGAAACTTCCAGAAGGTGCGAAAATCTCTGAGAAAGAAGACGTATTTGAAGGTGGTAGGAACAATCAACCAAATAAAGATGGCATCAAGAGTTATCGTATCCCAGCTCTTCTCAAGACAGATAAAGGAACACTGATTGCAGGAGCAGATGAACGCCGTCTCCATTCGAGTGACTGGGGTGATATCGGCATGGTCATTAGACGCAGTGAAGATAATGGTAAAACTTGGGGAGATCGAGTAACTATTACCAACCTACGTGACAATCCAAAGGCTTCTGACCCATCAATCGGTTCACCAGTGAATATTGATATGACCTTGACTCAAGATCCTGAAACCAAACGCATCTTTGCCATTTATGACATGTTCCCAGAAGGAAAAGGAATCTTTGGAATGTCTTCGCAAAAAGAAGAAGCCTACAAAGAAATCAATGGCAAAACCTATCAACTCCTCTATCGTGAAGGAGAAAAGGAAGCTTATACTATTCGAGAAAATGGTACAGTTTACACTCCAGATGGTAAGGCAACAGACTACCGCGTTGTTGTAGACCCTGTTAAACCAGCCTATAGCGATAAGGGTGATCTATACAAAGGTGACCAGCTACTAGGCAATATCTACTTCACAACAAACAAAACTTCTCCATTTAGAATTGCCAAGGATAGTTATCTATGGATGTCTTACAGCGATGACGACGGGAAGACCTGGTCAGCGCCACAAGATATTACTCCGATGGTCAAAGCCGATTGGATGAAATTCCTAGGAGTAGGTCCTGGAGTGGGGATTACCCTTCGTACTGGACCACATAAAGGTCGAATCGTCGTTCCTGTCTATACGACCAACCGGGCTAACCACCTCAATGGTTCTCAATCATCTCGAATCATCTACTCAGACGACCATGGTAAGACTTGGCATATGGGTGGTGGTGTCAACGACAATCGTACACTTTATGATGGTACAGTAGTCGATTCAAGCACCATGAGCAATTATTATGCTCAAAATACGGAAGCTTCAGTTGTTCAGTTAAACAATGGGGACCTCAAACTCTTTATGCGTGGGTTGACAGAAGATCTGCAGGTTGCAACTAGTCATGATGGTGGTCTAACTTGGGACAATAATGTTGAACGCTACGATGTGCCAGACGTTTATGTTCAAATGGCTGCGACTCACACGGTTCAAAATGGCAAAGAATATATTCTATTAGCAAATGCAAATGGTCCTGGTCGTAAAAATGGGTATATTCGAGTAGCTCGTGTAGAAGAAGATGGTCAGCTAACTTGGTTGCACCACCATTTGATTCAAGAAGGAGAATATGCTTATAACTCACTTCAACAAATCGGGCCAGATGAATTTGGACTTTTATATGAACACCATGCTCCTGGAGGAGTTCCGTACACACTTTCCTTTAAGAAATTTAACTGGGATTTCTTGACTAAGGAAAGAATTTCTCCTAAAGAAGCAAAAGTAAAATATGCTATCCAAAAATGGCCAGGTATCATTGCCATGGAGTTCGATTCGGAAGTATTGGTAAACAAGGCTCCGACCCTTCAATTGGCAAATGGCAAGACAGCAACCTTTATGACCCAGTACGATACAAAAACTCTCTTATTCACAATAGATCCAGAGGATATGGGACAAAGGATTACAGGTCTAGCTGAGGGTGCAATTGAAAGCATGCACAATTTACCAGTTTCTTTAGCTGGCTCTAAACTAAGCGATGGTATTAATGGCAGTGAAGCTGCTATCCATGAAGTCCCAGAGTTCACAGGTGGTGTCAATGCAGAAGAAGCGGCTGTGGCAGAGGTACCAGAGTACACGGGACCATTGGCAACAGCAGGTGAAGAACCAGCTCCAACAGTAGAAAAACCGGAATTTACGGGTGGTGTCAATGCAGAAGAAGCGGCTGTAGCAGAGGTACCAGAGTACACCGATCCATTGGCAACGGTAGGTGAAGAACCGGCTCCAACGGTAGAAAAACCAGAATTCACAGGTGGTGTCAATGCAGTTGAGGCAGCAGTCCATGAGATTCCAGAGTTCAAGGGTGGTGTCAATGCAGTTCAAGCGGCTTCAAATGAGGTTCCGGAATATAGCGGAGGTGCTAACTTTGTCTTGGCAGCTTCAAATGACCTGCCAGAATATAAGGGTGGTGTCAATGGCGCTGAGGCAGCAGTCCATAAAGTGCCAGAGTACAAGGAAGACACCAATCTAGTATTAGCAGCTGCAGACAACAAACTGTCTCTAGGCCAAGATGTGACCTATCAAGCGCCAGCAGCTAAACAAGATGAACTTCCAAATACGGGAAGCAAGGAAACCAGCTCACTAATTTCCCTTGGCCTTGCGGGCGTCCTCTTATCACTCTTTGCATTTGGAAAAAAGAGAAAAGAATAATAAGCAAGAGCTATTGTAGCAAGTTTCAGAAGAGGTAGCAGGTTTTCAAGCCTGCTATCTTTTTTGATGACATTCAGGTTGATTCGAAATCATAAGATGTCTGAAACTACTTTCAGGATAGTCTGTTCTATAAAATAGTTTTGAAACTGAAATCTATTCCACTACAAACTATTGAAAGCGCTTAACAAATGATATATAATAAGCCCATAAGAACAAGAAAGGGAGGAAAGAGGATGCCACAGATTAGCAAAGAAGCCTTGATTGAACAAATCAAAGATGGAATCATTGTCTCTTGCCAGGCACTTCCTCATGAACCGCTTTATACAGAAGCGGGAGGGGTTATCCCCTTGCTAGTCAAAGCGGCTGAGCAAGGTGGAGCAGTCGGTATCCGAGCAAACAGTGTTCGCGATATCAAGGAGATTAAGGAGGTTACGAAACTCCCGATTATCGGAATTATCAAACGTGACTATCCGCCGCAGGAGCCATTCATTACAGCTACTATGAAAGAAGTTGATGAGCTGGCTGAACTAGACATTGAGGTCATTGCTCTGGATTGTACCAAACGTGAACGTTATGATGGTTTGGAAATTCAGGACTTTATCCGACAAGTCAAAGAAAAATATCCGCATCAACTCTTGATGGCTGATACCAGTACTTTTGAAGAAGGAATTGCAGCAGTTGAAGCAGGTGTTGATTTTGTTGGAACAACTCTATCAGGTTATACTTCTTATAGTCCGAAAGTAGATGGTCCAGACTTTGAACTAATAAAAAAACTCTGCGATGCCGGTGTGGATGTCATAGCTGAAGGAAAAATTCATACACCAGAACAAGCCAAACAAATCCTTGAATATGGGGTACGAGGCATTGTTGTCGGTGGAGCTATTACTAGACCAAAAGAGATCACGGAACGCTTTGTTGCCGGTCTTAAATAACATAATCTCAAAACAGAGGAGAGTGGTCGATGCGTCGGATGAAATGAAAACGTATACAAATAGAAGCTTACTCACTATCCAATATGGACACGCTTATTAATTAGGAGAATACAAATGAAATTTAGAAAACTAGCTTGTACAGTACTTGCAGGTGCTGCGATTCTTGGCCTTGCTGCTTGTGGGAATTCTGGTGGAAGTAAGGATGCTGGAAAATCTGGTAGCGATAGCGGAAAAACAGAAATCACTTGGTGGGCATTCCCAGTCTTCACACAAGAAAAGACTGGCGATGGTGTTGGAACTTATGAAAAATCAATCATCGAAGCTTTCGAAAAAGCAAACCCAGATGTAAAAGTGAAATTGGAAACCATCGATTTCAAGTCAGGTCCTGAAAAGATCACAACAGCCATCGAAGCAGGGACAGCGCCAGACGTACTCTTTGACGCACCAGGGCGTATCATCCAATACGGTAAAAATGGTAAATTGGCTGAGTTGAACGACCTCTTCACAGACGAATTCGTCAAGGATGTTAACAACGAAAACATCGTACAAGCAAGTAAGGCTGGCGACAAAGCTTACATGTATCCAATCAGTTCAGCTCCATTCTACATGGCTATGAACAAGAAAATGTTGGAAGATGCTGGAGTTGCAAACCTTGTAAAAGAAGGTTGGACAACTGATGATTTTGAAAAAGTTTTGAAAGCGCTTAAAGATAAAGGCTACACTCCAGGTTCATTGTTCAGTTCTGGTCAAGGGGGAGACCAAGGAACACGTGCCTTCATCGCAAACCTTTATGGCGGTTCTGTAACAGACAAAGACGTAACCAAATATACAACAGACGATCCTAAATTCGTCAAAGGTCTTGAAAAAGCTGCTAGCTGGATCAAAGACGGTCTATTGAACAACGGTTCACAATTTGACGGTGGAGCAGATATCCAAAACTTTGCGAACGGTCAAACTTCATATACAATCCTTTGGGCGCCAGCTCAAAACGGTATCCAAGCTAAACTCTTGGAAGCAAGTAAGGTAGAAGTGGTAGAAGTACCATTCCCATCAGACTCAGGTAAACCATCTCTTGAATACCTTGTAAACGGATTTGCAGTATTTAACAACAAAGACGACAAGAAAGTCGCAGCTGCTAAGAAATTCGTTCAATTCATCGCTGATGACAAAGAATGGGGTCCTAAAGATGTTGTTCGTACAGGTGCCTTCCCAGTTCGTACTTCATTTGGCAAACTTTATGAAGACAAACGTATGGAAACAATCAGTGGTTGGACTAAATACTACTCACCTTACTACAACACAATTGACGGTTTTGCTGAAATGAGAACACTTTGGTTCCCAATGTTGCAATCTGTGTCAAATGGTGACGAAAAACCAGCGGATGCTTTGAAAGCCTTCACTGAAAAAGCTAACGAAACAATCAAAAAAGCTACAAAACAATAAGCACTAAGTCAGATTGATTCCCCCCTTTTCCCTGTGCACTATGGTGTAAGAAAAGGGGGGACTTTTGTTTGAAATGGTAGGAACTGTCACGAAATTAAAATGAAGTTCTTACATAAGCGAATCTTAAAAAATTTCATTTTGGTTTTAAAACAGTTCAAGAAAATCAAAAACTATTCTATTTGAAAGAGAGGTGCCGACTGTGAAAGTCAATAAAATTCGTATGCGGGAAACAGTGATTTCCTACGCTTTCCTAGCACCAGTGTTATTCTTCTTTGTCATCTTTGTTTTGGCTCCTATGATTATGGGATTCATTACAAGTTTCTTTAACTACTCCATGACTAAATTTGAGTTTGTGGGCTTGGACAACTACATTCGCATGTTTAAAGACCCTGTCTTTATGAAGTCTTTGATTAATACCGTTATCTTGGTTATCGGATCTGTTCCGATTGTGGTTCTCTTCTCGCTCTTTGTAGCATCTCAAACCTATCATCAAAATGCTATTGCTCGATCTTTCTATCGCTTCGTCTTCTTCCTACCGGTTGTAACAGGTAGTGTTGCCGTAACGGTTGTATGGAAATGGATCTATGACCCCCTATCAGGGATTCTAAACTTTGTCCTTAAGTCAAGTCATATCATCAGCCAAAACATTTCTTGGTTGGGTGATAAAAACTGGGCTTTGCTAGCGATTATGATCATCCTTTTGACAACATCTGTTGGTCAACCGATTATCCTTTATATCGCTGCCATGGGAAATATTGACAACTCACTAGTTGAAGCAGCGCGAGTTGACGGTGCGACTGAGTTCCAAGTGTTCTGGAAGATCAAATGGCCTAGCCTTCTTCCAACAACTCTTTACATCGCGATTATTACGACCATCAACTCATTCCAATGTTTCGCCTTGATTCAGTTGTTGACATCTGGTGGTCCAAACTACTCAACAAGTACCTTGATGTACTACCTTTACGAAAAAGCCTTCCAATTGACAGAATACGGCTATGCAAACACTATCGGTGTCTTCTTGGCAATTATGATTGCGATTGTCAGCTTCGCTCAATTCAAGATCCTCGGAAACGACGTAGAATACTAAAGAAAGGAGACAGTTATGCAACCTACACAAAAGAAACCCTTAACAGCTTTCACTGTTATTTCAACGATTATCTTGCTCTTGTTGACCGTACTGTTCATCTTTCCATTCTACTGGATCTTGACAGGGGCCTTCAAATCACAGCCTGATACCATTATGATTCCGCCACAGTGGTTCCCTAAAATGCCAACCATGGAGAACTTCCAACAACTCATGGTGCAAAACCCTGCTATGCAGTGGATGTGGAACTCTGTATTTATCTCACTAGTAACTATGTTCCTAGTCTGTGCAACCTCTTCTCTAGCAGGTTATGTCTTGGCTAAGAAACGTTTCTATGGTCAACGCATCCTCTTTGCAGTCTTTATCGCTGCCATGGCTCTTCCAAAACAAGTTGTCCTTGTACCATTGGTACGTATCGTCAATTTCATGGGAATTCACGATACACTTTGGGCAGTGATTTTGCCTTTGATCGGATGGCCATTTGGGGTCTTCCTCATGAAACAGTTCAGTGAAAATATCCCAACTGAATTGCTTGAATCAGCTAAAATCGACGGTTGTGGTGAGATTCGTACCTTCTGGAGCGTAGCCTTCCCTATCGTGAAACCAGGATTTGCAGCCCTTGCAATCTTTACCTTCATCAATACTTGGAACGACTACTTTATGCAGTTGGTTATGTTGACTTCACGTCAAAACTTGACCATCTCACTCGGGGTTGCGACCATGCAGGCCGAAATGGCAACCAACTATGGTTTGATCATGGCGGGTGCAGCTCTTGCAGCCGTGCCAATCGTAACCGTCTTCCTTGTCTTCCAAAAATCCTTCACTCAGGGGATTACTATGGGAGCTGTCAAAGGTTAAGATCTTGCGAAAATCGAATTTAAACTACGTCAGCATCACCTTGCCATACTTAAGTATTGCCTGGGGTTAGCTTTCTAGTTTGTTCTTCGATTTTCATTGAGTATAAGAGAATATAGAGTTATAAGTGTCTACAAAATGGAGAGTATGCAGTTACTTCGTGAAGTTTTGTAAGACACTTATAAACTTAAGAATGAACTCTTTTCAAGATACTAGTTAGAGTAGGTTCGTTTTATGGTAACTATTTCTCGCTTTAGTGGTATCTAAGATAAGCATCTTACGGTTATCTTAGACGGAATTTTTGAGACTGACGATGAAGGAATTTGCTTCCGTCCGCACTGTTACAGGGAAATAGAGGAAGGATAATTCGAAACTGAAAACTAGTAATTATCAGAAACGAAGGAAACAGTATGATTTTTGACGATTTGAAAAACATCGCCTTTTACAAGGGAATCCATCCCAATCTAGACAAGGCTATCGACTATCTCTATCAGCACCGTAAGGATTCTTTCGAACTCGGTAAGTATGAGATTGACGGGGACAAGGTCTTTCTAGTTGTGCAGGAAAATGTCCTCAATCAAGCTGAAAATGATCAATTTGAACATCATAAGAACTATGCAGATTTGCATTTGCTGGTAGAAGGACACGAATATTCGAGCTACGGTTCACGTATCAAAGACGAGGCGGTAGCATTCGATGAAGCGAGCGACATTGGTTTTGTCCATTGTCATGAAAACTACCCGCTATTGTTGGGCTATCACAATTTTGCGATTTTCTTCCCAGGAGAACCTCACCAGCCAAATGGCTACGCAGGGATGGAAGAAAAGGTTCGCAAATATCTCTTTAAAATTTTGATTGATTAAAAGAATCAGGAGGAGCAAACATGGCACAAAAAGGAGTAAGCTTGATCAAGGCAGCATTTGATACAGATAATTTTCTCATGCGTTTCAGTGAGAAGGTCTTGGATATCGTGACAGCCAATCTTCTTTTTGTTGTCTCTTGTTTGCCCATCGTGACGATTGGAGTGGCGAAAATCAGCCTCTACCAAACTATGTTTGAGATTAAGAGAAGCAGGCGAGTACCTGTTTTCAGAACCTATCTGAGAGCTTTCAAGCAAAATCTGAAACTGGGTTTCCAGTTAGGTTTGCTGGAGTTGGGCATTGTGTCATTAAGCTTTCTAGATCTCTATCTTTTCTGGGGCCAGACAGCTTTACCTTTTCAGATTGTGAAAGCTATTTGTTTGGGGATTCTCATCTTCCTCACTCTGGTGATGCTGGCTAGTTATCCCATCGCTGCGCGCTATGATTTGTCTTGGAAAGAAGTGCTGCAAAAAGGGCTTATCTTGGCAAGTTTTAACTTTCCATGGTTCTTCCTCATGTTAGCCATTCTCTTTCTCATTGTGATGGTTCTTTATCTATCCGCCTTCACGCTCCTTTTGGGTGGGTCAGCCTTTATCCTCTTTGGTTTTGGTTTGCTAGTCTTTCTCCAAGCAGGTTTGATGGAGAAAATCTTCGCCAAATACCAGTAGGTTGAGGTGTTTCTGAAACTACTTTCAATCGTTATAGTTTCTAAAATACAAGTAGAAACTAAAATCTAAGTGTATACAAGATATTGAAAGCGATTTTCACAAGGTGTATACTAAACTTGTAAAAAATAGAACTGCTCTCAGCAGAAAAAAGAAATCTTAGGAGAAAATCTATGTCAGATTTGAAAAAATATGAAGGTGTCATTCCAGCCTTCTACGCATGTTACGATGATCAAGGAGAAGTCAGTCCAGAGCGTACGCGTGCCTTGGTTCAATACTTCATTGATAAGGGAGTTCAAGGTCTCTATGTCAACGGTTCTTCTGGTGAATGTATCTACCAAAGTGTGGCAGACCGCAAATTGATTTTGGAAGAAGTTATGGCAGTTGCCAAAGGAAAATTGACCATCATCGCTCACGTAGCTTGCAACAACACAAAGGATAGTATGGAACTTGCTCGCCACGCAGAAAGTTTGGGTGTAGATGCCATTGCGACAATTCCGCCGATTTACTTCCGCTTGCCTGAGTACTCAGTTGCCAAATACTGGAACGATATCAGTTCTGCAGCTCCAAACACAGACTATGTGATTTACAACATTCCTCAATTGGCAGGTGTTGCTTTGACTCCAAGCCTTTACACTGAAATGTTGAAGAATCCTCGTGTTATCGGTGTTAAGAACTCTTCTATGCCAGTTCAAGATATCCAAACCTTTGTCAGCCTTGGTGGAGAAGACCACATCGTCTTTAATGGTCCAGATGAACAGTTCCTAGGTGGTCGCCTCATGGGCGCTAAGGCTGGTATCGGTGGTACTTATGGTGCGATGCCAGAACTCTTCTTGAAACTCAATCAGTTGATTGCTGAGAAAGACTTGGAAACAGCGCGTGAATTGCAGTATGCTATCAACGCAATCATTGGTAAGCTCACTTCTGCTCATGGAAATATGTACGGTGTGATCAAAGAAGTCTTGAAGATCAATGAAGGACTTAACATTGGATCAGTTCGTTCACCATTGACACCAGTGACTGAAGAAGATCGACCAGTTGTAGAAGCAGCAGCGCAATTGATTCGTGAAACCAAGGAGCGCTTCCTCTAATCCATAAGGAGGTATTTATGACACACTACGTTGCAATTGATATCGGTGGAACCAATATCAAATATGGTTTGATTGACCAAGAAGGCCAACTTGTTGAATCGCATGAAATGCCAACTGAGGCGCATAAGGGTGGTCCTCATATCTTACAAAAGACAAAAGACATCGTAGCCAGTTATTTAGAAAAAGGCCCAGTAGCAGGTGTTGCCATTTCTTCTGCAGGAATGGTGGATCCTGATAAGGGTGAGATTTTCTATGCTGGTCCTCAAATTCCTAACTACGCAGGAACCAACTTCAAAAAGGAAATCGAGACTAGCTTTAATATTCCTTGTGAGATTGAAAATGATGTCAACTGTGCAGGCCTTGCTGAGGCAGTATCTGGTTCAGGCAAGGGAGCGAGTGTCACACTTTGCTTGACCATTGGAACAGGTATCGGTGGTTGCTTGATTATGGATGGGAAAGTCTTCCATGGATTTAGCAACTCAGCTTGCGAAGTCGGTTACATGCACATGCAGGATGGAGCTTTTCAGGATCTTGCTTCTACGACAGCCTTGGTTGAGTATGTAGCAACAGCTCATGGAGATTCAGTTGATCAGTGGAATGGCCGACGCATCTTTAAGGAAGCTACCGAAGGAAACAAAATCTGTATGGCTGGTATTGACCGTATGGTAGACTATCTAGGAAAAGGTCTGGCAAATATTTGCTATGTGGCCAATCCAGAAGTAGTCATTCTCGGTGGTGGCATCATGGGGCAAGAGGCTATTCTCAAGCCAAAGATCCGCACAGCCTTAAAAGATGCCTTGGTGCCAAGTCTAGCTGATAAGACGAGATTAGAATTTGCCCATCACCAAAATACAGCAGGGATGTTGGGAGCCTATTATCATTTCAAGACAAAACAATCCTAGTTTGGTTCAACCAAACTAGGATTTTCTAACGCGTTTTTGTCTACGATAGCCATTGAGTTTTTTATTTTCCCAATAGCTATTAAAGATTTTCTCCTTGCTTTCACGATTGATTTCCAAAAAGTAGGCATAAACCAAATCTATAAGGAAGAGCATGGGGAGTTGAGCAGATATCCGTTGAATGTAGGAAGGCTGGCTGTGGCTAGCAACAAGAACGGTTTCTGTATAGGCCTGACTATTTTTGTTTGGAGCGCTGGTAAAGAGGATGGTCTTGGCCCCCATCTCTTTTGCGTCTAATAGACTGTCTAAAATAGAAGGAGTTGTACCAGAAAGTGAGAAACCGAGTACTAGACAATTTTCATCCATGATGCTGGTCGTCCATGCAAAGCCGTCCTGATCGGTTAAGGCCTCACAGACCACACCCAGACGCATGAAACGCAATTTCATTTCACGAGCGACAAGACCGGAACTACCTGTTCCAAAGAAGTAGACACGTTCAGCGTCATCGATTAATTGGGCGACGCGTTCCAGTTGTTCTTCGTCGATCAAATCCTGTGTTTGTTCCCTCATGATGCTGTAGCTTCTAAGAACACGTTTGGTCAAAGGGCTATGTTTGTGGGAATGAGTGTCCGGTTTACTAGCCTGATGCTGGTATTGAAAGACAAACTCTCGGTAGCCTGTAAAACCACACTTTTTGGCAAAGCGAGTCAGAGCTGCTTGGGAGATATGTAATTTCTGGGTAACTTGCTGAGAAGAAAGATCGTCTTGGATCGTATCAGACTGCAAAAAATAGCGAGCGATTTCTTGCTCGAGCTCGGTTAATTCTTCAAAATGGAGATCGATTATGGTTGCGATATCTGGCTTATTCATGAGGCTCCTTTTTATGAGTCAAAGTCTTAAAAGTTAACGCTTTCCTAACTATTACTATCATTATATCATAGAAGTTAGGATAACAAAATAAAAAGGCATTTTCAGTTGAAAGTCAAAAAATGCTTCGACTTTTCCAAGAGTTTCTCCGTAAAATATGGTACAATGAAATGTACTGAACATCACCTGTTTGCTCTATTATTTTATATGTAAATAAAGGTGAAAATCGGAAATTTTTCTAGAAAAGAGTCTTAGTTGTATGAGAAAATTCAATAGCCATTCGATTCCTATTCGGCTTAATTTGCTGTTTGCCATTGTTATCCTGTTGTTTATGGCCATTATTGGTCGATTGTTATACATGCAGGTGCTCAATAAAGATTTCTATGAAACAAAATTGGCTTCAGCCAGCCAGACAAGGGTAACAACCAGTTCAGCTCGTGGGCAAATCTATGATGCAGCAGGGAAACCCTTGGTAGAAAACACTGTCAAGCAAGTCGTTTCTTTCACACGAAACAATAAAATGACGGCAGCAGAATTGAAGGAGACAGCCAAGAAACTTCTCACATATGTGAATGTAACCTCCCCTAATTTGACAGACCGTCAGATTGCAGACTACTACTTGGCGGACCAGGACGTTTACAAAAAAACAGTCGAATCCTTGCCAAGTGATAAACGCCTAGATTCAGATGGGAACCGCTTATCTGAAGCGACCCTCTACAATAATGCGGTTGAAAGTATTGACGCGAGTCAACTCAATTATACAGATGACCAGAAAAAGGAAATCTATCTCTTTAGTCAGCTCAATGCCGTTGAAAATTTTGCGACAGGAACCATTTCTACGGATGCCTTAGATGATACCCAAGTTGCTCTCGTTGCATCAGCGTCCAAGGAATTACCAGGTATCAGTATTTCAACCTCATGGGATAGAAAAGTCCTAGACACTTCTTTGTCTTCAATTGTAGGTAGTGTATCAAGTGAAAAATCGGGTCTTCCAGCAGAGGAAGTGGACTCTTATCTCAAAAAAGGGTATTCTCTCAATGACCGAGTGGGAACTTCCTATCTTGAAAAGCAATATGAAGATGTTCTTCAAGGCAAACGCTCCGTCAAGGAAATCCACCTCGACAAACACGGAAATATGGAAAGTGTGGAAAATATCGAAGAAGGAAGCAAAGGAAACAATATCAAGTTAACGGTTGACCTAGCGTTCCAGAATGGTGTGGATGATCTACTCAAGAGCTACTTCAACTCAGAGTTGGGTAACGGTGGAGCCAAATACTCTGAAGGAGTCTACGCTGTAGCCCTCAATCCTAAAACCGGTGCAGTTCTAGCTATGTCAGGTGTCAAGCATGATGTCGAATCCGGTGAATTAAGTTCAGATTCGCTTGGAACGATAACCAATGTCTTTGTACCGGGGTCTGTCGTTAAGGCGGCAACCCTTAGCTCTGGTTGGGAAAATGGGGTCTTGTCAGGCAATCAAACCTTGACAGATCAGCCGATTGTTTTCCAAGGTTCGGCTCCGATCAATTCATGGTATACCTTGTCCTATGGCTCCTTCCCTATCACAGCAGTTGAGGCTCTAGAGTACTCTTCTAATACCTACATGGTTCAGACTGCGCTAGGGATCATGGGGCAGTCCTACCAGCCAAATATGATAGTCGCAACTGATCAGTTAGAAACTGCAATGGGCAAGTTGCGATCAACCTTTGGGGAATATGGACTTGGAGCTTCAACAGAGATTGACCTCCCAGATGAATCTACAGGATTTACACCAAAAGAATTTGATTTGGCCAACTATATTAATAACGCCTTTGGCCAGTTTGATAACTACACACCTATGCAGTTAGCCCAGTATGTCGCAACCATTGCAAACAATGGCGTACGATTGGCTCCTCACATCGTTGAGGGAGTTTATGGAAACAATGAACAAGGTGGCTTAGGTAATCTAGTTCAAGAAACAGCCACCAAGGAACTGAACAAGATCAATATCTCAGAAGCGGATATGGCCCTCTTGCACCAAGGTTTCTATCAAGTTTCGCATGGAACGAGCGCTCTGACAACTGGTCGTGCCTTTTCAAATGGCGCAGCCGTTTCCATAAGCGGGAAAACGGGGACGGCCGAAAGTTATGTTAATGGCGGTCAAAAGGCCAATAATACCAACGCAGTTGCTTATGCTCCGTCCGATAATCCTCAAATCGCGGTCGCAGTTGTCTTTCCTCATAACACCAACCTAACAAATGGTGTCGGACCTTCAATTGCGCGTGATATCATCAATCTTTATAACCAACAACATCCAATGAATTAGAAAGGAACTTATGCTGTATCCAACACCTATTGCCAAGTTAATTGATAGCTATTCGAAGCTTCCAGGTATCGGGATCAAAACGGCTACTCGCCTCGCCTTCTATACCATTGGAATGTCTGATGACGATGTCAATGAATTTGCAAAAAACCTTCTATCTGCCAAGCGGGAATTGACCTATTGTTCCATCTGTGGTCGCTTGACAGATGATGATCCTTGCTCGATCTGTACAGATCCGACTCGTGACCAGACAACCATCTTGGTGCTAGAGGATAGTCGCGATGTGGCTGCTATGGAAAATATCCAAGAATACCACGGACTCTATCATGTCTTGCATGGCCTCATTTCTCCGATGAATGGCATCAGTCCAGACGATATCAATCTCAAGAGTCTCATGACCCGTCTCATGGATAGTGAGGTTTCAGAGGTGATCGTGGCAACCAATGCGACGGCTGATGGGGAAGCGACATCTATGTATCTCTCTCGTTTGCTCAAACCAGCTGGGATCAAAGTCACTCGTCTAGCACGAGGACTAGCCGTGGGAGCAGATATCGAGTATGCGGATGAGGTCACACTCTTACGAGCCATTGAAAATCGGACAGAGTTGTAAGTGTAGACCAATTTACTAACTCCATTCATCTATACAAAAAATCAAGGAGGCCGACTTTGTTTTTATCGGTCTCTTTTTATGTTTTTTGAAGATCAGTATTAGCTTCAAGTTTTAAAAAAAAAGTAAATATGATATACTAAAGAACGAGTATTCTATTAGAATTAGGACAAGCAATATGAAACAAACGATTATTCTTTTATACGGCGGACGCAGTGCAGAACGTGAGGTGTCTGTATTGTCAGCTGAAAGTGTCATGCGTGCGGTCAACTACGACCGTTTCACAGTCAAGACTTTCTTTATCAGCCAGTCAGGTGACTTTATCAAGACTCAGGAATTTAGCCAGACTCCAGGTCAAGAGGATCGTCTCATGACCAATGAAACGATTGATTGGAATAAGAAAGTTGCACCAAGTGCCATCTACGAAGAAGGTGCAGTGGTCTTTCCAGTTCTTCATGGCCCAATGGGAGAGGATGGCTCTGTTCAAGGATTCTTGGAAGTTTTAAAAATGCCTTACGTAGGTTGCAATATCTTGTCATCTAGTCTTGCCATGGATAAAATTACGACCAAGCGAGTTCTAGAATCTGTCGGAATTGCCCAAGTTCCTTATGTGGCCGTCGTCGAAGGTGATGATGTGACTGCTAAAATCGCTGAAGTTGAAGAAAAATTGACTTATCCAGTCTTCACAAAACCATCAAACATGGGGTCAAGTGTCGGTATTTCTAAGTCTGAAAACCAAGAAGAACTCCGCCAAGCTTTGGAACTTGCCTTCCAATATGACAGCCGTGTCTTGGTAGAGCAAGGTGTGAATGCGCGTGAAATCGAGGTTGGTCTCTTGGGGAACTACGATGTCAAGAGCACTTTGCCAGGAGAAGTTGTCAAGGATGTTGCCTTCTATGATTATGATGCCAAATATATCGATAACAAGATTACCATGGATATCCCGGCTAGGATCAGTGATGATGTGGTAGCTGTCATGCGTCAAAATGCAGAAACAGCCTTCCGTGCGATTGGTGGTCTCGGTCTGTCTCGTTGTGATTTCTTCTATACAGATAAGGGCGAGATTTTCCTAAATGAGCTTAATACCATGCCAGGTTTTACCCAGTGGTCTATGTACCCACTACTTTGGGACAATATGGGAATCAGCTACCCAGAGCTAATCGAGCGTTTGGTTGACCTTGCTAAGGAGAGCTTTAACAAGCACGAAGCGCATTTGCTATAAAAATGAAAGAAGGGGTAGAAGCCCGAACCTTCACTGTAGGTGATTAGAGTTCTCGGACTTCAACCCTTTTTAAAGGAGTAGAAATGAAATTAACAATCCATGAAGTTGCCCAAGCTGTTGGAGCTAAAAATGATGTCAGTCTTTTTGCGGATGCTCAGTTAGAAAAAGCTGAGTTTGACAGTCGTTTGATTGCTGCAGGAGACTTATTTGTGCCCCTCAAAGGTGCGCGTGATGGCCACGATTTTATCGAAACAGCTTTTGAAAATGGTGCAACAGTAACCCTGTCTGAGAAAGAGGTTGCAAATCATCCCTACATTCTAGTAGACGATGTGTTGTCTGCCTTTCAAACCCTCGCAGCCTACTATCTTGAAAAAGCGGCAGTTGATGTCTTTGCTGTTACGGGTTCAAATGGCAAGACAACGACCAAGGATATGTTGGCACATTTACTATCAACAACCTACAAGACCTACAAAACCCAAGGCAATTACAATAACGAGATTGGCCTTCCCTACACGGTTCTTCATATGCCTGAAGGAACAGAAAAGTTGGTCTTGGAGATGGGACAGGATCACTTGGGAGATATCCATCTCTTGTCTGAATTGGCTCATCCTAAGACAGCCATCGTGACCTTGGTTGGAGAAGCTCATTTGGCCTTTTTCAAAGACCGTTCAGAGATTGCTAAAGGGAAGATGCAAATTGCTGATGGTATGGCACCAGGTTCCTTGCTCTTGGTACCAGCTGACCCGATTGTAGAGGACTACTTGCCCACTGATAAAAAAGTGGTCCGTTTTGGGCAAGGAGCTGAGTTAGAAATCACAGACTTGATTGAGCGCAAGGATAGTCTGACCTTTAAAGCTAATTTCTTGGGACAACCCCTCGATTTGCCAGTGACTGGTAAGTACAATGCCACCAATGCTATGATTGCTGCTTATGTGGCTCTACAAGAAGGAGTTTCAGAGGAACAGATTCGTCAGGCTTTCCAGAACCTAGAATTGACGCGTAACCGCACCGAGTGGAAGAAAGCAGCAAATGGAGCAGATATTCTGTCTGACGTATACAATGCCAACCCAACTGCTATGAAGTTGATTTTGGAGACATTTTCTGCCATTCCAGCCAACGAGGGAGGAAAGAAAATAGCAGTTTTGGCGGATATGAAGGAATTAGGTAGCCAGTCTGTTCAACTCCATAACCAGATGATTTTAAGTCTTTCCCCAGATGTGCTGGATACCGTTATTTTCTACGGAGAAGACATTGCCGAATTGGCACAACTGGCTAGTCAAATGTTCCCAATCGGCCACGTTTATTACTTCAAAAAAACAGCCAATGAGGACCAATTTGAAGACCTAGTCAAGCAGGTTAAGGAAAGCCTCGGTGCCAATGACCAAATCTTGCTCAAAGGCTCTAACTCCATGAATCTAGCCAAGTTGGTCGAAAGTTTAGAAAATGAATGCAAGTGATTTTGCCAAGTATCTGCAAAGAATGCTAGCCATTACGGATACTGGATTAACCTTTACAAAAGATCCTTTCGACCGTGAGCGCTACGAGGACTTGCGAAGTCTGTTATCTGAAATGTTGAATCAGGTATCAGACCTCGATGCAGAAGAAGTTGCAGAAGTCTTGAAACCAACTTCCGCTTATGCAACTCCTCTGATGGACGTCCGTGCTTGGATTGTTGAGGATGAAAAAGTATGTTTAGTTAGAGGAAAAGGAGAGGATAGTTGGGCTTTGCCAGGTGGTTTTGGTGAAGTTGGCTATTCTCCAATCGAAAATATTCTTAAAGAAATTGAAGAAGAAACCGGTTTTACAGCAAAAACTGAAAGGTTACTTGCGGTTTTTGATACCAATCGTTTCCAACTACAGAGCAAACAATATGCAAAGTTTGTCTTTGAATGTAAGCTTCTTGATGGACAATTTCAAGAGAATCAAGAAATTGCTGAGCTTCAATTTTTTGCCATTGACCAATTGCCAGTCTTATCTGAAAAACGCATCACCAAGGAGCAAATGGAGATTCTTTGGCAAGTTTATAAAGGACAAAGAGACCAATATGTTGATTAGTTTATGCTAGAGAAGTCGACAAATCAAAAAAGGGTATCTGCAAGGTGCATTTCTGCAATACAAATGATATAATAGGTTGCGAATTTAAGACGCAAGTATTCTATGCATGGCATGGAATCAAGTTTTTCAAAAAATTTAAAAGCTGGGGAAAGTGAATTTTTTACTGCCTCTGGCTAGATGAACGAGGAATAGAATATGAATTTGTGGGAACAATTATTTACCACACAGATATCAGAACCGCCCCAGTTTGAACTCCACTGGTACATTGGTTTGTTATGTTTACTGGCTCTTACTTTCTATGCTTCTTATCGTTTTCGCGATAAAGTGGCTTACCAGCGTTTTATTCAGATCCTTCAGTCTGTTCAACTGATTGTTCTGTATAGCTGGTATTGGGGCAATCTCATGCCTCTGTCAGAAAGTTTGCCCTTCTATCATTGCCGTATCGCCATGTTTGTGATGCTCTTGATTCCAGGGACATCCAAGTACAAGCAATACTTTGCCCTTCTAGGAACTTTTGGAGCAACCGTTGCTCTGGCATACCCACTCTTTGACCCTTATCCGTTTCCGCACGTGACCATCCTGTCCTTTATCATCGGGCACGTGGCACTTTTGGGGAATGCGCTCCTATACTTGTTTAAGAATTATGAAGCTTCCCTGCTCAACTTCAAAAATGTAGCGATGATTACCTTCACCTTGAACGCTCTGATATGGGTTGTTAATTTAGTTGTCAGTGGGGATTATGGTTTCTTAACGAGACCGCCACTTGTTGGAAATCACGGACAACTTTTGAATTACCTTATTGTTTCGAGCGTTATCGTGATAGCAATTTGCGTAACAGCAAAATTGCTAGAGATTTTTTTACAGCAAAAATCGGAAGAATTTATTCAAGAGAAGGTCTAAAAAGACCTTCTTTTTTTGATGGGTTATAAATATTATCGAATTGTTGACAAGAACATCAAAAACTTTTTCCAGAAGAAAAATTTTCTAATATTTTCTCAAAAAACATGCAGGAAATTTACGAAAAACTAAGCATGATTAGTTTTTTTGTGTTATAATATTCTTCGAATAGCTATGCCCAAACATAGTTATTAAATAGAAGTGAGAAACTTGGAAGATAGAGAGGATGCGATGTAATGACTAGAGATGGTTTTTTTACAGGCTTAGATATCGGAACTAGCTCCATTAAGGTGTTAGTTGCTGAGCATAGAGATGGCGAAGTAAATGTAATTGGTGTTAGTAATGCCAAAAGTAAAGGTGTAAAAGACGGAATTATTGTTGATATTGAAGCGGCTGCTTCGGCAATCAAATCCGCAATCACACAGGCAGAAGAGAAAGCAGGCATTTCTATCAAGTCTGTCAACGTTGGTCTTCCAGCAAATCTTCTGCAGGTCGAACCAACACAAGGAATGATTCCTGTAACATCAGATACAAAAGAAATCACAGATCAGGATGTTGAAGATGTTGTTAAATCAGCTTTGACAAAGAGCATGACTCCTGATCGTGAAGTGATTACCTTCATTCCTGAAGAGTTCATCGTGGATGGTTTCCAAGGAATCCGTGACCCTCGTGGTATGATGGGTGTCCGTTTGGAAATGCGTGGTCTGCTTTACACAGGTCCTCGTACGATTCTACACAATCTTCGCAAGACGGTCGAACGTGTAGGTATCCAGGTTGATAATGTGATTATTTCACCTTTGGCGATTGTGAACTCCGTTCTCAATGAAGGCGAACGTGAATTTGGTGCGACTGTCATTGACATGGGTGGAGGTCAGACTACTGTAGCGACTATCCGCAACCAAGAATTGCAATTCACCAACATCTACCAAGAAGGTGGAGATTACGTTACAAAAGACATTTCTAAAGTCTTGAAAACATCTCAAAAGATTGCAGAAAGTTTGAAACTGAACTATGGTGAAGCTTACGTTCCACTTGCAAGTAATGAAACTTTCCAAGTTGAAGTAATTGGCGAAGTAGAACCTGTTGAAGTGACAGAAAGCTACTTGGCAGAAATTATTTCAGCACGTATCAAACATATCTTTGACCAAATCAAACAAGAGTTGGAAAGAAGACACTTGTTGGATTTGCCAGGAGGTATCGTCCTTATCGGTGGAAATGCAATTTTGCCGGGCGTTGTTGAATTAGCCCAAGAAGTATTTGGTGTTCGAGTAAAACTCTATGTTCCAAATCAGGTTGGAATTCGCAACCCTGCATTTGCTCACGTGATTAGTTTATCTGAGTTTGCTGGTAAATTGACTGAAGTCAATCTTCTTGCTCAAAAAGCAGTTAAAGGAGATGAATTCCTTCGTCAAAAACCAATCAACTTTGGCATTCCAAATCAACGTTTGAATCCTGTGGCGCAACCAAGCCCAACACAGACAACTCCAGTTGAAACTGTACAGGAAACTCCAGTTGCTCCCAAGGAAGAATTCCAAGCAAGTTCTCAAAGTAAACCGAAGCTAACAGAACGTTTCCGTGGTTTAATCGGAAGCATGTTTGATGAATAAAAGAGGATAAGAAATTATGACATTTTCATTTGATACAGCAGCAGCTCAAGGCGCAGTTATTAAGGTAATTGGTGTCGGTGGTGGTGGTGGTAACGCCATCAACCGCATGGTTGACGAAGGTGTTGCTGGTGTAGAATTTATCGCAGCCAACACTGATGTACAAGCACTTAGCAGTACGAAAGCAGAAACCGTTATCCAACTTGGTCCCAAATTGACTCGTGGTTTGGGTGCTGGAGGTCGTCCAGAAGTTGGACGTAAAGCTGCAGAAGAAAGCGAAGAAGCTTTGACGGAAGCAATCAGCGGTGCAGACATGGTCTTCATCACTGCTGGTATGGGTGGTGGATCTGGTACAGGTGCTGCCCCTGTTATTGCACGTATCGCTAAAGATCTTGGTGCTCTTACAGTTGGTGTTGTGACACGTCCTTTCGGATTTGAAGGAAGCAAACGTGGTCAGTACGCTGTAGAAGGAATTAATGAACTTCGCGAGCATGTTGATACTTTGTTGATTATCTCTAACAATAACTTACTTGAAATTGTTGACAAGAAAACACCGCTTCTTGAAGCTCTTAGTGAAGCAGATAACGTTCTTCGCCAAGGTGTTCAAGGGATTACTGACTTGATCACGAACCCAGGATTGATTAACCTTGACTTTGCTGACGTGAAGACTGTAATGGCAAACAAAGGGAATGCCCTTATGGGTATCGGTATTGGTAGTGGTGAAGAGCGTGTTGTTGAAGCAGCTCGTAAAGCAATTTACTCTCCACTTCTTGAAACAACTATCGATGGCGCTGAAGATGTGATTGTCAACGTTACTGGTGGTCTTGATTTAACGTTGATTGAAGCAGAAGAAGCTTCAGAAATTGTCAATCAAGCAGCTGGCAAAGGTGTAAACATCTGGCTTGGAACATCTATCGACGAAAGCATGAAGGATGAAATCCGTGTGACTGTTGTAGCGACAGGTGTTCGTCAAGAACGACTAGAAAAAGTAGTCGGGTCTGCTACCAACCAACCAGTTGGTCGACCATCAACTAAAACTCCACAAGCACATACATTTGACCGTCAATTCGACTTGGAAGAGACAGCAGAACTGCCTAAATCAAGTTCACGTCGCTTTGAAACCAACCAAGCATCTGCTTTTGGAGATTGGGACTTGCGCCGTGAGTCAATTGTTCGCCAAACAGATCCCGTTGTTTCACCAGTTGAACGCTTTGAAACACCAGTTTCACAAGATGAGGATGAATTGGATACACCTCCATTCTTCAAAAATCGTTAATCAATGAATTTGAAAAAAAACACTGAATTAGTTTTTCAGCAAATTGCTGATGCTAGTCAAAAAGCCAACCGTAATCTAGATGCTGTTTCAGTAATCGCAGTGACAAAATATGTAGATGTACAAACAGCGGAAGCCTTGCTTCCGCTTGGCATCCATCATATCGGTGAAAATCGAGTTGATAAATTTTTAGAAAAATATCAGGCCTTGAAAGATTACCCAGTCACTTGGCATTTAATAGGAACACTACAGAGACGGAAAGTAAAAGAAGTAATCCCATATGTGGATTACTTTCATGCTTTAGACTCCCTAAAGTTAGCACAGGAAATTCAAAAGAGAACAGATCATGTTATCAAGTGTTTCTTGCAGGTTAATATTTCTGGGGAAGAAAGCAAGCATGGGTTTTCAAAAGAAGAATTGCTAGAACTTTTGCCAGAATTGGCTAAGTTAGATCAGATTGAGTATGTTGGTTTAATGACCATGGCTCCTTTTGAGGCAGGCAGTGATGAATTGAAAGAAATTTTCAAGGATACGCAGGCTCTGCAAGCAGAAATTAGAGAAAAACAAATCCCTAATATGCCGATGACAGAGCTAAGTATGGGAATGAGTCGTGATTTTAAAGAAGCGATTCAGTTCGGCTCAACCTTTGTTCGAATCGGTACAGCATTTTTTAAATAGGAGAGAGCTATGTCTTTAAAAGATAGATTCGATAAATTTATAGATTATTTTACAGAAGATGGGGAAGAAACGACTAACTACCAGACTCAACAAGAGGAAACAGTTAGCCCAGCTATCTCATCTTCTAAAGGATTACCAGCATCTGCTCAGCCGGAATCAGTAAAAGATGCGAATATTACTCGCCTCCATGCTCGTCAACAAGAGTTGGCAAAGCAAAACCATCACTCAGATGAGAAAGTGACGATTGATGTTCGTTATCCAAGAAAGTATGAGGATGCAACTGAGATTGTTGATTTGTTAACTGGAAATGAAAGCATCTTGATTGATTTCCAATACATGACAGAAGTACAAGCGCGCCGCTGCCTTGATTACTTGGACGGAGCCCGTCACGTCTTGGCTGGAAATATGAAAAAAGTTGCGAGTACGATGTATCTATTGACGCCTGTCAACGTTATCGTGAATATTGAGGATATCAAACTTCCAGACGAATCACAAGGTGCCGAGTTCGGCTTTGATATTAAACGAAATAGAGCAAGATAATGATTTTCTTAATCCGTTTAATTCAAAATGCAGTTAGCATTTACTCCATCATTCTCGTTGCATTTGCTCTTCTTTCATGGTTTCCAAATGCCTATGAAAGTCAACTAGGTCGTTTAGTCATCAGACTTGCTCGTCCAGTTATCGAGCCTCTTCGTAAGCTCAATCTACAATTTGCTGGTCTTGATTTTACAGTTTGGGCTGCGCTGATTCTAATCCAGTTTGTTGGAAATCTCTTAACACGACTAGTGCTATTACTATGACAGTAAATCGAGCCATTTATCAGCATTTTTCCCAAGATGATATTCCCTTTATTGATAAGGGTTTAGAGTGGATCAAGCGGGTAGAAGATACCTATGCACCAGTGCTTACTCCTTTTATCAATCCCCATCAGGAACAGATCTTGAGGGTGCTAGCTGGGACATATGGACTGGGTTGCCAAAGTAGTGGTGATTTTCTTCCGACGGAGTCGGTTCGTGTTCTTCTGTATCCAGATTACTTTGAACCGGAAATATCAGACTTTGAAATGACCTTGTTAGAAATTTGCTATCCGAGCAAGTTTGAACAGCTGAGCCATGGAAAAATATTGGGAACAATCATCAACCAGCTAGGAATTGACCGTAAATTATTTGGTGATATCTTGGTAGATGAAAAGAGAGCACAGATTTTTGTCAATCGTGATTTTATTCCTCTTTTTCAGGATGGAATAAGAAAGATTGGCAGACTTCCTGTATCGCTGGAGGAACGTCCTTTTACCGATAGGATTATATCTAAAATTGACTTTAGAGAACGAGAAATTTTAGTTTCGAGTTTTCGATTGGATGCCCTCTTATCAAGTGCCTTGAAATTATCTAGAAATCAAACCAGTCAACTAATTGAGAAAAAATCTGTCCAGGTAAACTATCATCTGGTTGAAAAATCTGATTACCAGGTTGCCGTTGGGGATTTGATCAGTGTGAGAAAGTTTGGCCGTCTAAAAGTTGTCAAAGACAATGGACAGACAAAAAAAGACAAGATAAAATTAAGCATTCAATTATTATTAAGTAAGTGAGGAAAAGTATGCCAATTACATCGTTAGAAATTAAAGATAAAACCTTTGGTACAAGATTTAGAGGTTTTGACCCAGAAGAAGTAGATGAATTTCTTGATATCGTTGTTCGTGACTATGAAGATTTGGTTCGTAGTAATCACGACAAAGAGACACACATCAAGAGTTTGGAAGAACGTTTGTCTTACTTTGATGAGATGAAAGATTCCTTGAGTCAGTCAGTTTTGATTGCTCAAGATACTGCGGAGCGTGTCAAACAGGCTGCTCAAGAACGTTCGAACAATATTATTCAACAAGCTGAACAAGACGCTCAGCGTTTGCTAGAAGAAGCAAAATACAAGGCAAATGAAATTCTCCGTCAGGCAACAGATAATGCTAAGAAAGTGGCTGTTGAGACAGAAGAGTTGAAGAACAAGAGTCGTGTATTCCATCAACGCCTCAAGTCTACGATTGAAAGTCAATTGGCTATTGTTGAGTCATCAGATTGGGAAGACATTCTTCGCCCAACAGCAACGTATCTTCAAACAAGCGATGAAGCCTTTAAAGAAGTGGTGGGTGAAGTTCTTGGTGAAACTATTCCTTCTCAACCAGAGGAAGAGCCAATTGATATGACTCGTCAATTCACACCAGAAGAGGTTGCTGAGTTGCAAGCTCGCATCGAGGCTGGAAATAAAGAATTGGCTGAGTTTGAAGCTCAACAAAATCAACATACAGATGAAAGTGAACAACATGAAGAGTCAGTTGACGTAGAAACTACTGCAGCAACTGAGGAAGATGCAAACAAAGAATCTGTTCTTATCCTATAAGAGTAAATGTGAGAACAAAGTCTAACCAACTATATTTTCAGCGAGCGGGAGATGGTGTGAGCCCTGCAATCCCTAGTCGTTAGATTATCCTCTCAACGAATCCAGTCTGAAAACAGTAAGACTGGACGTTCCCCACGTTACGGGAAAAGAGGAAAAGAGACACTGTCTTTTTTCGAACAAAGGTGGTACCACGATTTTCGTCCTTTTTGGAAGTCGTGGTTTTTAATTTGTTAATATTTATAAAGGAGATACCATGAAACTCAAAGATACCCTTAACCTTGGGAAAACAGCTTTCCCAATGCGTGCAGGACTTCCTACCAAAGAGCCAGTTTGGCAAAAGGAATGGGAAGATGCAAAACTTTACCAACGTCGTCAAGAATTGAACCAAGGAAAACCACATTTCACCTTGCATGATGGACCTCCGTATGCAAACGGAAATATCCACGTTGGACATGCCATGAACAAGATTTCCAAAGATATTATTGTTCGTTCTAAGTCTATGTCAGGATTTTATGCTCCTTATATTCCTGGTTGGGATACACATGGTCTGCCAATCGAACAAGTTTTGGCAAAACAAGGTGTCAAACGCAAAGAAATGGACTTGGTTGAGTACTTGAAACTTTGCCGCGAGTACGCTCTTTCTCAAGTTGATAAACAAAGAGAAGACTTTAAACGTTTGGGTGTTTCTGGTGACTGGGAAAATCCTTATGTGACCTTGACTCCAGACTATGAAGCGGCTCAAATCCGTGTCTTCGGTGAAATGGCTAAAAAAGGCTATATCTACCGTGGTGCCAAGCCAGTTTACTGGTCATGGTCTTCTGAGTCAGCTCTTGCAGAAGCAGAAATTGAGTATCATGACTTGCTTTCAACTTCCCTTTACTATGCTAACCGCGTCAAAGACGGAAAAGGTGTCCTAGATACAGATACTTACATCGTTGTTTGGACAACTACTCCATTTACCATCACAGCATCTCGTGGGTTGACTGTTGGTGCGGATATCGATTACGTAGTTGTACAACCAGCTGGTGAAGTTCGTAAGTTTGTGGTTGCTTCAGAATTACTGAATAGTCTTTCTGAGAAATTTGGCTGGGCTGATGTTCAAGTCTTGGCGACCTACCGTGGTCAAGAATTGAACCAAATCGTGACAGCTCACCCATGGGATACGGCTGTAGATGAGTTGGTGATCCTTGGTGACCATGTTACGACAGACTCTGGTACTGGTATCGTCCATACAGCCCCTGGTTTTGGTGAGGACGACTACAATGTCGGTGTTGCTAACGGCCTTGAAGTTGCTGTAACAGTTAACGAACGCGGTATTATGATGGCCAATGCTGGCTCTGACTTTGAAGGTCAATTCTATGACAAGGTTGTACCAACTGTTATCGAAAAACTTGGTGATTTGCTCCTTGCTCAAGAAGAAATATCCCACTCATACCCATTTGACTGGCGTACGAAAAAACCAATCATCTGGCGTGCAGTACCACAATGGTTTGCCTCTGTATCTAAATTCCGCCAAGAAATCTTGGATGAAATTGAAAAAGTGAAATTCCACTCAGAATGGGGTAAAGTTCGTCTTTACAACATGATTCGCGACCGTGGCGACTGGGTTATCTCTCGTCAACGTGCTTGGGGTGTTCCACTTCCAATCTTCTATGCTGAAGATGGTACAGCAATCATGACAGCTGAAACGATCGAGCACGTGGCTCAACTCTTTGAGGAATACGGCTCTATCATCTGGTGGGAACGTGATGCCAAAGAACTCTTGCCAGAAGGATTTAGCCACCCAGGTTCACCAAATGGCGAGTTCAAGAAAGAAACAGACATCATGGATGTATGGTTTGACTCAGGTTCATCATGGAATGGAGTAGTGGTCAACCGTCCAGAACTCAAATATCCAGCGGACCTCTACCTAGAAGGCTCTGACCAATACCGTGGTTGGTTCAACTCTTCACTCATCACATCTGTTGCCAACCATGGCGTAGCGCCATACAAACAAATCTTATCACAAGGTTTTGCCCTTGATGGTAAAGGTGAGAAGATGTCTAAATCCCTTGGGAATACCATTGCTCCAAGTGATGTTGAAAAACAATTTGGTGCGGAAATTTTGCGTCTCTGGGTGACAAGTGTTGACTCAAGCAACGACGTGCGTATCTCTATGGATATCTTGAGCCAAGTCTCTGAAACTTACCGTAAGATCCGTAACACTCTTCGTTTCTTGATTGCCAATACATCTGACTTTAACCCAGCTCAAGACGCAGTGGCTTACGATGAGCTTCGTTCTGTTGATAAGTACATGACCATTCGCTTTAACCAGCTTGTGAAAACGATTCGTGATGCTTATGCTGACTTTGAATTCTTAACCATCTACAAGGCCTTGGTGAACTTTATTAACGTTGACTTGTCTGCCTTCTACCTTGACTTCGCCAAAGACGTTGTTTACATCGAAGGTGCCAAATCACTCGAACGCCGTCAAATGCAAACAGTCTTCTATGACATTCTTGTCAAAATCACCAAACTCTTGACACCAATCCTTCCTCACACTGCGGAAGAAATCTGGTCCTATCTTGAGTTTGAAGCTGAAGACTTCGTTCAATTATCAGAACTACCAGAAGCTCAAACCTTTGCCAACCAAGAAGAAATCTTGGATACATGGGTAGCCTTCATGGACTTCCGAGGACAGGCTCAAAAAGCCTTGGAAGCAGCTCGTAATGCAAAAGTAATCGGTAAATCACTCGAAGCCCACTTGACAGTTTATCCAAATGAAGTGGTGAGAACGCTTCTTGGAGCATTGGATAGCAATGTGGCTCAACTTTTGATCGTGTCAGAATTGACCATTGCTGAAGGTACAGCTCCAGAGAGTGCAGTAAGCTTTGAAGATGTTGCCTTTACAGTTGAACGCGCTGCAGGTGAAGTATGTGACCGCTGCCGTCGTATCGATCCAACTACTGCAGAACGTAGCTACCATGCAGTTATCTGTGACCACTGTGCAAGTATCGTAGAAGAAAACTTTGCAGATGCAGTCGCAGAAGGATTTGAAGCGAAATAATCAGAATAGACTGAGAAAGGTCGCTAAAATCATAAAAAACGCATAATATCAAGAGTTCAAGTGCTTTGATATTATGCGTTTTATCATGGGAAAATTTACTAGTCCATTTCTTCAAATGAAGTTATTCCTGGCCTGTCCGTGTAGATAATTAACATAATCAACTATTCAGTTTTCTCATAATTTTATATTTCTACTAATTATAAAGAGACTATAGAACTTAAAATTATTTTTTGAAAATCAATATTTATTATAAAATTTTATAAGATTGTTTAATTTTTAGATAAATTATGATAGAATAATACCTATAAAAATTTTAAGGAGATTATTATGAAAACAAATACACTTGCTCGTGTTAACGCTATTTTTGGTCTTATTTCAGGAATTATATTGCTTTTAGCGCCAGTTATCATGTTTATCATGGCTGTTGGAGCTGCTGCGGCAACTGAAGACGCAGATGTAACGGTTGGGACATTGACAGGGCTCTCAATTATTTTGTCATTGGTTAAAATTGCTGTTTTAGTATTGGGAATTGTGGCTATTGTTTATTATAAAGATGATGAACGTGTTACGAATGCACCTTCTGTTTTGCTCATTGTAGGTGGTGCGGTCGGCTTGATTCCATTTTTGGGATGGGTAGGTGGAATTCTAACCATTATTGGTGGTTCACTTTATTTTGGAACATTGAAAAAATTTGTAATTGAAGAGTAGTAGTTTTCCAATTATTTTTTGGGGACTATTTCATCCTCTATCGAGAACAATTATGATAGTGCGATAAAGAGAAGACTGATAAGCTCTTCTCTTTTTAGTTGATTTTAACTAGCTTTTTTGTGAAAAATTGTGTAAAATAGAATAGATAAACGAGGGAAACCTCGAAAAATAAAAGGAGAATCCATCTAATGGTAAAATTGGTTTTTGCTCGCCATGGTGAGTCTGAATGGAACAAAGCTAACCTTTTCACTGGTTGGGCTGATGTTGATTTGTCTGATAAAGGAACACAACAAGCGATTGACGCTGGTAAATTGATCAAGGAAGCTGGTATCGAATTTGACCAAGCTTACACTTCAGTATTGAAACGTGCGATTAAAACAACAAATTTGGCTCTTGAAGCTGCTGACCAACTCTGGGTTCCAGTTGAAAAATCATGGCGCTTGAACGAACGTCACTACGGTGGTTTGACTGGTAAAAACAAAGCTGAAGCTGCTGAACAATTTGGTGATGAGCAAGTTCATATCTGGCGCCGTTCATACGATGTATTGCCTCCTGCAATGCCTCATGATGACGAATACTCAGCACATACTGACCGTCGTTACGCTTCACTTGACGATTCAGTCATTCCAGATGCTGAAAACTTGAAAGTGACTTTGGAACGTGCCCTTCCATTCTGGGAAGATAAAATCGCTCCAGCACTTAAAGATGGTAAAAACGTATTCGTAGGAGCTCACGGTAACTCAATCCGTGCCCTTGTAAAACACATCAAACACTTGTCAGATGATGAAATCATGGGTGTAGAAATCCCTAACTTCCCACCATTGGTATTCGAATTCGACGAAAAATTGAACGTCGTAAAAGAATACTATCTTGGAAAATAATCTATAAACAGAAAGCCTAGGATTCCTAGGCTTTTTGTTTTTGCTTCTGGTTTCCAACTAGTTGAAAAAGCGTTATAATGATAATAGGAAGTAATTTGTTTGAGAGAAGGTGTGTCTGATGGCTTATATTGAGATGAAACACAGCTACAAGCGTTACCAGATTGGGGATACAGAGATTGTGGCTAATCGTGATGTGAATTTTGAAATTGAAAAAGGGGAGCTGGTTATCATACTTGGCGCTTCAGGTGCTGGAAAATCAACCGTTCTCAATCTTTTAGGAGGTATGGATACCAATGATGAGGGGGAGATTTGGATTGATGGTGCCAATATTGCCAACTATAGTTCGCACCAACGAACAAACTATCGTCGTGAAGATGTAGGCTTTGTTTTTCAATTTTACAATCTGGTCTCTAATCTGACGGCCAAGGAAAATGTGGAACTGGCTTCAGAAATCGTGACAGATGCCTTGGATCCTGAGCAGGTTTTGACAGATGTAGGTCTGGCTCATCGTCTTAATAATTTTCCAGCCCAGCTTTCTGGAGGGGAGCAACAGCGAGTCTCCATTGCACGCGCTGTAGCCAAAAATCCTAAGATTCTCCTCTGTGATGAACCAACAGGTGCCTTGGATTACCAGACGGGGAAGCAAGTCTTGAAGATTCTCCAAGACATGTCTCGTCAAAAAGGAGCAACGGTGATTATCGTGACCCACAATGGCGCGCTAGCCCCTATTGCAGATCGGGTGATTCACATGCGCGATGCCACGGTTAAGAGCATGACGGTCAATGAGCATCCGCAGGATATCGATACATTGGAGTATTAGCATGAAAAAAACGTATCGGAAAGACCTATTTCAGTCAGTGACGGCTTCAAAGGGACGCTTTGTTTCTATCCTGACCTTGATGATGCTGGGTTCTTTAGCCCTTGTTGGTCTCAAAGTGGCCAGTCCAAATATGGAACGTACGGCAGGGGATTATCTCCGTAAAGCCAATACCCTAGATCTGGCAGTGATAGCTGATTATGGCTTGGACAAAGAAGACCAAGACGAATTAAAGGCCCTTCAAGGAGCAAGTGTTGAGTTTGGTTATATGGCAGACCTAACCGTTGAAAATAGTGAAGAAGCGGTTCGACTTTATTCCAAGCCAGAGGGGATTTCAACCTTCCAAGTGACAGAAGGGCGACTGCCAGAGGCTGATGAGGAAATTGCCCTAGCCGACTTCTGGAAAGACCGCTATCAGATTGGGCAGACCATTACCTTTACTAAGAAAGAAGAAGGGAAGTCCGTCCTAAAATCCCAAACTTTTACAATTACTGGATTTGTTCAGTCGGGTGAGATGCTTTCTCAAAAAGACTTAGGGAGTGCTAGCAGTGGAAATGGAAGCTTGGCTGGCTATGGAGTGATTTTGCCCAGCCAGTTTGATTCAGATGTTTATAGTATTGCGCGTGTGCGCTATGATGATTTAAAAAATCTGGATGCTTTTTCATCAGACTATAAGACCAAACGAACCCAACATCAGGAAGAGTTGCAAGATTTACTAGCCGATAATGGTCAAAAAAGATTGGCAGGTATCAAAGCAAATGGGCAAAAGAGCTTGGAAGAGGGGAAAGAACAGCTCCAAACTGCTGAAAGCAACTTTCAAAATGGCAATAGTCAGTTAGAGCAGGCTGAAAGTCGCTTGAAAACCCAAGAAGAACAAGCGACTGTTTTGCCTGAGCCTCAAAAGAGTCAAGTCACGGAGCAATTGACAAAAGCTAAGGAAGAATTGGCTACAGAAAAAGAAAAACTGGCTCAGACAGAGAGTAATCTAGCCAAGGAAAAAGAGAAGCTTGAACAGCGTCAGAAAGAGCTTGATGAACTGGCAGAGCCGAAATATCACGTATACAATCGCCAAACCATGCCAGGGGGTCAAGGCTATCTCATGTACAGTAACGCTTCAGCAAGCATTCGTTCTGTCGGGAATATCTTCCCTGTTGTGCTTTATATGGTCGCTGCAATGGTGACCTTTACAACTATGACTCGCTTTGTGGATGAAGAACGTACCAATGCCGGTATTTTCAAGGCCCTAGGTTACCGGAATCAAGATATAATTGCCAAGTTTGTCCTCTATGGTTTTCTTGCAGGAACTGTAGGAACCATTTTAGGAACGCTTCTAGGACATTATCTCCTTGCAGGCGTGATTTCGGATGTTATAACAGCTGGGATGGTTGTTGGAAAAAGTCACGAGTATTTCTATTGGTCTTATAGTCTCCTTGCCCTAGCTTTAAGTTGGATATCCAGCGTTTTGCCGGCTTATCTGGTAGCGCGGAGGGAATTACACGATGAAGCAGCCCAACTCTTACTTCCCAAACCTCCCGTTAAGGGATCAAAGATTTTGCTGGAACGACTGAGCTTTATTTGGAGTCGTTTGAGTTTTACTCATAAGGTTACGGCGCGAAATATTTTCCGTTATAAGCAACGGATGTTGATGACCATTTTTGGAGTTGCGGGTTCGGTTGCTCTCCTATTTGCAGGTCTTGGCATTCGGTCTTCTGTAGGAGGAGTTGTCGATCGTCAATTTGAACAAATCCAGCAATACCAGATGATTGTAGCGGAAAAGAGCAGTGCGACGGAGCAAGAAAAAGCAGATCTGGAAAGTGCCTTGCAGTCTGAATCTATCCATGCTTATCAAAAGATTTACTCAAAATCCGTTGAAAAAGATTTCAAAGGAAAAGCAGGACTTCAAACCATCACCATGATGGTTACTAGTGGAGAAGACTTCAAGCCCTTTATCGCATTAGAGGAAAATGGCCAAGAGGTGGAGATTACTGCTGGAGCGGTCGTGAGTCAAAAACTAGCTCAACTAGCAAATGTTAAGGTTGGGGACGAGCTGGAGCTTGATGGGAAGGAAATCAAGGTCGCAGCTATTTCTGAAAACTATGTTGGACACTTTGTTTATCTCAACCGAGCGACATACGAACAAGTCTACGGTACCAGTCCACAAGACAATACCTACCTAGTAAAATTAAAAGATCCAACACCTTCCAATACGGAGAAAGAAGCTGCTATCTTTATGGAAAAAGCAGCTGTTTCTGGGGTCGTCCAAAATGCGACGGCCATCCATCTCTTTGAATCCGTAGCTAGTTCGCTCAATAAAACCATGGCCATCCTTGTCCTTGTTTCCGTTTTACTAGCCATTGTCATTCTTTACAATCTCACCAATATCAATGTGGCAGAACGTATCCGTGAACTTTCCACTATCAAGGTTCTCGGTTTCCATAATAAAGAAGTGACCCTCTATATCTACCGTGAGACTATGGTGCTGTCCCTTGTGGGAATTGCTCTCGGTTTGGTAGCTGGCCACTATTTACATCAATTTTTGATTCAAATGATTTCACCGGCCACCATACTTTTTTATCCACAAGTCAGCTGGGAAGTCTATGCTCTTCCAATCGTAGCAGTGACTGTAATCTTAGCCTTACTGGGCCTCTTTGTCAATCACCACTTGAGAAAGGTGGATATGCTCGAAGCCCTGAAATCAGTAGAGTAATTCAAGGTTTTAAACAGTAAATCAGTTGACAAAGTCTCTGCTTCTTGGTAGAATAAGAACTGTCGTAAAGACAAATAACTTCTTCTTGGTTGCAGGCATGCCAACCTGTCACTCGGATGAAGCCAAATAAAAAGGAGAAACATCATGGCAATCTCAAAAGAGAAAAAAAATGAAATCATCGCACAATATGCACGTCACGAAGGTGATACAGGTTCAGTAGAGGTTCAAGTTGCTGTCCTTACTTGGGAAATCAACCACCTTAACGAACACATCAAACAACACAAAAAAGACCACGCTACTTACCGTGGATTGATGAAAAAAATCGGTCGCCGTCGTAACTTGCTTGCATACTTGCGTAAGAACGACGTTAACCGTTACCGTGAGTTAATCAACTCTCTAGGACTTCGTCGTTAATCATGATGCTAAGGGCGTTAAAAAACCGTATGAAAATAGGGAAACGACACAGTGTTCGATGAACACAAGGAGTTTCATCTTTTTCACTAGGATTTTAGCCCGAGCTCAAATCAGCTCTCTGATCTCAGAGGGCTTTTTTGTTTTATCAATTTACTTAGTCCGTGTTCAATTAAGTATATCTTGATAATGAAGCTACTCCATTGGGTAGCTTTTTTGTATGGATTTTATCCCAATCTCAAATCAGCTCTCGGACTTTAGAGGTATTTTTATGTTGTCACCTTACCCCGATATACTCAAGTATAATCTTCGGTTACGGTTCCTAGCACTGTAAGGTAAAATAAACCAGGATGATCTCCCTTCGGGGAGATTTTTTGTTTCACTAAAATTTTTGTACAATCTTCGGCTTGTCGCCTTGTCTATAAACGTTTTATCCAACAAGAATTATGATGCTAAGGGCGCCAAAAATCCGTATGAAAATAGGGAAACGACGCAGTGTTCGATGAACACAAGGAGTTTCATCTTTTTCACTAGGATTATAGCCCGAGCTCAAATCAAGCTCTCAGATTTCAGAGGGCTTTTTTATTGAGGTTTTATCGGTCACAATTTTGGAGACTACAAAAACATTGTCATGAACGCTACCCACTATTGTTGGGTTTTATCGGTCACAATTTTGGAGACTACAAAAACCTACAAGATATTCAATCAATTCCTACACCGGTTTTATCGGTCACAATTTTGGAGACTACAAAAACCTCAAATGGTATCAGCTAATTACACCATAAAGGTGCGCAGTTACTCGGCTTTTCAAGCCGAGTAACTGTCTGCAAGCCCCCTCGGAGAGCCCACACTTTACGAAGTAAAGTATAGTATGTTATACTCTACATGGAAGTAGTCACCGAATTCCAGTTAGAAATTACTTTGTAACTACGTTTTGAGGAGGAGTAAAATGCTTTCTTACGTTCGACATTACCCACTAGCGATAGCTAAATTAATGTGTCTGTGCTCTCCTAAAATCTGCTGATTTATTACTGACTAATACAGGAGGTTTTTATGGGACAGACAATCATATCTGCTATTGGTGTTTATATTTCCACCAGTATCGATTATTTAATTATTTTAATTATTTTATTTGCACAGCTATCACAGAATAAACAGAAATGGCATATTTATGCGGGGCAATATCTAGGCACAGGCTTACTTGTAGGGGCGAGTTTAGTTGCTGCTTATGTCGTTAATTTCGTGCCTGAAGAATGGATGGTTGGATTGCTTGGTTTAATCCCTATCTATTTAGGGATTCGCTTTGCAATTGTTGGAGAAGGTGAGGAAGAAGAGGAAGAAATTATTGAAAGATTAGAACAAAGCAAGGCAAATCAACTGTTTTGGACAGTTACATTGCTGACAATTGCGTCTGGCGGAGATAATTTAGGTATCTATATACCTTATTTTGCTTCGTTAGATTGGTCACAGACCCTCGTGGCGTTGCTTGTGTTTGTAATCGGCATAATTATCTTTTGCGAGATTAGTCGGATGTTATCCTCTATTCCGTTAATATTCGAGACAATTGAAAAATACGAGCGAATCATTGTGCCCATAGTATTCATTCTACTTGGACTATACATCATGTATGAAAATGGCACGATAGAGACTTTTCTGATTGTGTAGATTTTTTTGTTTCACTAGGATTTTAGCCCGGGCTCAAATCAGCTCTCTAATTTTAGAGGGCTTTTTATGTTGTCACTTTACCTCGATATACCCAAGTATAATCTTCGGTTACGATTATTAGCACTGTAAGACCAACTATATTTATTTTTCTCATCTTGTTCCATTGTTGAAAATATGGTATACTTTTCATGAGAATTTTCTAAATTTTTAAGATTCTATCAAAGGAGGATTGCATGCTTTCCAAATTTTCTGGAAGCCGACAAGATTTGCAATTTGTGTTGTTTTTGGGTGTTTTGCTAAGTGTTTTAGGAATTTCACTTTTTTTAGCTGTTTCTATGGGGTCCGTAGCAATTGACTTAGGAGATACCTATCGGATCATTTTGAGCAGGTTGGGATTTCCTCTTGAGATAGGAGAGGTTTCCAAGTCCACTCTTGCCATTGTATGGAACATGAGATTCCCCCGAGTATTGTTAGGTCTGATAGTAGGGGCTGGTCTTTCTATGTGTGGTAGCGTGATGCAGTCTACAGTGAACAATCCCATCGCAGAGCCTTATGTCTTAGGAATTTCTGCGGGTGCAACTCTAGGGGCAACTTTGAGCATCATTCTTGGTTTAAAATTGGTGATTAGCCTTGGAGCTTTCCTTGGAGCTATTTTGGCAACAATCGCTGTCCTTATCATTGCCTCTATGCAGGGAAGGATGACGACTTCCAGTCTGATTTTATCAGGAACGGTGGTCAACGCTCTCTTTCTGGCATTTTCCAACTTTATTATCTCTGTTGGCGCTAATGCGGACAGTGTGATGACCATTAAGTTTTGGACCATGGGTTCGCTTGCAGGGACTACCTGGTCTGACTTATTCTTGCCAACTATGGTGGTAGGAATAGCCTTTCTATTTTTCGCTACCCAGTATCGTGTTTTCAATGCGATGATGATGGGAGATGAGGCTGCTTTAACTTTGGGAATTCCCTTACGCTTCTATTGGTATCTTTACGTGACCGTTGTGGCTGTACTGACAGCTGTCTTAGTGGCAACTTGTGGGATTATTGGATTTGTCGGTCTGATTACTCCACATTTAGCTCGAGGGTTAGTAGGAACAAATTACAGGAGACTTTTTCCCGTTGCAACCTTGCTGGGTGCCCTCTTTGTCATCTGGGCCGATGTACTCTCCCGTATCATCATTCCAAATGCTGAGTTGCCTATTGGTATTTTCACAGCCTTAGTAGGTGCTCCTTTCTTTATCTACATTGTTGGAGGTAGGCGAAGGGAGGTGAGGGTCTGATATGGACTTGATTTGTCAGGATATCCATTTTGGAATAGGAGAGAAAAAAATCCTCAAGGGAGTTTCTCTTAAGGTTGAAGGGCATCAATTTCACACGATACTAGGACCAAATGGAAGTGGAAAAACCAGCCTGCTTAAACTCCTCTATCGTCAGGAAAAGGCGGACAAAGGCTTGATAAGCCTAGATGGAAAGCCACTGGAGCATTGGTCACTCAAAGAAACAGCCAAGCAAATGGCAGTTGTCACCCAGTTTAATCAATTGCAGTTTGATTGTACAGTTGAGGAAATCGTCTTGCTGGGAAGAACTCCCCACCTCTCTTTTTTACAGAAGGAAAAGGAAAGGGATTATGCCCTCGTTCAAGATGCTCTCGTCAAGGTGGATATGCTTGAGAAGAAAACTCGTCTCTATTCGTCCCTGTCAGGGGGGGAGAAACAACGAGTCTTATTAGCCCGCGCCTTGGCGCAAGAACCGACTCTCTTGCTCCTGGACGAACCAACCAATCACCTGGATATCAAGTATCAGCTAGACTTGTTGGCCATTGTGAAGAATCTCAAGGTCAATGTTTTAGCTGTCCTACATGATATTCAACTTGCTTGTCGCTATTCGGATTATCTCTATCTGATGAAAGAGGGAGAAATCCTTTACCAAGGGACTCCAAAAGAGACCATCACCCCTGAGTCATTGCAAACTGTATACGGAGTTCAAAGTCAGGTTACTTGGACCGAGGATCAGCAAGCTATGATTCACTATTTATAAGAATGAAAAGGAAAACAAGATGAAAAAAACACTAAGCATTTTACTCGTAACAGTAGCTACCCTAACCATGGCGGCTTGTGGAAATACTACTACAGAAAAAACTACCACACAGTCTAGCACAGAAACAAGTCAAAAAGCCAGCACAGAGACGACTTATCCGTTAACGGTCAAGACCTATGATGCTAAGGGGAATGAAGTCGAACAAGTTTTTGAGAAGGCACCTGAAAAAGTTATCACCAACAATCTGTCAACCACTGAAATCTTATTGGAGTTAGGCTTGAAGGATAAAATTGCTGGCATGCTTAACCCTGATAATGCTGTGACGGACAAATACAAGGACGCGATTGCGACGATTCCTCAAATCGGTGATAAAAAAACAGTCTCACAAGAGACAGTCCTTTCTTATGAACCGGACGCAGTAATGGGTCGAAACATGATGTTTTCTGAAAAATCCTTGGGAACAGTTAGCACTTGGAATGAAAACAAAATCCCAGTCTATACGCAAAAAGCTTCTCTTTCAACGATTCAGCAAGATTTGGGAAATATTGTAGAAGATGTTAAAAATCTTGGAATGATTTTCAATGTTCAGGACAAGGCTAATGAATACGCAACCCAATTACAAGCTAAAATTGACGCTGTTAAGAAAGCAAACCCAGCAATCCAAGGTGAAAAGAAAAAGGCTTTGATTATGGTTGCTTATAATGACGAAACCTTCGGTGCTTACAAGTCTGCTTTGCAAGAGAGCTTGTTGAATCAACTTGGTTATACCAACGTTGCAACGGGAACATCAGGCTTGACCTTGGAAAATCTCGTGTCAATGGATCCTGAGTTGATTATCTATGTGACCAGCGACCGCAATAAAAAATTGGATGCCAATGCAGTAGAGTTGATGAAGGCAAATGAAGTTTTAGAAAACGTTCCTGCAATTAAGAATCAAAAAATCATGACCATTTCTTACGATGAGTTGATGGACTATGGTCCAGCAGTGATTGATTCTCTTGAGAAAATCAATGACTTTATCAATAAATAATGAGTTTGATTGGGAAGGGATCCAAGTCAAGGTCAGCCTTCCTTCGACCTATGATCCCAGTCAAACCTATCCAGTTATTCTCTTGAATGATGGAAACTTGGATTTCCTATCATCCCTTTCAGAATCTGTGATTTTAGTGGGCTTGACCTCTAAAAATCGCCTAGACGACTACACTCCATGGAAGGCAGCTGCTCTGAGAGATGGAGCTCAAGATTTTGGCGGTCAGGCAAATGCCTATCATGGTCATTTATTTGGAGGTCTTTTAGACAAGTTGCAGTCGCTTTATCGCCTGGACAAAAATCGCCTTGCCTATGGAGGATACTCACTAGGTGGTTTGGCGGCAGTATACAGTCTTTTCCGTTTTGATAAGGTCTCCTGTATCTTCTCTATCTGCGGTTCCTTTTGGTATCCTGATTTTACGACTTATTGCAGGGAAGAAAAGGTGAAAAATTTGGACTGTTTACTGTATTTACAGAATGGCCAAACAGAAGGAGCTAATCATACCAATCGCTTGGCTCAAGCACTAGTCTATGCTGCGCAGATCCATACCAGTCTTCAGAAACGCTATCCGAATGGTCAGTTTGTCTTTGATCCCTATGGGCATCATGAACAAGTAGCTGAACGATTCCTAGCCTTTTCCAACTGGTTAGCCCAAAAATGGAAAATTGAATAAAAGAAATATCCCTTGGCAAAAGCCAAGGGATAATTGTATTTTTTAACCAAGAGCTTCTCTCTTCTTATCTGGATTCCAGATAAAGCTTGCGACGAAAGTAAAGATAATCGTTAGGATACCAACAATCACAGCAAGAATGAGGGCAGGGATGCGGACAAACCACCAGAGTGGGTTTGGTTTTTTATCATTGTGCCATTGCTTGGTTTCCTCGTCCAAACGTTGGAATTCTGCTTGGATACGGTCTGCAACCATTTCGATTCCTTCATCATTCATTTTCTTGATGTCTGAGATATCGATAGGATTTCCAAAGTTCATATCCACACGTTCACGGCTAACCAAACCTTTCAAGGTCATGGGACCAGTATAGGTAACTGGCATGATACGGACCTTAGCCATCTTGGCAATCAGAGCAACTCCGCCTTTGACATCTGTCGAGTGGCGACTACCACTAGGAAACATGATAAGGGAACGGTCACTTTTTTTGAGGACATTGATAGGGTATTTGATAGCAGAAGCGCTAGGATTTTCCCGGTCGATAGGAAAGGCCCCACACATACGGATCCACCAGCCAAAGATGCGGTTGTTAAAAAGTTCTTTTTTGGCCATAAAGATGAATTGTTTTGGTTTGGTCGCAAAGGCCATATATACAGGATCCCACCAGGTACGGTGAGGTGCGACCAGGATATAGTTTTCATCTTTACTAGGGATTTTATCAGTATTATGATAATGGGCATTGCCATTGATGGACCATAGGAGCAATACAACTAATCCACGTAAATAAGTATAAAACATGCGATCTCCTTCGATTATTTTCTTGTTATTATTATACCTTATCAAAGGAGGGCTGGCAAACTTTTCCCTTGACTAGGTGCATATTTGGGATGAGATTAGAATTCTTTTAGAAAAAATGATATGATAGAATTTATGGATAAAAATAAGATTATGGGATTAACCCAAAGAGAAGTCAAGGAAAGACAGACTAAGGGCTTGGTCAATGATTTTACTGCATCGGCCAGTACTAGCACTTGGCAAATCGTTAAACGAAATGTCTTTACCCTTTTTAACGCTTTGAACTTTGCCATTGCTTTGGCACTAGCCTTTGTGCAGGCTTGGAGCAATCTGGTCTTCTTTGCTGTTATCTGCTTTAACGCTTTTTCTGGAATTGTGACCGAGCTGCGAGCTAAACACATGGTGGATAAGCTCAATCTCATGACCAAGGAAAAGGTCAAAACCATCCGTGATGGTCAGGAAGTTGCCCTCGATCCAGAAGAATTGGTGTTAGGAGATGTGATTCGTCTGTCTGCTGGAGAGCAGATTCCCAGTGATGCCTTGGTTTTGGAAGGCTTTGCGGAGGTCAATGAAGCCATGTTAACGGGGGAAAGTGATTTGGTGCAAAAGGAAGTTGACGCCTTGCTTTTGTCAGGAAGTTTCTTAGCCAGTGGGTCAGTTTTGGCTCGTGTCCATCATGTCGGGGCAGAAAACTATGCTTCCAAACTCATGCTGGAAGCCAAGACCGTTAAACCGATCAACTCTCGTATCATGAAATCGCTGGACAAGCTAGCAGGTTTTACTGGGAAGATTATCATTCCCTTTGGTCTGGCTCTCCTGCTAGAAGCCTTGATGTTAAAAGGTTTGCCTCTTAAGTCGTCCGTTGTAAATTCGTCGACAGCCCTTTTGGGAATGTTACCCAAGGGAATTGCCCTTTTGACCATCACTTCGCTCTTGACAGCGGTGATTAAGCTGGGTTTGAAAAAGGTCTTGGTTCAGGAGATGTACTCTGTTGAGACCTTGGCGCGCGTGGATATGCTCTGTCTGGACAAGACGGGCACCATCACCCAAGGAAAGATGCAGGTGGAGGCTGTTCTTCCACTGACAGAAACTTATGGTGAAGAGACTATTGCAAGCATTCTGACCAGCTATATATCTCATAGTGAGGATAAAAATCCTACAGCTCAAGCCATTCGCCAGCGTTTCCAAGGACAGGTAGCTTATCCCATGCTTTCCAATCTTCCTTTCTCTAGCGACCGCAAGTGGGGAGCTATGGAGTTGGAAGGTTTGGGAACGATTTTCTTAGGTGCACCTGAGATGTTGTTGGACTCTGAAGTCCCTGAAGCTAGAGAGGCCTTGGAGAGAGGTTCACGTGTCTTGGTCTTGGCTCTCAGTCAGGAAAAACTAGATCATCACAAACCACAGAAACCATCTGATATTCAGGCTCTAGCCTTGCTGGAGATTTTGGACCCCATTCGAGAAGGAGCAGCTGAGACACTAGACTACCTCCGTTCCCAGGAAGTGGGACTCAAGATTATCTCTGGGGACAATCCAGTTACGGTATCCAGCATTGCCCAGAAAGCTGGCTTTGCAGACTATCAAAGCTATGTTGATTGTTCAAAAATCACGGATGAGGAATTGATTGTCATGGCTGAGGAAACAGCCATTTTCGGACGGGTTTCCCCTCATCAAAAGAAACTCATCATCCAAACGCTGAAAAAAGCAGGGCATACAACAGCTATGACAGGGGACGGTGTCAATGATATTCTGGCCCTTCGTGAAGCAGATTGTTCCATCGTGATGGCTGAGGGAGATCCGGCAACACGTCAGATTGCCAATCTGGTTCTCTTGAACTCAGACTTTAATGATGTTCCTGAGATTCTCTTTGAAGGCCGTCGCGTGGTCAATAACATCGCCCATATCGCACCGATTTTCTTGATTAAGACCATCTATTCCTTCCTGTTAGCGGTGATTTGTATCGCCAGCGCACTTCTGGGGCGGACTGAATGGATCTTGATTTTCCCTTTTATCCCGATCCAGATTACCATGATTGACCAGTTTGTGGAAGGTTTTCCACCATTCGTTCTGACCTTTGAGCGAAATATCAAGCCTGTTGAGCCAAACTTTCTCAGAAGATCTATGCTTCGTGCTCTACCAAGTGCACTTATGGTCGTCTTCAGCGTTCTTTTTGTCAAAATCTTTGGGGCTAGCCAAGGTTGGTCAGAGTTAGAAATCTCAACACTGCTCTATTATCTCCTTGGGGCTATCGGATTCTTATCCGTATTTAGAGCTTGCATGCCATTTACTCTCTGGCGTGTCCTCTTGATTGTTTGGTCAGTAGGAGGCTTCCTGACTACAGCTCTTTACCCAAGAATTCAGAAACTGCTTGAAATTTCGACCTTGACAGGACAAACATTCCCTGTTTATCTTGTCATGATGGCTGTCTTTACTGTGATATTTATCTTAACCAGTCGTTATCAAGCTAGAAAATAAAGAAGGACTGCAATCTGTGGATTGCGGTCTTTTTAGGTGCAAGATTGCTAGCTGAAATGTGGTATAATAAAAGGTAATAGAGTTTTGGAAAGCGAGAGAAGATGATTTCAAAGAGATTAGAATTGGTGGCGTCCTTTGTGCCCCAAGGTGCTGTGTTACTTGATGTGGGGAGTGACCATGCTTATCTACCTATCGAGTTGGTCGAGAGAGGCCAAATTGAAGCTGCCATTGCAGGCGAGGTCGTAGAAGGTCCCTACCAGTCTGCGCTCAAGAATGTTGAGGCCCACGGATTGGAAGAAAAAATCCAAGTCCGTTTAGCCAATGGCTTAGCAGCCTTTGAAGAGGTAGACCAAGTCTCGGTTATCACCATTGCAGGTATGGGAGGTCGTTTGATTGCTACCATATTGGAAGAAGGCTTGGACAAGTTAGCTAATGTAGAGAGTTTGATTCTCCAGCCAAATAATCGTGAAGACGACTTGCGCATCTGGCTACAAGACCACGGTTTTCAAATCGTAGCAGAAAGCATCCTAGAAGAAGCTGGCAAATTCTACGAGATTTTGGTGGTGGAAGCGGGACAAATGAAGCTATCAGCAAGTGATGTTCGCTTTGGACCTTTCTTGTCCAAAGAAGTCAGCCCAGTCTTTATCAAAAAATGGCAAAAAGAAGCTACTAAGCTAGAGTTCGCTCTTAGCCAAATCCCAGAAAAAAATCTGGATGAACGTCAAGTTCTAGTAGATAAAATTCAAGCCATCAAGGAGGTGCTCCATGTTAGCAAGTGAAGTGATTAAACGTTATGAAGCCTTTTGTCCGCAAGAATTTTCTATGGAGGGAGACAGTCGTGGTCTGCAAATCGGGACTCTAGACAAGGATATCCAAAAAGTCATGGTTGCTCTGGATATTCGTGAAGAGACGGTGGCTGAAGCCATTGAGAAGGGTGTGGATTTGATTATCGCCAAGCACGCGCCGATTTTTCGTCCCATCAAAGACTTGGTTGCTAGCCGTCCGCAAAATCAGATTTATATCGACCTGATCAAGCATGACATCGCAGTTTATGTCAGCCATACTAATATTGATATCGTTGATAATGGCCTCAATGACTGGTTCTGCCAGATGCTAGGTATCAAGGAGACGACTTATCTTCAGGAAACAGGTCCAGAACGTGGAATTGGTCGTATTGGAAATATTCGGCCTCAGATATTTGGGGAATTGGCCCAGCATGTTAAGCAAGTCTTTGGTCTAGATAGTCTTCGAATGGTACATTATCAAGAGAGTGATTTGAAGAAGGAAATTTCAAGAGTTGCCATTTGCGGTGGTAGTGGTCAGTCTTTCTATCCTGATGCTTTGGCAAAGGGGGCAGATGTCTACATCACTGGTGATATCTACTACCACACTGCTCAGGATATGCTGTCTGATGGCTTGTTGGCATTGGACCCAGGCCACTATATTGAAGTTCTCTTTGTGGAAAGAATCGCAGCACTACTTACTCAATGGAAGTCAGAAAAGGGCTGGACTATTGATATCTTGCCTAGTCAGGCATCAACTAATCCTTTCCACCATATCTAGTTAGAAGGTGAAGACAATGAAAAAAGTTGCCATTATTGGAGCAGGGATTGTGGGAGCAACAGCTGCCTACTATCTCTCAAAAGAAAGCGACCTAGAGGTGACCGTTTTTGACCATGGTCAAGGTCAGGCAACCAAGGCTGCGGCAGGAATTATCAGTCCTTGGTTTTCCAAACGCCGCAATAAAGCTTGGTACAAGATGGCGCGCTTGGGGGCTGACTTTTATGTGGATTTGTTGGCTGATTTAGAAAAGTCTGGTCAGGAAATCGACTTTTACCAGCGTTCGGGAGTTTTTCTCTTGAAAAAGGACGAATCCAAGTTAGAAGAACTCTATGAACTAGCCCTCCAGCGTAGGGAAGAATCTCCCTTGATAGGTCAATTAGCCATTTTAGACCAAGCGTCTGCAAATGAATTATTCCCTGGTTTGCAGGGATTTGACCGCCTGCTCTATGCTTCTGGTGGGGCGAGAGTAGATGGCCAGCTCTTAGTGACTCGTTTGCTAGAAGCCAGTCAGGTCAAGTTGGTCAAAGAAAAAGTGAGTCCGATACCTTTAGCATCAGGTTACCAGATTGGTGAAGAGATGTTTGATCAGGTTATTTTGGCGACAGGAGCTTGGTTGGGGGACATTTTGGAGCCTTTAGGATATGAGGTAGATGTTCGTCCTCAAAAGGGACAACTACGAGATTATCAACTTAGCCAAGATATGAACTCTTACCCTGTTGTCATGCCAGAAGGGGAGTGGGATTTGATCCCTTTTGCAGGTGGGAAATTGTCCTTGGGCGCTACCCACGAAAATGATATGGGATTTGATTTGACAGTAGATGAAACCTTGCTCCAACAAATAGAGGAGGCAGCCTTGCCTCACTATCCAGCCTTGGCAGGAGCGAAATCATCGGGTGAGCGTGTGGGAATCCGTGCCTATACTTGTGATTTCTCACCTTTCTTTGGGCAAGTACCTGGTTTAGCAGGTGTCTATGCAGCCAGTGGTCTAGGCTCATCAGGCCTCACAACCGGCCCTATCATTGGTTACCATTTAGCTCAACTGATCCAAGACAAGGAATTGACTCTGGACCCAGTAAACTATCCAATTGAAAACTATGTCAAACGAGTAAAAAGCGAATAATACTCAATGAAAATCAAAGAGCAAACTAGGAAGCTAGCCGCAGGCTACTCAAAGCACGGCTTTGAGGTTGTGGATAGAACTGACGAAGTCAGCTCAAAACACTGTTTTGAGGTTGTGGATAGAACTGACGAAGTCAGTAACCATACCTACGGCAAGGTGAAGCTGACGTGGTTTGAAGAGATTTTCGAAGAGTATAAGCATTTTACTGAAATTTTAGTCTCCCCTCTAGGATGGCAAATGACATTTCCTATCAAAAATGGTAAAATAAGAAAAAATAATTCGAGAATCGAGGAAAAAAGATGCAAGAAAAAATTTTGGTAACAGGTGGAGCAGGTTTTATCGGAACCCACACAGTTATTGAGTTAATCCAAGCAGGTCATCAGGTTGTTGTGGTGGATAACCTTGTCAACAGTAATCGTAAAAGTATAGAAGTTGTTGAGAGAATTACAGGGGTTGAAGTGCCTTTCTATGAGGCAGATATCCGTGATACAGATACTCTCAGAGATATTTTCAAGCAGGAAGAACCGACTGGTGTGATTCACTTTGCGGGCTTGAAGGCTGTTGGCGAATCAACCCGTATCCCTCTTGCCTACTATGACAACAATATCGCTGGAACTCTTAGTCTTTTAAAAGTTATGGAAGAAGCAAACTGTAAGAATATCATCTTCAGTTCTTCTGCGACAGTATATGGAGATCCTCACACGGTTCCAATCTTAGAAGATTTCCCACTTTCAGTGACCAATCCTTACGGTCGTACCAAACTCATGCTAGAAGAAATCTTGACCGATATCTACAAAGCAGACTCAGAATGGAATGTGGTCTTGCTTCGTTACTTTAACCCAATTGGAGCACATGAGAGTGGAGATTTAGGAGAAAATCCAAACGGTATTCCAAACAATCTCTTACCATATGTGACTCAGGTAGCTGTTGGAAAATTAGAGCAAGTGCAAGTCTTCGGAGACGATTACGATACGGAAGATGGAACTGGTGTTCGTGACTATATCCACGTTGTTGACTTGGCTAAAGGTCACGTTGCAGCTCTTCAAAAAATCCAAAAGGGGTCTGGCCTTAATATTTATAACCTTGGAACAGGCAAGGGCTACTCTGTTCTTGAAATTATTCAAAATATGGAAAAAGCAGTGGGACGTCCTATTCCTTACCGCATCGTAGAACGCCGCCCAGGAGACATCGCTGCCTGCTATTCAGATCCTGCAAAAGCCAAAGCAGAACTCGGCTGGGAAGCAGAATTTGATATCACGAAAATGTGTGAAGACGCATGGCGTTGGCAAAGTAAGCATCCAAACGGATTTGAAGATTAAGATAATGATTTCGATCATTGTCCCCTGTTTAAATGAAGAGGAAGTACTTCCTCTTTTTTATCAGTCTGTTGAAGCACTGCTTCCAGAATTGGGAGCAGAGATCGAGTATGTCTTTGTAGATGATGGCTCAAGCGATGACACTTTGGAGCTTTTGAAGGCCTATCGGCTACAAAATCCTGCGGTGCATTATATCTCGTTCTCGCGAAATTTTGGGAAGGAGGCAGCTCTGTATGCAGGCTTGCAGCATGCAACTGGAGACTTGGTGGTCGTGATGGATGCAGACCTCCAGGATCCTCCTAGCATGCTACTTGAGATGAAAGCCTTACTAGACCAGAATGCTGACTTGGACTGTGTTGGGACACGGAGAACCAGTCGGGAGGGAGAACCCCTATTTCGCAGTTTCTGTGCTGATCTTTTTTATCGCCTCATGCAAAAAATCAGCCCAGTAGCTCTGCCCTCAGGCGTCCGTGATTTCCGGATGATGAGAAGGCCTGTGGTAGATGCTATTTTAACCCTGACCGAGTCCAATCGTTTTTCTAAAGGACTCTTTGCCTGGGTGGGTTTTAAAACGCACTATCTTGATTATCCAAACGTTGAACGACAGGCTGGCAAGACCAGTTGGAGTTTTAGACAGCTCTTTTTCTACTCGATTGAAGGGATTCTCAATTTTTCAGATTTCCCCTTGAGTATAGCCTTTGTAGCTGGACTCCTATCTTGTTTTATTTCTTTTATGATGACTGTTTTTGTAGTGTTTCGGACTCTTATTTTGGGAAATCCAACATCTGGCTGGACCTCTCTGATGGCCGTCATTCTCTTTCTTGGAGGGATTCAACTTCTGACCATTGGGATTCTGGGCAAGTATATCAGTAAGATTTACCTGGAAACCAAAAAAAGACCACTCTACCTCATCAAAGAAAAAAGTGATCTTTCTATTTTTGAAGGAAAAAATAACCGGAAAAGACTATAATTTTACCTAGAAATATGCTAAACTAGTAGGTGAAGGGATTAAAGTGATAAAGAGAATCTACAAAATCAACCTCCCTTTTAAACTATGATGGATCTTTTAGAAGTGCACGTGTAGGACAATTTTTGATGGCCTCCAGAACATCGCTGTTCTCAGCGATTTCTCTTTGCAATTCAACTGGATCATCGCAAAATCGAACGATTCCATTATCATGGTAATCAAAAAGTTCAGAATAGGTTTGGCAAAGCCCGCAGGCGATGCACCGTTCAGGTATAAGTGTGAGTTTCATATTTATATTGTAATAAGAAAGTTTAAAAAATACAAGGAGTAAGGTATGGCAAAGGAACCATGGCAAGAAGATATCTATGAAAATAGTGAGGAAGAATCAAGATCAGAGCGTCGTCGCCGTAAACAAAAAGGAAAAGGCGCTGTTGCGAATCGTGTCTTAACAGTTCTAGCTAGCCTCTTCTTTGTGATCGTTGTAGCGATGGTAGTTGTATTGATTTACTTATCAACCGGAGGAAGCAATCGTACTTCATCTTTGAAGGACTTCTATGATACATCGTCTCCTTCTACAAGTTCAAGTTCTAAAGTAGAAGCATCGTCATCTTCAAGTAGCAAGGTAGAAGAAACATCTTCTTCTGAAACAACTCCTTCAGAGAGCAGTTCAGAAGAACACACAGAAGGAGAGGGAACACTCACTGTGCATCCTGGAGAGGGTGAGGCAGCTCTTGCTCAGCGTGCAGGGATTTCCATTGCCCAGTTGGAAGCGTTAAATCCTTCTCATATGTCATCTGGATCTTGGTTTGCCAATCCAGGTGATGTGATCAAGACAAGATAGGAGTCGGGAATGAAGACAATTCAAATTGCTATTGATGGTCCAGCTTCCAGTGGTAAGAGTACGGTTGCAAAGATTGTCGCTAAAGATTTTGGTTATACTTATCTCGATACGGGCGCTATGTACCGTGCTGCGACTTATATAGCGCTCAAACACCAGTTGGATGCAGGAAAAGTAGAGCAACTTTTGGAATTGCTTGATCAACATCCCATTAGTTTTGGACGTTCAGAAACAGGCGAACAACTTGTTTTTGTAGGGGATGTTGAGATTACTCATCCGATTCGTGAAAATGAAGTAACCAACAAGGTTTCAAGCATTGCTGCAATTCCTGAAGTGCGTGAGAAACTGGTTTCGCTCCAGCAAGAGATTGCTCAGCAAGGTGGCATCGTCATGGATGGGCGTGATATAGGGACAGTTGTTTTACCACGAGCTGAACTTAAGATTTTCCTAGTAGCTTCTGTTGAAGAAAGAGCAGAGCGTCGTTACAAGGAAAATATTGCTAAAGGGATTGAAACTGACTTGGAAACTTTGAAAGAGGAAATTGCGGCACGTGACTACAAAGATAGTCATCGTGAAACCTCGCCTCTCAAACAGGCTGAGGATGCAGTTTACCTCGACACAACTGGACTAAGTATCCAAGAAGTGGTCGAAAAAATTGAATCAGAAGCAAAAAAATATATGTCCTAGGGACGAGAGGAGCAGGCTAGATGATACCTGCTCCTTTTCTCTCTTTTGTGCGCGTTTCAAAACAGTCTTTTTGGGAGAATTTTGATAAAATAGTAATATCAATAAAAAGGACGGAAGCATGACAAAGAAAATCATAGCCATTTGGGCCCAGGATGAAAAAGGTGTGATTGGGAAGGAAAATCGTCTCCCTTGGCATTTACCGGCAGAGTTGCAACATTTTAAGGAAACAACTTTAAATCATGCTATACTGATGGGCCGAGTGACCTTTGATGGCATGGGACGTCGTCTGCTTCCAAAACGGCAAACCCTGATTTTAACGCGCAATAGTGAAGAAGTCATAGATGGGGCGCTTGTATTTCAAGATGTGGAGTCTGTTTTAGCGTGGTATCAGAGTCAGGAAAAAAATCTCTATATCATTGGCGGAAAGCAGATTTTTCAGGCTTTTGAGCCGTATTTAGATAAAATCATCGTGACGCAGATTCATGCTCAAGTAGAGGGAGATACCTATTTTCCTGAGGAGTTTGACTTGTCTCGTTTTGAGACAGTCGCAAGCAAATCTTACACCCGAGATGAGAAAAATGACTATGATTTTACCATCGAATACCGAGATAGAAAGGAAGTCTAATGGAGCGCAGTATATTTGGATTTTTCACAGCTTTTTTGTGTGTGATCTGTATTTTGACTGGAGCACAGGCTTTTCGTAAGAAGCGCTATGGACTGTCTGCCTTACTCTGGCTGAATGCTTTTACCAATCTGGTAAACAGTATTCATGCTTTTTACATGAACTTATTTTAGATAGAATGATAAATTAGAATGGAAGGAAATCATGCCTACAAATAGGAAAAATGATATGATGGTTTATTGCTCATTTTGTGGCAAAAGCCAAGAAGAAGTAAAGAAAATAATCGCTGGGAACAACGCTTTTATCTGTAATGAATGTGTGGAGTTGGCCCAGGAAATCATTCGGGAGGAGTTAGCCGAAGAAGTTTTGGCAGACTTGTCTGAAGTGCCAAAACCAATCGAGCTCCTCAATATCTTGAACCACTATGTGATTGGTCAGGATCGTGCCAAACGTGCCTTGGCAGTGGCTGTATACAATCACTATAAACGCATCAATTTCCACGATACGCGTGAAGAGTCAGAAGATGTGGATTTGCAGAAGTCAAACATCTTGATGATTGGCCCAACTGGTTCTGGGAAAACCTTCCTTGCTCAGACCTTGGCTAAGAGCTTGAATGTACCTTTTGCTATTGCAGATGCGACAGCTCTTACTGAGGCTGGGTATGTGGGTGAGGACGTGGAAAATATTCTCCTCAAACTCTTGCAGGCTGCCGACTTTAACATCGAACGTGCAGAACGTGGGATTATCTACGTGGATGAAATTGACAAGATTGCCAAGAAGAGCGAGAATGTGTCTATCACACGTGATGTTTCGGGTGAAGGGGTGCAACAAGCCCTTCTCAAGATTATTGAGGGAACTGTCGCTAGCGTACCGCCTCAAGGTGGACGCAAACATCCACAACAAGAGATGATTCAGGTAGATACCAAGAATATCCTCTTCATCGTGGGTGGTGCCTTTGATGGCATCGAAGAAATCGTTAAACAACGTCTGGGGGAAAAAGTCATCGGTTTTGGCCAAAATAACAAGGCGATTGACGAAAACAGCTCCTACATGCAAGAAATCATCGCAGAAGACATTCAAAAATTCGGGATTATCCCTGAGTTGATTGGGCGCTTGCCTGTCTTTGCTGCTCTTGAGCAATTGACGGTCGATGACTTGGTTCGCATCCTGAAAGAACCAAGAAATGCCTTGGTCAAACAATACCAAACCTTGCTTTCCTATGACGATGTCGAGTTAGAATTTGATGACGAAGCCCTTCAAGAGATTGCCAACAAAGCTATCGAACGTAAAACTGGTGCGCGTGGTCTTCGCTCAATCATCGAAGAAACCATGCTAGATGTTATGTTTGAAGTGCCAAGTCAGGAAAATGTGAAATTGGTCCGCATCACGAAAGAAGCTGTTGATGGAACGGAAAAACCCATTCTAGAAACAGCCTAGAGGTGACTATGGAAATCAATACACACAATGCTGAAATCTTGCTCAGTGCGGCCAATAAGTCTCATTATCCGCAGGATGACCTGCCAGAGATTGCCCTTGCAGGGCGTTCAAATGTTGGCAAATCTAGCTTTATCAACACTATGCTGAACCGCAGGAATCTAGCCCGTACATCAGGGAAACCTGGCAAAACTCAGCTCCTCAACTTCTTTAACATTGATGACAAGATGCGCTTTGTGGATGTACCAGGTTATGGCTATGCCCGCGTTTCCAAAAAGGAACGTGAAAAGTGGGGGCGCATGATTGAGGAGTACCTAACGACTCGGGAAAACCTCCGTGCCGTGGTCAGTCTGGTGGATCTCCGTCATGACCCGTCAGCAGATGATGTGCAGATGTACGAATTTCTCAAGTATTATGAGATTCCGGTTATCATCGTTGCGACCAAGGCAGACAAGATTCCTCGTGGTAAGTGGAACAAGCACGAATCAGCAATCAAAAAGAAATTAAACTTTGACCCAAGTGACGACTTCATCCTCTTTTCATCTGTCAGCAAGGCAGGGATGGATCAGGCTTGGGATGCAATATTAGAAAAATTATGAGGGAAAGAAATGGCAAAAACAATTCATACAGATAAAGCTCCAAAGGCTATCGGACCATATGTCCAAGGGAAAATCGTTGGCAATCTTTTGTTTGCTAGCGGTCAAGTTCCCCTATCTCCTGAAACTGGAGAAATTGTAGGAGAAACGATCCAAGAACAGACCGAACAAGTTTTGAAAAATATCGGTGCTATTTTGGCTGAAGCAGGAACAGACTTTGACCATGTTGTCAAAACAACTTGCTTCTTGAGCGATATGAATGACTTTGTTCCTTTTAACGAGGTTTACCAGACTGCCTTTAACGAGGAGTTCCCAGCTCGTTCAGCTGTAGAGGTTGCACGTCTTCCTCGTGATGTAAAAGTCGAAATTGAAGTGATCGCAGAGATTGGATAAGCTAGTTGAAGTTTGGCTCTGCCAAACTTTTTTTGATATAAGGAGAGATAGATGACAAAAAAACAACTTCACCTTGTGATTGTAACAGGGATGAGTGGTGCAGGGAAAACGGTAGCCATTCAGTCCTTCGAAGATTTGGGATATTTTACGATTGACAATATGCCACCAGCCCTCTTGCCGAAGTTTTTACAGTTAGTCGAGACCAAGGATGATGACCACAAACTGGCCTTGGTAGTCGATATGCGGAGCCGTTCTTTCTTTTCAGAGATTCAGGCTGTTTTGGATGAATTGGAAAACCAAGACGATTTGGACTTCAAAATCCTCTTTTTAGACGCAGCAGATAAGGAATTAGTCGCTCGTTACAAGGAAACTAGAAGAAGTCACCCTCTAGCAGCGGATGGTCGGATTTTAGACGGCATCAAGCTGGAGCGTGAACTCTTGGCACCTTTGAAAAACATGAGCCAAAATGTGGTGGATACGACCGAACTCACTCCTCGTGAATTGCGTAAAACTATTGCAGAGCAGTTTTCGGATCAAGAACAAGCTCAGTCTTTCCGTATCGAGGTCATGTCTTTTGGATTCAAGTATGGTATCCCTATTGATGCAGACTTGGTATTTGATGTCCGTTTCTTGCCAAATCCCTACTATCTCCCTGAACTCCGCAATCAGACAGGTGAGGATCGAGCAGTTTATGACTATGTGATGAATCATGAAGAGTCTGAAAGTTTTTATCAGCACTTACTCGCCTTGATTGAGCCAATTTTGCCAAGTTACAAAAAAGAAGGAAAGTCTGTTTTAACCATTGCAGTAGGATGTACAGGTGGACAACACCGTAGTGTTGCTTTTGCCAAGCGCATAGCTGAGGACCTTGCTAAAAACTGGCCTGTCAATGAAAGCCATCGTGACAAAGACAGAAGAAAGGAAACGGTAAACCGTTCATGAGAAAACCAAAGATAACGGTAATTGGTGGAGGAACAGGTATCCCCGTCATTTTGAAAAGCTTGCGAGAAAAGGATGTTGATATCGCTGCCATCGTAACGGTAGCTGATGATGGTGGCTCTTCTGGTGAACTAAGAAAGAATATCCAACAGCTGACACCACCAGGTGATCTTCGCAATGTCCTGGTAGCCATGTCGGATATGCCTAAGTTTTATGAGAAGGTTTTTCAGTACCGCTTTTCAGAAGAGGCTGGTGCTTTTGCGGGTCATCCCCTGGGGAATATCATCATAGCAGGGCTCTCTGAAATGCAAGGATCTACCTACAATGCTATGCAGTTGCTAAGTCTCTTTTTCCACACGACAGGAAAAATTTACCCATCAAGCGATCAGCCTCTGACACTGCATGCGGTCTTTAAAGACGGTTCTGAGGTGGCAGGTGAGAGCCACATTGCAGATCATCCAGGCATGATCGACCATGTCTATGTGACCAATACCTTGGATGATGAAACACCGCAAGCCAGCCGTCGAGTGGTCAATACTATTCTCGAGAGTGACATGATTGTCTTGGGGCCTGGTTCCCTCTTTACATCGATTTTGCCGAATATTGTTATTGAGGAGATTGGGCAGGCTCTCTTGGAGACCAAGGCGGAAATCGCCTATGTCTGCAATATCATGACCCAGCGTGGGGAAACAGAGCACTTTTCAGACAGTGACCACGTGGAAGTCCTCCATCGACACTTAGGTCGGCCATTTATTGATACGGTCTTGGTTAATATCGAAAAGGTTCCTAGAGAATACATGGATACCAACCGTTTTGATGAATATTTGGTTCAGGTAGAGCATGACTTTGCTGGCCTTTGCAAGCAGGTTCCTCGTGTGATTTCATCCAACTTCCTTCGTTTGGAAAATGGAGGAGCCTTCCATGATGGCGATTTGATTGTAGATGAATTGATGCGCATTATACAGGTGAGAAAATGAGTTTTACAGTTGCAGTAAAAGAAGAAATTCTTGGTCAACACCATCTCAGTCGTTATGAACTATCGGCCATTATCAAGATGTCTGGTAGCATCGGTCTCTCGACTTCTGGCCTGACCTTGTCTGTTGTGACTGAAAATGCCAAGTTGGCTCGGCACCTTTATGAGTCCTTTCTCCATTTTTATGATATTAAGTCAGAAATTCGACATCATCAGAGGAGCAATCTTCGTAAGAATCGTGTCTATACGGTCTATACCGATGAGAGAGTGCAAGAGCTTTTAGCTGATTTGCGGCTTGCGGATTCCTTCTTTGGTTTGGAGACAGGTATTGATCCCGATATTTTAGCAGATGAGGAGGCTGGTCGTGCCTACTTATGTGGGGCCTTTCTGGCAAATGGCAGCATCCGAGATCCTGAGTCTGGTAAGTACCAGTTGGAGATTAGTTCTGTTTATCTGGACCATGCCCAAGGACTGGCCTCTCTTCTTCAGCAGTTTTTGCTGGACGCCAAGGTTATTGAACGCAAGAAAGGTGCAGTTACCTATCTCCAGCGTGCAGAAGACATCATGGATTTCTTGATCGTGATTGGGGCCATGCAGGCGCGTGATAATTTTGAGCGTGTCAAGATTTTGCGTGAAACTCGTAACGATCTCAATCGAGCCAATAACGCTGAAACAGCCAATATCGCTCGGACGGTTTCTGCTAGTATGAAGACCATTAATAATATCAGTAAAATCAAAGATAGAATGGGTTTGGAAAATTTATCTGTGGATTTGCAAGAGGTGGCGCAGTTGCGAATCCAGCACCCGGACTACTCTATCCAGCAGTTGGCAGATAGCCTGAGCAATCCCCTGACTAAAAGTGGTGTCAACCACAGACTCAGAAAAATAAATAAAATAGCCGATGAATTATAGTGATATAAAACAACCCCTTGAATCATCAATGTTTTCAAGGGGTTTTGTTGTGTTCTAAAACTAAAAAGGGGCAATAGAGGGGCAAAATTCAAAAATAGTATCCAATTTATTGACAAGTTTATCCTCCATATCTTCAGTAGTATGAGAATAGATCTCTAGAGTTATCTTAGCATTTGAGTGCCCAACTCGATCCATTATTGATTTGATAGGCAAACTCGACTCTGCTAAAAATGAAATGTGAGAATGTCTGAAAATATGGCTGGATAAGTTTTTTTCTATTTTTGCCTGTTTTCCATATTTTTTTAATATCTGTATAAAGCAAGCTATTGTTGTAGGTTGGTTCCATCTTTCAAAACGAAAATATAATCTTCACTAGATGAAGGTTGGAAACGTTCACTAAGTCGCACTATCTGCCTTTTAATAGCTTCTATGACAGTCTCTGATACTTTGATTGTCCGTATTGAGTTCGTAGTTTTTGGGAGTGTCTTGATTTTGCTAACTGAATCATAATTACCTGTAATCTCAATTCTGCTGTTTTGAAAATCTATATTTTTTAATTGTAAGGCAGTTAACTCACCATATCTCATTCCGGTCAAGGAAAGCACAAGCACCATATCAGCGTACTTTTGATGATATTCTCGACTATTAAGAACATCAACAAGTGCTTTTATTTCTTGCATGGTAAGGAAATTATTACATTTCTTTTCCAGTTCTTCTAAAGTCTTTTGATTTTGAGGAATCGTAGTATAATCCACCTCGTTATTCTCAATATAGGAGTATTGAACGGCGTACTTGAATATACCTCTGAGTCTATGACGTACTTTTTTAGCTGTAATATACCCATTGCCTTCAATAATTTTTTCAATAGCCTTTTGAAGAAAACGCATGTCAAGATTGGCAAATAAGGTATCAGCTGGTATAACTTGCTTCATTGTCTTATCAACTGACTTACAATTATGTTTTGTGGATTCTTTGACTGTTTACGCCCACGATTTATAGAAAAGGTTATAAATTTTTTCAAAAGTGACACTCTCTACTTGTTTAGTGTTGAGTTTCTTGTTTATTTTTTCTTGAAGAATAAGTGTAGCCCAGTTTTTTGCTTGTGGTGTTTTCTTTTCTATCGTGACTGAGATTTTTTGATTTCTTAGTATACGGATCCTTGTATCGCCCCAAATATTTAAACTTGCCATTGGGCAATTCTTCCATCCACATTGCTTTTAATCTTACTTTTTGATAAAATGAGTATAAGAAAATGACCTTTTTAATGGTTGTTTCCTATACATAGTTTCCTCACACTCTCCTTGACCAAAATTTGAGCGTGGGGACTTTTTTGTTTGTTATATATTATCATCTATTCTGTCTTGCAAGATAATCAATTTTTCTTTCAAGTCATTTACTCTTGCTAAATTACTATTCATTTCATTTATGTAGTAATTGATTTCATTGTGAATTTTTAAAGCGCTTGTTGGTGCATTTAGGGAGTTGAAATAATTAACTAATTTTTTGCAAAATTTAGCGTATTCACTGTGATATCTGATTTGCATTTGGCACATTATTAGATCAAATTTATTTTTGTTCCACGTTGGGAAATCAATATCAAGATTTGTTGGATATTCTTTAGCTGAGTGTATCTCCCATAGTGACGAATATTTGTCAGCAATAACTCTCCCTTCCTCGGTCAAAAGTGTTTTGCCTTCATCATCATAAAGCAAGGATTCATCTTTGAACTTTCTTGTTATTTTTTCAGCATTTAGATTGTAATCATGAAAAAAATATTTAGGGATCGATATAGTCGATTTTCTCCCATTCTTTGTTTTGCCCCACCAAACCAAGAGCAGTAACTCTCTAAGAGGATATCCCTCTGTAGTTATAAAGTTATCGTTGTATTTTGGAAAATCAAAGCCTCTTCCATACAATTCAGACATATTAGGTCTTGAGTTTAGTATTTTGAAATATTCAGGGCGATAGTAGTCAAATTCTTTAGGTGGAGCCACAGTAACGGAAATCTGTTGTGGCTCTTTTTGTTTTTTACTTCCAAATAAAAAATTAAATATTCCCATTTTAGAAACCTCTCTAATGTTTAACTCTAACTACCTAAAGGCAAGAAATTTCCAACAACTACATGATTTTCTCGCACTTAAAATCTGGCTATGACGAGAGTGGGGATTTTTAATAATTAGCTGAGTTTATATTTTAATTCTTCAACATCAAATACGCATCGACGTAAATTAAAGGTACGCTTTTCTCTTTGTTGCTATTTGTAGTATATTCATAAGAAAGTAGGTACCGCCCATTTACCGATAAATGATCTTTTTCTAAAAATCTTTTTTCTATACGTTTGGTCTCCATGAACAACATATAGAAATTGCCACTAGGCTGTGTAGCCAGTATTTTTTTGTACTTACCTTCTTTAAAAATTTGTACTATTTCCAGATTGTCGATTCTCATTTTTAAAGAGAAGAACTTTTCTGGTTCCCGGAGAACTGTTTTGTAATCATAGATTTTATAGTCATCTGACTTGTAATTGTCTGTTGTGACTTTATCGACTTTGGAAAGTAATTTATCAAAATAGGTTTCCACGCTTATATCCTCATCTGATGAGGATGATTGTGTACTCGGAGCGCTTGATGAGTTTTGTGTTTGATTCGTACAAGCGGTTGAAAGAAAAAGTGTACAAAGCAATACAGACGATATAGAAAATATTTTTTTCATTTGATCCTACTCCCTTTTCAATTCAGCAAAGCCAAATATTCCTTTTTAACCATTGTTTCATCAGCAATGGCTTTTAAATTGTATTTTTCCATAAAGACCAGGTAATTAAATGTAGTGGTATCTTCAGCTATATCTAACTCGGCCTTTATCAGATGATGGCTCATATTTCGGTTAGCTTCAAGCTCACATTTCTCCCTGAAAAGGCGATAAATTTCTGGTGCGTGGTTTTTATGGACTATCTCATGTAAAGCAACTTGTACCCTTTTCTCGTCTGCTGTAGCATCACTCAAAAACATAGTTTGGAAGGCTGGGATATAAAAGGCCTCATTTGGGAATAGACCATCTTCAAAAACCTCTATCTCTATGCTTAGATATAGAGAAAATCCTTTTTCAGTTATAAACAATCCAACCTTTGCTCCCTATAAACTGGTCGAGTGTTTTGGTTGTACTTTTTGCTCAGGGTCGATGTAGTTGATAGCATTGTTAACAGCAGTTGGAGCTTCACCCAGTCCTGTCGCAATCAAATCAATTTTTCCTTCATAGTAGCAGCAGTCCCCAATGGCGTAGATCCCCTCTTGGCTGGATTCTTGCTTGCTATTGACGATAATCTTGTGACGGTTGAGGTCCAGACCCCAATTTTTAAGATTGCCAACAGATGATTTGAAACCATAGTTGACAAAGAGATGGTCTACTTCGATAGTTTCGATTTCATCTGATTTGACTTTGGTGATTTCTAGTTTGTCGAGTGTTTTACCATCTCCAAGGAGTTGGCTAGGAACGAAAGGTGTCTTGATGGTTACAGATGATTCTTGCAGAGCTTGCACACTATGTTCCAAGGCGCGGAAATTATCTCTGCGGTGAACAAGGGTAGTTGGCGCAATTTTTTCAAAAGCTAGAGCCCAGTCCACAGCTGAGTCTCCCCCACCAAGGATGGTTACTTTCTTCCCAGCGTATTGTTGGATATTGGAAACGTGGTAGTGGATATTCTCATAGTTTTCAACGCCATCTAATTCGAGCGGACGTGGTTTGAAGGCGCCACCACCCATGGCAATGATAACGGTTTTAGTCAGGTGACTTCCCTTGTTGGTTGTAATGGCAAATCCTTTATCTTGTTTCTCAATTTCAAGAACGGTTTCATTGAGATGAATAGAGGTATCAAAGCCGTTTAGCTGTTCAATCAAGCGATTGGTCAGCTCTTCCCCAGTTAAGTTTGGAAAACCTGGCACGTCAAGGATTTGCTTTTCAGGGTAGAGGATAGCTGGTTGACCACCGAGCTGGGGAAGGGAGTCGATGATTTGGACTTTGGCTTGGCGTAGGTGGGCGTAAAAGGCAGCAAAGAGGCCAACAGGACCGCCACCTACAATGGTAATATCATAGAGTTGAGACATGATTTCTCCTTTGTTTTTTCTAGTCAGTTTATTTTATCATATTTTTGCTTAATTTAAAATGAGGTAGGACAGGGAAAAAATGGGCAAAAAATGGTATAATGATAAGTAAAGTGTTTTGACAGGGAGGAGGCCAAGGATGAATTTTCAACAATTATCCAATTTACAATACTGGACGAGTTTGTTTTCAAGTCCTTGGAGTATAGTCACCAATCTGATTGATATTCTCATTGTGACTTATATTTTATATCATTTTACTAAAGCTATTGCAGGCACCAAGATTATGATATTGGTCCGTGGAGTCTTAGTTTTTATTCTAGCCCAGATTCTTTCCAATATGATTGGTTTAACGACTATTTCCTGGTTGATCAATCAGATCATCACCTACGGGGTGATTGCAGCGGTGGTTATCTTTTCACCAGAGATTCGGACTGGTTTGGAGCGATTGGGCCGGGCTACTGATTTCTTCTCCAATGCCCCTATCAGTGCGGAAGAGCAGATGGTTCGTGCATTTGTGAAATCAGTTGAATACATGAGTCCTCGTAAGATTGGGGCGCTTGTAGTGGTTCAGAGAGTGAGAACCTTGCAGGAATACATCTCGACAGGGATCCCTTTAGATGCTAAAATTTCGGCTGAATTGCTTATCAATATTTTCATTCCCAATACTCCCTTGCATGATGGTGCTGTCATTATCAAGGAAGACCGGATTGCTGTAACTTCAGCCTATCTACCCTTGACTGAAGATACCGGGATTTCCAAGGAGTTTGGAACGCGTCACAGGGCGGCGATTGGTTTGTCGGAAGTATCAGATGCTCTTACCTTTGTGGTTTCGGAAGAAACGGGTGGAATCTCCATCACCTATAATGGAGTCTTTAAGCATGATTTGACCTTGGAAGAGTTTGAATCTGAATTAAGAAGAATCTTACTTCCAAAATCAGAGAAAAAGCAAGGTCTGAAAGAGCGCTTGCTAGGAGGATTGAAACATGAGAAAAAATAGTCTATACATCATTTCTTCCTTCTTTTTCGCCTGCATTCTCTTTATCTATGCAACATTGACAAACTATCAGAATAGTAACAGTGCCAGACAGGTGCGGACGGAGACTTATACAAACACAGTTCTTAATGTCCCAATTGATATTCAGTATGACAGCGATCAGTATTTTATCAGTGGTTTTACATCTGAGGTGACGGTCTTTCTAACAGGGTCAAACAGAGTTGCTTTAGCGAGTGAGATGCAGGAAAGCACCCGCAAATTTAAGGTGACGGCTGATCTCTCTGATGCCAGTGTAGGAACCATCGAAGTTCCTCTGACTATTGAAAATTTACCGAGTGGTTTGACGGCTGTTGCGACACCGCAAAAGATAACAGTGAAGGTTGGTAAAAAAGCAAAACGAGACAATGTCATTGTTGTGCCGGAGATTGATCCTAGTCAGATTGATTCTCGCGTGAAAATCGATACAGTTACTGTATCAGATGAAAAAGTAACGGTTATTAGTGATGAGGAAACCCTCTCCAAAGTAGATCGTGTCATTGCTATCTTACCGACGAGTGAACGGATAACTGGAAACTACTCGTCCTCTGTTCCTCTACAAGCAGTCGATAAAAATGGAAATGTCTTACCAAGCGTCATTATGCCGTTTGACACAACTATGAAAATTACAACAAAAACAGCAACGTCTAGTTCAAGTAACTCGTCAACAAGTTCCTCAGAAGGCAGTTCGTCTTCAACGAGTTCAGAAACAAAATCAGATTCGTCTAAACAATAATAAATAATAGAAAAGGATGATAAATAAAATGGGTAAATATTTTGGGACCGATGGAGTCCGTGGAGAAGCAAACGTAGAACTGACACCAGAATTGGCCTTTAAACTGGGACGTTTTGGTGGATATGTTCTTAGCCAACACGAAACAGAAGCCCCTAAAGTCTTTGTAGGACGTGATACACGTATCTCAGGAGAAATGTTAGAATCAGCCTTGGTGGCAGGTCTTCTCTCTGTAGGGATTCACGTCTACAAACTTGGTGTCCTTGCAACACCAGCAGTTGCTTACTTAGTCAAAACCGAGGGAGCCAGTGCAGGTGTCATGATTTCAGCGAGTCACAACCCAGCCCTTGATAATGGAATTAAATTCTTTGGTGGGGATGGCTTCAAACTTGATGATGAAAAAGAAGCAGAAATCGAAGCTTTGCTAGATGCTACAGAAGACACCCTTCCTCGTCCAAGTGCCGAAGGCTTGGGAACCTTAGTGGACTATCCAGAAGGTTTACGTAAGTATGAAGGCTACCTTGTTTCAACTGGAACTCCTCTTGAAGGAATGAAAGTGGCCTTGGATACAGCTAATGGTGCAGCGTCTACAAGTGCTCGCCAGATTTTCGCTGATCTGGGTGCTCAACTGACTGTTATCGGGGAAACACCAGATGGTCTTAATATCAACTTGAATGTGGGTTCTACTCACCCAGAAGCTCTCCAAGAACTAGTCAAAGAAAGCCAGTCAGCTATTGGTTTGGCCTTTGACGGAGACAGTGACCGCTTGATTGCTGTTGATGAAAATGGCGACATCGTTGATGGTGATAAGATTATGTATATTATCGGGAAATACCTTTCTGAAAAAGGCCAGTTGGCTCAAAACACCATCGTGACAACGGTTATGTCTAACCTTGGCTTCCATAAGGCCTTGGAGAGTGCTGGCATTAACAAGGCAGTCACTGCAGTTGGTGACCGCTATGTCGTCGAAGAAATGAGAAAATCAGGCTATAACCTTGGTGGTGAACAGTCTGGTCACGTTATCTTGATGGATTACAATACGACAGGTGATGGACAGTTAACTGCTGTTCAATTAACAAAAGTTATACGGGAAACCGGTAAAACCTTGTCTCAACTGGCATCAGAAGTAACGATTTACCCACAAAAACTGGTCAATATCCGAGTGGAAAATGCCATGAAAGAAAAAGCCATGGAAGTACCAGCCATCAAGGCAATCATCGAAAAGATGGAAGGAGAAATGGCAGGAAACGGCCGTATCCTTGTTCGCCCAAGTGGTACCGAACCTCTCTTGCGAGTTATGGCAGAGGCACCTACAACAGAAGAAGTCAATTACTATGTAGATACGATTGCTACTGTTGTTAAAGATGAGATCGGTATTGACTAAAGCCTAGAAAACTAGATGAAATGATAAAAATGTGGTACAATTGCATAGTAAATTGTAGCAATGGGAGAGAGAAATGAATCTTAAACGAGAACAAGAATTTGTTAGCCAGTATCACTTTGATGCTCGTAACTTTGAATGGGAAAATGAAAATGGGGCTCCTGAAACTAAGGTAGACGTGAATTTCCAGTTGCTCCAATACGACCAAGAAAACCAAGTAACCTCGCTAGTTGTTATCTTGAGCTTTATGATTGTCTTTGACAAATTTGTTATCAGTGGAACGATTTCTCAAGTTAACCATGTGGAAGGTCGTATTGTTAACGAACCAAGTGAATTTAACCAAGAAGAAGTTGAAACCTTGGCACGTCCATGCTTGAACATGCTCAACCGTTTGACGTATGAAGTAACAGAAATCGCCTTGGATCTTCCAGGGATCAATTTGGAGTTTTAGTCATGAAATTAGCTGTCATTACAGATTCTTCGGCCTATTTAGAGGAGAAGACGCTGCAAAGAGAGAATCTATTTATCTTGGATATTCCTGTCAATATTGATGGGGAGGAGTATGTTGAAGGTGTCAATCTGACTGCTGAGGAATTTTATCAAAAAATGGCTCAGTCTGCAGAATTGCCTAAAACCAGTCAACCAAGTATTGCCAAATTGGATGAGATTCTAAGTTCCTTGAAAGGACAAGGTTATACCCATGTTTTGGGACTCTTTCTTTCGTCAGGGATTTCAGGTTTTTATCAGAATATCCAATACATGTTGGATGAGTATGATGGCTTGACCATAGCCTTTCCAGATACCCATATCACAAGTTCCCCTCTAGGATTTATGGTAGAGAGTGCCTTTGAATGGGCAGAACAGGGCGATGATTTTGCTCAGATTCAGGAGAAATTAGCTCTTCAAATTGCTGATAATTCAGCCTTTATCATAGTAGATGACCTCGACCACTTGGTTAAGGGGGGACGTCTGTCAAATGGGGCGGCCATCTTAGGGAATCTCCTTAGTATCAAGCCCATTCTTTATTTCAATGACCAAGGTGTGATTGAAGTTTACGAAAAAGTTCGTACAGAAAAGAAGGCAATCAAACGTTTGGTGGAAATCATCAAAGAGTCGACAAAAGATGGAAATTACCGTATCACAGTCATACATGGCAATGCTCCTCAAAAGGCAGCGGGCTTACGTCAGCTTTTGATGGAGAGTGGTGTGACTGCTGAGATTCCAATTGATACCTTTGGTAGTGTCATTGGAACCCACCTTGGAGAAGGTAGTATCGCTTTAAGCTATACACCAGTCGTCTAGATTGTTCTTACAAGCTTTATATCATAGTAATTGAACACGGACTATTGCCTCTTGAAAAAGATGCCTGTCTTGCCTTTCGTGGAAAGTCGGCGTCATTCCCTATTTCTCATGGGCAACTAACGTCCTTTGTATCTTGATAATTGAACATGCCTAGAACCCTGTGTGAAAAAGATAGTTCTTCCAAGGAGTAGACACTCCTTGATCAGAACTCCTATTTTCACTTTATGTTCTTACAGGCTTTGTATCTTAGACAGGAGTAGAGATGAGTATTCGAGTAATTATCGCCGGGTTTAAGGGAAAGATGGGCCAAGCTGCCTGTCAGATGGTCTTTGCTGATCCGGACTTGGACTTGGTCGCAGTTTTGGATCCCTTTGAGTCTGCGTCAGAATGGCAGGGAATTCCTGTCTTCAATGATAAGGATGACTTGGCTGGTTTTGAAGCGGATGCCTGGGTAGATTTTACTACACCAGCTGTTGCCTACGAAAATACACGCTTTGCTCTTGAAAATGACTTTGCTCCAGTGGTTGGAACAACAGGCTTCACTAGTGAAGAAATTGCAGAACTCAAAGCGTTTTCCCGTGAACAAGATTTGGGTGGCTTGATTGCCCCTAACTTTGCCTTGGGAGCTGTCTTGCTGATGCAATTTGCGGCGCAGGCTGCCAAATATTTCCCAAATGTGGAGATTATCGAGCTCCATCATGACAAGAAAAAAGATGCTCCGAGTGGAACAGCTATTAAAACTGCCGAGTTAATGGCGGAAGTTCGAGAGTCTATTCAGCAAGGTGCGCCTGATGAGGAAGAATTGATTGCAGGTGCTCGTGGTGCTAACTTTGATGGCATGCGCATACACTCAGTCCGTCTACCAGGCTTGGTAGCCCATCAGGAAGTCATCTTTGGCAATCAGGGGGAAGGATTGACCCTTCGTCATGACTCCTATGATCGCAGCTCCTTCATGACAGGGGTGAATTTGGGAATCAAAGAAGTTGTCAAGCGTCATGAGCTTGTCTATGGATTAGAACACTTATTATGAGATTAACGCAAATGCCTTCTGAATTTCAGAAGGCTTTACCAGTATTAGAAAAAATTAAAGAAGCAGGCTTTGAGGCCTATTTTGTTGGGGGCTCTGTTCGAGATGCCCTCCTCAATCGTCCCATCCACGATGTGGATATTGCGACTTCTTCCTATCCAGAAGAAACCAAGCAGATTTTCCCTCGTACAGCTGACATCGGAATCGAGCACGGAACCGTCTTGGTTCTAGATGGGGACGAGGAGTATGAGGTAACAACCTTTCGAACAGAGGATGTCTATGTGGACTATCGTAGACCCAGTGCGGTTTCCTTTGTGCGTTCGCTAGAAGAGGACCTCAAGCGCCGTGATTTCACAGTTAATGCCTTTGCCTTGGATGAGACAGGCGAAATTATTGACTTGTTCCATGGTTTAGAAGATTTGAAAAACCAAGTCTTGCGAGCAGTTGGAGTGGCTAGTGAGCGTTTCAACGAAGATGCTCTGCGTATTATGCGTGGTTTCCGCTTTCAGGCCAGTCTCGGTTTTAAACTTGAACCAGAAACTTTTGTGGCGATGAAGACTTTGACGCCACTCTTGGAGAAAATTTCTGTGGAGCGCACCTTCGTTGAGTTTGATAAACTCTTGCTGGCTCCTTTTTGGCGAGTTGGTCTGTCTTCCATGATTGAGAGTCGAGCTTATGACTATCTTCCAGACATGGCAGGAAGCCAGGGCAAGCTCAACAGACTGTTTGTTTTGGAGACTGATTTCACTTTTGAATCTTCTGAACAAGCCTGGGCAGCTCTGTTGTGGGCTTTGGAGATTAAAGATGCACAGCCATTTTTGAAAGCTTGGAAAACCTCACGCCAGTTTGCCAAGCAAGTACAGGATTTGCTGACTATTTTGGTTTTGCGAGAAGAAGGAGAGCTGAGCAAGCGCGATTGTTACCGCTTTGACTTGGATTCCCTTCTACAAGCTGAAAGTCTTCGTCAGGCTCAAGGGAAAGAAGTCAACCCACAAGCCATCACAGAAACTTACCAGAGTTTGACCATTCATGATAAGAAAGAAATCCAGATTAACGGAGGAGTTCTGATTAAGGAATATGGTTACCAGCCAGGACCAGACTTGGGAGAGATTTTAACAGAGATTGAGTTTGCCATTGTCGATGGAGAATTGGAAAATGATCGTCAAGCCATCCATGCTTACCTGAGGGAGAAAAAATGAGTGATTTTATCGTTGAAAAACTAAGCAAATCCGTCGGAGACAAGACCGTTTTTAAGGATATTTCCTTTATTATCCATGATTTGGATAGAATTGGTCTGATTGGTGTTAATGGAACGGGTAAGACAACCCTTTTGGACGTCCTTTCTGGCACTTCTGGCTTTGATGGGGACGTCAGCCCCTTTTCAGCTAAGAATGATTATCAGATTGGCTACTTGACTCAAAATCCAGACTTTGATGATAGCAAGACGGTCTTGGATACGGTTCTTTCCAGCGACTTCAAGGAAATTCAGCTGATTCGTGAGTATGAGTTGATCATGCTCAACTACAGCGAGGACAAGCAGGCTCGTTTGGAACGAGTCATGGTTGAGATGGATTCTCTTCAAGCCTGGGAAATCGAAAGTCAGGTCAAGACTGTTCTTAGCAAGTTGGGTATTCAGGACTTGTCGATTCCAGTTGGTGAATTGTCAGGTGGTTTGAGAAGACGGGTTCAGTTGGCGCAAGTTCTCCTCGGAAACCACGACCTCTTGCTTCTGGACGAGCCGACCAACCACCTGGACATTGCGACCATTGAGTGGCTGACTCTTTTTTTGAAAAATTCCAAGAAGACCGTTCTCTTTATCACCCATGATCGTTATTTCCTAGATGCACTATCAACGCGGATTTTCGAGTTGGACCGAGCAGGCTTGACCGAGTATCAGGGAAATTATCAGGACTATGTTCGCTTAAAGGCAGAACAAGATGAGCGTGACGCAGCACTTCTCCACAAAAAGGAACAACTCTATAAGCAAGAATTAGCCTGGATGCGTAGACAACCGCAAGCGCGTGCTACCAAACAACAGGCTCGTATCAATCGTTTCCACGACTTGAAAAAAGAAGTTTCAGGCGGTGTTGCTGAAACAGACTTGACCATGAACTTTGAAACCAGTCGGATTGGGAAAAAAGTCATCGAGTTTAAAGATGTTTCCTTTGCTTATGAGAATAAGCCAATATTGCAAGATTTTAATCTCTTGGTGCAAGCTAAAGACCGTATCGGTATCGTTGGGGACAACGGTGTCGGGAAATCAACTCTGCTTAACCTCATCGCAGGAAGTCTTGAGCCGACAGCAGGACAAGTTGTGATTGGGGAAACAGTTCGCATCGCCTATTTCTCTCAGCAAATTGAAGGATTGGATGAGAGCAAGCGAGTTATCAATTATCTGCAGGAAGTGGCAGAGGAGGTCAAGACCAGCGGTGGTTCTACGACTTCCATTGCTGAGTTGCTGGAGCAGTTCCTTTTCCCACGTTCGACTCATGGAACCTTGATTGAGAAGTTGTCTGGTGGAGAGAAAAAGCGTCTTTATCTCCTCAAATTGCTTTTGGAAAAACCAAATGTTCTTCTCTTGGATGAGCCGACAAATGACCTAGATATTGCGACCTTAACAGTCTTAGAGAATTTCTTGCAAGGTTTTGCAGGCCCTGTCTTGACAGTTAGCCATGACCGCTATTTCTTGGATAAGGTAGCAACTAAGATTCTTGCTTTTGAGGATGGCAAGATTCGTCCTTTCTTTGGTCATTACACAGACTATCTTGACGAAAAAGCCTTTGAAACAGAGATGGCCAATCAAGTGCAAAAGGCCGAAAAGGAGAAAGTGGTCAAGGTACGTGAAGACAAGAAACGTATGACCTACCAAGAAAAGCAGGAGTGGGCAAGCATTGAAGGGGATATTGAAGCCTTGGAAAATCGTATCGCTGCTATTGAAGAAGAGATGCAGGCAAATGGCTCTGACTTTGGCAAACTGGCGACGCTTCAGAAAGAGCTAGACGAGAAAAACGAAGAACTCCTTGAAAAATACGAACGCTATGAATACCTAAGTGACTTTGATAGTTAGGTGAATAGAAAAATCCTGTTATTACGACAGGATTTTTCTATTCTTCTTTTTTAGTCTCTTGATGAAAGATATTTTGCCAAGTCTCATGGCGACGCCAGATGCTGGTGTGGACGATGCCATCTAGCTTATAGCAAATAAGTTTGGTTTTCTGACTGATGGAGGTAATCTGAATGTCCTTAATTGTAGCTTTAAGTTCTTTTTCAGCCTTATAAGCCTCTTTATCCATCTGCTCTCCATCTTGACGGATATAGATAAAGTCCTCAGCAAGGAGTTCTTCTAGCTGATTTCCTTGGTCAATCAATTGCTCGCGCATAAGCAATTTTTTGTAGACATTGTCTAAAATTTCGTCTTCAGGTATAGGTGCTGGCTCGATATGGACATCGGTATCAAAGACTCCAAAACGCTCTTCCAGCATAGACTCGACCTGGTCTGCAATTTCGTGGCTCTCATAGACTGATAGATCGGGATTCATTTCTAACGTGATATCAAGGTAGATATTGCTACCATAGGTACGCCCTCTTTGGGACTTGACCTTACTAATCTTTGGAATTTCCATTATGGCCTTTTGGTAGTCTTCTAGTAGCCGGTCATCAAAACCATCTGAAAGACTGAAGGACGATTCGATAAAGATATCATAGGCTGTCTTTAAGATAAAGAAAGTGATGATGATAGCGACTAATTTATCCACAATCGGATAATTAAAACTGCTGGCTAGGATAGCAATGGAAGTACCAAGCGAGGTGACTGCATCGGAAAGATTATCTTTAGCTGCTGCCTTTAGAGCTTTGGATTTGGATTTCTTACTGAGGCGTGTGTTATAGAGATAAACGACAAACATAACCGCTGCGGAAATGATTCCTAGAAATGCTCCCAGAGGATCGATAATCGTTTGTTCCCGACTGAGGATTTTCTGAATGCTATCCCGAAGCACATCAAAGCCAACGTAGAACATGATGATGGAAGTAATCAAACTAGCTAAATCTTCAATCTTCCAGTGTCCAAAGCGGTGGTCACGGTCTGCAGGCTGGCGAGCCATCCGAATGCCAATCAGAAGAGCAACATTTCCGATAATATCGGATACGTTGTTGAAACCATCCGCTACCAAACTGGATGAATGAAGTAGATGACCAGTTGCTAATTTTGCCGCAGACAAGAATAAGTAGGTCGAGATACTGACAATGGCACCACGCTCAGCTAACTTGAGATTTGAGATTGATTGTTTCATCAAACTTCCTTTTCAGTATAAGTAATATTCTTTCATTATACTGGTTTTTGCGGGAAAATTCAAATTTAGTCCACCTTCACCGAATTTTAATGATTGAAAACTTTTCAAAATTTGGTATAATAGTACTACTCAAGGGAGTAGCTGGCAGAAACCTGTGATAGTGTCGTCATTCCGAATTGTGTACTGCAAAGTATACCTTCCGGCCCTATCTTAAACAGCGAGACTTGTTATGATTAACAAGTCTCTTTTTGTTTGTCATAAAACAAAAAGAGAACTTGTTTTGCACACAATGTCAAGGAGGAGACGCATGTCAAAAGAACAAAAACGCCAAGCGTTTTATACTCAAAGTCCTGAAGAGGTCTTGAAGTCAGTTGAAGCAACTGAGCAAGGCCTTTCGTCAAGCGAAGCGCAAAAACGCCAAGCTGAATATGGACGCAATGAACTGGAAGAGGGTGAGAAAAAATCTCTCTTGGTTAAATTCATTGAACAGTTTAAGGATTTGATGATTATCATCCTAATTGCTGCAGCTATCTTATCAGTCATAACATCTGGTGGTGAAGATATCGCAGATGCCATCATTATCCTAGCCGTGGTTATCATCAACGCTGCCTTTGGTGTTTACCAAGAAGGAAAAGCAGAAGAAGCCATCGAGGCCCTCAAGTCTATGTCCAGTCCAGCTGCTCGCGTTATTCGTGATGGGCACATGGCAGAGATTGATTCCAAAGAATTGGTGCCAGGAGATATCGTTGCCCTTGAAGCTGGTGATGTGGTACCAGCAGACCTACGTTTGCTAGAAGCCAACTCTCTTAAAATCGAAGAAGCAGCTTTGACAGGTGAGTCTGTTCCAGTTGAAAAAGACTTGACAGTCGAGCTCGCTGCAGATGCTGGTATTGGTGACCGTGTCAATATGGCCTTCCAAAACTCAAACGTGACTTATGGTCGTGGTCTTGGTGTTGTTGTCAATACAGGTATGTATACTGAAGTGGGTCATATCGCTGGCATGCTCCAAGATGCTGATGAGACGGATACTCCTCTTAAACAAAACTTGAACAACCTTTCTAAGGTCTTAACCTATGCAATTTTGGTTATTGCCCTTGTTACTTTTGTAGTTGGAGTCTTCATCCAAGGCAAAGATCCACTTGGTGAGTTGATGACCTCTGTTGCGCTTGCTGTTGCAGCCATCCCAGAAGGACTTCCTGCTATCGTGACCATCGTTCTTGCCCTTGGTACTCAAGTTTTGGCAAAACGAAACTCTATCGTTCGTAAGTTGCCAGCAGTTGAAACGCTTGGTTCAACTGAAATCATCGCTTCTGATAAGACTGGTACGCTTACTATGAACAAGATGACAGTCGAAAAAGTCTTCTATGACGCAGTCCTACATGATTCAGCTGATGATATTGAACTTGGCTTGGACATGCCACTACTTCGTTCAGTTGTCTTGGCTAATGATACCAAGATTGATGCGGAAGGAAACCTGATCGGGGATCCAACGGAAACAGCCTTCATCCAGTATGCCTTGGACAAGGGCTACGATGTTAAAGGGTTCTTAGAGAAATATCCTCGTGTAGCTGAATTGCCGTTTGACTCAGATCGTAAACTCATGTCAACGGTTCATCCATTGCCAGATGGTAAATTCCTCGTAGCAGTCAAAGGGGCTCCAGATCAACTCTTGAAACGTTGTGTTGCTCGTGACAAGGCTGGAGATGTTGCTCCGATCGATGAGAAAGTCACTGAATTAATCCATACAAACAACTCTGACATGGCTCACCAAGCTTTGCGTGTCCTTGCAGGTGCTTATAAGATTGTAGACAGCATTCCAGAAAACCTCATTTCTGAAGAGCTTGAAAACAACTTGATCTTTACTGGATTGATCGGTATGATTGACCCTGAGCGTGCCGAAGCGGCTGAAGCCGTTCGTGTGGCTAAAGAAGCGGGAATCCGTCCAATCATGATCACTGGTGATCACCAAGACACAGCAGAAGCTATTGCTAAACGTTTGGGAATTATCGACGAAAATGACTCGGAAGACCATGTTTTGACTGGTGCTGAGCTTAACGAACTTTCAGATGAAGAATTTGAAAAAGTCGTTGGTCAATACTCTGTTTATGCGCGTGTATCTCCAGAACACAAGGTTCGTATCGTGAAAGCTTGGCAAAACCAAGGTAAGGTCGTTGCCATGACAGGTGACGGTGTTAATGATGCGCCAGCTCTGAAAACAGCCGACATCGGTATCGGTATGGGAATCACTGGTACAGAGGTTTCTAAGGGTGCATCAGACATGATTCTTGCGGATGATAACTTTGCGACCATTATCGTCGCAGTTGAAGAAGGACGTAAGGTCTTCTCAAACATTCAAAAGACTATTCAGTATCTTCTTTCTGCCAATACGGCTGAAGTATTAACCATCTTCCTGTCAACCTTGTTTGGTTGGGATGTCCTACAGCCAGTTCATCTCTTGTGGATTAACTTGGTAACGGATACCTTCCCAGCTATTGCTCTCGGTGTTGAGCCAGCTGAGCCAGGTGTTATGACCCACAAACCACGTGGACGCAAGTCAAGCTTCTTCTCAGGTGGGGTCATGAGTTCCATTATCTATCAAGGTCTCCTTCAAGGCGCCCTTGTTCTGTCCGTTTATGGTCTTGCCCTTCTTTACCCAGTTCATGTGGGTGACAATCAAGCTATCCACGCTGATGCTCTTACTATGGCCTTTGCAACACTTGGTTTGATCCAGCTCTTCCATGCCTACAATGTAAAATCTGTTTACCAGTCTATTTTGACTGTTGGACCATTCAAGTCTAAGACTTTCAACTGGTCTATCTTGGTATCCTTCATTCTTCTTATGGCAACGATCGTCGTAGAACCACTTGAAGGTATCTTCCACGTAACTAAACTAGACTTGTCACAATGGGGAATTGTCATGGCTGGAAGCTTCTCAATGATTATCATTGTCGAAATCGTTAAGTTTGTTCAACGTAAACTTGGTCTTGATAAGAACGCGATTTAAAAAGAAAGTCATCTTCGGATGGCTTTTTTGCATTTGAGGGAAAGGACTAGAAGTTGCCCCCTTTTGTGCTATAATAAAGTAAAGTTGTAAGGAGCGTAAGAGAATGGAAAAGAAAATTGTCCGAGATGTCTTATTCTTGTCACAGGTATCGAAACCTGCAAGTCAGGAGGAACTTTATCTGGCTAAGGATTTGCAGGATACCCTGCTGGCTAATCGAGAGACCTGTGTCGGTCTGGCGGCCAATATGATTGGTGTGCAGAAGCGCGTGATTATCTTTAATTTTGGCCTAGTTCCCATAGTTATGTTTAACCCCATTCTCCTTTCCTCTGAAGCTCCTTACGAGACAGAGGAAGGTTGTTTGTCTTTGACTGGGGTACGGTCAACGACTCGCTATGAAACGATTACGGTTTCCTATCGCGATAGCAAGTGGCAGGAACAGACCATTACACTGACAGGTTTTCCAGCTCAGATCTGCCAACATGAACTGGATCATTTGGAAGGACGAATTATTTAGGAGGAACTCAGATGAAACGCATACTCTTTGAACTTGTTTTTATCGCAACGACCTGGTATATCTTTTTACCACCACTTAATCTTACGAGTTGGGAATTTATCTTTTTCCTATGCGGACATTTGGTGGTGATGGGAATTTTGTTTAGTTTTCGAAGGGATATCAATCTTCTCAAGACGGTTCATGTACGTCATGGCAAGGTTGCCAACGAACTCAATCTAGAAGGGCTTCATTTTAATAGACTAGGTGGAGGATTGTTGCTGGCCGCGGGACTTATCTTTGCCCTTGCTGGTCTGGTAAGCCTAGTAACTTCTAGCTTTTTCCAAGCAAAAAATTATGCTAATGTGGTGTCCATCACAGAAAAAGACTTTAAAGATTTTCCTAAGAGTGATACCAGTAAGGTTCCAATCCTAGATCGGAGCACTGCAGAAAAGATTGGTGACCGTTACCTGGGGTCTCTGACGGATAAGGTCTCCCAGTACGTAGCAGCAGATACTTATACCCAGCTGACAGTTGATGGCAAGCCCTATCGGGTGACACCTTTGGAATATGCTGATCCGATTAAATGGTTCAATAATCAGTCCAAGGGGATTGGCGAGTATATCAAGGTTGATATGGTGACAGGAAATGCGGAATTGGTGGATTTAAAAACACCGATGAAGTATTCAGACTCCGAGTATTTTAACCGAGACGTCAAACGTCATCTTCGGATCAAGTACCCAACCAAAATTTTTAAAACCCCATCCTTTGAGGTGGATGATGAAGGCAATCCTTTCTATGTAGCAACAGTTTATCAAAAGCAGTTTGGTCTAGGAGTTCCTCGTCCTTCATCTGTTATTATCTTAGACGCCACCAATGGAGAAACCAAGGAATACAGATTGGATGAAGTGCCAGAGTGGGTAGATCGTGTCTATCCGGCCGAAGAAACCATCGAACAAATCAACTACAACGGCAAGTACAAAGACGGTTTCTGGAATGCCTTGATTTCAAAGAAAAATGTTACCCAAACGACAGAGGGCTATAACTATCTTTCTATCGGAAATGACATTTATCTCTACACAGGGGTGACTTCAGCCAATGCTGACGAAAGTAATCTAGGATTTATCCTTGAAAATATGCGCACTGGTGAAATCACCAAGTACAACTTAGCTTCAGCAACCGAAGAATCTGCCCGTGCTTCGGCTGAAGGAGCAGTGCAAGAGAAGTCCTACAAGGCTACCTTCCCTATCCTTGTTAATCTCAATGACAAACCGCTCTATATCATGGGCTTGAAGGACAATGCAGGCTTGGTCAAGGAGTATGCATTGGTCGATGCCGTGGAGTACCAAAACGTCATTGTAGCAACTACGGTAGATGAACTCCTCAGCAAGTATGCCAATAAAAACGATCTTGACCTGGATAACGAAACGGTAGAAAGTATCAAGGGAGTGATTTCAGACCTTAAATCAGCTGTCATCAAGGGTGATACTGTATACTTCTTCAAAGTTGATGGCAAGATTTACAAGGTCAAGGCTTCTGTGTCAGACGACCTTCCTTACCTCGAAAATGGCCAATCCTTCGAAGGTCAAGTTGGAAAAGATAACTATCTCAAGACCTTTAAAGTCAAGTAAAAGAAACCTCGGTATGAACCGAGGTTTTTAAGATGAAATTCTTGGTCGTGATTCAAAAATATGCTACACTAACATTATGAAAATTTTAATCCCAACAGCAAAAGAAATGAACACAGACCATCCTTGTATTGAAACACTTCCATTGAGGGAAGAAAGTCAGGCAGTCCTTGACTCACTGGCGCATTACTCAGCTAGTGAATTAGAGATTTTTTATAAGGTATCTGCCGAGAAAGCAGAGGAAGAGCACGCTCATATTCAAGCTCTAAAAGCTCACAGGGCTAAACATTATCCAGCCTTGAAACTCTTCGATGGTCTCATGTATCGCCACATCAAACGAGATGGGTTAACCGAGGCTGAACAAACCTATCTTAAAAATCATGTCCTGATTACCTCGGCTTTATACGGTGTTGTCCCCGCCTTGTCGCCCATGGCTCCTCACCGTTTGGACTTTTTGATGAAGTTAAAGGTCGCTGGTAAGACTTTAAAGAGTCATTGGAAGTCAGCCTACGATGAGGCGCTAGAGGATGAGGACTTGATATTTTCTCTCTTGTCATCAGAGTTTGAAACAGTATTTTCTAAGGAAATCAGAGAAAAGATGGTGACCTTCAAATTTATGGAGGACAAGGCTGGTCAGCTGAAGATTCACTCAACCATTTCCAAGAAAGCGCGTGGGGCTTTTTTGACAGCCTTGATAGAAGGGCAAGTTCAAACAGTCGAACAAACTCGTAAGCTCCGCTTCGCCGGCTTTGAATACCAACCTGATTTATCAAGTGACTTAGAACTCGTCTTTGTGAAACAAGCATAAAACCAGCTCGAATGAGCTGGTTTTTACTAGATTAATTGATGGCTGCAAGAAGGTCGTCAGCTTGTTTGGCAAGTGATGAAGCAGTTGCTTCTTCTAGCACCAATTTTCCGTCAGCCCAAGCAGAGTCATTGACGCGAGCAGCTGTAAAGTCACCAACGACTTGTGTACGGATAAATGGCAAGAGGTCTTTGTAAATAGCAAAGAGTTGATCGTGACCGGCATTGGCTACAGATGAGACAGTAACAAACTTGTCTTGGAGGGCAGAAGCACCACGTGTATCAGACAAGTCAATGGCACGAGAGAGCCAGTCAAGCAAGTTTTTCACTGTTCCAGGGATAGAGAAGTTGTAGACTGGAGAGAAGATCCAGATGGCATCAGCAGCAAGGACAGCTTCACGAGCAGCAGCTACAGCTGGATGAGTTGGAACTTCCAAATCTTGGCTGAAGAGAGGAACAGCTGAGTAATCAAGATAGCTGACTTCTGCTTTTCCGGCAAGTGCTTTCTCAGCTTCGAGGGCCATTTGGTGGTTGAAAGAACCTTGGCGTAATGAACCGACGATAAATAGTACTTTTTTAGACATGACGTGTCTCCTTTAGTTTAAAATTCAAAGAGTGAACTCTTTTGTCACCATCTATGTTACAACAAATAATACTAATTAGCAATAAATGTGCTCAGCTAAGTTTACTTGTTAGGGGTGGAAAAACTTAGTTCTGAGAAAACAGTATTTGATAGACAGGCAGATATTGTATTTAATTTCAAAGGGAAAATAATCTCGGAATGTTCCTGTCTTCACTTGTAATAAAGGAGGAGAGATGGTAAAATAGACGAGTGAAACTAAGACAGAAAAAAGCAAAAAATAAGCTACTTATACAATATGGAATCGGCATTTCTCTGGTACTGCTAGTCATGACGACTTCCTTTCTTTATCTGATATCACTCAGCATGAAACCCTATCAAGATGCTAGGGTTGAAGGAGAAAAACTGGCCAAGCAGTATGCAGAATTGGAAAAGGCAGATCAGGTTGATTTTTATAATGGACTAGAAGGTTATTACAGCGTTTTAGGACATAATAAAAAGCAAGAGGCCATTGCCGTACTGATTGAAAAGAATGAACATAAGATTTACGTTTATCAGCTTGATAAGGGGATTTCTCAAGACAAGGCAGCGACGATTTCGAGGGAAAAAGGAGCTAGCGATATTGACAAAGTCACCTTTGGTCGCTATCAGGACAAGCCGATTTGGGAAGTTAAGTCAGGAAACCACTACTATCTGATAGATTTTGAAACTGGAGCAGTGATCCAATAAGGAGGGCATATGAAACTATCCAAGCGTGTACTAGAAATGGAAGAGAGTGTCACTCTAGCCAGTGATGCAAGAGCCAAAGCGTTAAAAGCTCAAGGAAAAGATGTTCTTTTCTTAACCTTGGGACAGCCAGATTTTCATACTCCTGAAAATATTCAAGATGCGGCGGTGGAAGTGATTCGTGATGGACGAGCTTCCTTCTATACAGTTGCTTCAGGTTTGCCAGACTTAAAAGCGGCAGTTAATACCTACTTTGAACGCTATTATGGCTATTCCGTAGCAGCTAATGAGGTTACTTTTGCTACAGGTGCTAAGTTCTCTCTCTATACCTTCTTTATGGCTGTGGTCAATCCAGGCGATGAGGTCATCATTCCTACACCATACTGGGTCAGTTATGGAGACCAAGTCAAGATGGCAGAAGGTGTGCCAGTCTTTGTCCAGGCCAAGGAAGATAATCACTTTAAAGTAACAGTAGAGCAGCTAGAAGCAGCCCGAACAGATAAGACCAAGGTCTTAGTTCTTAATTCACCATCGAATCCGACCGGTATGATCTACTCTCGCGAGGAACTCTTGGCTATCGGAAATTGGGCTGTTGAACATGATGTTCTTATCCTAGCAGATGATATTTACGGTCGTCTGGTTTATAACGGGAACAAATTTGTTCCAATCTCTAGTTTATCAGAAGCCATTCGCAAGCAAACCATCGTGATTAACGGTGTATCTAAGGCCTATGCCATGACTGGTTGGCGGGTAGGTTATGCTGTGGGAAATCCTGAAATTATCGCTGCTATGAGCAAATTGACAGGACAAACAACCTCAAACCTGACTGCCGTATCACAATATGCTACCATTGAAGCCCTAACTGGGCCACAAGACTCTGTCGAAACCATGCGCCAAGCATTTGAGAAACGGTTGAATACCATCTATCCTCTTTTGTGCCAAGTGCCAGGATTTGAAGTAGTCAAGCCCCAAGGAGCTTTCTATCTTTTCCCAAATGTAAAAAAAGCGATGGAGATGAAGGGCTATACCGATGTGACGGACTTTACAACAGCTATTCTTGAGGAAGTCGGTCTGGCTTTGATTACAGGAGCAGGATTTGGGGCGCCAGAAAATGTTCGTCTCAGTTATGCAACTGACTTGGACACCTTGAAAGAAGCCATTCGCCGTTTGCATCAATTTATGGAAAAATAAAACTCAAAATCTTCGCCTTTTTGACGAAGATTTTTTGTATCGAAAATCTCGCGATTTTTCTCTAGTAGAACCTAGCTATCGCAGTCTATTTATGGTAAAATAGTGGGTAATGATGTCTTCGGACAAGTTAAACGAAAAAAGGAAGATAGATTATGACAAAACGTGTAACAATCATCGAAGTAAAAGACTACGTTGGTCAAGAAGTGACCATCGGAGCCTGGGTTGCCAATAAATCAGGAAAAGGGAAAATTGCCTTCTTGCAATTGCGTGACGGAACAGCCTTTTTCCAAGGAGTCGCCTTCAAACCAAACTTTATTGAAAAATTTGGTGAAGAGGTAGGACTTGAGAAGTTTGATACGATTAAACGCCTTAGCCAAGAAACGTCTGTTTATGTGACAGGAATTGTCAAAGAAGACGAACGTTCTAAGTTTGGCTATGAGTTGGATATTACAGACATCGAAGTGATCGGTGAATCTCAAGACTACCCAATCACACCAAAAGAACACGGAACAGACTTTTTGATGGACAACCGTCACTTGTGGCTTCGTTCTCGTAAGCAAGTGGCTGTTATGCAAATCCGTAACGCTATCATTTATGCAACTTATGAGTTCTTTGACAAGAACGGTTTTATGAAGTTTGATAGCCCAATTCTTTCAGGAAACGCAGCAGAAGATTCAACTGAACTCTTTGAAACAGATTACTTCGGAACGCCAGCCTACTTGAGCCAATCAGGTCAGCTTTACCTAGAAGCAGGTGCTATGGCTCTGGGTCGTGTCTTTGACTTTGGTCCAGTATTTCGTGCGGAGAAATCAAAAACACGCCGTCACTTGACAGAGTTCTGGATGATGGATGCTGAGTACTCCTACTTGACACACGATGAGTCACTTGACTTGCAAGAAGCATATGTTAAAGCCCTTCTTCAAGGTGTTCTTGACCGTGCTCCTCAAGCCTTGGAAACTTTGGAACGCGATACAGAGCTTTTGAAACGCTACATTGCAGAGCCATTCAAACGCATCACTTATGATGAAGCGATTGATCTCTTGCAAGAGCATGAAAACGATGAAGATGCTGATTACGAGCATTTGGAGCATGGAGATGACTTTGGTTCACCACATGAAACTTGGATTTCAAACTACTTTGGTGTGCCAACATTTGTTATGAACTACCCAGCAGCTATCAAGGCCTTCTACATGAAACCAGTTCCTGGAAATCCAGAGCGCGTGCTTTGTGCAGACTTGCTTGCACCGGAAGGCTATGGAGAAATCATCGGTGGTTCTATGCGTGAGGAAGACTACGACGCCCTTGTCGCTAAGATGGAAGAACTTGGTATGGATCGTACAGAGTACGAATTCTACCTTGACCTTCGTAAATACGGTACAGTTCCACACGGTGGATTTGGTATCGGTATCGAACGTATGGTAACCTTCGCAGCAGGTACAAAACACATCCGTGAAGCCATTCCATTCCCACGTATGTTGCACCGTATCAAACCATAAAATAAATCAAAACGCCCTAGGGGCGTTTTTTCAAAGTAGAAGAAATAAGAGGTGGAGAACATGTAAAGCACAGCTTAACAAGTGACAAACACAAAGATACAAATACACTTGTTAAAGGAGAAACTATGTTTAAACGAAATTACCGGAAGAATATCGGTCTCATGGCTGGTGTGGAATTTTTTGCCTTTCTGGGCATTACCAGCTTTTGGATTCTATTTCTCAGTCAAAACGGGATGTCGCTTTGGCAGATTGGCTTATTGGAAAGTATTTTTCATGCCACCAGTGTCATCTGTGAAATTCCCTCTGGAATGTTAGCTGACCGCTATTCCTATAAAACCAATCTATATTTAAGTCGAATAGCTGGAATCGCGTCGTCTATTCTCATGTTACTAGGACAAGGTAATTTTTGGATTTACGCACTCGCTATGGTGGTGAGTGCCTTGTCTTATAATTTTGATTCGGGGACGAGTGCAGCTATGGTTTATGATTCGGCCGTGGAGGCTGGATTAAAAGAGCGCTACTTGTCTATCTCCAGTTTTATGTCAGGAGTAGCAGAAGGAACTCGGTCTTTGGGGACTGTTTTAGCGGAATTTTTTGTCCATGGTCAATTGCACTTGACCTACTATATCATGATTGTTACTTCGATAATCGTTCTTTTCCTAACTTGGATGCTAAAAGAGCCTAGTGTTAAAGCACAAAAATCTGAGCGTCTGACAATGAAAAAAATAATCTGGACTGTCAAAGAGGAGTTGCGGAGAAACCCCAGTCTTTTTAGTTGGATGATTCTTTCCCAAATCATCGGGACACTGATGTGCATGTTTTATTTTTACTATCAAAATCAACTGCCTGACTTAGAAGGGTGGCAGATTTCGATAGTCATGCTGATCGGCAGTGTTTTGAATATCTGGGCAGTTTATCTAGCAAGTAAGATTGGAAAGAGGTATTCAGCCTTAAAACTCTTTCCAATTCTTGTACTCTTGACGGGAGGAACTTATTTGCTTTCCTATTTTGATACGCCACTGATTTACATTTTGATTTATTGGCTCAATAACGCCTTATATGCCCTCTTTCAGCCGATTTTTGATAATGATTTACAAAAGCGACTCCCAAGCGAGGTACGGGCAACTATGCTAAGTGTCTACTCTATGATGTTCAGCCTAAGTATGATTGTTATTTTTCCTTTGACGGGGTGGCTGATTGATGCTCTAGGTTTTGTAGAAGCCTTCCTTTACTTAGGGCTCGTTTTAGTGCTAGCCAGCTTTTTGCTATTTTTCATTTTGAAAGAGATGGCCAGTGCTTTGGAACTCAAAGAGGATGTTATTTTTAAGTAATAAAGTTATTTTTTTCACTTTTATCTTTTTTACTTGCTATCTGTCAGTTTTTCTAGTATAATGGTTTATTGTGAGCGAACCTCACTTACCCCTTGCAAAGGCTGGGGGTCATTAGACCAAAAGGAGGAACATATCAATGGCTAAATACGAAATTCTTTATATCATTCGTCCAAACATTGAAGAAGAAGCGAAAAACGCTTTGGTAGCACGTTTTGACTCTATCTTGACTGACAACGGTGCAACTGTTGTTGAATCAAAAGATTGGGAAAAACGTCGTCTTGCATACGAAATCCAAGATTTCCGTGAAGGACTTTACCACATCGTTAACGTTGAAGCAAACGATGACGTAGCTCTTAAAGAGTTTGACCGTCTTTCAAAAATCAACGCTGACATTCTTCGTCACATGATCGTCAAACTTGACGCGTAAGAAGGTAAATTATGATTAACAATGTTGTACTTGTAGGGCGTATGACACGTGATGCTGAGTTGCGTTATACCCCATCAAATGTAGCAGTTGCGACTTTTACTCTTGCAGTAAACCGTACATTTAAGAGTCAAAATGGCGAACGTGAGGCTGATTTCATCAATGTCGTTATGTGGCGCCAACAGGCTGAAAATCTTGCCAACTGGGCTAAAAAAGGCTCTCTTATCGGGATCACAGGCCGTATCCAGACTCGTAGTTACGATAACCAGCAAGGACAACGTGTCTACGTAACAGAAGTCGTGGCGGATAATTTCCAAATGTTGGAAAGCCGCGGAGTGCGTGAAGGACATTCAGGTGGAGCTTATTCTGCACCAACTGCTGGTCAATCAGCACCTGCAAACCCAGTACCAGACTTTTCACGTTCTGAAAATCCATTCGGAGCAACAAATCCATTGGACATTTCAGATGATGATTTACCATTCTAATGGACAATTAATACTATAAAGGAGAAAAAACATGGCTCAACAACGTCGTGGCGGATTCAAACGCCGTAAAAAAGTTGATTACATCGCAGCAAACAAAATTGAATATGTTGATTACAAAGATACTGAGCTTCTTAGCCGTTTCGTTTCAGAACGTGGGAAAATCCTTCCACGTCGTGTAACAGGAACTTCAGCTAAAAACCAACGTAAAGTAACAACAGCTATCAAACGCGCTCGCGTAATGGCTTTGATGCCTTTCGTAAACGAAGATTAAAGAAAAGACCCGGGTGGGTCTTTTTTTCACGAGCTTTGAAACGAGGGAGCGAGTTGGGTCCAGTGGACCTCTTTTCATGAACTCGGAAACAAGAAAGCGAATTAAGACCCTTACGGGTCTTTTTTCACGAGCATGGAAATGAGAGAGCGAGCTGGATCCGGGGGACCTCTTTTCATGAGTTTGAAAATAAGAAAGCGAATTAAGATTCTTACTGTGAACAATCAAAAGCATATATTTCTGGGCCTAGTAGGATTCTATTTTTAGTTTGCTAGGTCTTTCTTTTTCTTTTTATCTCTATTATCGTGCTATAATAGTGGAAGAAGGCTTTTAAGGAGTACCTTATGGAAACAACGTGTCTGATTAGAAAAATGCAAACATCTGATGTTAAAGAACTATCCCAAGGTTTTATCAATCAAGGTTGGCCGGGTAGAGAAGAAATTTTGGCTAGGTATTTTCTTGAACAAGAATGTAGGGAGAGAGAAGTCTTAGTTGCAGAGGTTGGGGGTACTTTAGCGGGTTATATCACAATTTTGCCCTGCGCTAAGCAGGGGCCTTTTGCAGAAATCTATCCAGAACTCTCAGATTTCAATGTCTTTGAGCCCTTTCAAAATCAAGGTATTGGAAATCTCTTGATGGAAGAAGCGGAAAAACGAGTTAAGCTCATATCGGATAAGGTGACCCTTGGTGTTGGTCTCCATTCAGGGTATGGACCTGCCCAGAGATTGTACATAAAACGAGACTATATTCCAGATGGTTCAGGTGTTTGGTATCGAAATCAGCCCTTGGAAATGAATGCGGTTTGTGAAGATATCGGAGAATTGGTCTTGTATCTGTCAAAAGATTTGATCTAAGATAGGTCTTTAAGGTTTAAATTTAAAATATAGTAAACACTCACAATCCCTTTTTCATCAGAGAGAGGGATTTTTTGTTTCGCATTAATTGCTCTATTCTTCAAAATGATAAAATATAATTGTTTGAAATATCAAAATAAAAATAAATATTAAAAAAAGTATATAATTCATTCCTTTTGAAATAAAGGTTGTTTTCAAAGAAGACTTAAAAAAACCTTAACTAACCCTTAAATAACAATGTTTACACTGTGTAAACTATATTGTTACAAAAAGATTACAGTTTGTTAAAATTAAATTAAATGCAAGACTATACTTTGGAAAAAGTTTGACTTTTAAATTAATTGTCGGTAAAATAATTAAGGGCATTCAAATTAATTGATTTTTGAATAATTCGATAGTCAAATTAATATCACGTGTCAAATTTTATGATAGTTAAAGGATACCATAATGAAAAAACTGAAAGTGATGGTTGTTTTTGGAACACGACCAGAAGCTATTAAAATGGCCCCTTTAGTGTTAGAATTGCAAAAACATAGTGACAGCATTGAGACGATTACAGTTGTGACAGCTCAGCACCGTCAAATGCTAGATCAAGTTCTTGAAACGTTTAGCATCGAGCCACATTATGACTTGGATATTATGGGGGAAAATCAATCCCTTTTAGATATTACTGGAAAAATTTTAGAAAAGTTTGATCCAGTTGTTAAGCAAGAACTTCCAGATATAATTCTTGTTCATGGTGATACTACAACGACCTTTGTAGCAAGTTTAGTAGGTTTTTACAATCAGGTTCGAATCGGGCATGTTGAAGCTGGATTGAGAACATTTGATAAGTATTCTCCTTTCCCAGAAGAAATGAATCGCCAGATGACTGACAATCTTGCTGATCTTTATTTTGCTCCAACTAGTGAGAGTAAAGAAAATCTCCTCAAGGAAAATCATCCTGAGTCTGCTATTGTCATTACGGGAAATACAGCCATTGATGCCTTGAAACTAACCGTTCAATCGGATTACTATCATGAAGTTCTAGATCAATTGGATACAGATAAGAAACTTGTATTGGTAACCATGCACCGTCGTGAGAATCAAGGTCAACCAATGAGAAATGTCTTTACAGCTTTACGTGAAATGGTCGATCTTCATCAGGAAATTGAAGTTGTTTATCCTGTTCATCTCAGTCCTGCTGTGCAAGAAGCAGCAAAGGATATTCTAGCTGGTCATGACCGCATTCACTTGATTGAACCTTTAGATGTACTTGATTTTCATAATTTGGCGTCTAAAAGTTATTTTATTATGACCGACTCAGGTGGTGTCCAAGAAGAGGCACCTTCCCTCGGAAAACCTGTTCTTGTCCTTCGCGATACGACGGAACGTCCAGAAGGTGTTCGTGCAGGAACCTTGAAACTAGTTGGGACTGATCCAGTACGTGTGAAAGAAGCAATGGCAGCACTCTTGACAGATGAAACTCTTTATAGAAAAATGTCTCAGGCACCAAATCCTTATGGAGATGGAAGAGCCTCTGAACGAATCGTACAATCCATTCAACAGTACTTTGGTGCAGCGACTTCTGTATCTGAATTCAAAGGGGGGAAATAAGATAACATGAAAAATTGGAGTCAATTTAAAAACTGGCTTATGACTTTGCTTGCTTGTGAGGTCATTCTTTTGGTGCTTTGTTTTTTGTATGCTCGAGCAATCATTTTAGAACAAATCTTGTTTTTAGCTTTAGCCTTGTTTGCAGTGTTGGTATTATCTGACCTTTTGCTTACTTGGACCCTTATCTTAACATTTGGGCTTGGACTTATCGTTTTGGTTGCGGGTGTGGTTTATATCCCAATCATTCAACTGGTCTTCTTATTAATCAGTTTTCCTCTTTTGATTGGGATTCTACTTAAGGTTCGTTATTATTTCTTCAAGGTAGCTTCAAAGGTACAAGATCAGGAAGATGATGCTCGAGCAGATTACCAAGCTATGGTCACTGAACAAAGTGATATGACGGTTCAATCTCTATTGATTCATTGGGCGCATGAAGATTTGTTCTTCCAGATTAAACCGAAAGAACATAATCTGATGCTCAGTCGCATTCAAGAGGTAATTTCTCAGGAATTGAGTTACAACGATAAACTCTATTACGTTTCAAATGGGAATTTTCTTGTTTTATCTAATAGTAGTCAAGATTCTTTGAAGCAACTCTATTTGAATGGTTTGCAGGAGAAACTAGGCAGTTTAGTTTTTCATGGAGAAGATGGAAACCAAGGAATTCAATTCCAAACAGGTTACTTGATGATTAACTCTGATAATAAAGATAAATACCAAAACTACTCGGATGTTGCCAGTAATCTCAAGCGTCAATTAGAGACAGATGTAATTGTAGAATATTAGGAGGGAAACATGACTCTAACCAATATATTTTTTGGCATTGCTTTGGGACTCAGTCTCACCTTTGGCATTTGTTTTATTATACTATTTATTGCATACAATATTCTCTACCATCGAGTGAACAAAAATTTTAAGGCGGTGAATCATGATTAGTCAAATGTTAATGATTTTTACCTTGCTTACAATTTGGATTTCTCTAGCTTGGGGCTTGGTAATTCTCTTTTCAGCTGTTCACTTTTGGTTTAAACACAGTGATTTTCGTGTGGATACCTCGCCACTACCTTATTACCCTAAGGTTACTATTGTTGTTCCTGCTCATAATGAGGATGTGGTTATTGCCCAGACGGCAAAAGCTATCTTGGATATGAATTACCCTCACGATCGTGTGGAGTTGCTTCTATTTGCGGATAACTGTTCGGACAACACCTATGCAGAGTGTTTGTCTGTACAAGCTCTGCCTGAATATGCAGGAAGAAATCTGACTATTATCGACCGTACTGGTACGGGAGGAAAAGCAGGCGTTCTAAACGATGCCTTAGAGATGGCAACGGGTGAATATATCTGTGTTTATGATGCAGATGCCATGCCTGAAAAAAATGCCCTTTATTTCCTTGTCAAAGAAGTGATAAAGGACCCAGAACGCCACGTGGCATCTTTCGGTCGCAACAAGACTCGAAATGCCAATCAAAATTTTTTGACTCGTTGTATAAACCAAGAAATCGTTGTTACCCAGCGGGTGCACCATGTTGGGATGTGGCATCTCTTTAAAATTGGGCGTATCCCAGGAACCAACTTTATCATTCAAACCGACTTTGTAAAGAGTATCGGTGGTTGGAAAAATGGTGCCTTAACTGAGGATACCGATATTTCTTTTAAAATCATGCAGAGTGGTAAATTGATCGCCCTTGCTTATAACTCAGAGGCTTTCCAACAAGAACCTGAGACTTTAAAGAGTTACTATATGCAACGAAAACGTTGGGCTAAAGGAAACTACGAAGTTGTTCTCTCAAATTTTAAGCATTTATTTGGCAGAGCAAACTGGCGCGTTAAACTAGAAGTCTTTAACTATTCTTGTGTTTTCTTTTGGTTTAACTTTGCCATTGTCCTATCGGATTTGATTTTCCTAGCGAATGTGCTAGCGATTTGTCTTAATCTTTTCTTCCCAGATGTCAGAATTCCATTTGCTTTTGATGCGGATAATATCTACATCGCCCAGCTCATGCTCTTCAACTGGATTCTCATGATTGGTCTCTATTTGATGCAAATTATGACGGCATTAGCAAGTCAGTTTGGACAAGCGACGACAAAACAAATCTGGTTAGCCTTGGCAGCCTATTTCTCTTACGCACAGATGTTTATCGTTGTATCCATTGATTCCATTTCTTCAATCGTGCTAGACAAAGTACTCCGCCGAAAAGAAACCAAGTGGGTTAAAACCAAGCGATTTGCAGGATAGGAGGATTTATGAAAACGAATAAAATAAAATATGTATGGTTTGTGCTCATCCTTTCTATCTTTTGTTTAACCTTGTTTTTGGCAAGAGGAAGGAGTAAAGTCGAGATGCGCAATCGAATTTACAGCCAATGGAGCCAACAGTTCCTTGTTACAAAAGACGATCAGTCTTATGTTCGTACGACGAGTGATTCGGAGGGAACAACAGTTCTATCTGAAGCCCAAAGTTACGGCATGCTCATAACGGTTTTAGCAGCCCAAAAAGGGCAAGCAACACAAGCAGATTTTGAGGGTCTTTATCGCTATTACAAAAATCATCGTATCGAGGGAACGCAGTTGATGTCTTGGAAGCAAGTGATCACAAATGGTAGCGAAACGGTTGAGAAGCAAAACGCAACTGATGGAGATCTCTACATCGCTTATTCCTTGATTGAAGCTGCCAAGCAGTGGCCAGATAAGGCTCAGGAATATGAAGGACAAGCCAAAAGTATCTTGATTGATATTCTTCGATTCAATTATAATGAGAAGACTGGTGTCCTAAAAGTAGGAAATTGGGCCCAAAAAAATTCAGATTTTTACTATCTGATGAGAACATCTGATACACTACCTCATTATTTCCAAGTATTTTATAATCTAACTGGTGATAAACAATGGCTAGATATTAAGGATAAAATGCTTGGGCAATTAGAGCAAATTAGTTCTCAATCTGAGACAGGTCTCTTGCCAGACTTTATCTGGGTAGAGAAGTCAGGTGCGCGTGTTGCTAAAGCAAATACTATTGAATCTCAATATGATGGGGCGTATTCTTATAATGCTTGTCGCTTGCCTTATCACTTATCTCAAAGTCAAGACGAAAGAAGTCAAAAACTCGTTCAAAAGATGATGGATTTCTTTATGAAAGAACAACGCATTTATGCTGGTTATGACATGAATGGAACTGCCCTCAATCAATACCAGGCAGGTAGCTTTCTGGCACCGATTACCTATGCGTCTGACAAGGGAGAAGGTTATCTGAAACTTCTTCAGCAAAATAAATACATTTTCACACAAAATTTACCTTTGGACAACTACTATGATGCAACGATGATTACTATGATTGCTATGGAGTTGTTCTAGGATGAAGAGGGCTAGTCTTACTGGCTCTCTTTTTGATAGGATTTTCATCTTTTTTCAAAAAAGGAATTTCATAAGCTTTATGGTATAATGGAAAGAGTGATGGAAAAGAGGTAGAGAGATGGATGCGAAATTAAAATATAAGGCAAAGAAGATTAAAATCATCTTTTTTGATATTGATGACACCCTGCGTACGTCAAAGACAGGTTTTATTCCAGCTACGATTCCCACGGTTTTTAAGCAGTTGCGAGAAAAAGGGATTTTAACAGGAATCGCCTCTGGGCGTGGCATTTTTGGTGTTGTTCCAGAGATTCAAGATCTCAAGCCTGACTTTTTTGTAACTCTGAATGGTGCCTACATAGAAGATAAAAAAGGAAATGTCGTTTATCAGCATCAGATTGAGAAGTCAGATGTAGAAGAGTACATTTCTTGGACCAAAAAAGAGGGGATTGAATACGGCTTGGTTGGTAGCCATGACGCCAAACTCTCCACGCGAACAGAGTTGATCAGTCAGGCTATTGATCCGATTTATCCAAACTTAGATGTGGATCCGGATTTCCATGAAAAAGTAGATATTTATCAGATGTGGACCTTTGAAGATAAAGGAGATAGCTTGCACTTACCAGAGTCCTTATCAGATAAACTTCGCATGGTGCGTTGGCATGAACATTCATCTGATATCGTGCCGATTTCAGGATCCAAAGCAACTGGTGTGGCAAAGGTGGTAGAACATCTAGGCTTGAAACCAGAGAATGTTATGGTCTTTGGGGATGGTCTCAATGACTTGGAACTCTTTGATTATGCTGGAATCAGTATTGCTATGGGTGTTTCCCATGCTAAAATCAAAGAAAAAGCAGATTATATTACAAAAACAGTAGAAGAAGATGGCATTTTTGATGCCTTAGAAGGATTTGGTATGGTAGAAAAAGAATTGCATTTCCCGCAAATAGAAATTGAAACAGTAGAAGGTCCGTTGGCGACTATTAAGACAAATTACGGAGACTTGCGTATCAAGCTCTTCCCTGAGCAGGCCCCCAAAACAGTAGCAAACTTTGTTGCTCTTTCAAAAGACGGTTACTATGATGGTGTCATTTTCCATCGTATTATCAAGGACTTTATGATCCAAGGTGGAGACCCAACTGGTACTGGTATGGGGGGAGAGTCAATCTACGGCGACTCTTTTGAAGATGAATTTTCTGAAGAACTCTATAATGTTCGTGGTGCTCTTTCTATGGCCAATGCGGGTCCAAATACCAATGGAAGCCAGTTCTTTATCGTTCAAAATCAACACTTGCCATACTCTAAGAAAGAGATTGCGCGTGGTGGCTGGCCTGAACCAATCGCTGAGATCTATGCAGAACAAGGTGGAACTCCTCACCTTGACCGTCGCCATACTGTTTTTGGGCAATTGGTAGATGCAGAATCCTTTGCGGTCTTGGATGCCATTGCAGCTGTTGAGACTGGTGTAATGGACAAGCCAGTTGAAGATGTGGTAATTGAAACGATTGAAATTGAGGACTAGAATGAAAATTGGTGATAAGCTAACTGGGCGTATTACAGGAATTCAGCCCTATGGTGCCTTTGTCGAGTTAGAGACAGGGGTGACAGGGCTGATTCACATCTCAGAGATTCGGACGGGATTTATTGAAAATATCTATGACATTTTAAAAATTGGCGATGAAGTCCAAGTTCAGGTGGTGGATTTTGACGAGTACACTGGGAAGGCCAGCCTTTCTATCCGTACCTTAGAAGAGGAAAAACATCAATTGCCAAGACGGAGACGTTTTTCAAATGATCGGATCAAGTACGGATTTGCTCCTCTTGCCCGAATGATGCCTGTTTGGACGCGCGAAGCATTAGAGCATTTAAATAAGAAGCAATAAATATGATTATTTAAATCATTTGTAATATTAACATTGTTTGTTATAATAAAAGTATGAAAGAAGAACAATTATTAAAACCAGGAGAGCGAATCAATCAGCTCTTTTCGACAGATATCAAGATCATCCAAAATAGAGAGGTGTTTAGCTATTCGGTGGATAGTGTTCTCTTATCACGCTTTCCTCGCTTCCCTAAACGGGGTTTAATTGTGGACTTTTGTGCTGGGAATGGTGCAGTTGGACTTTTTGCAAGTAGTCGTACCAAGGCAAAAATTCTCTCTGTAGAGATTCAGGAGCGTTTGGCGGATATGGCAGAGCGTTCGGTTCAGTTGAATGGCTTGGAAGAGCAGATGCAGGTCATCTGTGATGATTTGAAAAATATGCCTGCCCACATTCAGGGAAGTAAGGTGGATATGATTTTGTGTAATCCGCCTTATTTTAAGGTGGATCCGCATTCCAATCTCAACGAGAGTGAACACTACCTTCTGGCCAGACACGAAATTGCGACTAATCTTAAGGAAATCTGTCGAAGTGCTCAGAGCATTCTCAAGTCTAATGGTCGTTTTGTCATGGTTCATCGTCCAGATCGACTTTTGGATATTCTAGATATGCTTCAACGCCACAATTTAGCACCCAAGCGCCTGCAACTTGTCTATCCTAAACGAGAAAAGGAAGCCAATATGCTTTTAATCGAAGCAATCAAAGATGGGTCTATTAGCGGCTTCAAGGTCTTGCCACCACTCATTGTTCACAATGATGATGGTTCCTACACGCCAGAAATTCAAGAGATTTACTATGGATCATAAGGCCTATATGTATGTGGTGGAGTGCCGTGATGGTTCTTACTATACTGGTTACACGACAGATGTGAAGAAACGCCTTGCCGTTCATAATAGTGGTAAGGGTGCCAAGTATACCCGAGCTCGCTTGCCAGTTAAACTCATCTATGTAGAGGGCTTTGCTAGCAAGGAAGAAGCCATGTCAGCAGAGGCTCTTCTCAAACGAAAGAAACGTCCACAGAAAGAACGATTTCTATCCGAAAATCAAGAAAAAAATCTAGTTAACGATATTGATGTCTAATGAGGAGTCCTTTGACTCCTCTTACTTTTGTCAAAAGAGGAAAAAAGTGCTAAAATAAGATGAATAAATTTAAAGAGGTATTATCATGTCTAAGATTCTAGTATTTGGTCACCAAAATCCAGACTCAGATGCCATCGGGTCATCTGTAGCCTTTGCTTATCTTGCAAAAGAGGCGTATGGATTGGACACGGAAGCAGTAGCTCTCGGTACTCCAAATGAAGAAACAGCTTTTGTTTTGAACTATTTTGGTGTAGAAGCACCACGCGTCATCACATCTGCTAAAGCAGAAGGTGCAGAACAAGTCATCTTGACCGACCACAATGAATTCCAACAATCTGTATCAGATATCGCTGAAGTAGAAGTTTACGGTGTTGTGGACCACCACCGTGTGGCTAATTTTGAAACTGCAAGCCCACTTTACATGCGCTTGGAACCAGTTGGATCAGCTTCATCTATCGTTTATCGCATGTTCAAAGAGCATGGTGTGGCAGTTCCTAAAGAAATCGCAGGATTGATGCTTTCAGGTTTGATTTCAGATACCCTTCTTTTGAAATCACCAACAACTCACCCATCTGATAAAGTCATTGCTCCTGAATTGGCAGAATTAGCAGGTGTCAACTTGGAAGAGTACGGTCTTGCTATGCTCAAGGCTGGTACAAACTTGGCAAGCAAATCTGCTGAAGAATTAATTGACATCGATGCTAAGACTTTTGAACTCAACGGAAATAAGGTTCGTGTTGCTCAGGTTAACACAGTTGATATTGCTGAAGTCTTGGAACGCCAAGCTGAAATCGAAGCAGCAATGCAAGCGGCTAATGCAGCAAACGGCTACTCTGACTTTGTCTTGATGATTACAGACATCGTCAACTCAAACTCAGAAATCCTTGCTCTTGGATCAAACATGGACAAGGTGGAAGCAGCCTTTAACTTCAAACTTGAAAACAACCACGCTTTCCTTTCAGGTGCTGTTTCACGTAAGAAACAAGTAGTGCCTCAGTTGACTGAAAGCTTTAATGGGTAAGTTCCTGAGTGTCAGTTCAAAATAGGAAAGGCTAGTTTGTCTTATATCAAAAGGAGTTTTAACTCCTTTTTTTCTAGGAGAGAAGCATGTTAGCAAATGGCGATTTGATTTTTGTAAGAGATGAGTCGGATTTGGGGCAGGCCATCCAGGCTTCTACTGGGAACTATAGTCATGTTGCCATCTATTTGGATGGGATGATTTACCATGCTAGTGGGCAAGCTGGTGTAATTTGTCAAGAACTAAGAGACTTCTTAGAGCCAGCTTGTCTGTATGATCTTTATCTTTATCCAAAAATAGATATTCAAAAAGTAAAGAAAAGAGCTAACCAGCATCTTGGAGCTCCTTATAATTCTTCTTTTTACCCTGATGGGGAAGGATTCTATTGCTCCCAGTATATCGCAGAAATCCTGCCTATTTTTGAGACTATTCCGATGCAATTTGGGGACGGGGAGCAGGAAATTAGTGATTTCTGGAATGAATACTATAGAGAACTAGGAATAGCTGTGCCTCTGAACCAGCCGGGGACCAATCCTAGTCAGTTAGCGGCATCCCCTCTTTTAAAATGTAAAGAAAGGAATCTTCATGATTCAGATTTTTAATCCTTCTCGTTTGACTCGACAACCATTTTTTATAGATTTGGTTGACTATCTGGACCAGCATGACGATGTGATTCTACGAGAAATCAAGGCCCAGTTTCCAGATGTATCAGTTGATAAGCTTATGGAAGAGTATATAAAGGCAGGCTTGATTCTAAGGGAAAATAAACACTATTCGCTCAATCTCCCTTTTTTAGAATCTACGGATGATTTAGCCCTTGATCAAGAGATTTTTATCAGAGAGGACAGTCCAGTTTATCAAGCCTTGTTGGAGAAGACTTTTGAGACAGAATTGCGCAATCAAACCAATGCCGCCATTTTAGTCGAATCTACGGACTTTGCAAGAGAAAAGATGACTCTATCCAACTATTTCTACAAGGTCAAGAATCAATATCCTTTGACAGAAAAACAGCAGGAACTCTATGCCATTTTGGGAGATGTCAATCCTGAGTATGCCCTCAAGTATATGACGACCTTTTTACTGAAGTTTCTCAAAAAAGATCAATTAATTCAGAAACGTCGTGATATCTTTGTGGACAGTTTAGTCGTTCTAGGCTATATTGTTCAAAATGAAGCTGGAAAGTATGAGCTGACTGTTGATTTCGACAAGGAACGGTTGACTTTCTATTTATCTTAATTGCTTCATTTTGAGCAGATTGTTTGACTTTACTAAAGAATAAGCATAAACTGAATGTAAGCGATAACGTTTATCGTATTAAAAGCAAAGGAGACAGAGCTATGTCACTTGAAAATAAATTGGATCAAGCAACTGGTGCTATCAAAGAAGGATTTGGTAAAGTTACTGGCGATAGCAAGACAGAAGCAGAAGGCACTGTAGAAAAAACAGTTGCCAAAGCCAAAGAAGTTGTTGAAGATGCTAAAGGTGCTGTAGAAGGTGCCGTTGAAGGTCTTAAAAATTCATTTAAGAAAGAAGACTAAAAAAATCAAGGGAATGCTTCCCTTGATTTTTTTATAGATAACGTTCTGCGATAGCTGCGTCTCCAGGATAGTCTTCTTTCTTTCCTTGGACGATCTGGTAGCAATCAGCACCCTTACCTGCAATAATCACGGCATCGAGTTCTTGATTTGTGATGGCCATCGCTGCCTTGATGGCTTGTTCACGATCGGCAATCTTTTCAACAGGATGACTGATATAGCTGCTGATTTCTTCAGCAATGGCCATTGGATCTTCATAGTTGGGGTCATCAGCAGTCAGAAAGACTTGAATCTCAGGATGTTGATTGAGAAGGAGTCCAAAGTCTTTGCGACGACTTTCACCCTTGTTTCCAGTCGAACCGAGAACCAGAGCAATCTTTCCAGTTTGATGAGTTTCAACAACAGAAATCAGTTTTTTCAGACTATCACCATTGTGGGCATAGTCGATGAAGACCTTGGCTCCATTTTTCTGAGTGAGAACTTCCATACGTCCAGGAACGCGGGTTGCAGCGATCCCTTTTTTGATGTCCTCTAGACTGGCACCTAGACGAAGACAGGCAAGTCCTGCAGCAACTGCATTTTCTTGGTTAAAGTGGCCGATGAGTTGGATATCATAATCACCAGCGAGTTTACCTGTAGCTGAAAAGCTAAAGGCTTTGGAGTTCTCGATTTGGTTACTTGACTGGCTACCATAGAAGTCATGTTCTTGATCTTCCACTTGTTCTTTCAATACAGAAAAGTGGTCCATGTCGCTATTAATGACAACTGCTCGGCTATTTTTCATCAAGAGACGTTTGTGGTAGAAGTAGTCTTCAAAGCTAGGATGCTCAATCGGACCGATATGGTCAGGAGTGATGTTAAGAAAGACACCTACATCAAAGGTCAGGCCATAGACTCGATGAACAAGATAGGCTTGGCTAGAGACTTCCATTACAAGATGGGTTCTTCCATTCTTAACAGCCTGAGCCATCATGTCGAAAAGATCGATATTTTCAGGTGTTGAGAAGGAAGATTTAAAGAAGGTCTTGCCATCCAGAGTTGTATTCATAGTTGACAAGAGAGCTGTTGGGTATCGTTGAGATAGGATGTGGTAAGCAAAGTACGCAGCTGTTGTCTTTCCTTTTGTCCCTGTGAAAGCGAGAATTTTAAGTTTCTCTTGTGGATTGCCGTAAAATTCCATCGCAATCAAACTCATGGCTTTTTTGATATCGTTCACAACGATGACGGGGATACCAACCTCGTAGTCCTTTTCTGCGACATACCAAGCTAAGCCCTGACTTATAGCGGATAGGAGGTATTCTTTTTTAAAGGCAGCACCTTTTGCAAAAAAAAGAGTGCCTTCTTTTACTTTTCTGCTGTCGTAACTGATGCTATCAAAAACAACTTCACTGTAGTTGTAGTGGTAATGACCTTGGTCAATAATCTCGCGAAAAAGGTCATCTTTCTTTAAAATATCTAATACGGTTTCAATCTTAATCATACTTTCTATTATAAACTTCAAGCCCGAATTTTACAAGTAACAAGGAAAAGTTTATAATGGAAGATAAGGAACTTTTCCTAGTTATCAAAATTGAATGAGGAAGCTATGTCTAACGAAAACAATCACCAGCAAGCCCAGATGTTGCGAGGGACTGCTTGGCTAACAGCTAGTAACTTTATTAGTCGCCTCCTTGGTGCTATCTACATTATTCCCTGGTATATCTGGATGGGGACCTATGCTGCTAAGGCAAACGGCCTCTTTACAATGGGCTACAATATTTACGCCTGGTTCTTGCTGATTTCGACAGCGGGTATCCCAGTTGCGGTCGCCAAACAAGTGGCTAAGTACAATACCATGCGAGAAGAAGAGCATAGCTTTGCCTTGATTCGGAGTTTCCTAAGCTTTATGACGGGCTTGGGCTTAGTCTTTGCTTTGGTCTTGTATCTCTTTTCTCCCTGGTTAGCAGATTTGTCAGGTGTGGGGAAAGACCTGATTCCCATCATGCAGAGCTTGGCTTGGGCAGTCTTGATTTTCCCATCTATGAGTGTCATCAGAGGATTCTTCCAAGGGATGAATAACCTGAAACCCTATGCTATGAGTCAAATCGCCGAGCAGGTAATCCGTGTTATCTGGATGTTGATGGCAACCTTCTTCATTATGAAGATGGGTTCTGGTGACTACTTATCAGCCGTTACCCAATCGACCTTTGCGGCCTTTGTGGGGATGGTGGCAAGTTTTGCAGTCTTGATTTATTTCCTTGCCCAAGAAGGTTTGCTTAAAAGAGTTTTTGAAACACGGGATAAGATCAATAGTAAGCGACTTTTGGTTGATACCATCAAGGAAGCCATTCCCTTTATCCTGACAGGATCAGCCATTCAACTCTTCCAAATCTTAGACCAGATGACCTTTATCAATAGTATGAAGTGGTTTACTAACTACAGCAATGAAGACTTGGTTGTCATGTTTTCTTATTTCTCAGCCAATCCTAATAAAATTACTATGATTTTAATCTCTGTGGGAGTTTCAATCGGGAGTGTCGGCTTGCCGCTGTTGACGGAAAACTATGTAAAAGGCGACTTGCAGGCGGCGGCTCGCCTAGTCCAAGATAGCCTTACCATGCTCTTCTTATTTCTACTGCCTGCAACGGTTGGAGTGGTCATGGTAGGGGAGCCTCTTTATACAGTTTTTTACGGTAAGCCAGATAGTCTGGCCATGGGCTTATTTGTCTTTGCAGTTTTGCAGTCTACTATCCTAGGATTGTATATGGTCTTGTCTCCTATGCTTCAGGCCATGTTCCGAAACCGCAAGGCAGTTCTTTACTTCATCTATGGTTCCATTGCTAAGATCGTCTTGCAATTGCCAACCATAGCTATTTTCCACAGCTACGGTCCTTTGATTTCAACGACTATCGGCTTGATTATTCCAAATGTCTTGATGTACCGAGACATCTGCCAGGTAACAGGTGCTCGTCGAAAGATTATATTGAAGCGAACCATCTTGATTACCATCTTGACCCTTGTCATGTTTATCCTAGTTGGCTTCTTGCAGTGGCTACTCGGTTTTGTCTTCCAACCAAGTGGACGTTTCTGGAGTTTCCTTTATGTGGCTCTCATCGGAGGGCTTGGAGGAGGTCTTTATGGTTTGATGAGCCTACGGACACGACTCTTAGACAAGATAATCGGCAAAGCTCAAGCAGACCGGCTACGTACACGATTGAAAATATCGTAAAAAGATTTATAAATAAAAGTAATGAATTTAACCTTTCTTTAACAGAAAGGTTTTTATACTACATTTTTCTTAAAAAAAGAGAACTTTTTCTAAAATCAAGAGCAAAAAATATGTTTTTTTAAGTTTTTCTTTAGAAATTACTTGACTAAATAAAACTAAAGCTGTATAATAAGACAAAACTTTTAAACAGGAGGTTCTGGAAATGAAAAAGTCTAAGGCCAAGTATCTGACACTTGCAAGTGTCGTGTTAAGCGCTGGTATTCTACTGAGCGCATGTGGAAATTCAAGTAGCGCTTCTAAAACATATAACTATGTTTATTCGAGCGATCCATCTAGTTTGAACTATCTTGCAGAAAACCGTGCAACAACCAATGACATCGTGACCAATTTGGTGGATGGGTTGATGGAAAATGACCAATACGGTAACTATGTTCCATCGTTGGCAGAGGATTGGACTGTTTCTCAGGACGGTTTGACCTATACTTACAAATTGCGTAAGGATGCAAAATGGTATACTTATGAGGGTGAAGAATACGCCCCTGTAACGGCCCAAGACTTTGTGACAGGTTTGAAATATGCTGCTGATAAAAAATCCGAAGCTTTGTACCTGGTTCAAGACTCTGTAGCAGGTTTGGATGACTATATCAACGGGAAAACAACTGACTTTTCAACTGTCGGTGTTAAGGCGATTGACGACCAAACGGTTCAGTACACTTTGACACGTCCAGAATCTTATTGGAATTCTAAAACAACTTCAACCATTCTCTTCCCTGTCAATGCAGATTTCCTGAAATCAAAAGGGGATGACTTTGGTAAGGTAGATCCTTCTAGTATTTTGTACAATGGACCTTTCTTAATGAAATCTTTTGTTTCAAAATCTGTTATCGAATTCAAGAAAAATCCCAACTACTGGGATGAAAAGAATGTCTTTGTGGATGATGTGAAATTGGCCTATTATGATGGTAGTGACCAAGATGCACTAGCACGTAACTTTGTAGAAGGAGTCTATAGCTACGCGCGTCTCTATCCAAATAGCTCAAGCTTTGAAGGAATTAAAGAGAAGAACAAGGATAACATCATCTATAGTATGCAAAATGCAACTTCTTATTACTTGAACTTCAACTTGGACAGAAAATCTTATAACTTCACTTCTAAGTCCTCTGATATCGAAAAGAAATCAACCCAAGAAGCAGTTCTGAATAAAAACTTCCGTCAAGCCTTCAACTATGCTTATAATCGTACAGCCTATGGAGCACAATCTCAAGGGGAGGACGGAGCAACGAAGATTATTCGTAACTTGGTTGTACCTCCAACATTTGTAAGTATCAACGGAAAAGACTTTGGCGATGTTGTTTCAGAAAAGATGGTCAACTATGGCCAAGAATGGCAAGGAATCAACTTTGCAGATGCGCAAGATCCATACTACAATCCTGACAAGGCTAAAGCTAAATTTGCAGAAGCTAAGAAAGAATTGGAAGCTAAGGGTGTGCAATTCCCAATCCACTTGGATGTATCTGTAGACCAATCAGCTAAAAAAGGTGTACTTGAAGCAAGCTCTTTGAAACAATCCATCGAATCTGTTCTAGGAGCTGAGAATGTAGTTATCGATATCCAACAATTATCAACAGATGACTTTGACAACTCTAGCTACCTAGCTCAAACTGCAGCTCAAAAAGACTTTGATATCTATAATGGCGGTTGGAGTGCGGACTACTTGGATCCATCAAGTTATCTTGATATCTTAAATGTCAATAACGGTGGTATGTTGCAAAACATTGGTCTAGAACCAGGTGAGGTCAATGACAAGGCTAAGGCAGTTGGTCTGGATACTTACACTCAAATGTTAGAAGAAGCGAACAAGGAGCAAGAACCAGCAAAACGTTATGAAAAATATGCTGAAATTCAAGCTTGGCTAGTTGATAGCGCCCTTGCTATTCCAAACGTTTCTCAGGGTGGAACACCGACCTTGAGAAAGACAGTTCCATTCTCATCACCATTCTCACAAGCTGGAAATAAGGGTGTCGAATCATACAAGTATCTCAAGTTACAAGATAAGACTGTAACGGCTGATGAGTATGAAAAAGCGAAAGAAAAATGGCTGAAAGAAAAAGAAGAATCAAATAAAAAAGCCCAAGAAGAACTGGCAAAACACGTTAAATAACCAGTCTATTCAACAGGAAAAACGATAGTTTCTCAAGGAACTATCGTTTTTATATAGTTTGAAACTATAACTAGCTCTTGAAAACAAGAAAATGAGTTAGTGAAAATAAGTGGTACAATAGTTACTATAGATTTGGAGGTATTGTATGAGCAAAGAACTACACATCAACACAATTTTGGCCCAGGCGGGAATCAAGTCAGATGAGGCTACAGGTGCCTTGGTAACACCGCTTCATTTTTCAACCACTTATCAGCATCCAGAGTTCGGTCAGTCTACGGGATTTGACTATACTCGTACCAAAAACCCAACTCGCAGTAAGGCGGAGGAAGTCTTGGCGGCAATCGAATCAGCAGATTATGCCCTAGCGACAAGCTCAGGTATGGCTGCGATTGTACTGGCTTTTAGTGTTTTTCCAGTAGGAAGTAAAGTCTTGGCTGTACGCGATCTGTATGGGGGTTCTTTCCGTTGGTTCAATCAAGTCGAGCAAGAAGGCCGTTTCCATTTTACCTATGCCAATACAGAAGAAGAGTTGATTGCTGAGTTGGAGAAAGATGTGGATGTTCTCTATATTGAAACACCAACCAATCCCTTGATGTTGGAATTTGATATTGCCAAACTAGCCAAACTAGCTCATGCCAAAGGTGCCAAGGTAGTGGTGGACAATACCTTCTACAGTCCGATTTACCAACGTCCGATTGAAGATGGTGCGGATATCGTTCTTCATTCTGCCACCAAGTATCTAGCAGGGCACAATGATGTCTTGGCTGGGGTCGTTGTGACTAATAGTTTAGAACTATATGAGCAACTGTTCTACAATTTGAATACGACAGGTGCGGTCTTGTCACCATTTGATAGTTATCAGTTGATTCGTGGCCTTAAAACTCTACCTCTTCGTATGGAGCGTTCTACAGCCAATGCCCAAGAAGTGGTTGCCTTTTTGAAGGATTCACCTGCTGTCAAGGAAGTGCTCTATACTGGACGTGGAGGCATGATTTCCTTTAAAGTAGTGGATGAAAAACGTATTCCTCATATTTTAAATAGCCTCAAGGTCTTCTCATTTGCGGAAAGTTTGGGTGGGGTAGAGAGTCTGATCACCTATCCGACGACTCAAACCCATGCGGATATTCCAGCAGAAGTGCGCCATTCCTATGGCTTAACAGATGACCTCTTGCGCTTGTCAATTGGGATTGAGGATGCTAGAGATTTGATTGCGGACTTGCGCCAAGCTTTGGAAGGATAAGATAGATATGGGAAAATATGATTTTACAAGCCTGCCCAATCGTTTTGGGCACCATACCTATAAATGGAAAGAAGCGGAAGCTGATCGCGAAGTTCTACCAGCCTGGATAGCAGATATGGACTTTGTGGTTTTGCCTGAGGTTCGACAAGCTGTACAAGCCTACGCAGATCAGTTGGTCTATGGCTATACCTATGCCAGTGATGCTTTGATTGAGTCGGTTCAGGACTGGGAAGCTACACAACACGGCTATCACTTTGACAAGGATGCCCTCGTCTTTATAGAGGGAGTGGTACCAGCCATTTCAACAGCTATTCAAGCCTTTACAAAAGAAGGAGAGGCTGTTCTGATTAACACACCGGTCTATCCACCTTTTGCCCGCAGTGTCAAACTGAACAATCGCAGATTGATTACCAATTCTTTGGTGGAAAAGGATGGGCTGTTTGAGATTGACTTTGACCAGTTGGAGAAGGAATTGGTGGAAGAGGATGTGAAGCTTTATATCCTTTGCAATCCCCACAATCCTGGTGGACGTGTTTGGGAAAAGGAAGTGTTAGAAAAGATTGGGCATCTCTGCCAAAAACATGGTGTTTTGTTGGTTTCAGATGAGATTCACCAAGATTTGGCACTCTTTGGTCACAAACACCAGTCTTTTAATACCATTGATCCTGCTTTTAAAGACTTCGCCCTTATCTTGAGCAGTGCCACTAAGACCTTTAATATTGCTGGGACCAAGAATTCCTATGCAGTTATTGAAAATCCCAAGCTTCGTGTTGCTTTCCAAAAACGCCAGTTGGCCAATAACCAGCATGAAATCTCAGGCTTGGGGTATTTGGCGACAGAAGCTGCCTACCGTTATGGCAAGGACTGGTTAGGAGAGTTGAAAGAAGTCATTGAGGACCACATTAACTATGTAGTGGATGTTTTGGGCAACGAAACCAAGATTAAGGTCATGAAACCGCAAGGTACCTACTTGATCTGGCTTGATTTTTCAGCCTATAACCTAACTGATGAGCGCTTGCAAGAGCTTTTGAGAAATGAAGCTAAGGTTATCCTCAACCGTGGTTTGGATTATGGAGAGGAAGGAAATCTTCATGCCCGCCTCAATGTAGCCATGCCGAAGTCAGTACTGGAAGAGGTTTGCCAACGCATCGTGACCACTTTTGCTACACTTTAAAAATCGAGCCTTCTAGGAGAAAAGTCTTCCTAGAAGGCTATTTTCGTAGGGGAAAATGTGGTATAATGAAAAGATAAGATAAAGGGGTAACTATGGCTAAATTGATTCCAGGAAAGTTGCGCATGGAGGGGGTTACACTCTATGAAACAGGCAACATTGAGATTATCAAGGAAAAAGGGAATCGCCTCTATACTCGTGTGGCGGGAGAAGACTTGCGCTACAGTTTAGAGGATGATCTGGTTTTTTGTGCTTGTGATTTTTTCCAAAAAAGAGGTTACTGTGTTCACCTCGCAGCGCTCGAGCATTATCTGAAGAATGATGAGGAAGGCCAGGTGATTTTACAAGCCTTAGAAAAAGGACATGAAGAGCAAGAAGAGGTCGAAACCAAGGTTAGTTTTGGTGGTAGTTTTTTGGAGCGTATTCAACCTCAGAAGAGAGAGAAAATCTACACTTTGTCGGCTCAAGGGCAGGTGGAAGCTGGAACCAATCGCCTCCTTTGGACTCTCCGAATCGGTTTAGTTGATAGTCAAAAATATTATGTCATTCGTGACATCCCTCTCTTTTTGAAGGTCTTGGTCCAACGAAAGCCATACATGATTGGGAAACACTATGAAAATGACTTGTCTTGGGATGCTTTTGATACAGCTAGTCAAGAAGTTCTTACTTTTTTATGTGGCTTGATTGAGGAGGGACTGAGTCAAGACCTCTTTTTCCCAAATCAAGGTCGTCACCTCTTTTTCCCTCTGACCTTTTTTGAGCAGGGAGTGGAGTTGCTGATGAACTTGGAAGATTTTCATTTCGAACACCAGATCGATAGTTATGAAAATCTTCTCTTTCATGATTTAGATCCCGATGCGGGACTTTTCACTTTTTCTGTGAGGGAGCATCCCGATTATTTTGAAATGGAGATTTCTGAAAGTGAGCGAGTCAACGTATTCTATGGGGGAGCGGTTCTATTTCGTAAGGGGAATCTTTATCTCTTAAACCCTAAACAAATCAGCCTACTAAAGGAAATTAAGGAGCTTCCTCAGGAGGAGAGAGGGAGAAAATGCCTCCAGTTTGACAACAGTGATCGTGACCGTCTGGCCGCTTGTCTGCCTTTGTTTGGACAGCTAGGAATAGTGTCTGCCCCCGAGCGCTTGCAAATCAGACCCTTTTCACCAATCTTTTACTTTGATAGGGAGGATGACGGCCGCATCCGCTTGGATATCCAGTTTGACTATGGAGATGTTAAGGTGACTAGTCGTCAACAGCTGGAACAATTACCATTTTCAAGTGATGCTGTCTTGGAAAACCAATTATTTCAAGTCTGTTTAGGGGCTGGTTTTGAGGCTGATTTTCAGTCTTGGAGACAGGCCTTGAAGCCAGAGGCAGTTTATTCTTTCTTTCACCATACGATTCCAGCTTTTGAGAAGTTGGGTCAGGTTTTCTTGTCTGATGAGATAAATCAGCTCTACAGCGTCCAAGCTCCTCAGGTTCAGATTGAGTCCAAGGGAGGACTGTTGGAAATCCAATTTGATTTTCAAGGGATTGCCCAAGAAGAGATTGATCAAGCTCTTAAAGCCCTGACCAGCAATCAGGATTTCTATATCAGTTCTTCTGACCAAGTGTACTTTTTTGATGAGGAAACCAAGCAGATTCGTCAAAATTTACAGGAACTGGGGGTTGAGCTAAAAGATGGTTCTTTTCAAGCTCGGAAATCTCTGGCTTATAGCCTTTCTCAGCTTTTTGAAGGTCGAGATAGGATCTCCTTTTCGGAGGAATTTCAGCATTTAGCTCATGATTTGACCCATCCAGAGGATTTTCCTTTGGGAGATATACGGGTGCAGGCGAGTTTGAGAGACTATCAGGAAAAGGGTGTTCGTTGGCTCCAAATGCTACATTACTATGGTTTTGGTGGCATTCTGGCAGATGATATGGGACTGGGAAAAACACTGCAAACTATCGCTTTTTTGACTAGTCAGGTGACAGAAGACAGTCGGGTCTTGATTTTAGCGCCGTCAGGTTTGATCTACAACTGGACAGATGAATTCAGGAAATTTGCCCCACAGTTGGATTTGACTGTCGTTCATGGTTTGAAAGCGAATCGAGAAGCAATTCTTTCTGAAAATCACCAAATCTATGTGACTAGCTATGCCACCTTTCGTCAAGACAGCGAGCTTTATCAAGAGATGGCTTTTGATTTTCTCTTTTTAGATGAAGCCCAGGTCATGAAAAATGCCCAGACTAAGATTGCTCAGAGTTTGCGCCAGTTTGTGGTGCCGGCAGTCTTTGCTTTGTCAGGTACGCCCATCGAAAATCATTTAGGAGAGTTGTGGTCTATCTTCCAAATTGTGCTTCCGGGGCTCTTACCTAACAAGAAGGAGTTTATGAAATTACCGGCTGACCGAGTAGCGCAGTTTATCAAGCCCTTCGTCATGAGGCGTAAGAAAGAAGAAGTCCTTACAGAACTGCCTGATCTGATCGAAGTCGTCTATAAAAATGAACTGGAAGATCAGCAGAAGGCCATCTATCTAGCCCAGTTGCAACAGATGCGAGACCGCCTAGCACAAGTGACAGATCAAGAATTCCAGAGAAGTCGGGTAGAAATCTTATCTGGTCTCATGCGTTTACGCCAGATCTGCGATACGCCAGCTCTCTTTATGGACGATTACCAAGGAGCCAGTGGTAAATTGGATAGTCTCCGAGATTTATTGCTACAAGTGGCAGATGGTGGGCATCGGGTCTTGATTTTCTCTCAATTTAAAGGAATGTTGGAAAAAATCGAGCAAGAGCTCCCAAATTTGGGCTTGACTTCCTTCAAAATTACGGGCTCAACTCCTGCTCAAGACCGACAAGAGATGACCAAAATATTTAATCAAGGGGAAAGGGATATCTTTCTCATCTCCCTTAAGGCAGGTGGTGTCGGTCTCAATCTGACAGGAGCTGACACCGTCATCCTAGTGGACCTCTGGTGGAATCCTGCTGTCGAGGCTCAGGCTATCGGACGAGCTCATCGAATGGGACAGGAACGGAAGGTAGAAGTTTATCGTTTGATTACTAGAGGAACCATTGAAGAAAAGATTCAAGAACTCCAAGAACAGAAGAGACACCTAGTTTCCCAAGTTTTAGATGGGACGGAATCGCGTGCGAGTCTTAGTCTGGCAGAAATTCGAGAAATTTTAGGGATTTCTGAAGCCAGCACTTGAAAAATCAAGACAATACGCTATAATGAAGTGTTGAAAGGAAATACAAAATGAAACAAGATCGATTTCCATTGGTGTCAGATGATGAGATCATGCTGACCAAAATGCCAGTCATGGACTTGTACGATGAGTCAGACTTTATTAGCAATATCAAGGGTGATTACCGCGATAAAAACTATTTGGAATGGTCTCCTATCAATGAGGAACAGGCTGTAACTCCTTCGGTAGCTAGCAAGGAGTCAAAACCAGGCCCAGAATCTAAAAAAATTGAAAAAACGTATGCTGAATTGGCTAGAGAAGAGGCGCGTGCGGACTTGAAGAAGAAACGCTCAGCCAAGTATTTGACTCAGGATGTTAGTCATACCAGACGACACAATGGTTCAACACTTGTTCGTCAAGGAAACCAACCAACAGCACCATTTCAAAAGGAAAATCCAGGTGAGTTTGCCAAGTTTAGTAAAAACTTGAGCCAGTCCCACTATATTCTAGCCGAGGAAGCTGGCCAGGTAGTGACTCCAACTCCGAAATCTCAAACGGAAAAGGCTAAAAAGAACAACTATGATTTTCTAAAGAAGAGTCAAATATATAATAAAAAGAATAAGCAAACGGAACAGGAACGTCAGGTTGCCCAAGAGTTGAATCTGACAAGAATTACTGAGTAAGGGAGAAAAACATGTCAAAAACATATCATTTTATTGGAATCAAGGGATCAGGGATGAGTGCCTTGGCCTTGATGTTGCACCAAATGGGACACAAGGTTCAAGGTTCAGACGTTGAAAAATACTACTTTACTCAACGTGGACTAGAGCAGGCAGGGATTACGATTCTTCCTTTTGATGAAAAGAACCTGCAAGGGGATCTTGAAATTATTGCTGGAAATGCCTTTCGTCCAGATAATAACGTTGAAATCGCCTATGCCGACAAAAATGGTATCAGCTACAAACGTTACCATGAATTCCTAGGCAGCTTTATGCGTGACTTTGTCAGCATGGGGGTTGCAGGAGCGCATGGTAAGACATCAACGACTGGGATGCTGTCTCATGTTTTGTCTCACATCACAGACACTAGCTTCTTGATTGGGGATGGAACGGGTCGAGGTTCTGAAAATGCTAAGTATTTTGTTTTTGAATCTGACGAATATGAGCGTCATTTCATGCCTTACCACCCAGAATACTCTATTATCACCAATATTGACTTTGACCATCCAGACTACTTTACTAGTCTAGAGGATGTTTTCAATGCCTTTAATGACTATGCTAAACAAATTACCAAAGGTTTATTCGTCTACGGTGAGGATGCTGAGTTGCGTAAGATTACAGCCAATGCTCCAATCTATTACTATGGCTTTGATGCTGAGGGAAATGACTTTGTAGCTAGCGACCTTCTACGTTCTACGACTGGTTCGACCTTCACAGTTCATTTCCGCGGACAAGAGTTGGGTCAATTCCACATTCCAACCTTTGGTCGTCACAATATTATGAATGCGACAGCCGTTATTGGTTTACTTTATACAGCAGGGTTTGATTTGAACTTGGTACGTGAACACTTGAAAACATTTGCTGGTGTCAAGCGTCGTTTCACTGAAAAGGTTGTCAATGGCACCATTATTATTGATGATTTCGCCCACCATCCAACGGAAATCATTGCGACCTTAGATGCGGCTCGTCAGAAATACCCAAGCAAGGAAATTATTGCAATCTTCCAACCACACACTTTTACTAGAACAATTGCCCTATTGGACGACTTTGCTAAAGCTTTGAGCCAGGCAGATGCTGTTTACTTGGCGAAAATCTATGGATCAGCCCGTGAGGTGGACCATGGTGACGTCAAGGTAGAAGACCTAGCAGATAAAATTAAGAAGAAAAGCCAAGTCATCACAGTTGAAAATGTATCACCACTCCTTGAGCATGATAATGCAGTCTATGTCTTTATGGGAGCAGGAGACATCCAAACCTATGAGTACTCATTTGAACGTCTTTTGTCTAATTTGACAAGTAACGTCCAATAAGAAAAAAGAATGGAAATTCCAATCACCATAGGACGGGCTACATTATCGGATTTAGAAGAAATTGTAGCAATTGAAGAATCTTGTTTATCCTCAGAAGAAATAGTGAGCTACGAGTTTTTAGAAGAGAGTATCCGTAAGATTACGGATACCTTTCTTGTAGCTAGAGATGAAAACCAGCTCCTAGGCTATGTTTTAGGAGAGTCTCAGTCTCTTCATCCCGCATGGATAGAAATAAGATCATTTGCTATTCATCCTGACCATCGCGGGCAAGGCTTGGGGACCCTTCTTCTTGCTAGCTTGAAACAAGTGGCGGTGGAAGGAGGGTATGAGTATCTTCGCTTGACTTGTCCTGATGACTTGCTCTCTTATTTTGAGATGAATGACTTTGCTACGGGAGAATTGCTAGAGGCTTCGTACGCAAGATTTTCGGGATGGAATCTGATTTGGGCCAATCCTTTTTATCAGGAGGAAGTATGAAAATCAGACACGCAAGATTTTCGGATTTAGATCAAATTTTAGAGATAGAGCTGGAGAATTTCTCCCTTGAAGAAGCGATTCCTCGTTTGGTCTTTGAGGCGCACTTACGTGAAATTCAGACCAGTTTTCTGGTAGCTGAAAAGGAGGGGCGTATTCTTGGTTATATCGAAGGTCCAGTCGTCCCACACCGCCATCTACATGATCAGTCCTTTACAGAAGAAATAAAAGACTATAGCCATCAACCTGGAGGTTATATTTCTGTGACTTGCCTATCTATTGCCAAGGAAGCACAAGCTTTGGGGGTAGGGAAAAGACTATTAAAGACTCTGAAAGAGGTCGCTTTAGAACATGAACGAGAAGGTATCAATTTGACCTGTCATGATTACCTTATCTCCTATTACGAAAAGCACGGCTTTGTTAATGAAGGAATATCCCAGTCAAACTTTGCTGGGGAAACATGGTATGATATGGTCTGGCAGCCTGAAAATAAAGAAAACTAGCTAGGGAATGCCCTAGTTGGTTGCTTTTCTGCGACTTTTAAGATATAATATTAGGGATTGTCAACAAGGAGGTAATGCTTTTGACTGAAAAATCAAGAGAAGAAGAAAAATTAAGCTTTAAAGAGCAGATTCTACGTGATTTAGAGAGAGTAAAAGAACAAGATAGAAGAGAGAAAGAAGTAGACATTCCAAATCTGACAGCTTCATTATCTCAAGCTAGTTCAGTAACTCCTGCAAATCCTGAATCTGATACTTCAACAGAAGAGTTGATGGCTGATTCCCTATCTGTTGTCGATAAAATTCTAAAGAATGCGCCGAGTGTTCCTCCACTTTCGAGTGCTGAAGCTGATAAAACGGATGAAAAAGAAGAGAAAGAGATTAGACAGCCTGTCATTGACAAGATTGAAGTTGTAGAATCTGAAGAACCTCTAGTAGAACCGATTCATCCAGCTGAAGAACCTGTAGTGGAGTCCGTTCAACCTAAGGTGGAACCAGTTGAACTTGAACCTGAAGAAAAAGAATTTAACGATACTCCGACCAAGATAGATGTGACTTATAAGACAGAAGAGGCCAATACATCAGTTGCTTCTTCTGAGAATAAAGCTGAAGCGCTAGCTTCAACTGGATCCTCAGACAGATTAACGGAGGAATCACGTCGTAACCGTCGCCGTAAAGGTAAAAAGCCAACCAAGAAAAAGAAGAAATCAAAGGCCAAAGGTTTCCTAGTAACCTTTTTAGTCCTCTTGGTGCTTGTGGCTGCTGGTGGATACTTTGGATACGGTTACGTTCAAAACTCTTTGAAACCTGTTGATGCGAGCTCTAAGGAGTATGTGACAGTTCAAATTCCAGAAGGATCAAACGTGCAACAAATTGGGAGCACTTTGGAAAAATCTGGTTTGGTCAAACATGGACTTATCTTTAGTATTTATGCTAAGTATAAGGGTTCAGATTTGAAGTCAGGTTATTACAATTTGAAGAAGAGCATGAGTACGGATGACTTGATTCAAGAATTGCAAAAAGGTGGAACTCCTGAACCTCAAGAACCAGTGCTTGCGAACTTAACTATTCCAGAAGGTTATACCTTAGAGCAAATTGCTCAGACAGTAGGTCAACTCCAAGGTGATTTTAAAGAACCTCTTACAGCGGATGCTTTCATGGCAAAAGCTCAAGATGAAACCTTCATCTCCCAACTAGTAGCCAAGTATCCAAACCTTCTTGGAAGTCTTCCAACAAAAGACAGTGGCGTTCGTTATCGTCTTGAAGGTTATCTTTTCCCAGCAACCTACACTATCAAAGACAGCACCACAGTTGAAAGCTTGATTGATGATATGTTGGCAGCTATGGACAAGGCCATGTCACCGTATTACACTACGATCAAAGAAAAGAATCTGACAGTTAATGAATTGCTCAGTATTGCTTCTCTTGTCGAAAAAGAAGGGGCTAAGACTGAAGATCGTAAATTGATTGCGGGAGTCTTCTATAACCGCTTGAATCTTGGTATGCCACTTCAAAGCAACATTGCTATCTTGTATGCTGAAGGAAAACTTGGCCAAAAGATTAGCTTGGCTGATGATACTGCAATTGATACTACGATTGATTCACCTTATAATGTTTATACACATCTTGGCCTCATGCCCGGCCCAGTTGATAGTCCAAGCCTTGATGCTATTGAAGCAAGTGTAAATCAGACAAAGAGTGAGTACTTGTACTTTGTAGCAAATGTTGAAGACGGTAAAGTGTACTTTGCAACGACAAAAGAAGAGCATGACCAAAACGTTGCAGAACATATCAATAGTAAATTAACACAATCAAGTAGTTCAAACTAAAATTATGTGGTTTTCCACATAATTTTGTTTTAAAAAAAGTAATAGAAAAGAAAGTTGAAAAAATGGCAGAAAAAACTTACCCAATGACCCTTGAAGAAAAGAAAAAGTTAGAAAAAGAATTAGAAGAATTGAAACTAGTTCGTCGTCCCGAAGTCGTAGAGCGTATCAAGATTGCTCGTTCCTATGGAGACCTTTCAGAAAATAGTGAGTATGAAGCAGCTAAGGATGAACAAGCTTTTGTTGAAGGACAAATTTCAAGTCTAGAAACAAAAATTCGCTATGCTGAAATTGTTAATAGCGATGCAGTTGCCCAAGATGAGGTAGCTATCGGTAAGACCGTAACCATTCAAGAAATCGGTGAAGAGGAAGAAGAAGTCTACATCATCGTCGGTTCTGCAGGTGCGGATGCTTTCGCTGGGAAGGTATCAAATGAAAGTCCTATTGGACAAGCTTTGATCGGCAAAAAAACAGGCGATATTGTTACGATTGAGACACCTGTTGGTAGTTACGATGTCAAAATTTTAAAGGTTGAAAAAACAGCCTAAATAGAATGAAAACGGAGTAGTGGAGGTCTTGACTTGCTCAACTCCTTTTTGATTTTTTGAATAAATAGGAGACTATATGAGTTCAAATAAGAAAAAAAATAAAATGGAGCGTGGTTTAACCAATCGCCATGTTCAGGTGATGGCCATTGCGGGGACAATCGGAACAGGACTTTTCCTAGGTGCTGGTCGTTCTATCAGCCTTACTGGACCTTCTATCATCCTGATTTACATGATTACAGGAGCCTTTATGTTTTTGATGATGAGGGCTGTTGGGGAGATGCTATATCAGGATCCAGAACAACATACTTTTATCAACTTTATCACCCGTCATTTGGGGAAAGGCTGGGGGTATTTCTCTGTTTGGTCTTATTGGTTGTCTGTTGTCTTTATCGGTATGGCAGAAATCACTGCGATTTCGCATTATGTTCAGTTTTGGTTTCCTTCTTGGCCTAGTTGGTTGATTCAGATTGTTTTTTTAACGATTTTGGCCTTGGTCAATCTGATTGCGGTTAAGCTCTTTGGAGAAGTCGAGTTTTGGTTTGCTATGGTTAAGATTGTGGCTATTTTAGCTATGATTGCAACAGGGGTCTTTATGGTCTTGACAGGATTTGAAACACCATATGGTGCTGCAAGTCTGGCAAATATCAGCAATCAATTCTCTCTTTTCCCAAATGGAGTCATGAACTTTGTCATGGCCTTTCAAATGGTATTTTTTGCCTATCTGATGATTGAATTTATCGGAGTGACAACCTCTGAAACGAAGAATCCTCGTCAGGTTTTGCCAAAAGCAGTTAAAGAAATTCCTCTCCGAATTGTCTTCTTCTATGGCGGTGCTCTATTAGCCATTATGTCTATTATTCCCTGGAGAGAACTTGCTTCTTCAGATTCACCATTTGTAACGGTTTTTGAGCTGGCAGGTATTAAGTGGGCGGCAGCTCTGATTAACTTCGTTGTTTTGACGTCGGCAGCATCTGCTCTTAATTCAACCCTCTATTCAACAGGGCGACACCTCTACCAGATTGCTCATGATTCACCCAATCGCTTCCTAAAAGCGATCAAGGCAGATACTCTCTCTCGCCATAATGTTCCACAAAATGCTATTATTGCTTCAGCAATCTTGATTGCTCTGGCTGCCTTTATCAATGTTTTGCCAGGTGTTTCCGATGCCTTTGCTTTGATTACGGCGTCTTCATCAGGTGTTTACATCGCGATTTATATCTTGATCATGGTGGCTCATCTCAAATACCGCAAGTCACAAGACTTCATGGCGGATGGCTACCTCATGCCCCATTACCGTTTTCTAAATCCTTTAACCATGCTCTTCTTTATCTTTGTCTTTGTAACCCTCTTTTTACAAGAATCTACTTTTATGGGAGCAATTGGTTCAGCTATCTGGATTATCGGTTTCGGAATTTATAGCCAGTGGAAATTTAGAAAATAACTCATGAACTCATCAACTCTGCTTGGTGAGTTTTTTTCTAGTTTGACAGTCTATTGAAATAAGATTATAATCAAGCTGTAACAGTTCGAAGGAGGTTTGGATGCACTTTAGATTGGAAAATAAGGAATCGCATAAAGCACAAGAAATAGGAAATCTGATTCGTTCTTATAATCGTTCCAAAAGAGAAGAGGCTGAAAGCGAGCCACTGAATCTTTATGTTGAAGACGAAAAGGGTAATCTCTTGGCAGGCTTAGTAGCAGAGACTTTCGGAAATTGGTTGGAAATCGAGTATTTGTTTGTGAAAGAGGAATTGCGAGAACAGGGAATCGGTTCAAAACTATTGCAACAGGCAGAAAGTGAAGCTAAGAATCGAAACTGTCGTTTTGCTTTTGTCAATACTTACCAGTTTCAGGCGCCAGATTTTTATAAAAGGCATGGCTACAAGGAAGTCTTTACCTTGCAAGACTATCCCTATACAGGACAAAGATACTATTACCAAAAGGATTTGTAAGCTAAATATGAAAGTATAAATCAAAGAGGAAATCTTCACATCGCTATGGAGGTGGGCTAATGGATATCATACTAGATATGGGCAACGTTTTATTAGAATGGAACAAAGATAAGATTTTGCAAGGTGTTTCGGATACGAAGGAAGAATATTTGATTTTAGATAAGGCCATTTTTCAGTCGGGACTTTGGGAAAGATTAGATCTTGGAACCATGACGAGAGAAGAGTTGGTGCTTAAAGTTGTGTCAATGATTGGCAGGACCTATCAAAAGAAGGTCGAAGAAGTTATCTGGAACTGGTCTAGCTACATTGACATTTATACGGAAGTTTTTCCTGTCTTGTCAGAACTAAAGAAAAAGGGGCATCGCATCTTTGTCTTGTCCAATACCTCAAAGGTATTTTATGACTTGCTGGAAGAGCAACTATCTCCCTTAAAAGAACTTTTAGATGGCTTTGTCTTATCCTGTGATATAAAAGCTATAAAGCCTGATTTGGTAATGTTTAAGGAGATTCTCGATAAATACCAGCTAGATCCTACAAATTGTGTCTTTCTAGACGATATTGAGGACAATACAAACGCAGCTCAGAAATTGGGCATCAAGGCCCATCAGGTCAAGAAAAGAAGTGATGTCGTTGATATTTTGAAATCCTATATTTAAAGGCAACGCTCTCTATTTTTTGTAGTAGAGAGTTTTTTTGTTAATAAAATCTCACAAAATGACATTTATATATTGCATTAAGTTAGATATATGGTATAATGTTTTTAAAAGAAGCGCAACTTTTAAAAATGTGAAGGAGGACGCTAGTGGCTAAAAATTTAAAATTAAAATTAGCTCGGGTGGAGCGTGATTTAACACAAGGGGATTTGGCAGAAGCTGTGGGCGTTACTAGGCAGACTATAGGCTTGATTGAAGCTGGGAAATACAATCCTAGTCTCTCCCTCTGCCAGTCCATTTGCAGATGCTTAGGAAAAACATTAGACCAACTATTTTGGGAGGAAGAAGATGAAAAATAGAAAAAAACTTGTGATCAAAGATGAACGTACGGAAAAATTGGATGGAAAGATTTCAGGAGAAATTCTTTTGGGAATGTGCCTATTTTTGGCACTGGAAATTTTTGCCAAAGTTTATATTTTTAATTTAACGCTTCTATCCTATTCACCAGAATTACTTTTATTGATTGGAGTAGGTTTGTATGCCATTATTCGCCGCATGTATGTAGGAATTGATATTCGAGATATTGTTGAGAATACTGGAAAAGAAAGAATTTTATCTGCTTTGGGATTTTCTATAGTGGTTTTATTGATTGATATCGTAGGCAATCGCGAGGAACTGGTCAGTCTATTGACTTGGAAGTACTCCCTAAAAGTGGTTCTAGCAGTTATCATCTATCTCGTTGGGAGTTATTCTATGGATAGAGTTATCCTATACTTGAATCGCAGAAATCAGCAAGTTTGGGAGGAAGAAGATGAAAAATAGATTTTTTTATTATCAATTACTAGACGAAAGGGAAGAACAACTGATTAACAAAGCTGGGACAGAGTCTTTTTATGTGTTTATCGGGCTCATTCTACTAAGTTATTTGGTGGCAGTATTAGCACCTGCTCTTTTTAATCCTAATATTCTTCTGGTTACCCTTCTTTTAGAAATTTTCTTCTTTTTCAATCGTGCACGACAACTTGGAGTGACCTACTATAGTCGTTTTCATTTTACGATTATAGGGTGTCTGCTGGTAACTCTCGCTATTACGACTCTTTTGATGTTGCAGAATTATCAATTCAATATCGAAATTTATCAGCACAATCCTTTGAACGTTAAATACTTATCTGCTTGGGTGCTTACTTATCTGATTTACCTTCCTTGGGTTTTTATCGGTAATCTCGGTCTTAAAAGTTATGGCGAATGGGCTCAAAAAAAAGTTTGAGCAAGATATGGATGAACTGGAGAATGGAGAATAGCTTGTTAGCTTTTTATCAATCTCGGTAAAATGTGTTATAATAGTACTGATTTATCGGATGGTGTGAAAGTGGTAGAATACGTTCATACCTTTATAAAGAAGGAAGAAGGAAAACAGATGTATCCAGATGATAGTTTGACATTGCACACGGACTTGTACCAGATTAATATGATGCAAGTTTACTTTGACCAAGGGATTCACAATAAGAAGGCGGTTTTTGAAGTTTATTTCCGCCAGCAACCTTTTCAGAACGGCTATGCGGTTTTTGCTGGTTTGGAAAGAATTGTGAACTATCTTAAAGACTTGCACTTTTCAGATAGCGATATTGCCTACTTGGAGTCGCTTGGCTATCACGGGGCATTCTTAGACTACCTCCGCAATCTCAAGTTGGAGTTGACGGTTCGTTCTGCCCAGGAAGGGGACTTGGTTTTTGCTAATGAGCCAATTGTGCAGGTGGAAGGCCCTCTAGCCCAATGTCAATTGGTTGAAACTGCTCTTTTAAACATCGTTAACTTTCAAACCTTGATAGCGACTAAGGCGGCACGTATTCGTTCGGTTATTGAAGATGAACCCTTGATGGAGTTTGGGACACGTCGTGCGCAAGAAATGGATGCAGCTATCTGGGGAACACGCGCAGCCGTGATTGGTGGCGCCGATGGAACCAGCAACGTGCGTGCTGGTAAACTCTTTGATATTCCTGTCTTGGGGACTCATGCCCATGCCTTGGTACAAGTTTATGGAAACGACTATGAAGCGTTCAAGGCTTATGCGGCGACCCATCGTGACTGTGTCTTTCTAGTAGATACTTATGACACGTTGCGAATCGGTGTGCCAGCTGCCATTCAGGTGGCGCGTGAGCTGGGTGATCAGATTAACTTTATGGGTGTGCGGATCGACTCTGGGGACATTGCCTACATTTCCAAGAAAGTCCGTCAGCAACTGGACGAGGCTGGCTTTACAGAGGCTAAGATCTATGCTTCTAATGATTTGGATGAAAATACTATTCTCAACCTCAAGATGCAAAAGGCCAAGATTGATGTCTGGGGTGTGGGAACCAAGCTGATTACAGCCTATGATCAGCCAGCTCTTGGGGCAGTTTATAAGATTGTAGCTATCGAAGATGAGAATGGTCGTATGCGCAATACCATCAAACTGTCTAATAATGCTGAAAAAGTATCAACGCCAGGTAAGAAACAGGTGTGGCGCATTACCAGTCGTGAAAAAGGCAAGTCAGAAGGCGACTACATCACCTATGATGGTGTGGATGTGAGCGGTATGACTGAAATCAAGATGTTCCATCCGACTTATACATACATCAAGAAGACCGTTCGTAATTTTGATGCCGTTCCTCTCTTAGTGGATATCTTTAAAGAAGGAAAATTGGTTTACGATTTGCCTAGTTTGACCGAGATTCAGTCCTATGCTCGCAAAGAATTTGACAAGCTTTGGGATGAGTATAAACGGGTACTCAATCCACAGCACTATCCAGTAGATTTGGCGCATGATATTTGGCAAGATAAGATGGACTTGATTGACAAGATGCGCAAAGAAGCCCTTGGTGAAGGAGAATAAGAATGAGTTTGCAAGAGACCATTATCCAGCAACTGGGTGTCAAGCCAGTGATTGACGCTCAGGAAGAAATCCGTCGTTCGATTGATTTCTTAAAGAGATACTTGAAAAAACACCCCTTCCTTAAAACTTTTGTACTAGGGATTTCTGGAGGACAAGACTCAACCTTAGCAGGGCGCTTGGCGCAATTAGCTATGGAAGAAATGCGAGCAGAGACAGGAGATGACAGTTACCAATTTATCGCTGCCCGCCTGCCCTATGGCGTGCAAGCTGATGAAGCGGATGCTCAAAAAGCCCTCGCTTTCATCCAACCAGATGTCAGCTTGGTTGTGAATATAAAAGACTCTGTTGATGCCATGGCCTTAGCAGTAGAAGCTACAGGCAGTCCAATGACGGATTTTAATAAAGGAAATATCAAGGCTCGTAGCCGTATGATTGCTCAATATGCGCTTGCTGGAGCCCATAGCGGAGCTGTTATTGGGACTGATCATGCAGCTGAAAATATCACAGGTTTCTTTACCAAGTTTGGTGATGGTGGTGCGGATATTTTACCCCTTTTCCGTCTCAATAAACGTCAAGGAAAACAACTCTTGAAAGAGCTTGGTGCAGACCCAGCCCTTTATGAAAAAATCCCAACAGCAGATTTGGAAGAAGAAAAACCAGGTATTGCAGACGAAATCGCACTTGGAGTCACTTACAATGAAATTGATGATTACCTAGAAGGCAAAACAATCAGCCCAGAAGCCCAAGCGACTATTGAAAACTGGTGGCACAAAGGCCAACATAAACGCCACCTACCCATCACCGTATTTGATGACTTTTGGGAGTGAAAACCTCCAGTGGAGGTTTTCAGCCCGAGTCTAGAAACGGGAAAACGAGGAACCTCTAGTGGAGGTTTTTACCCTGAGCCTAGAAATGAGAAAGCGAAGAAGGTCCGGGGGACCTTTTTAGCTTGAGCCTTAAGCTTAGAAAGCGAGGTAACATCATGAAAGCAATCGGTACGCAAACGTTGCAGACGAAACGATTGATTTTGAGAAGATTTGTGGAAAGTGATGCAGAAGCTATGTTTGAAAATTGGGCTTCGTCTGCTGAGAATCTGACCTATGTCACCTGGGATCCCCATCCTGATGTCGATGTGACTCGAAACTCAATTCGCAATTGGGTTGCCTCTTATGCCAATCCCAACTATTACAAATGGGCGATTTGCCTCAAGGAAAACCCAGAACAAGTGATAGGTGATATCAGCATCGTTGATATGGATAAGAACGATTCTTCTTGTGAAATTGGGTATATTTTAGGAAAAAATTATTGGAGCCGAGGTATGATGACGGAGGCCTTGAAAGCTGTCTTAGACTTTTGTTTTACTCAAGCAGGCTTTCAAAAGGTCAGAGCTCGTTACGCCAGTCTTAACCCAGCTTCAGGCCGTGTGATGGAGAAGGCTGGAATGTCCTATCTAAAAACTATTGCCAATGGTGTGGAGAGAAAAGACTACGTTTCGGACCTTATTTATTACCAGATAATTAGGGAAGACAGGTGATTTTCTTTTCTGTTTCTATCAAAGTCAGACCTTGTCTGGCTTTTTTTGTACCATATTTCTGAATAAACTGATTAAATTCCTATTTTTTCCTATCATTGTCCCTGTTTTTTCTTAGAGTTGGGAATTATAATAGACTTAACAAATCAAAGAATGGAGGAAGGCAATGGACAATGTATTCTTTTTTATCAGTGTTTTTCTTGCTGGAATTCTTTCCTTCTTTTCTCCTTGTATTTTACCCTTGTTGCCGGTCTATGCAGGGGTCTTGTTGGATGATAAGAATGATGCTCAGGCTTCTAGTGGAAAAATTTCAATCTCACTTGTTAGTTTAGTGCGAACTTTGGCCTTTATAGCGGGGATTTCTTTTATCTTTATCTTACTGGGCTATGGAGCTGGTTTTTTAGGTAATTTGCTGTATGCTTCTTGGTTTCAGTATGTGACAGGTGCAGTTATCATTCTCTTGGGCTTACACCAGATGGAAGTCTTACATTTGCAAGGGCTCTACAAGGAAAGAAGGCTACAATTAAAGAGACAGGGGCAAAAGGGTAACGGCTATAGTCAGGCATTTTTACTGGGGTTGACCTTTAGTTTTGCTTGGACGCCATGTGTAGGGCCGGTTCTGGGGTCTGTTTTGGCCTTAGCGGCTTCAGGTGGTTCAGGAGCTTGGCAGGGAGCTGGTCTCATGTTGGTTTACACGCTGGGTTTGGCGCTACCATTTTTGGTTCTAGCTCTTGCTTCCAGTTATGTTTTGAAACATTTCCGAAAACTCCATCCTTACCTCGGAACCCTCAAAAGAGTGGGTGGTTTCCTCATTATCGTGATGGGAATCTTGGTGCTTTTGGGAAATGCTTCCATTTTGACTACATTATTTGAATAGAGAGGAAAAAGAAATGAAAAAATGGCAAACATGTCTCCTTGGAGTAGGCTCAATCTGTTGTTTGGCAGCCTGTTCGGCTAAAAATATGTCAGACGAAGCTACTATGAAGGAGCAAACCAAAACAGAACAAGTCAGTTCGCAAACTGCGACTAAAGGTCAGGCGGTTGCTGATTTTGAACTGATGGGAGTAGATGGTAAGACCTATCGTTTATCTGACTACAAAGGCAAGAAAGTCTATCTCAAATTCTGGGCTTCTTGGTGTTCCATCTGTCTAGCTAGCCTTCCAGATACGGACGAAATCGCTAAGGATGCTGGTGATGACTATTTGGTCTTGACAGTGGTGTCTCCTGGTCACAAAGGAGAACAAGCGGAAGCAGACTTTAAGAACTGGTACAAGGGATTGGATTATAAAAATTTACCGGTTTTAATTGATCCATCAGGCAAACTTTTGGAAAGTTATGGTGTTCGTTCTTACCCGACTCAAGCCTTTATAGACAGGGAAGGCAAGCTGGTCAAAACGCAACCAGGTTTTATGGATAAGGATATGATTTTAAAGACATTGAAAGAAATGGGGTAGAGAAAGATCATGAATGATAAAGTAAAATTGTTTGTCTTGGCAGGGGTCATTCTCCTAGCCATAAGCGGTTTCTATTTTCTATTGATGCGAAATGCAGGCCAGACAGATAGCTCGCAAATTGAGAAAGCGTCAGTTAGCCAAGGAGGAAAAACAGTGAAAAAAACAGAAGTGAGTAAAGACGCAGACTTGCACGAAATTTATCTAGCTGGGGGATGTTTCTGGGGAGTGGAGGAATACTTCTCACGCGTGCCTGGAGTGACAGATGCCGTTTCAGGCTATGCAAATGGTAGAGGGGAAACAACCAAGTACGAATTGATTAACCAAACAGGACATGCAGAGACTGTCCATGTCACCTATGACGCCAACCAAATTTCCCTCAAAGAAATCCTGCTTCATTACTTCCGCATTATCAATCCAACCAGCAAAAATAAACAAGGAAATGATGTGGGGACTCAGTATCGTACCGGCGTTTATTACACAGATGACAAGGATTTGGAAGTAATCAATCAAGTCTTTGATGAAGTTGCTAAAAAATATGACCAACCTCTGGCAGTTGAAAAGGAACCCTTGAAAAATTTTGTGGTGGCTGAGGACTATCATCAAGACTACCTCAAGAAAAATCCAAATGGCTACTGTCATATCAATGTCAATCAGGCTGTATATCCCGTCATCGATGCCAGCAAATATCCTAAACCAAGTGATGAGGAATTGAAAAAGACCTTGTCAACTGAGGAGTATGCCGTCACCCAGAAAAATCAAACGGAACGAGCTTTTTCAAACCGCTACTGGGATAAATTTGAATCCGGTATCTATGTGGATGTGGCAACTGGTGAACCCCTCTTTTCATCAAAGGATAAGTTTGAGTCTGGTTGTGGCTGGCCTAGTTTCACACAACCTATCAGCCCGGATGTTGCCACTTATAAGGAAGATAAGTCTTACAATATGACGCGCATGGAAGTAAGAAGCCGAGTTGGAGATTCTCACCTTGGTCATGTCTTTACGGATGGACCAAAGGACAAGGGAGGCTTGCGCTACTGTATCAATAGTCTTTCTATCCGCTTTATTCCCAAAGACCAAATGGCAGAAAAAGGTTATGCTTATTTACTAGATTATGTCGATTAAGAAGTCTTTCCTAAGCAGTTAGAGGAGAATTTTGCTATACTGATACTAGTAAGTGACAAAGGAGCAGAGCATGACCTACACAATCTTAATCGTAGAAGATGAGTATCTGGTAAGACAAGGCTTGACCAAGCTGGTCAATGTAGCAGCCTACGATATGGAAATCATCGGTCAGGCTGAAAATGGAAGACAGGCTTGGGACTTGATTCAAAAGCAGGTGCCAGATATCATTTTAACCGATATCAATATGCCTCAGCTAAATGGCATCCAGTTGGCCAGTCTGGTCCGAGAAACCTATCCTCAGGTGCATTTAGTTTTTTTAACTGGCTACGATGATTTTGATTATGCCTTGTCTGCTGTCAAACTAGGTGTCGATGACTATCTGCTCAAGCCCTTTTCTCGTCAGGATATTGAGGAAATGTTGGGGAAAATCAAGCAAAAACTAGACAAGGAAGGAAAGGAAGAGCAGTTACAAGATTTACTGACCGATAAGTTTGAAGGAAATATGGCCCAGAAGATCCAGTCTCATCTAGCTGATAGCCAATTCAGTTTAAAGAGCTTGGCCAGTGACTTGGGTTTTAGTTCGACTTATCTGAGCTCCTTGATTAAGAAAGAGTTGGGCATACCTTTTCAGGATTATTTGGTGCGAGAACGTGTCAAACAAGCCAAGCTCTTGCTTCTGACCACAGATCTGAAGATTTATGAGATCGCAGAGAAAGTTGGTTTTGAGGATATGAACTACTTTACCCAACGTTTTAAACAGATTGCAGGTGTGACACCTCGTCAGTTTAAGAAGGGAGAAGGTCGATGAAGCGTTCTTCTCTCCTAGTCAGAATGGTTATTTCCATCTTTCTGGTCTTTCTCATTCTCCTAGCTCTGGTTGGGACTTTCTACTATCAATCTAGTTCATCAGCCATTGAGGCTACCATTGAAGGCAATAGCCAAACGACCATCAGTCAAACTAGCCACTTTATCCAGTCTTATATCAAAAAATTAGAAACCACCTCAACCAGTTTGACTCAGCAGACGGAAGTCCTAGCCTATGCTGAGAATCCCAGTCAAGACAAGGTCAAGGGAATCCGAGATCTATTTTTGACCATCTTAAAGGCAGACCAGGATTTGAAAACGGTGGTGTTGGTAACCAAGTCTGGTCAGGTCATTTCCACTGATGACAGTGTGCAGATGAAAACTTCCTCAGATATGATGGCTGAGGATTGGTACCAAAAGGCTATTCATCAGGGGGCTAAACCCGTTTTGACACCAGCTCGTAAATCAGACAGCCAGTGGGTTATTTCTGTCACTCAGGAACTTGTTGATGCAAAGGGAACCAATTTAGGTGTGCTTCGTTTGGATATTTCCTACGAAACTCTGGAAGCCTATCTCAACCGACTCCAGTTGGGCCAGCAGGGCTTTGCCTTTATCATCAATGAAAACCATGAATTTGTCTACCATCCTCAACGTACTGTCTATAGCTCAGCGAGTGAAATGGAGGCCATGAAACCCTACATCGAGACGGGGCAGGGCTATACGCTGGATCACGAATCCTACGTCAGTCAGGAACAGATTGCAGGAACAGATTGGACGGTGATAGGCGTGTCTTCGTTGGAGAAGTTAGACCAGGTTCGGAGTCAACTCATGTGGACCTTGCTTGCTACTAGTGCCTTATCTCTTCTTGCCTGTCTCTGCTTGGTGTGGTTCAGTCTCAAACGCTGGATTGCCCCTTTGAAGGACCTAAGAGAAACCATGCTGGAAATTGCTTCTGGTACACAAAATCTGCGTGCTAAGGAAGCTGGTGCCTATGAACTGAGAGTAGTAACTCGCCAGTTTAATGCCATGTTGGATCAGATTGATCAGCTGATGGCAGCTATTCGCAGGCAGGAAGAAGCGACCCGGCAGTATGAACTTCAAGCACTGTCGAGCCAGATTAACCCCCATTTCCTCTATAATACTTTGGACACTATCATCTGGATGGCTGAGTTTCAGGATAGTCAGCGAGTGGTTCAGGTGACCAAGTCCTTGGCAACCTATTTCCGCTTGGCGCTCAATCAAGGAAAAGATTTGATTTGCCTCTCTGATGAAATCAATCATGTCCGCCAGTACCTCTTTATCCAAAAACAACGCTATGGGGATAAGCTGGAGTATGAAATTGCTGAAGATCCTGACTTTGATAATTTAGTCTTGCCTAAACTGGTGCTACAACCCCTTGTAGAAAATGCCCTTTATCACGGCATCAAGGAGAAAGATGGACAGGGACATATTAAAGTTTCCGTCTATAAAAAGGATTCAGGACTAATCATCCGCATTGAGGATGATGGCGTTGGTTTCCAAAATCCTGACGATAGTAGTCAAAGTCAGCTCAAACGTGGGGGAGTTGGTCTTCAAAATGTCGACCAACGACTCAAACTTCATTTTGGAGACAATTACCAGATGAAGATTAATTCTGCACCCGAAAAAGGGACGACAGTTGAAATATACATAAATAGAATAGAAACTAGTTAACTCCCAGTCAATTCTGGGAGTTTAATGCGTAATTGAGCAAGCTTTCTAGGTTATCTATCTTGCTAAAACGTAGAAAAAACGATATGATAGATAATGACAAAAGAGGTATCAAGTATGAAGGAAAAAGACATTCAAAGAGAAACAAGCCAGATTGTAAAAGATGTATTAGAAAAGGCCAGTTTGAAGCAGGGATCTATCTTTGTTTTGGGCCTTTCTTCTAGTGAGGTGATAGGTGGTCAGATTGGCAAGGAATCCAGCCAAGAAATTGGCGAAATCATTGTGAAGACCATCCTAGATATCCTAGAGAAAAAAGGAATTCATCTAGCCGTTCAAGGTTGTGAACATGTCAATCGTGCCCTCGTCGTCGAACGTCAGGTGGCGGAGCAGTTTGGGCTAGAAATCGTCAGTGTCCTTCCTACTCTTCATGCAGGAGGTTCGGGTCAGTTGGCAGCCTTCAAGTTTATGCAGGATCCAGTTGAGGTTGAATTTATCAAGGCCCATGCTGGATTGGATATCGGAGATACTGCGATTGGCATGCATGTCAAGCATGTTCAGGTTCCAATTCGCCCTCTTTTGAGAGAAATTGGGCATGCCCATGTAACTGCTCTAGCTAGTCGTCCAAAATTAATCGGAGGTGCGCGTGCGCAGTATCCACAAGATTCTATCAGAAAGTCATGAGAATGAAAAAGACAAAACAACAACTAGAAAAAATCACCAAATATTCGATTCGTAAGCTCACTGTTGGGGTAGGTCCTGTAGCTATCGGGGCCTTTCTTTTTGGTGCCAGTACCCTTTTAGTAGATAAGGTGCAAGCCAATGAAGTTGGTGGTGCTCATAGCGTGCATTACCGTTATCTGGCGGAGCAGGAATTGACCGAGTCTGAAAAAGCCTTGATTCACCATGAGGTTCCTACAGAATTTCAAGATGAAGATATTATTTATGTAGTTTATCGCAAGAAAGCAACTAACAGTCAACAACTTCCTTACACAGGAAGTAAAGAACTAGCCTTGGCTGGTCTTGGCTTGGCAACAGCCTCACTAGCAGTCTTTTTGGTATCCAAAAAAGGTCGCAAAGAGGTCCTAGGTGTTCTCTTGATTGGTTCTTTGGGAGCCAGCACTTTTGTACCTTATGGGACATTTGCATTTGAAAATAAAGAATTGCTTTCTTATAACCAAACTATTTCGGCCTCTACACATGAAGGTTTGGCTGAAGGGATTATCCATATTGATGGCTATGAATACATTGGTTACTTCAAGGAAGCAGAACTCCACCCATCAAGACCAGCTTCAGCTGAGAAGCCTCAGTTGCCAGTAGAAAAGCAAAGTGCAAATGAAATCGAGAAAATAGAAGTAGTTCAAGAAACACCGACTGTTGCGCCAGAAACTGTCGTTGAAAAACCTGTGGCACAAACTCCGGTTTCTCCTGCTGTTGAAGAAAAACCAGTTTTTGAGAATCCTCAGACTAGACAGGAAGAGAGCTTGGTAGAGATTCCTTTTGAAACAGTCACAAGCCCAGATGCGAATCTAGCAGAAGGAGAGACTCGTATCGTCGCAGCCGGAGTAAATGGTCAGCGTCGCCTTGTAACCAAGGTATCGATGGTTAACGGTCAAGAAGTTAGAGAAGTCATCGAAGACCAAGTAGTCCAAAATCCTGTGTCGCAAGTCATTGCAGTCGGAACTAAGAAAGAGGTGCAACCTGCTCCAACTCCAGTACCACAAGCTGAACCAACTCACCAAGTAGCTAAAGGTACACAAGAAGAAGGTAAGGCAGGACAATCCTTAACGCAACCTGAATTGCCAGAGACTCCAGTTGAAGCAAAAGGAACCCAAGAAGAAGGCAAAGAAGGTCAAGCTTTGACGCAACCAACATTACCAGATGCTCCAGTAGAAGTAAAAGGTACACAAGAGGAAGGTAAAGTAGGTCAAGCTCTTGTACAAGAACAGTTACCTGAGTACAAAGTAACTGAGGGAACCCTTGTTGAAACATCGACTACAGACCTAGACTACAAAACTGAAACGACTGAGGATCCAACCAAGTATACGGACGAAGAAACTGTCGTAAGAAATGGTGAAAAAGGTAGTCAAGTTACTAAAACAACTTATAAAACAGTAGAAGGTGTTAAAACTGACCAAGTTCTTTCAACTAGCACAGAAGTTACCAAGGAGCCTGTAAACCAACAGGTAAGTCGTGGGAAAAAACCAATTGAAGGAACTCTTGTAGAAGAAAGTCTTGAAAAGATTCCATTTAAGGAAGTTGTTAAAGAAGATGACCAACTGAAAAAAGGCTTAGAAGTTGTAGCTCAAGAAGGAAAAGAAGGCCAGAAAAAAATCACCAAGACCTTTAATACCATTAAGGGAGTTAAAACAGAGGACGCTCCAAAAGTTACAGAGGAAATCCTTGAGGCACCTCAAGACAAAATTTTGAAACGTGGTACCAAGACCTTTGAAAAACCAGTATTGACCATCACAGCAGTTGAGCCTAAGGATTTGAAGCGTACTTCAGATGTTAAGTATAGTCTAGAAAATCCAAGTAAGGCAGCCATTAAATCTATTACCTTAACTCTGAAAAAAGGTGATGAGATTGTCAAAACCTTGAATGTTTCACCAGACGACTTGACAACTACCCTGACAGATTTACAGTACTACAAGGATTATAAACTTGAAACGAAGATGGTTTATGACCGTGGTGAGGGTGATGAGGAAGAGCTTCTGAAAGAAGAACCGCTAAGACTTGACCTTAAAAAAGTTGAAATCAAAAACATCAAAGAAACAAGCTTGATGAGTGTGGATGATGCTGGTGTTGAAACAGATAAGAGCTTACTTACTGAAAAACCGACAGACGTTGCTCCACTTTACTTACGAGTGACAACTCATGATAATAAGACAACAAGACTTACGGTAAGTTCTGTTGAAGAAGTGGTTGTCGATGGAAAAACATTGTACAAAGTGGTAGCAAAAGCTCCAAACTTAGTTCAACGTAGAGCAGATGATACTTTCAGTGAAGAGTATGTTCATTACTTTGAAAAACAAAAATTAAAAGAAGGTAATGTATATTACAACTTCAATGAGCTTGTAAAAGATATGCAAGCTAACCCAACGGGTGAGTTTAAACTTGGTGCGGATCTTAATGCAGCAAATGTTCCGACTCCGAATAAACAATACGTGACGAACATTTTTAAAGGTAAGTTGTATAGTGAAGGTGATAAACGTTATGCCATTCACAATCTAGCTCGACCATTGTTCAACCGTGTTGAAAATGCTCATATTCATGACATCAACTTTGGTAATGTGAATATCAATATGCCGTGGGCTGATAAAACAGCTCCACTTGGAGATATGTTTAAGAACTCAACGATTGAGAATATTAAGGTTACGGGTAATGTGGTTGGTAATAACGACGTTACAGGTATGGTCAACAAACTAGATGAATCCAATATGCGTAATGTAGCCTTTATCGGTAAAATTGAAAGCGTGGGTAACAAAGGTTGGTGGTCTGGTGGACTTGTAAGTGAAAGCTGGAGAAGCAATGTAGATAGTTCTTATGTTGAAGCTGACATTAAAGCCAACAATGCTAAATTTGGTGGATTGATTGCCAAAGTCAACCATGGTGGAAATCCAAATGATGTTAAACAAAAAGGTCGTTTAACTAAATCTGTGGTCAAAGGGACATTGACACTCAAAACCAATAATCAAAGCGGTGGTTTAATTCACGAAAACTATGACTGGGGTTGGGTTGAAAATAACGTCAGCATGATGAAAGTGACAAATGGTGAAATGATGTATGGTTCAGGGTCAGTTGACTCAGGTGACCCATACTTCGGATTTGATTACTTCAAGAACAATGTGTATGTGAACGATGTTGCATCAGGTAACGTTTCTTATAACCGTTCAAAACAGATTAAGGGTGTCGACCAAGCAGAAGCGGATAAACGGATTGCTTCGTTCAATATCACAGCCGATAAATATGAAATCACACCATATTTGACTGATAAATTAAATCACGTAGCGTATAAAGAAGACACGTACAAAACTACTCAAGATTATAATGCAGAACGTGAACTTGCTTACCGAAATGTTGAAAAACTTCAACCGTTCTACAATAAAGAGTGGATTGTGAATCAAGGTAATAAGACTCCTGAAGGATCTAAATTATTAACTACAGAAGTATTATCTGTGACAGGTATGAAAGATGGGCAATTTGTAACTGACTTGTCAGATGTTGATCATATTATGATTCATTATGCTGATGGTACTAAGGAAGAAAAAGTTGTCACACGTAAAGCTGATTCTCAAGTCCAACAAGTTCGTGAATATAGTATCGAAGGTCTTGGTGACGTCGTTTATACACCGAATATGGTTGTTAAAGATAGAACACAATTAATCAACGATATTAAAGCAAAATTAGCAGGTGTTGAATTGATTTCACCTGAAGTGCGTGCGTTAATGGACAAACGTAACAAACCAGCTGAGAATAGTGACAATCATAAGAACAATTACATTCGTAACTTGTTCCTTGAAGAAAGCTTTGAAGAAACGAAAGCTAATTTAGATAAATTAGTCAAAGCTTTAGTTGAAAACGAAGACCATCAATTGAATAGTGATGAAGCTGCCATGAAAGCTCTTCTTAAAAAAGTAGAAGACAACAAAGCTAAAATTATGATGGCTCTTACTTATTTAAATCGTTATTATGGATTTAAATACAATGATATGAGCATTAAAGACCTTATGATGTTCAAGCCTGATTTTTATGGTAAGAACGTTAGCGTTATCGATAGATTGATTCAAATTGGTTCACGAGAACACTTCTTGAAAGGTGACCGAACTCAAGATGCTTATCGTGATGTGATTGCGGGAGCAACAGGTAAAGGTAATTTAAATGACTTCTTAACATATAACATGAAACTCTTTACAGAAGATACTGATATGAATGTATGGTATAAGAAAGCTATTTCTCATACTAACTATGTAGTTGAGAAACAATCATCTAACCCTGATTTTGCTAATAAGAAATATCACTTATATGAAAACTTAAATAACGGTGAACATGGTCGATACATTTTACCACTTCTTAATACGAAGAAGGCTCACATGTTCTTAATTTCAACGTACAATACGCTAGCGTTTAGTGCATTTGAGAAATATGGTAAGAATACAGAATCTGAACGTGAAGCGTTTAAGAAAGAAATCAATTTACGTGCACAAGAGCAAATTAATTACTTAGACTTCTGGTCAAGACTTGCTGCTGATAATGTACGTAATCAGTTGTTGAAATCTGAAAATATGGTTCCATCAGCAATTTGGGATAACCAAGATGTTCCAGGTAATGGATGGGCTGACCGAATGGGTCATAATAAGAATGGTGACTATGCTCCAGTTCGTGAGTTCTATGGACCTACAGGTAAATGGCACGGATATAACGGTATGGGTGCGTATGCTTATATCTTTTCTAACCCACAAAATTCAGAAGCTGTATACTACATCATTTCTAGTATGATTAGTGATTATGGTACATCTGCATTCACTCACGAAACGACTCATATCAATGACCGTATGGCCTACTTAGGAACATGGCGTCACCGTGAAGGGACAGATATTGAATCATTTGCTCAAGGTATGCTACAATCACCATCTCTTACGAACTATAATGGTGAATATGGTTCACTTGGATTGAATATGGCGTACGAACGTAAAAATGACGGTACACAAATTTATAACTATGATCCTAATATGTTAAGTAGTCGTGAGAAGATTGATCACTACATGAAGAACTATAACGAATCAATGATGATGCTTGATTACTTAGAAGCAGAATCTGTCATCAAGAAAAATACTGGAACTAACGATAAGTGGTTCAAGAAAATCGATAAGAAATATCGCGAAAAAGCGAGCTATAATAAGTTAGAAGGTGCACCACACCAATGGGATTTAGTTCGTGATTTAAATGATGATGAGAAGAGTATGAAACTGACAATTATTGATCAACTTGTAGATAACAACTTCGCTACTAAACACGGGCTACCAGGTAATGGTCATTACCGTACTGAAGGATTCGATTCTGCTTATACTGTTGTGAATATGATGACTGGTATTTACGGTGGCAACACAAGTAAGAGTACGGCTGGCTCAATCTCATTCAAACACAATACATTCCGTATGTGGGGCTACTACGGTTACCTTGATGGATTCTTAGGGTATGCATCTAATAAGTATAAACAAGAATCTAAAGCAGCCGGTAACGTAGGTCTAGGTGATGACTTTATCATCCAAAAAGTTTCTAAAGGTAGATTTAATACATTAGAAGAGTGGAAGAAAGAATGGTATAAAGAAGTCAGAGCTAAAGCTGAGAAAGGTTTTGTAGAAATTGAAATTGATGGTCAAAAGATTTCAACATATGAAAAACTTCAAGAGCTATTCGATGCTGCAGTTGAAAAAGACCTTCAAGGTAATAAATTTGATAATACAGTGAATCTTAAATGGAAAGTTTACAAACAACTATTGCAGAAATCAGACGGATTTACTGGAGATTTATTCACTAAATAGTAGATAGGACTAGTAAAATGAAAAAAGGTAGATCAGCTTTGTCTGTATCTGCCTTTTTGTGCTATACTTAAGGTATGCATAGAAAAACAGTGATTGATTTTAGAGCTTTGGGGGAGAGATACACCTTTACCCAGCCGATCAAAGAGTTAAAAACGAGAAATGTAGCAGAAGTGGCAGATTTGCTGGCACAAGTGGAAAGATACCAAGAGCAAGGCTATTATGTCGTGGGCTATGTCAGCTATGAGGCTGCTCCTGCTTTTGAGGAAAAACTAGCAGTTCACAAGCTTCCTCTACTGGGCGAATATTTGCTTTACTTTACCGTTCACGATAGGGTGGAAACATCGCCTATTCCTCTGACTTATGAGGAAGTAGATCTGCCTTCAAAGTGGCAGGAAGAAACATCTGCAGAGAACTATGAAAAGGCTATTGCCCAGATCCACCATCATTTGCGTCAGGGGGACACCTACCAGGTCAACTACACTGTCCAACTCAAGCAAGACTTAAACGCCAATCCTTTTGCCATCTACAATCGTATGGTGGTAGAACAGGAGGCGGGCTACAATGCCTATGTTGAACATGATGAGATGGCAGTGATTTCCATGAGTCCAGAGCTCTTTTTTGAGCAAAATGACCGTGAGTTGACAACGCGACCAATGAAGGGGACAACCCAGCGGGGAGTGACTGACCAAGAAGACCTTGCCCAGGCTAGCTGGTTGGAGCAGGATCCTAAAAATCGCTCTGAAAATATGATGATTGTGGACCTCTTGCGAAACGATATGAACCGTATTTCTGAGGTGGGGAGTGAGCATGTGGAGCGTCTGTGTCAGGTGGAGCAGTATTCGACCGTTTGGCAGATGACTTCGACCATCAAGAGTCAGTTACGACCGGATGTTGACCTAGTTGAAATCTTCCGTTCGCTCTTTCCATGTGGATCTATCACAGGAGCTCCCAAAATTGCGACCATGGAAATCATCAAGAACTTGGAGCCCCAACCCAGAGGAGTTTACTGCGGAACGATTGGTCTCTTGCTTCCAAATGGACGACGGATTTTCAATGTCGCCATTCGGACCATTCAACTGCATCAAGGGAAAGCCATCTATGGGGTTGGCGGAGGGATTACTTGGGATAGTACTTGGGAATCTGAATACCGAGAGGTTCATCAAAAGGCGGCTGTTCTCTATCGTAAACAAGCACGTTTCCAATTGATTACAACTGGGAAAATCAGCCAAAAACAACTGCTATTTGAAGATCAACATCTGGAAAGACTGACAAAGGCGAGTCGTTATTTTGCCTATCCTTTTGATCCAGAAGAACTGAGACAAAAGATAGAGGAAGAGTGCCAAGCTTGTGATTCCCACCAAGACTACCGTTTGCGAATAAGCCTCAGCAAGTCTGGAGAGATAGAACTCAGTCGCCAAATCTTAACACCTCTTAGTCCAAGCTTCTGTCAGGCCAAACTTTGCCTGCAAAAAGCGGATTTACAGCAAGCATTTACCTACTTTAAAACAACTCACAGACCACACTTAAGTCTAGGTAAACAGGAAATCATTTACCATAATGCAGCAGGAGAATTGCTTGAAACCTCTATTGGAAATCTGGTCTTAAAAATTAATGGGAAGCTCTACACACCGCCTATCAATCTTGGCATCTTGTCAGGAATCTATCGTCAGCATTTGCTAGGAAAAGGACAGGTAGAAGAGAAAATTCTGACTTTGGCAGACTTGAACCAAGCGGAAACTATCTATGGCTGTAATGCGGTCAGAGGTTTGTATGAGTTGGAATTGAGGGAAAAATAAATGAAATTGATATTTTTACATGGCTTAGGTCAGACAGCCGCAAGCTGGAAGGAAGTTCAGGATCTACTTGCCGATCATCCTTCTGAGGCCCTTGAATTGTTTCCTGTGGGAGTTGGTTCTTATCAGGAAGCCAAAAAACGGATAGCTAAATACCTATCAGAGGAGAAGAAACATTTTGTTTTAATCGGTTTATCCCTCGGTGCTACTCTTGCACTAGAGCTTTCAAGTTACGATTTGCCAAATCTTCAAGGTTTGGTCTTGTCAGGCTGTCCAGTGAAACTAGCAGGTAATATCTTGTTTAAAATCCAGTTGATAATTTTTAAACTACTTCCAAAAAGTTTTTTTGAAAAGCAGGGAGCAGACAAAGCACTCATGGTTGGTGTTTCTGAGGAATTGAAAACACTTGATTTAACCCAAGTAGCACAGAATTGTTACTATCCAACCTTGCTAATTTGTGGTAGCCAAGACAAGCCTAATCTCAGTTCTATGAGGGGCCTTCATCAATTGATGTCAGATTCTAAGTTGCAGATTATTCCTGACGGTCCTCACACACTGAACACTGACAAACCGAAGGAGTTTGCAGAAAAGACTAGAAGTTTTCTTGAATTGCTGGAATAAGTCTGGTAAAATAAAAGCGAAAGCGATATCAAAAAAGGAGAGAATAATGAAAAAAAAGTTTTGCTAAAAGTGGCTTTTGCTGCTTTTCTAGTTTGGGGACTATTTACCGAACCAGTTACTGCAGAGGAAAATATTCATTTTTCTAGTTGTAGAGAAGCATGGGAAAATGGTTACTCTGATATTCATAGAGGAGAACCAGGTTACTCTTCTAAACTAGATCGTGATGGTGATGGGATAGCTTGTGAACGTGCCAATGCACCTCGGGGAGTTTTTAAACCACGCCAGTCGGGTTCGCAATCCAATGTCACAGCTAGCGAATGGGTCAAACAGGACGGTTATTGGTATTATTTTGCTGAAAATGGGCATGCAGTTAGGAATGCTTGGCAAGGTAGCTATTACCTTAAGTCAGATGGCAAGATGGCAGCCAGCGAGTGGATTTATGATGCTAGCTATCAATCTTGGTACTATCTAAAATCCGACGGTTCTTATGCGAGAAGTACTTGGCAGGGGAGCTACTACCTTAAATTAAATGGTAAGATGGCAGCAGGTGAATGGCTATATGATTCCTATTATCAATCGTGGTATTATCTAAAAGAGGACGGAGCTTACGCCCGCAACGCTTGGCAAGGAAGTTATTATCTCAAGTCGAATGGTAAGATGGCAGCAAGTGAATGGGTTTATGACACCAGTTATCAAGCATGGTACTACCTAAAATCCAATGGTGTTTATGCTAGAAACACTTGGCAAGGGAACTATTACCTCAAATCAGATGGCAAGCTGGCTACGAATGAGCGGGTTGATGGTGGTCGCTACTATGTGGATGCTTCTGGTTTGTGGAAACCATAAAGCAAACAAATTCTAGGGAAATAATGCAAACCTTTGCACAAAACAGACGATTCTGTTATACTATATCTGTAAGCATTTTCAATTAAAAAGGAGAAGACGATGAGTCAAAAGATTATTGGGGTTGACCTTGGTGGAACATCTATCAAGTTTGCAATTTTAACTCAAGAGGGAGAAATCCAAGAAAAATGGTCTATCAAGACTAACATTTTGGATGAAGGAAGCCATATCGTAGATGATATGATTGAGTCTATTCAACATCGTTTGGACTTGCTTGGATTGTCAGCTACGGACTTCCGAGGCATTGGAATGGGATCACCTGGTGTGGTTGACCGTGAAAAAGGGACTGTTATCGGTGCCTACAACCTGAACTGGAAAACTCTTCAACCAATTAAAGAAAAAATCGAAAAAGCCTTGGGTATCCCATTCTTCATCGACAATGATGCCAACGTAGCTGCTCTCGGTGAGCGTTGGATGGGTGCAGGTGACAACCAACCAGACGTTGTCTTTATGACACTTGGTACAGGTGTTGGTGGCGGTATCGTGGCAGAAGGCAAATTGCTTCACGGTGTTGCTGGTGCTGCTGGTGAGCTTGGTCACATCACTGTTGACTTTGACCAACCAATCGCATGTACCTGTGGTAAAAAAGGCTGTCTTGAGACAGTTGCTTCAGCAACAGGGATTGTCAACTTGACTCGTCGTTATGCAGATGAATACGAAGGCGATGCAGCTTTGAAACGCTTGATTGATGACGGAGAAGAAGTAACTGCTAAAACTGTCTTTGACCTTGCAAAAGAAGGGGACGACCTTGCCTTGATCGTTTACCGTAACTTCTCACGTTACTTGGGTATTGCGTGTGCTAATATTGGTTCAATCCTAAACCCATCAACAATCGTTATCGGTGGTGGAGTATCAGCTGCGGGAGAATTCCTTCTCCAAGGCGTGCAAAAGGTCTACGACGAAAATACCTTCCCACAAGTACGCACATCCACTAAATTGGCTCTTGCAACTCTAGGAAATGACGCTGGAGTTATCGGAGCAGCATCACTTGTATTGCAGTAAAATAAAAAAGGAGAAAATTGCTTTCTAGAAGCGAGTGATTTTCCTCCTTTCTTTTTTTATGCTATACTAGTTAGGACAATAAATGAGGTGAGAGTAAATGACAAAAGCAGATACGATTTTTAAAGAAAATATAGAACGAATTCTTAAGGAAGGTGTCTTTTCTGAGCAGGCTCGTCCCAAGTACAAAGATGGAACTGTTGCCAATTCCAAGTACATAACGGGTGCCTTTGCCGAGTATGATTTATCTAAGGGGGAATTTCCCATCACAACCTTGCGTCCCATTGCAATCAAATCCGCTATCAAGGAAGTACTCTGGATCTACCAAGATCAGTCTAATAGCCTAGAAGTGCTGAATAGCAAGTACAATGTTCACTACTGGAATGACTGGGAAGTGGGAGATACGGGAACCATTGGTGAACGCTACGGTGCGGTCGTTAAGAAACACGATATCATTAATAAGATTCTCAAGCAGTTGGAAGCCAATCCCTGGAACCGTCGCAATATCATCTCACTCTGGGATTACCAAGCATTTGAGGAGACAGACGGCCTCCTTCCATGCGCCTTTCAGACCATGTTTGATGTCCGTCGCGTTGATGGGGAAATCTATCTAGATGCGACCTTGACTCAGCGTTCTAATGATATGTTGGTGGCCCACCACATTAACGCTATGCAGTACGTAGCTCTTCAGATGATGATTGCCAAGCATTTCGGCTGGAAGGTTGGGAAGTTCTTCTACTTTATCAATAACCTTCATATCTATGATAATCAGTTTGAACAAGCAGAGGAATTGCTCCGTCGTGAGCCGTCAAACTGCCAACCTCGTTTGGTCTTGAATGTGCCAGATAAGACTAATTTCTTTGATATCAAAGCCGAAGACTTTGAGTTGGTCGACTATGATCCAGTCAAGCCACAACTGAAGTTTGATTTGGCTATTTAAAAAAATAAAAAGAAGTTGAGATTTCTCAACTTCTTTTGTTGTTAATGTGATACGCGACGGCGAGCTGCCTTTTTGCGGTTTTCTTCGATGAAAGCTGCTTTTTGCTCTTCTGGCTCAATCACTTTCTTTTTAAGTGCGTATACTGCACCTGCAACGGCAGCGACAGTTCCTGCGACACCTGTTACAAGACCTTTAGCGAATCCTTTGGCCATGAGTCTTCCTCCTTTATCTTCCCGATCAGCTAGGCTCCTCAAGAGGTAGCATTTTTCTGACTGACCTTTTTGTGATATAATAATAGTAACGAAAAAATGGGAATTTTTCAAGGGAAAAAGATGAAAACAAAAATAATTGTGATTGTTGGACCGACTGCTGTTGGGAAGACAGCCCTTGCTATTGAGGTAGCCAAGCGCTTTGGTGGAGAGGTGGTCAGCGGTGACAGTCAGCAAGTTTATAGAGGGGTGGATATTGGTACGGCCAAGGCCAGCCCAGAGGAGCAAGCAGCTGTTCCTCATCATTTGATTGATGTCAGAGAGGTGACCGAGTCTTACTCGGCTTTTGATTTTGTTTCGGAAGCTAAGAAGGCTATTGAGGATATTCAAAGCCGTGGCAAGCTAGCCATTATTGCTGGTGGTACAGGGCTTTATATCCAGAGCTTGCTGGAAGGATACCATCTAGGTGGAGAAACACCTCATGAGGAGATTTTAGCTTATCGGGCTAGCTTGGAGCCTTATTCAGATGAGGAATTAGCCCATCTCGTGAAGCAAGCAGGTCTTGAAATTCCCCAGTTTAACCGTCGTCGTGCCATGCGCGCCTTGGAGATTGCCCATTTTGGTCAGGATTTGGAAAATCAAGAGACTTTGTATGAACCTCTGATTATCTGCTTAGATGATGAGCGTAGTCAGCTTTATGAACGTATCAACAACCGAGTGGATCTGATGTTTGAGGCTGGGCTTTTGGATGAGGCCAAGTGGCTTTTTGACCATTACCCTGATGCGCAGGCAGCCAAAGGAATTGGCTACAAGGAACTATTTCCATATTTCCGTGGGGAGCAGACTTTAGAGGAAGCTAGTGAGAGTCTCAAACAGGCTACCCGTCGTTTTGCCAAGCGTCAGTTGACCTGGTTCCGTAATCGCATGCAGGTGACCTTTTATCAGATAGGAGAGTCTGGCGTGAAGGGGCGTATTCTAAGCCAGATTGAGGAGTTTTTAAATGATTGAAACGGAGAAAAAAGAAGAACGGGTCCTGCTAATTGGTGTTGAACTGCAGGGCATGGATAATTTTGACCTGTCCATGGAAGAGTTGGCCAGTCTAGCTAAGACAGCTGGTGCTGTTGTAGTTGACAGCTACAGACAGAAACGTGAAAAATATGATTCCAAGACCTTCGTCGGCTCTGGTAAGCTGGAAGAGATTGCACTGATGGTAGATGCGGAAGAAATTAGCACTGTCATTGTCAACAACCGTCTGACACCACGGCAAAATGTCAATCTAGAGGAAGTTCTGGGTGTCAAGGTGATTGACCGTATGCAGTTGATTCTGGATATCTTTGCTATGCGAGCTCGAAGCCATGAAGGAAAACTTCAAGTGCATTTGGCCCAGCTTAAGTACCTCTTACCTCGCTTGGTTGGTCAGGGAATTATGCTCAGCCGTCAGGCAGGGGGAATTGGTTCCCGTGGTCCAGGTGAGAGTCAGTTGGAACTGAACCGACGTAGTGTTCGCAATCAAATCACAGATATTGAGCGTCAGCTTAAGGTAGTTGAGAAGAATCGAGCGACAGTCAGAGAAAAACGCTTGGAGTCAAGTACCTTTAAGATTGGTTTGATTGGTTATACCAATGCTGGGAAGTCAACCATCATGAACACCTTGACCAGTAAGACCCAGTATGAAACGGACGAACTCTTTGCGACTCTGGACGCGACGACTAAGAGTATCCATCTGGGAGGCAATCTTCAGGTTACCTTGACTGATACTGTTGGCTTTATCCAAGATTTGCCAACAGAATTGGTGTCCAGTTTTAAGTCAACCTTGGAAGAAAGTAAGCATGTAGACCTTCTGGTTCATGTCATTGATGCCAGCAATCCTTATCACGAGGAGCATGAAAAAACGGTTCTGTCTATCATGAAAGACTTGGATATGGAGGATATTCCTCGTCTGACCCTTTATAATAAAGCGGATTTGGTGGAGGATTTCACGCCTACTCAAACACCTTATGCCCTCATTTCTGCCAAGTCTGAGGATAGTCGTGAGCAATTGCAGGCTTTATTTTTAGAGAAAATCAAGGATATTTTTGAAGCATTTACCCTGCGAGTACCTTTTTCGAAATCCTACAAGATTCATGATTTGGAAAGTGTAGCGGTTCTGGAAGAGCGCGACTATCAAGATGACGGTGAAGTGATTACAGGCTATATTTCGGAGAAAAACAAATGGAGGTTAGAGGAATTTTATGACTGATATTAAAACCTTGGCTCTAAAATATGGGGGCTATACAAGTCTGGATAAGGTCTATCTGGATCAACTTCTAGCTGGCAAAACAGAACAAGAGCAGTTGGCTCTCATTACCCCTCCGCCCAGTGTAGTGAATGCTTACTTTGCAGAACTCTACCAGAAAAAGAGTCCTCAAGCTGCGACGGATTATTTTGCAGAACTAAGCAAGGAATTGAACCTCTACAATGCTGAGCCAAGTTTCACCTTTGAAAATAAGCCTTTCATTCGTCTTAATTTATCTGGCAAATCTTTTGGATTTTGCTACGAGAGTGAAGGACTGGGAAGGATTTTCTCTGAAAATGAAGAGGAAATCTCGAATGACTTGCTTTTTGAGATTGCGCAAATTTTCCCCCATCAGCTCGTCTTTGAAGAGTCTGGAAAGATTTACATGAAGGATGCCGGAGACGAAGAAGTTGTTAGTGTGGAGAGTCTCACAGCTTTGACAGATTTGGAAAGCTTGGCTGATGGTCGCAAGCGTCTCAAAGGCTATAGCCAAGAGGATTTATTACAAGAAGCTGTTGCTTTTTCTGGCAAGCGCTATTTCCGATCGGAAAACCGCACAGCCATGTTATATATTGATTAATTAGAAAGTATCAAATGGATATTCAATTTTTAGGAACGGGGGCTGGTCAGCCCTCTAAAGCCCGAAACGTCTCAAGTCTCGCCCTGAAACTCTTGGATGAGATTAACGAAGTTTGGCTCTTTGACTGTGGAGAAGGAACGCAAAATCGCATTCTGGAAACCACGATTCGACCACGTAAGGTCAGCAAAATCTTTATCACTCACCTGCATGGAGACCATATCTTTGGCTTGCCAGGCTTCCTTTCTAGTCGTGCCTTTCAGGCCAATGAAGAGCAGACAGATTTGGACATCTATGGACCGCAAGGGATCAAGTCCTTTGTCTTAACTAGTTTACGTGTGTCAGGTTCTCGTCTGCCTTACCGCATTTATTTTCATGAGTTTGACCAAGATTCTCTAGGGAAAATCCTTGAAACCGATAAATTCACTGTGTATGCAGAGGAGCTGGATCACACTATTTTCTGTGTTGGCTATCGTGTCATGCAAAAGGACTTAGAAGGAACCTTGGATGCTGAGAAGCTCAAGGCTGCTGGTGTCCCATTTGGTCCGCTTTTTGGAAAAATCAAAAACGGCCAGGATGTTGTTTTGGATGATGGGACTGAAATCAAGGCGGCAGACTATATCTCAGCTCCCCGTCCGGGTAAGATTATTACTATTCTGGGTGACACCCGAAAAACCAATGCTAGTGTGCGTTTAGCTGTCAATGCCGATGTCCTTATCCATGAGTCGACTTATGGCAAGGGAGATGAAAAAATTGCTCGCAATCACGGTCACTCAACCAATATGCAGGCAGCACAAGTAGCAGCAGAAGCCAGTGCTAAGCGCCTCTTGCTCAATCATATCAGTGCTCGCTTCCTCTCAAAAGATATCAGCCAGCTTAAGAAAGATGCAGCTAGTATTTTTGAGAATGTCCATGTGGTTAAAGACTTGGAAGAAGTGGAAATCTAGAAGATTGAGAAAGGATAAGTATGCGTACTATTCTCATTACCGGAGCTAGCGGTGGATTAGCCCAAGAAATGGTCAAACTCTTGCCAAATGACCAACTGATCTTGCTAGGTAGAAACAAGGAAAAACTGGCACAACTCTACGGGAATCATCCTAATGTGGAATGGATTGAAATCGACATTACTGATGACTCAGCCCTAGAAGCTCTGGTCGCTGACCTCTATCTCCGTTATGGCAAGATTGATGTCTTGATTAACAATGCTGGTTATGGTATTTTTGAAGAGTTTGACAAGATTTCTGCTCAAGACATTCACCAGATGTTTGAGGTTAATACCTTTGCTCTGATGAATCTGTCTCGTCGTCTTGGAGCTCGCATGAAGGAGAGAGGAAAAGGGCATATCATCAATATTGTCAGCATGGCAGGTTTGATAGCGACTAGCAAGTCCAGTCTTTACTCAGCGACCAAGTTTGCAGCTATTGGATTTTCAAATGCTCTGCGCCTCGAACTCATGCCCTATGGTGTCTATGTAACGACGGTTAATCCAGGACCGATTCGTACTGCCTTTTTTGACCAGGCAGACCCAGATGGGACTTATCTCAAGTCGGTTGACCGCTTCCTGCTGGAGCCAGATACGGTTGCGAAAAAAATCGTTAAGACCATAGGAAGAAATAAACGAGAGCTTAATCTCCCAGTCTTACTCAATCTAGCCCATAAGTTTTACACTCTCTTTCCTAAGCTAGCAGATAAGTTGGCAAGAGAAATCTTTAATTATAAGTGAGAAAGCTGTTCCCTTGAGGAAGGGCTTTTTGTTTTAATTAGGAGAAGTTGTTCATCAAAAATAATCCCTGAAAATACTGGTGGTTTATCCCTATTAGATAGCTTTGCGGTATAATAGAGATAAGAATGTTCATCAGAAAAAAGAAGACCTAAACTAGCTAGTTTGCTCTAGAAAATGGACTATTTATAGTCGGAGGTTGACAATGGAATTATTGACAATTGACCAAATCATTTCCATTATAGAAGAAGAAACCCTAGGGATTGACCCTGAGATAAGAGAAGGAATTGTCCTGAACCAAACAGAACTGCCTGTGTCTGAACTGGATCGTTTGAAAAAACAACTGCAAATCCAAGATTTGGATCCGATTTTTAGGAAGTATATTCTGGCCTATAACTGGGGGCAGGTCGGTTTTTTAAGTTACCAGTTTGGATATGGGGACGACACTAGTCTTACTTGGCTGATGAATCGAAATTTGGAATACCACGATTACTCTACTCTACAAGAAAGAGGCCTGATCATCATTGCAAATGGAGATCCCTACACTATTTTGCTGGATTGTCAATCTGGTGCGGTCTATGCTCTTGATGCAGAGCTGACCTATGATGAAAAAATATGGCTGGCACCAGATTTTCTAGTATTTGTGAGAGCCATGGGGACGGCCCAATTTGCAGTTTGGAAGGGTTGTGAAAGTAACTTCATCCACTTGATGACTAGAATAGGGAATGCGTCCAGCCTGATATTCTGGCAGAGTCTGGTCGGATTTTAAAGGAGCAGGTCATGGAATTTATTGTAGCTGAGGAAGGGATTCCTCAAAATATCGGATGTCAGGGAGCCCTGATTGCCTATTATGGCAGTGAGATAGAATTTCATTATGAAACCGTTCCACCACACGGTGATGAGATTTTTTCTGCCAAGTTGCCTTTGTTGGGGATTGATCTGCCCTTTTGGATCTATGGGAGAAATCTCATATTTTTAGATGCTTACTACCTCTTAGCAGAAACAGTTAAGAAAGGGACTTGGAATCCCATAACGAGTATGCTCATCAACATTCATATGGGGGAATACGCCAGCCTAGACCACTGGTACAATCATATATCTATTGAGCAAAACGGTCTTGAGTTGAAAAATGATTATGATGGAAAAGTCAGGACTTTGAAAAATATTGACAAACTTCATTGGCTTGCCCTAGATGCTGAATCAGAAGAAAGAAACTAAAAATGGCAAAGAAAAGAGTTACATTACCAAAAGAGTTTAAGGATTTAATGGATGAAGGAAATATTGAAGCCCTTAAAGCAGTCTATGATCGTTGTGAATTAACCGCTCATGATGGAAGATTTAGCTTATGTACACCTCTGCATATGGGAGGAGTCCCGGATGAATTGGTTATCTGGCTGGTAGAAAAGGGCCTAGATATCAATATCCCTGATTATTATGGAGCGACACCTTTGTATCGTCAGGCAACCATGGGAAGAGAGACTGTAAAACTATTGCTCGAATTGGGTGCAGACATTGGGAAACCCAATACCTATGGCGAGACACCTTTACATGTGGCAGCTGAGTTTTTCCATCCTAAGACAGTCAAATGCTTGCTTGAGAAGGGTGCTAATGTCAATGTAGAGAATGATATGGGAAGAACTCCACTTGCTTCAGTCTTGATGGTCTGCCGGGGAATCTATATTGCCCAAACTGCTGAAATTGCCTCTATGTTATTAGAGGCTGGTGCTAAGAAAACATCTGCTATGAAAGAAAAGGTTGAAAATATTGGCAAGGATTTTGAATTTCATCGGGAAAGTATCCATCCTGACTACATAGAGGCTGCAGATAAAGGCTTAACGAAGCTCTATGAGCTCTTCGATGTCAAGCCTGTAGAAAAACGAATAACCCACGATGGAGTTTCTCCGATTCTCGTAAAAGAAGGTAGCTGGGAGGAGCAATATGAGGAACTATGGTCTTTCTGGATTCCTTCAAGTGGAGCAGCCAAAACTGTTCAGGGAGAAGTTATTCGTATACCAGGTCGAGTTCGAGATGAACTGGATCGCAATGGTGGGGTCAACTGGGACAGGGACTATAGAAAAATGCTTCAAACTCTCCCTCAATACTTGTCTCTAGGAATCCCCCTTTCAGATCAAGAATTAGAAGAGACTAAAGAGCTTATTGCTCAAGTTCATGGGAAAGATTTTGATGATGGGCCTCGCCTAGACCGCCTGTGTCAGCTAGCTATTGCTTGGATTAAGCAAAATCCTGAACCCCTTCTCCTAGAAAAAACAAGTTATAAGCGTTAAAAAGCATTGGAAGACAGATAAAATAAAGAAATCATGGTGAAATGATGCAACTAATTGACCAAGTTAAAAAAATAGAAACTTATATTTGTGAGTGTTTTGAAGACTGGGATTTGGATGATCCTGTAGAGGAAGGATATCTGGAAGATTATCAGGGCATTTCTGGTGCTTCTGAGGAAGAGCTTCAAGCCTTTGAGGAAATATTTGGCATTCGTCTACCTGGTGACTTCAAAGAGCTTTATAGCTATAAAAATGGGAGTAAATACCTCTCTATTTTACCTTGTGTAATTGACCAGAGAGATTTGACTTTTTCTCTCATGAGTCTACAGGAAATTGAGACTTGTAAAAAGTACTTTCAAAATAGAGATGCTCTGTTAACCGAATTTCCCGACTATTTTTCTAGTCAAGACCTAGAAAACATGCATGATAGTAGAATTAAGCCCTATCTTTTTAATAAAAAATGGCTTCCTTTTGCTCAGTATTGTGACTCTTGTTATCTTATGCTGGATTTTGATCCAGACCAGGAGGGTCAGGAAGGTCAGGTTATTTGCTACATCCATGATCCAGACCAGGTGATCTATGCGGCTGAAAGCCTTACAAATCTGATTGAAGGGATAATGGATGAGATCATATGAATGGACAAATGTACCAAATAGCTTGTATCGTGGCAGCAGCTAGGAAGGCTTTAAAAAGTGGTAAAGAAATATGCTATAAGTCTGAAAAATATACAAATAAGTTGAGCTTTCAAATTTTGCCGTCAGAAAAAGGGGAAGTTATAGAACTATCTGTATCTGATTGGTTTGAAAATCTTAAGGAAAAAGGTTTGAAGGACTTAAAATTATTTTGCCCTATCTCAGTAAATGACAGAAGTATTTTAGGTTTCTCCAATACGACACAGAGTTCAATTCTCTGTTTTTATAAAGATGGGAAGGCAAGTTATTTCCTACCAAATTGGAAATCTGCTTCCGCAGGCAGGGGCTGGGATGTTACCTACACCGAGTATGAATGGGAAAGGTCTTCTCAAGACATTCCCCACTATGAAAATAATATCGAAGAATTTAAGGACATATTGGCTCGTATAGAAGATTTAGCAATTAAAATTGAATGTGACAACTTTGCCAAAGTCTTTCAATCTGCTAGAAACTGTTTGCTAGACCCAGAATCTGGTAAAGGGCTGGCAGAACCTCAAATTCCACTGCAACATCTAAGCATATTTAGAGCTGCAAGCTCAGCGGATGTTTTTGGAGGAATGGGCTCCTGGAATGATGAACCTGGATGGCTGGCACAAGATAAGGGACTGGGTCAAGTATACGATGAACTTTCAGATCAATTGCTAAGAAATATTAGATCAGCCATTCTATTTGCCATCAACGAGTGGTGATGGATTAGGAGAGAGAAAATGGGGAAGTTAAAGTTAAGTCTATTGAATAAATGGGAACTAGACAAGGACTACAATAGTGTTTTCAATTCTGTCATGTTACATGATGGTAGAGCCTTTGTCTTGACCAGTGAGAAGGAAGCTTTCAATCTCTACTGTCTGCTTGAAGTATCACCTTTGGGTGTGAAGGAGATAGATGCTTGGTATTGTGACCATGTTTGGGAGGAAGAGCCTCTACTCTTTACAGATGGACAAAATATTGGCATCATCAAGGCTGGCAAGGAAATAGTCTATTATACTGGTGATTTTTCTAATCCAGAAATCATTGCCATAAAGGATCCGCAAAGTATACTTCCTAAAAAGGCACAAGAGAGATATTTTCAAATCGTATCAGATAGCGACCAGATACCCGTGTGTTTTGAAAATCAAGTTTATACAAATCAGGCAAGAAACTTTGCCCTTTTAGAATTTGATCGAGAGAAAAAGCAGGCGAAGTGGACCACTTATTCGCATATTGATAAAAAAGAGTTAAATCACCACGACACGAACTCAAGTTTTTGTCCTAAAATCGATAGTATGAAATCTTGGAAGCAAGAGCTCTATGCCTTTAGCTCTGGAGAAAGTCAAACCTCTGTCAATAAATGGGGCATGGACTATTATGCTCTTGTTAAAATCTCTAGTGATGGTCGTATTATCGAAAAGTTATTAGAATCTGAACATTTAAAGGCTTTAGGCAAAAAAGCTGGTGTCAATGGAATTTTTACGGATTCGCCTTATCTTATCCTGAGCCCCTTATTTAAGAATGATGACTGGAAGGGTAAGCAAAAGCTATTTTCTCTGGCAACGAGAGAATGGTGCGATATTGCCTTGCCTAGAGGAATGAGTAAACACAAGCTTCAAAATATGACAGACAACTTTTGTTTAACCTTCCTGTACGACAGAGGTTTAAAAGAACTTGCCCTTTGTCGGATTGACTAGGCTGTAAATCAGAGTTAGAAATATTCTTAGAATAGAAGAAAATAAAAAAGCCTAAAAATGTTAAAACATCTTGACATTTCATCGATTTAGAGTATAATAAAAAATGTAAAGAGCTCTTGACATTGTTTTGACAGATTGGAGGAACAGGACTATGAGAAAAATGGATGAAATGGACAGAGCGATTCAGCTACGTTCTGAGGAATGGGGTTATAAAACGGCTCTATTTGGCTTATGTGGATGGACAGTATTTAATATTTATCAATCTATTACAAAAGGCATTGAACTTGAAATGTTACCATGTCTGATTTTATGTTTATCTATTTCTGTTCAAGGATTTACACAAATTGCCATAAAACAGAAAATGGTTGATGGTGATGAAGATTTTAAAGAACCTAATAAACTTGTTCAAGGAGTAATTTTGATGGTTGTTATCCTTATCGTAGTTTTGGCAATTGGCATTTATTGTTTTCAGAAAGACTAATGCTGTATGAAAAATAATATCAAACAGCTAAGAAAGTCTGAAGGACTACGTCAGGAAGATATGGCAAAAATATTAGGCGTTAGTCGACAAACCATTATTGCTATCGAGAATGACAAGTACAATCCTACACTTGAACTAGCAATGAAAATTGCAAGGTTGCTACAACTACATGTTGAAGAAATTTTCATTTTAGAAGATTAAAGATATCAGATAGCATTTATTCTAATCATCTGATTCGTAATGATGGAGAGTTTTCCGGTTCATGGAAACTCTCTTTTAAAGCTCATAAAGATTCTACTCAATTTTACCCTTGTCCATCTATATATCTATCGTAAAACTGGTATAAAAATTGCAAATCGGATCTTTAAATAGTATACTAGTTCTGTTAGTTATGAAAACGTTTGCGTTTTTGTTGATGATGATTATTTAGGAGACAAGACATGGAATTGACAGCCATTTATCATAGGCCAGAATCAGAGTATGCTTATCTGTACAAAGAAGGTCAGCTACATATCCGAATTAGAACCAAGAAAAATGATGTCCAGCAGGTCATTTTGCACTATGGAGATCCCTTTATTTTCATTGAGAATAAGTATGAAGCCAAGAAAGAAATGACTAAAGCAACCTCGGATGCTTTATTTGATTATTGGCAGGTTACGGTATCGGTTGATTTTGCACGGATTCAGTATCTCTTTGAGCTCCTTGATGAGGAAGGTCAGGGTGTTTTATACGGTGATAAGGGTTGTGTGGAACATACTCAAGAAAACTTGGATGCTGAAGGCAATGGCTTTAAGCTTCCTTATATTCACGAAATTGACGGATGTCAGGTTCCTAGCTGGGTTTCAAATACCGTTTGGTATCAGATTTTCCCAGAACGCTTTTCTAATGGAAATCCTAATCTAACTCCTGATGGAGCTCGAGAGTGGGATGCTGCCATTACACCTAATAGGGATGACTTTTTTGGTGGAGACTTGCAAGGGATTATCGACCATCTGGACTATCTAAAAGATTTGGGAATCACTGGACTTTATCTATGTCCGATTTTTGAAGCTACAACCAATCATAAGTACGATACGACGGATTATTTTGAAATCGACCGTCACTTTGGAGACAAGGAAGTCTTTGCTACTCTAGTCGAGGAAGCTCACAAACGTGGTATCAAGATCATGCTAGATGCGGTATTTAATCATATTGGCGACCAGTCTGCCCAATGGCAGGATGTTCTAAAAAATGGAGAAAAGTCACCTTATAAAGATTGGTTCCATATTCAAGAATTCCCAATTACAGAGGATAAACTGAAAAACGCGAGAGAACTACCTTATCATACCTTTGCCTTTGCTAGCTATATGCCTAAGTTAAATACAGCAAATCCTGAAGTCAAAGACTATCTTTTAAGTGTTGCGACCTACTGGATTGAGAATTTTGATATCGATGCTTGGCGTTTGGACGTTGCCAATGAAATTGACCATCAGTTCTGGAAAGATTTTAGAAAGGCAGTTCTCGCTAAAAAGCCTGATTTGTATATTTTAGGTGAAATCTGGCATACGTCTCAGCCTTGGCTAAAAGGAGATGAGTTCCATGCTGTCATGAACTACCCGCTCTCTGAAAGTATCAAGGATTATTTCTTGCGTCAGCATAAAAAGACAGAGCAGTTTATTTCAGAAATCAATAGCCAGTCAATGTACTACAAGCAACAAATCTCAGAAGTGATGTTTAACCTTCTGGATTCTCACGATACAGAGCGTATCCTCACAACTGCCAAAGGCAATGTGCAACATGTCAAGGCTGCTTTAACCTTCCTCTACCTTCAAAAAGGGACTCCTTGTATCTATTACGGAACAGAGCTTGCATTAATAGGTGGACCAGATCCCGACTGCCGTCGTGTCATGCCTTGGGAACGTGTGTCTGAGGACAATGATATGCTGAATTTCATGAAGAAATTAATCAAGGTCCGTAAGGAAGTGGCAAGTATGATTCAGCATGGTTCATATTGCTTGCAAGAAGTGAAACCAGATGTTCTTGCCTTGAGCTGGAACTACCAAGGAAAAGAAGTTCAGGCAATCTTTAATCAGTCTAAAGAGAATTTTGTTTTAGAAAGAGACTCTGTTGATTTAGCGAGTCATTGCCATCTTAAAGATGAACAAGAGGTTATCTTACCAGATGGATTTGTAGTTATTATTTCTGAGTAAAAAGGATTAAAATAATGGCACTCAAGGAAGTTTATGAGTATTTTCGTCACTATGATAAGGAAACTTATCAGGTTGTCGCCTGCATGGGCAATGAACCATCGGAAGAAGATGTTCAGGATTTTGAAAATCAATACGGCATTCGTCTGCCAGAAGATTTCAGGGAATTCACTATGTCATCTCTGGGAGGTCTCTTTATGGAAGTCAGAGAAGAGCTATGGCCAAGAGCCAAGGCTTACGATGTAGCACCATTTTGGACCTTCTGTCGAGGTATTAAGGTCTTGGGAATTGCAAATGGCATCCCAGACTTCTTAGACATTCGTCTTAAAACCAAGGAATTACACGCTCTGGGCTTTGTGGATTATATTCCATTTCTGTCTATCATCGGGGATGGAGATGTGATTTTTTGCTTTGATAAGGACAATCATATAGTGGCTCTAGATTGGTATAATAGTGGCGAAACTGAAGAGCTTGAATGTGATTTTTCAGGACTTTTACTCCATCAAATTGCCGATCTAGAAGAACGTAAAAATGAGATGGTCAAGCTTTTGGAAAAGGGGAAATCTAGTCAATAATCTATAAGGAAATATCAGTTTGATAGTCCGTAAAAGAGGTTGGGACAAAAGATCCCGACCTCACTTTTTATTAGCAATCAAACTTTGATGCGGTAGCTGATTGAACTTTTTGTTCGTCTTTTAGACTCCAAAAAGCTCATAATCATCCTCGCGGGGCTGGGACTACGAAATCGAGACTTTGTCTATCGATTTCTGTCCCACCGCCTTTTTAGTAAAACCATTCACTAAATGTACATTCAGATTTTTAAACTTTTCTACTAATTATAGAAAAAACAATCAAAAATATGATTTTTTGTGTTTAGGGTATTGAAATTCCCTATATTATTTTATAAAATAATGGCAAAAGGCTATGAAAAAGTAATACGCTTACAATGAAATGGAAGCGGTTACTAAAGGAGGATTTTATGGAAAAAGGCCATTGGAATCGTAAAAGAGTCTACAGCATTCGCAAGTTTGCCGTAGGCGCTTGCTCTGTCATGATTGGAACCTGTTCGGTTCTATTTGGAGGAAGTGTCATTGGAGAATCACCAGTTTTCGCGGATGAAACTCCTATCGCCCGCACTGTGGAACAAGCAAAAGAGGAAAGTCCGGCAGTGGAGGAAAAAGAAAATCAAGCTGTAGCAGAGCACAAGGATGCTGCAAGTGTCGACCAAAGTCAAGCTGCTCCAATTGAAGCAAGCAAACCAGAGAAGAAAGAAGATGAACCTGTAGCTCCTAAAGAGGAGAAAGCATCTCTAAAACCTGAAGAAACAGCTCCAAAGGTAGAATCTCAAGCTTCAAGTCAAGAAAAGCCTGTCAAGGAAGATTTGAAAGCTGCGACAAATGAAGAAGTAAATCAAATGATTGAAGACAGAAAAGTGAATTTTAATCAAAATTGGCACTTTAAACTCAATGCGAATCCTAAAGAAGCTGTGAAATCAGATGCCGATGTATCAACATGGCAAAAATTGGATCTCCCACACGACTGGAGTATCTTTAACGATTTTGACCATCAATCACCTGCCCAAAACGAAGGTGGACAGCTCAATGGTGGTGAAGCTTGGTATCGCAAGACCTTTAAACTTGATGAAAAAGATCTCAAGAAAAATGTTCGTGTGACCTTTGATGGCGTCTACATGGACTCTCAAGTCTATGTCAATGGCCAGTTAGTGGGACATTATCCAAATGGTTATAACCAGTTCTCATACGATATTACTAAATACCTCCATAAAGATGGCCGTGAGAATGTGATTGCTGTCCATGCTGTCAACAAACAACCAAGTAGCCGTTGGTATTCTGGTAGTGGTATCTACCGTGATGTAACCTTGCAAGTGACAGATAAGGTTCATGTTGAGAAGAATGGGACAACTATCTTAACACCAAAACTTGAAGAACAGCAACATGGCAAGGTTGAAACTCATGTAGCCAGCAAAATCGTCAATACAGATGATAAAGACCATGAACTGGTGGCAGAGTATCAAATCGTTGAACGTGGTGGTCAGGCTGTAACGGGTTTGGTTCGTACAGCGAGTCGTACCTTAAAAGCACATGAATCAACAAGCCTTGATGCAATTTTAGAAGTTGAAAGACCAAAACTCTGGACAGTTTTAAACGATAAACCTGCCTTGTACGAATTGATTACGCGTGTTTACCGTGACGGTCAATTGGTTGATGCTAAGAAAGATTTGTTTGGTTACCGTTACTATCACTGGACTCCAAATGAAGGTTTCTCTTTGAATGGTGAACGCATTAAATTCCATGGTGTTTCCTTGCACCATGACCACGGAGCGCTTGGAGCAGAAGAAAATTATAAAGCAGAATACCGTCGTCTCAAACAAATGAAGGAGATGGGCGTTAACTCCATCCGTACAACCCATAACCCTGCAAGTCCACAGACCTTGCAAATCGCAGCAGAACTTGGTTTGCTGGTTCAGGAAGAGGCCTTTGATACTTGGTATGGTGGCAAGAAACCTTATGACTACGGACGTTTCTTTGAAAAAGATGCCACTCACCCAGAAGCTAGAAAAGGTGAAAAATGGTCTGACTACGATCTTCGTACCATGGTCGAAAGAGACAAAAATAACCCAGCTGTCTTCATGTGGTCTATCGGAAACGAAATCGGTGAAGCCAACGGCAATGCTCACTCACTTGCAACGGTTAAACGCTTAGTAAAAGTGATTAAAGATGTTGATAAGACTCGTTATGTTACCATGGGAGCAGATAAGTTCCGCTTTGGTGATGGTAGTGGTGATCATGAGAAAATTGCTGATGAACTGGATGCGGTTGGTTTCAACTACTCAGAAGACAACTACAAGAAACTTCGTGCGAAACATCCAAACTGGTTGATTTACGGTTCAGAAACATCTTCAGCAACCCGTACACGTGGAAGTTACTATCGTCCTGACCAAGAATTGGTACATAGCAACCAAGCTTATCGTAATTACGAACAGTCCGATTATGGAAATGACCGTGTTGGTTGGGGGAAAACTGCAACTGCTTCATGGACTTTTGACCGTGACAACGCTGGCTATGCTGGACAGTTTATCTGGACAGGTACGGACTATATTGGTGAACCTACACCATGGCACAACCAAAATCAAACTCCTGTTAAGAGCTCTTACTTTGGTATCGTAGATACAGCCGGCATTCCAAAACATGACTTCTACCTCTACCAAAGCCAATGGGTTTCTGTCAAGAAGAAACCAATGGTTCACCTTCTTCCTCACTGGAACGGGGAAAACCCTACTCTAAAAGCGAATGTGGCTGATGCAGACGGAAAAATCCCAGTTCGAGCCTATTCAAACGCTGCAAGCGTTGAATTGTTCTTGAACGGTCAATCTCTCGGAGTTAAGACCTTCAACAAAAAACAAACCAGCGATGGACGCACTTACCAAGAAGGTGCCAATGCCAAGGAACTCTATCTTGAGTGGAAGGTTGCGTACCAACCAGGTACTCTGGAAGCTGTAGCACGAGATGAAGCTGGAAAAGAAATTGCACGTGATAAGATCACTACTGCAGGCCAACCAGCAGGAGTTCGCCTCGTCAAGGAAGAACACGCAATCGCAGCAGATGGAAAAGACTTGACTTACATCTACTACGAAATCGTAGACAGTGAAGGAAATGTTGTACCAACTGCAAATAATCTGGTTCGTTTCCAATTACATGGACAAGGTCAACTGGTCGGTGTCGATAATGGGGAACAAGCCAGCCGTGAACGCTACAAGGCGCAACCAGACGGTTCTTGGGTCCGCAGAGCCTTTAACGGTAAAGGTGTTGCCATTGTCAAATCAACTGAACAAGCAGGTAAATTCACACTAACAGCCCATTCAGATCTCTTGAAATCGGACCAAGTCACCATCTTTACTGGTAAGAAAGAAGACCAAGAAAAGACCGTTCTCGGGACAGAAGTACCAAAAGTACGTACTGTTATTGAGAAAGAGCCAAAAATGCCGAAGACAGTCGGTTTTATCTACAGTGATGGCAGTCGTGAAAAACGTCCAGTAACTTGGTCTTCAGTTGATGTGAGCCAAGCAGGAGTTGTGACTGTTAAAGGTATGGCAGACGGACGCGAAGTTGAGGCCCGTGTCGAAATTCTAGCAATTGCAAATGAGCTTCCAACTGTTAAGCGTGTTGCTCCAGGAACAGACTTGAGTGCTGTTGACAAATACGTTTCTATTGCTGTTACGGATGGAAGCGTACAAGAATACGAAGTTGATAAGTGGGAGATTGCGGAAGCAGATAAAGCTAAACTGTCAGTTGCAGGATCACGTATTCAAATGACTGGCCAACTGGGTGGTGAGACTATTCATGCTACCCTTGTAGTAGAAGAAGGTGAGGCTGCGGCACCTGCATTACCAACTGTAACGGTTGGTGGTGAAGCTGTCACTGGTCTTACTAGCCAAAAACCAATGCAATATCGAACTCTTGCTTATGGAGCTAAGTTGCCAGAAGTTGTAGCAAGTGCTGAAAATGCGGATGTTACTGTAGTCCAAGCAAGTGCAGCAAACGGCATGCGTGCAAGTATCTATGTTCAACCAAAAGATGGTGGCCCTCTTCAAACCTATGCAATTCAATTCCTTGAAGAAGCACCGAAAATTGACCACTTGAGTTTGCAAGTAGAGCAAGCTGACGGTCTTAAAGAAGATCAAACAGTGAAATTGTCTATACTCGCTCACTATCAAGATGGAACGCAAGCAGTTTTACCAGCTGATAAAGTAACCTTCTCTACAAGTGGTGAAGGGGAAGTCGCAGTTCGTAAAGGAATGCTTGAGTTACATAAGCCAGGAGCAGTCACTCTGAAAGCGGAATATGAGGGGGCTAAAGGCCAAGTTGAACTCACTATCCAAGCCAATACTGAGACGAAGGTTGCGCAATCTATCCGTCCAGTAAATGTAGTGACAGACTTGCATCAAGAACCTACTCTTCCAACAACAGTAACTGTTGAGTATGACAAAGGTTTCCCTAAAACTCATAAAGTCACTTGGCAAGCTATTCCAAAAGAAAAACTAGACTCCTATCAAACATTTGAAGTACTAGGTAAAGTTGAAGGAATTGACCTTGAAGCGCGTGCTAAAGTCTCTGTAGAAGGTATTGTTTCGGTTGAAGAAGTCAGTGTGACAACCCCAATCGCAGAAGCACCACAATTACCAGAAAGTGTTCGTACCTACGATTCAAATGGTCACGTTTCATCAGCTAAGGTTACTTGGGATGCGATTCGTCCAGACCAATACGCCAAGGAAGGTGTCTTTACGGTTAATGGTCGTCTAGAAGGTACGCAATTAACAACTAAACTTCATGTTCGCGTATCTGCTCAAACTGAGCAAGGTGCAAATATTTCTGACCAATGGACCGGTTCAGAATTGCCACTGGCCTTTGCTTCAGACTCAAATCCAAGCGACCCTGTTTCAAACGTCAACGATAAATTGATTTCATTTAATGACCGCCCAGCCAACCGTTGGACAAACTGGAACCGTACTAATCCAGAAGCTTCAGTTGGTGTCCTATTCGGAGATTCAGGTATCTTGAGCAAACGTTCAGTTGATAATCTAAGTGTCGGATTCCACGAAGACCACGGAGTTGGTGTACCGAAGTCTTATGTGATTGAGTATTATGTTGGTAAGACTGTTCCAACAGCACCTAAAAACCCTAGCTTTGTAGGTGAAGAAAACCATGTCTTTAACGATCCAGCTAACTGGAAACCTGTTACCAATCTAAAAGCACCAGCTCAACTCAAGGCTGGAGAAATGAATCATTTCAGCTTTGATAAAGTTGAGACCTATGCGGTTCGCATTCGTATGGTTCGACTTGATAGCAAGAAAGGAACTTCTATCACAGAAGTACAAATCTTTGCAAAACAAGTCGCAGCAGCCAAACAAGGACAAACGAGAATCCAAGTTGACGGTAAAGACTTAGCAAACTTTAACCCTGATTTGACAGACTACTACCTTGAGTCTGTAGATGGAAAAGTTCCTGCAGTAACAGCAAGTGTTAGCAACAATGGTCTCGCTACCGTCGTTCCAAGTGTTCGTGAAGGTGAGCCAGTTCGTGTTATCGCGAAAGCTGAAAATGGTGATATCCTAGGAGAATACCGTCTACACTTTACAAGCAATAAAGACTTGCTTTCTCGTAAACCAGTTGCCGCGGTCAAACAAGCTCGCTTGCTACAAGTAGGGCAACCGCTTGAATTGCCAACTAAGGTTCCTGTTTACTTCACAGGTAAAGACGGTTACGAAACAAAAGACTTGGCAGTTGAATGGGAAGAAGTTACAGCAGAAAATCTGACAAAAGCAGGTCAATTTACTGTTCGAGGTCGTGTCCTTGGTAGTGATCTTGTTGCTGAGTTCACTGTACGAGTGACAGACAAACTAGGCGAAGCTCTCTCAAATAACCCAGAGTATGATGGAAACAGTAACCAAGCCTTTGCTTCCGCAACTAATGATATTGATCCAAGTTCACATGACCGTGTAGACTATATCAATGATGGAGATCATTCAGAAAATCGTCGTTGGACAAACTGGTCTCCAACACCATCTTCTAATCCAGAAGTATCAGCAGGTGTGATCTTCCGTGAAAATGGTAAGATTGTAGAACGGACTGTTGCGCAAGCCAAACTTCATTTCTTTGCAGATAGTGGTACGGATGCACCATCTAAACTCGTTTTGGAACGCTATATTGGCCCAGAGTTTGAAGTGCCTACCTACTATTCTAACTACCAAGCCTATGATGCAGCCCATCCATTCAACAATCCAGAAAATTGGGAAACTGTGCCTTATCGTGCGGATAAAGACATTGCAGCTGGTGATGAAATCAACGTAACATTTAAAGCTGTCAAAGCCAAAGCCATGAGATGGCGCATGGAGCGCAAAGCAGACAAGAACGGTGTTGCGATGATTGAGATGACCTTCCTTGCACCGAGTGAATTGCCTCAAGAAAGTACCCAATCGAAGATTCTTGTGGATGGAAAAGAACTTCCTGACTTCGCTGAGGATCGTCAAGACTATCAAATCACCTATAAAGGTCAACGTCCAAAAGTCTCAGTCGAAGAAAGTAATCAAGTGGCTTCAACAGTTGTAGATAGCGGAGACGATAGCCTTCCAGTACTTGTTCGTCTTGTTTCAGAAAGTGGAAAACAAGTCAAGGAATACCGTATCCACTTGACTAAGGAAAAACCAGTTTCTGAGAAGACTGTTGCTGCTGTACAAGAAGATCTTCCAAAACTCGAATTTGTTGAAAAAGATTTGGCCTACAAGACAGTTGAGAAAAAAGATTCAACACTGTATCTAGGTGAAACTCGTGTAAAACAAGAAGGAAAAGTTGGTAAAGAACGTATTTTCACATCGATGAATCCTGACGGGACTAAGGAAGAAAAACTCCGTGAAGTGGTAGAAGCTCCGACAGACCGCATCGTCTTGGTTGGAACGAAGCTAGGAACCTCCCTTCCAGAAGATGAAGTGAAGAACCTTGTCCTTAACAGACCAGAACTTGTAATCGAAGAAGAAGCAATTGATTTCAAGGTTCAGGAACGTAAGTCTGATAAGTTGTATCTAGGTGAAACTCGTATCCTCCAAGAAGGTCAAAAGGGTATTCGCATTCACTTGATCGAGGTTGAAAATGGTAAGCGGACTGAAAAAGAAAGCTATGATAAAGTTATAGCTCAGGATCGCATCGTAGAAGTTGGAACGAAACCAGGAACCTCCCTTCCAGAAGATGAAGTGAAGAACCTTGTCCTTAACAGACCAAAACTTGTAATCGAAGAAGAAACAATTGACTTCAAGGTTCAGGAACAAAAGAACGATAAGCTTCCAGCAGGTCAAACCCGTGTTCTCCAAGAAGGACAAAAAGGTATCCGTGTTCACTTGATTGAAGTTGAAAATGGCAAGCGAACTGAAAAAGAAAGCTATGATAAAGTCGTGGCTCAGGATCGCATCGTAGAAGTAGGTACGGCTGGTGAAACGACTAAACCAGTACCGCAAGAGTCTACAAAACCACAAGTATCAGAAAAAGCAGATACAAAAGAAATCGCTTCAAGTACAGCTGGTCAGGTTCAAAAAGAGCAGTTACCAAATACAGGAAGTGCAGAAAGTCAAGCAGCCCTAGCAGCAGGCCTAGCTCTTCTTGGTTTGAGCGCAGGACTAGTAGCCACTAAAGGCAAAAAAGAGGATTAGAATTTCTATGATATGAAGAGATGGGGACAAAATAGATTTATATTTTAAAAACTCTTCATTATGAATTTTGAAAATCTAATAGATTAAATAAAAAGTGAACCAAACTATTCTGGGACAATCAGAATTCTGTTTAGTTCACTTTTTGTTATGTTCTAAACTTTTATTATAATATATTTCTACTATATTAAATCTTATAACAGTATATAGATTAATAAATTGGTTATATTTAGTTTTAGGAATAAAGGGACATTATTTATTGAAGGATAGTAGAAATATCAAAGGAATGAATTCTTTAAAGTTGACATTTCGTAAATAAATTCTTTAGTAATGAAATAAATCAATTAAAATATATATGTTATAATAAACTTGATAAGTTCTATTATATCATGTGCTGTAAGTGAATATAATTTTATCAAGAATAGAGCATGGTGTTATTATGGATACGTCACTATATTGTGGAGGTGTTGCGTACGTAGAATTGAATACTTAATTTTTTATCGATATACAAATAGAAAGGTTGGTCATAATGGATAAGATAAAAAAATATCTCGGTTTTCTGGTATTCCCTCTTTTATTCTTGATGATGCTTTTCCCGGCGGGTGAAGCACATGCGGCAACTGATATCACGAGTAAAGTCAAAATAGATGACTTGAAGATTACTATAGCATCTACAGGAAGCGAGACTGAAGGAATTCATGGTTCAAATGATACTTCGATGAAATTGAAATATTCGGGTAAATTCTCATTTCCCAATGTGGCAGTTAATGAAATCAAGAATGGTGATTACTTTATCGTAAAAGCTCCAAATAACTTGAGTTTGACGGATGGTAATCTGGATTTGATTGATTCGACATCAAATACCAAAATGGGGACTGTCCAGGTGGATAATGCTAACCATCAGCTGGTATTTACTTTCAACGAAAAGGTGGAGGACAAGCAAAATATTCGTGGGGACTTTGTTGCAGAAGCAACTGAAACGCTCAAAAAAGAGGGGAAAACGGTTACCTATGTTTTACCAGATGGTAAAAAACAGACCATCACGTATAAAGTAAATAAATATGAACAGACTGACGTGATAGGAGAAACCATTACAAAGTACGGTTATAACGATAACAATAAGGCGATAGCACATTTTCAGATGAAGATTAATCGCGCTAAGAAAGATATGACTGGACATGTGGTGAAGATTACAGATGATGTTTCAAAGGGAGCCTTTGCTAACTATGTGGAAGGTACTTTCTATATGCATGAAGCGGAATTCGAAACGACGAATACGAATTCATCTGCTCTTAAACGTTTAGGTGATGAATACGAAATCACAACCGATCCGGAGGTATACAAGGCTAACTCAGATAAAAAAGCTTTGTTGACCTTTGTCAACGGGAAACGAGGATTTGAGTTGCTCATGCCGACCAATATGGGGACAAAGAGCTTTTTCTTAACGTATGATACGTCCTCACCAGCAGATACTTCAACGATAAGTAACTCAGCGCAGTACTTGATTGATAACCAACCACAACTTATTTGGGAAAAATACGGTGGTAGTATTGGAACCAGAACAGAAGCAACCTTTAATTTAAAGACGGTTAAATCTGTAGGTGCATCAGTCACAGCTGATATTGCTGGTAAGATCAAAATCACAAAATACGATGAAGCGGATGCAACTGTTAAGTTGGCAGGCGTTGTCTTTGAAATCCGTGAGAAAACCACTAATAATTTGGTTGATACCGTTACAACAGATGCGGATGGGATAGCTGTCTCAAAGGCTCTCAATAATGGTAAGTATATCGTTAAAGAAAAAACTCCTAAATCAGGCTATCAGGTAAATAGTCAAGAGTTCGAAGTGGAGATGAAAGATGGAAAGGGTGTTCCCCTCAATATCTCTAACAAACGTGTGACAGTTGACTTTGAAGCAACCAAGACTTGGGTAAACGGAAAAGCAACTGACTACAAAAAAGTCAAACTCGGTTTGTATGTGCACAAAGAAGGACAAACTGTTGCAGATGCAAAACCTGTTACTGGGAACTACACCCCTGAAGTGACAGAGTCTAATGGTGTTTACACTTATAAATGGAAAAATCAACTTCCTGAACGTGATGTTGATGGAAGCAAGCTAGTTTATTCTGTTCGAGAACTTGAAGATCAGACGGGTCTTCCTCTGAAAGCAGGAGAGAAAGTCAAAGTAGGCGACAACAGCTATGTTGTATCCTATAACGGAAACAACAAAGTCACCAACACTTACGAAGTTCCAAAGACAAACGTGACGGCTAAGAAAGTCTGGGTTGGCGGTCAGGAACATATTCGTCCAACTGTCTACTTCAAACTCTATCGTATGCCAGAAGGTGGAGCGATTGAAGAAGTAGTTGGTGTTAGTCAAAAAGAAGTTCCCAAAACAGATGGAACTGTAGAATGGACAGACCTTCCTGCGACAGATGAGCACGGCGTGAAGTACACTTATAGTGTGATGGAAGTCGATGAAGATGGCAATCTCATCGTAGATACGATAGATGGCTATACTCCAGCACAAACAGCTGATTTGACTGTTACAAATACGTATAGCACTGAACCAGCTGAGGCTGTAATTGAAGCTAAGAAAAAATTGGA
>NZ_NCUG01000016.1:0-209459 GCF_002096275.1 Streptococcus oralis subsp. tigurinus | reverse complement strand
AAGGTCGAAACATTGCAGGATACATAGACCATTTTTTCTGGAACATAGGTCAGAATGGTATCCAACAACTTATCATCTAAGCCTGTACGAGGAGGATCGACTATCAAGGCATCTGCTCGGTAACCATCTTGATACCAGCGTGGAATAATCTCTTCTGCTGTTCCCGCTTCGTAATGGGTATTGTCAAATCCCATTTTTTTAGCATTTCGCTTAGCATCTTCAATGGCTTCTGGAATAATATCCATTCCTCTGAGACTCTTGACCTTATTTGCGAAGGCAAATCCAATCGTACCAACACCACAATACGCATCAATCAGATGGTCTTCTTTACTGACATCCAGAGCCTTGACTGCTTCTCCATAGAGAATTTCTGTCTGCTCAGGATTAAGCTGATAAAAAGCTCGAGGGGAGAGTGAAAACTCATAGTCGAGTACTCCTTCCCGAATACTCTCTTGGCCCCAGATAATTTCCGTCTTTTCACCATAGATTTCACTTGTTTTTGCTGTATTTGTATTGACAGCAACCGTGACAACTTCTGGAAAATCATTAACTAGGTCTTTGACTAGTTGATTCAAATTAAGCTGGCGATTCGTGACAATAATAATCTGGACTTGCCCCGTTTTTCTCGCTCTGCGTACCATAATGGTGCGAACACCGAGCGTTTTTCTCTCATCTGTAATTGGAATTTGGTGGTAAGTAAGAAGTTCAGCTAGGCGATTCGCAATTGTCTGGGTTTCCTTATCTTGCACCAAGCAGTCCTTCAACTCTACGAGATAATGAGAGTTTTGCGCATACAAACCTGCTTTGACCTGATTTTTAAATTTCCGAGTCTGGAATTGAAGCTTAGCACGGTAGTACTTTGGTTCCTGCATTCCAATAGTTGGACGAATTTCATAGTTTTCATATCCTGCAGGGGCAAATTTTTTTAGAGCTTGGTAGAGCAGATTCGTTTTGAACTCTAGCTGCTTATCATAGTGGAGGTGCATGATTTGGCAACCACCACATTCATTATAAATCGTACAAGCTGGTACGACTCGAAATTTAGACTTCTTATTAACCTTTAGCAATTTGGCTTCGACAAAGTTACGTTTAATAGAAGTAATCTGACAATAGATGTCTTCTCCTTTGAGGGCGCCTGGCACAAAAACGAGGGTTTTCTGGTAGAAACCGATTCCCTCACCATTGATGCCCATCCGCTTGATTTTTAAAGGTATTTTTTGTTTGACTTTCAGATTCATATCCCTATCTTATCACATTTTGGGGTATAATAGAACTATGAAAATCACAAAACTTGAAAAGAAAAAGCGCCTCTACTTGATGGAGCTAGATCATCAGCAAACCTCTTATATCACGGAAGATACCATTGTCCGTTTTATGCTATCTCGAGATAGGGTCATTAGTAAAGAGGAACTTACCGAGATTCAGGACTTTGCTCAGTTTTCTTATGGTAAGAATCTCGCTCTCTACCATTTATCCTTCAAGGCCCGTACTGAAAAGGAAGTGCGAGAGTATCTGAAAAAGTATGATATTGATGAAAAAATAACTAGTCAAGTTATCGCTAACCTTAAAGAAGACAACTGGATTAATGATTGTCAGTATGCCTACTCTATTATCAATGCCAATCAACTTTCTGGAGATAAGGGACCTTATGTGCTAGCTCAAAAACTATCTCAAAAAGGGATTGCCAAATCAACTATTGAAGAGGTGTTAAAGGATTTTGATTTTTCAGAGGTTGCTCAACGTATTGCTGAGAAACTACTTAAAAAATACATCGGAAAGCTTCCTGCGCGCGCTTTGCAAGAAAAGATTATCCAAAACTTGACCAACAAAGGCTTCTCTTACTCTGATGCTAAAGTTGCCTTTGACGACTTGGATAGTCAAGCTGACCAAGAAACGACTCAAGAACTCATCTTCAAGGAACTTGATAAGCAATATGCTAAGTATGCTCGAAAGTATGAAGGATACGAACTTAAACAACGTTTAACCCAAGTTTTAGCTCGAAAAGGCTATGATTTTTCGGATATAGCCAGCGCTCTCAGAGAATATCTTTAATATTTTCGTGTAAAATTCAAAAAAATTAGACTAATTTATGATATAATAGTAGACGATAAACTTATAAATTGTAGAAAGTTGGTTAGTTATGAAACTTCCAAAAGAAGGCGACTTTATTACAATTCAAAGTTATAAGCATGATGGGAGTCTTCACCGTACTTGGCGGGACACCATGGTACTAAAAACAACAGAGAACGCTATTATCGGCGTCAACGACCACACACTTGTTACCGAAAGTGACGGTCGTCGTTGGGTGACTCGAGAACCGGCTATTGTTTACTTTCACAAAAAATATTGGTTTAATATCATTGCCATGATTCGTGATAATGGGATTTCCTACTATTGCAATATGGCCAGCCCCTACTATCTAGATGAGGAAGCCCTGAAATACATTGATTATGATTTGGATGTCAAGGTCTTCACTGATGGTGAAAAGCGTCTCTTGGACGTTGAAGAGTATGAGCGCCATAAACGCAAAATGAAGTATTCTGATGATTTAGACTATATTTTGAAAGAACATGTTAAAATCCTTGTTGATTGGATTAACAATGGACGCGGTCCTTTCTCAGAGGCTTATGTCAACATTTGGTACAAACGCTACATAGAACTAAAGAATCGGTAAAGTTGTCAAACCGGGGTGATAGCCCTGGTTTTTTTATTTGAAAAACCCAGCTTTTCAGCTGGGTTGATTTCTATATATCTAATTTAGTCACAGTAAACTTGATGTGGGAATAGTCTTTTTCAACATCCTTATCTAACAAGAAAGCCGTGGCATCCTTCTTAACTTGAACAAGATCAATATTCTGAGCTTGAGCTGCATAGACGCATCCACAATAACATTGACGATAGATATCATACTCCTCGCACATCTCCACTGAACGCTTGTAGCCTTGATTTTTCTTGAAATCACTTGGAAGATAGTGGGTGGTATAAATCTTTTGCACATCAATTCCGATGCTGTTGATGGTTTGAGAATTCTTATGGGGACTGATAGTCAAAGCTGAACCAAAGTAATCAAATCCCAAGTCCATAGCTACCTGTGCTGTTTTATCCAAACGGTAGTCAAAACAAACCTTGCAACGGTCACCACCTTCAGGTTCTTCTTCCAGTCCTCTGACTAACTTCCGGTATTCATTTGGTTCATAAGGCGCTTCTATATACTGGACCGTATTTCCTGTTCGCTCATTGAAATCACTGACAAATTTCTTGGTGACGTAAGCTCGCTTGTGGTATTCTGCCTTGGGATGGATATTGGAATTGGCAAAATAGATGGTCACATCAGCGTATTTGGTCAGGTACTCTAAGGTGTAGGTACTACAAGGAGCACAGCAAACATGCATGAGAATAGTCGGACGTTGCTCATTTTTTTCCCAAACCTGAACCATTTTCTGCATGACACGGTCATAATTAATCTTCTGATTGGGATTCATCTTGCTCAGAATTTCTTCTACATCGATCATGTTCTTCTCCTTTTTCTAGTCTTATTTTATCATATAAGTTAGGAGAGCTCAAATCTATTTAGAAGAGAAAACCTTAAAAGGAGGGATGTATGTTCCCTCCTTTTGTGTTTTTTATAAGTTGCTTTTACATCATCCCGCCCATCATGCTTGGATCCATGGCTGGAGCTGGGGCTGCTGGTTCTGGTTTATTAGCTACGACTGCTTCTGTTGTTAAAATCAAGCTAGCTACAGAGGCTGCATTTTGTAGGGCTGAACGGCTCACTTTAACTGGGTCGATGATTCCTTGATCAATCATGTTGACCCACTCGCCAGTTGCTGCGTTGAAGCCTGTACCAACTTCAGCATTCTTCAAGCGGTCAATAACAATAGACCCTTCGAATCCCGCATTGTGGGCGATTTGACGAACAGGTTCTTCCAAGGCACGGAGAACAATATTGCGTCCTGTGGCTTCGTCTCCTGTCAATTCCAAATCAGCTACGGCAGGGATAACATTTACAAGGGCTGTTCCACCACCTGCAACGATTCCTTCTTCAACAGCTGCACGAGTAGCGTTGAGGGCATCTTCAATGCGGAGTTTCATTTCTTTCAACTCAGTTTCAGTTGCAGCTCCGACCTTGATGACTGCAACACCACCTGACAATTTTGCCAAGCGTTCTTGGAGTTTTTCACGGTCGAATTCAGAAGTTGTGGTTTCGATTTGAGACTTGATAACTGCAACACGGTGAGAAATCGCTTCAGGATTTCCAGCACCTTCTACGATAACAGTGCTATCTTTGTCCACAGTCACTCTAGCAGCTTGACCAAGCGCCTCAATCGTCGCATCTTTCAACTCAAGACCAAGGTCTTCTGTGATAACTGTTCCGCCTGTCAAGATGGCAATGTCTTCAAGCATGGCTTTGCGACGGTCACCAAAACCAGGTGCCTTAACTGCTACTACGTTGAAGGTTCCACGAATCTTGTTCAAAACAAGGGTTGGAAGAGCTTCGCCGTCCACATCATCCGCAATAATCAAGAGCGGACGATTGCTTTGGAGAATACTTTCTAGAAGCGGCAAGATTTCTTGGATATTTGAAATTTTCTTGTCAGTAATCAAAATGTATGGATTTTCAAGGTCAGCCACCATTTTTTCGCTATCTGTCACCATATACTGTGATAGATAACCACGGTCAAACTGCATTCCTTCCACGACTTCAAGCTCTGTCTCCATACCACGTGACTCTTCAATGGTGATGACTCCATCTTTGCCAACTTTTTCCATAGCTTCAGAGATGTATTCGCCAACTTTATCAGAACGAGAAGATACGGCAGCAACCTGAGCGATGGCTTCTTTATTGGCAACAGGGATGGCATTGTTTTTCAAGGTTTCTACAGCTGCGGCAACCGCTGCTTCAATCCCCCGACGGATACCGATTGGGTTGGCACCTGCTGTGACGTTCTTGATTCCTTCACGGACGATAGCTTGAGTCAAAACAGTTGCAGTTGTCGTTCCGTCACCTGCGATATCGTTGGTCTTTGAAGCGACTTCTGATACCAATTTAGCACCCATATTTTCAAAATGGTCTTCTAGTTCAATTTCTTTGGCAATAGTAACACCGTCATTGGTAATCAAGGGTGAGCCAAATGATTTTTCCAACACAACATTACGACCTTTTGGTCCTAAGGTTACTTTAACTGTGTCTGCTAGGATATCAACACCACGAACCATAGCTGAACGAGCATCAGATGAAAATTTAATTTCTTTTGACATACTTACTTTCTCCTTCTATTCTTCAATGATTGCCAAGATGTTAGCTTCGCCAACGATGATGTACTTTTCATCGCCATCTTTTACATCAAGACCTGCATGTGCTTCAACTAAGACACGGTCTCCAGGCTTAACGCTTGGAGCTACCAAGTCACCGTTCAAGGTACGAACACCTTGTCCAGTAGCTACAACTTGGGCTGTTTTTGTTTTTTCTTGGGCTGAGCCTGCAAGGACAAAGCCTCCAACAGTTTGTTCTTTTTCTTCGACTTTCAAGACCACACGGTCTCCTAATGGTTTCAACATCTGTTTTCCTCCATGATGAGATACATATTATTAGCACTCTTTGTATATGAGTGCTAATTCATAATTCTATTGTATCACTTGGTCAGAAATAGTCAAGAAAAAAGTCTGACTTTCTCAAGATAAAAAGCCTGAGACCAACTCAGACTTTTTAATGTTTATACTCAATGAAAATCAAAGTGTAAACTAGGAAGCTAGACGCAGGTTGCTCAAAGCACTGCTTTGAGGTTGTAGATAGAACTGACGAAGGCAGCTAAAAATACAGTTTTTAGGTTGTAGATAGGACTGACGAAGTCAGTTACCTATACCTACGGCAAGGTGAAGCTGACGTGGTTTGAAGAGATTTTCGAAGAGTATTAAAATGGCAATTCCTCCTCTTCCAAAACCAAATCTGCCAAATCCTGTCCGGCATTATTTTCACGCATGGCTCGTTGGGCACGACTTTCCAAAAGTTGGAATCCTGTCACAAGAACTTCAGTCACATAGTTCATCTGGCCATTTTTCTCAAAGCGACGGGTACGAAGTTCTCCATCCACAGAGATAAGACTACCTTTAGTTGCGTAGCTTGCCAAGGTTTCAGCCAATTTTCCCCAAAGAACAAGATTGACAAAATCAGCTTCGCGTTCCCCATTCTGGTCTTTGTAACGACGGTTCACAGCGATCGTTGCGCGCGCTACTGATTTGTCATTGTTGGTTTTGTGCAATTCTGGTGTAGACGTTAAACGTCCAATCATGATAACTTTATTATACATATTTTCTTCCTCCTACTTATCTATTCGCAAGGAATCAAAAAAAGTTACAGAAATTTGTAACTTTTCGAAGAAATTTTTTATTTTTTATGCACCATGAAACCTGTCGCCTGTTGATTGGCCATAATGGTCATATCTGTAATCTGCACACGACGGGGTTGACTGGTCACATAGACAACAGTGTCTGCGATGTCTTGTGCCTGCAAGGCTTCGATTCCCTGATAAACCGTCGCAGCCCTCTCTTTGTCACCATGAAAACGTACGGTTGAGAAATCTGTTTCGACAATCCCCGGTTGAATGGTGGTCACCTTGATGTCCGTTGCGATCGTATCAATTCGAAGCCCATCTGAAAAAGTTTTTACTGCAGCCTTGGTGGCTGAATAAACCGCTGCACCAGCATAGGCGTAGATTCCTGCAGTTGACCCCATATTGATGATATGACCTTGATTTGCTGTAACCATGGAAGGCAAGAAAGAGCGAGTGACTGCCATCAAACCTTTGACATTGGTATCTAGCATGGTCAATATATCCAACTCTTCATAGTCTTGATAGGGAGCTAAGCCAAGAGCTAGTCCAGCGTTATTGACCAAGATATCAATCTGATCTATCGTTTCCAAAATATCGGAGCAGACAGTCTTGACCATGGTCATATCCGTTACATCCAGAGGAAAAGTCCAAACTGTTTGATTTGGAAACGTTTCTGCAAACTCTGACTTGAGGGCTTCTAGTCTGTCTGTCCGTCGCCCAGTTAGGACGACATTCTCACCCTGATCCAGATAAGCACGAGCAATCGCTTCACCGATTCCTGAAGTCGCTCCTGTAATCACTACATTTTTTGCCATCTTATTTCCTTATATACTAGCGAGACAGATACTGACAACTTCCTAGGCAGTCCAATGTTTTGCTGGGTCAAATGGAGTTCCAACAACTTGGTCTTCTGATAATTCAATAACCCCACGTTTTTGCGGAGCATTTGGCAGATGCAATTCACGAGGGCTGCACATCATGCCAAAACTCTTTTCGCCACGAAGTTCGCCTGGGAAAATGAGATTTCCTTTTGGCATCATAGCTCCAGGAAGAGCTACAATGGTTTTCAACCCAACACGCGCATTGGGAGCCCCTGCAACGATTTGCACTGTCTTGTCACTTGCGACTGCAACTTGGCAGATGTTGAGGTGGTCACTATCAGGATGGGCTACCATCTCGACAATCTCACCAACAACAAACTTAGCTTCCTTGTCATTGACAATTTCTTCTGTAAAGCCTTCCGTCTGCAATTCTTGGTTTAAACGAGCTACTTGCTCATCTGTCAAAAAGACTTGACCACGCTCTGCAATTTCAAACAAACTTGAAACTTCGAAAATATTCCAAGCTACCGTTTCACCATTTTCTTCGATGAAAACACGGGCTACCTTGCCTTTACGCTCCACGTCCAGTTTGGCAACTCCGCTGTTTTTCACGATGATCATAAGGACATCGCCGACATGCTCTTTATTATATGTAAAAATCATTGTTTCCTTTTTCTCCTATCTCAGTCCTGCTAAAAAGTCGTTAATTTGTTGCTTGCTTTTACGGTCACGATTGACAAATCGGCCGATTTCCTTGTCCTTTTCTAGAACAACAAGGCTAGGAATCCCGTAAACATCCCAGAGTTTGGCCAGATCCAGATACTGGTCCCGGTCCACTCGAATAAAGGTGAACTCTGGATTGGTCTCCTCAATCTCTGGCAAGGCAGGATAGATATAACGACAATCGCCACACCAGTCTGCCACAAAAAGGAAGACTTTCTTGCCATCTTTTTCTACTAAAGATGCCAATTCTTCTAAACTTGCAGGTTGTATCATAAGACTTCCTCCTCATAGACCAGATCTTCATTTTCATAGACAAAGGTGTAATGACGACCATCCTCGAAAATGACTCCTCCGACCAGTCGCTCTAGGCTACTTTCGTAGACTTGAACATAGAGAGTCGCAATCTCACCCATATCTGAGAAAAGTTCGCGCACGATAGCGGTCAACTCTTCCTGAGTCTTCATGAGCTTGTGATTATCTGCTGCTTTTTTAGCCCCCAAAGCAAGGGCACTTAGACCAGCCACAGTCAAGCCAGTCATCCATAATTTCTTAGCTTTCATACCATTCATTGTAACACAAAAAGGGCTTTAGGACAAATAGGGAAGCCGTATAGGAGCAAGGAAAATCTCTTCCCTCAGTGAGTCTAATTCTTATTGCCAAGCGCCTGAGTTAACAAGAATTTCCTGAATGGATTAAAAAAATCTCTGAGATTGCTCTCAGAGATTAGAAGATAACTAGTTACTGTTCTCAACTGCTGCAGTAACAAAGGCAGTGTAGAGTTCTTCTGGACGGTTTGGACGGCTTGAAAGTTCAGGGTGATACTGACACGCTACAAAGAATTTATTTTCAGGAATCTCAACGATTTCTACCAAACGATTGTCTGGAGAAACTCCTGAAAAGACAAAACCTGCTGCCTCAAACTGTTCACGAAAGGCGTTGTTAAACTCATAACGGTGACGGTGACGGCGTTGCACCACTTCTTGATTGTGATAAGCAGCCGCTGCCTTAGAACCTCGTTTCAACTTAGATGGATAAAGTCCCAAACGAAGGGTTCCACCCATATCCTCAACATCAACCTGGTCACGCATGATATCGATGATAGGGTATTTTGTATCTGGTGCAAGTTCTGCAGAATTGGCACCTTCAAGACCTAAAACGTGACGAGCAAACTCGATACAAGTCAACTGCATTCCCAAGCAAACACCCAACATGGGAACATCATTTTCACGCGCATAGCGGATGGCTTGGATTTTTCCTTCAGTACCACGCTGGCCAAAACCACCTGGTACGATGATTCCGTCCGCATCTGATAAGAGTTCTGCTACATTCTCTGCTGTCACATCATTTGCATTGACCCAATTAATCTTCACTTCTGCGTCGTTGGCATAGCCAGAGTGTTTCAAGGCTTCAACCACTGAGATGTAGGCATCTTGCAACTCAACATACTTACCGACGAGAGAAATTTTGACCTGTTTCTTGAGATTCATGACCTTATCCACCATAGCTGACCACTCTGTCATATCCGCTGCTGGTGCGTCTAATTTCAAATGATCACAGACAATTTGGTCCATACCTTGTGCCTGTAAGTTTAATGGAATTTGGTAAAGGTGTTCAACATCCAACGATTCGATAACAGCCTCTGGTGCCACGTCACAGAACTGGGCCAGTTTGTTTTTAATTCCTTGACCAGCTGGTTTTTCTGTACGAATGACCAACATATTTGGCTGGATTCCCAAACCACGCAATTCTTTTACTGAATGCTGAGTCGGCTTGGTCTTCATCTCACCAGCAGCCTTGAGGTATGGAAGCAGGGTTGTATGGATATACATGACATTATCTGCACCCACATCTGCTTTCATCTGACGAAGTGCCTCTAGAAATGGCAAGGATTCAATATCCCCAACGGTTCCACCAACCTCTGTGATAATGACATCAGAGTCTGTCGTTAGAGCGGCACGCTTGATTTTTTCTTTCAAAGCATCTGTGATATGAGGAATGACTTGAACAGTTGCGCCAAGGTACTCGCCACGGCGCTCTTTACGAAGAACTTCACTGTAAATTTTACCAGTTGTCACGTTGGAATATTTGTTAAGATTGATATCGATGAAACGTTCATAGTGGCCCAAGTCCAAATCGGTCTCAGCCCCATCATCTGTCACAAAGACTTCCCCGTGCTGGTAAGGGCTCATGGTTCCCGGATCGATATTGATATAAGGGTCAAACTTCTGAATAGTCACTTTTAGACCACGATTTTTCAAAAGTCGCCCCAGACTTGCTGCGACAATTCCTTTCCCAATAGACGATACCACACCACCAGTTACAAAAATATATTTCGTAGACATAGATTCCTCTTTCTAAAATACTCAAGGTCTTGTTAACTACGAGGGGACATAGAAAACAAGACCCTTATGAATAACGACTTTTCAAGAAAACTTCCTGAAAAACAAAAATAGCTCCCTAGTAACTAGGGAGCCCCGACCTCTAAAAGAGGTGCCCGAACAATATGATACCTTAAAGCAGAACATTTGTCAACCCGAATTGGTAAAACATGAAAAAGAAGATTGCTTTCAGAAAACAAACTAAAGATCCACATCCAAACGGATGACCTGCTCAAGCAACAAAAAAGGAGATCCAGCGATCTCCTTTTAAAGGCATTTTACTCTTCTTCACTCGTTTCAGCGTCATCGTCTGAAAACTCGTCGTCTTCTTCGTTGAGATCCACGTCTTCACCCAAGTCATCAGGGGCGATTTCGTTGATTTCCGCATCATAAGCTTCCACTTCATTTTTCTCATCATCTGGATTTTCATCATCGTATGAAAGAGCTGGATCTGCTTCGTATACATCTTCGTCTTCTGGATCATCTGCATTGTAGTCAATCGCATCTGAATCTCCATCCATGAAGGCATTGACACGCTGCTTCTTAGCTTTTGGTGCCACTTCATCGTCGTCACTTTCTTCAAGAGCGATGATTTCTTCGTCGATTTCGTCCACACCATACCATGAACGAAGACCCCATTTATTGTCTCCAAGAGAGATGAAGCTACCGTCAAAGTTCAACTCTGTGTAGAACAAAGGCAAAGCTTCGCGGATATCGCTGTTTGATGTTCCAAGGTAGTTTTGAATTTCGTTTACAAGATCGCTAAAATGCATCTCATGATCGCGACCACGAAGTTCCAAGATAGCACGTGCCACCTCAATCATAGATAGTTCACTTTTTTCTTGCCCAGCAAATACTTCTAATTCCAAAGCGTTTCTCCTCATTTTTACTACTATCGCCAGAGTTAACAGACTCTGACCTCATTTTATCATGTACTCTTTATTGTACGATAATTTTGCGGAATAGTCAAAGGTTAAATGGGAGAAAGTGACAGGACTTTTTATTTCTTTGCTACGTCGTGAGGTGGGGTTGTACTGGCATGAATTGACTGAGTTTACTGTGTAGTAAGCTGATTTCTAAAATATTTACATAAAGCTTAATATAAAAATACTGTCTAAAAAATTTATTCTAATGATGAAGTAACTATTCAGTATTAGTAATAGAACATATAAGGAATTGAAATATCAGCAAAAAACACATCTATCGACATATAAATATTAGAAAATAATTTAATTATAAAAAATAAGAAATACTTATTGGTAATATAAAATATATTAAATTCCTCATAGGAAAGATCTGTATTTTAATCTATTAAGCAAATATAGGATATCTGTAAGTAAAGAAATATACTAGATAGCATTTATTATCTACAGTTTACTTTTCCAGAGTGCAAGATTATTAAAAATTATTTTTTGATAAATCGAATAAAATGCATTAGACAAAGTTTTACCGTCAACGTAGTTATGGATATATGTTTCAACATCTAAAAGTTCTTGTTCGTTATTCGCGTTATGAAAAAACATATAAATAAAACCATACTCGACTAACCTGTTATCTTCTTGTAAATGTTTTGCATATCTATCAAGTTGTTCAATTCCTAGTAGACATTTATCTTGTAATTTATAATGACTTTTTCCTTCATAAATAGACCTTAAAAATGAAAATTTCACTTCTATAATTGCTTGTTCCTGGCCATCATTTAAATATATATCCACGGATTCCTCATCTCTTATAATCGATGTGCAGTATTCGATAGAAACTTCCCCCTTCATTTTATTTCTTAAAAATTCTAATAAAATATTACGTAATTCCTGCTCTTTTATCTCAGCTTTAATTCTACCTTTGGAATTGAAACATTTGCTATAATAGTACTCTTTATATTGACACTCTACATTAAAGGTTTCAAACACTTCTTTTAATTCTGAAATTGGCCTTAGTAAATTTAATTGATCTTGCATTGTTTTAGTTTTTGCTAAGCATGCCTCTACCTCTGTGTTTATCACACCATTTTGAGCAATTAGTTTTATCCCTTCATTAACAGCATAGACAATGCAATTCTTTTTTCTAGAAATATCTAAAACCATATTAATAAACTCAGAATCAGAAATTTTACGTGAGCTTATTTCCTCAGAAGTGAATTCAGATTCATTTATATCGATACAATGTATCTTAGCAATAGGTAAGACCAGTATTTCTGACAATAACTCATCCAATTTTTCTGTAATACTTAGATTCGATTGTGTACAGATAACGACAACTTTATTATGCTCGGCAAAGATATCTAATAATTTAGTCTCACTAATTACACTTTCTGTCTTTGAAGCTCTTTCTAAAAATTTTTCAGCATCAAGCATTTATCTCTTTTCCTTTCAGATATTCTTCGAAAATATAGTCTAACCAAGCAATAAATACATCGTATTTGTCTAGATCAACATTAGATGATTTTGCTCTATTCTGAAAGTTTTCCAATAATTTATAAAGTTGGTTATTACTCAATGAAATCTTAGTTTTATTTCTACTCAAGGCATCTTCAATATTTGGTTCATTAAAAAAAATAGACAAAACAATCTCATCACTATATGATGAAATCATATTTACAAAGTAAGCAACTGATTTTAAGTCATCCTTAAATTTTTTAGATCTTTCCTGATTTTTACTACACTCTGTTAGCAATTTATCACAAATGTTGATTTTAAAACTATTGAGGGAAATATAGTCTTGAGAGCTTAGAAGTTTCAATGTGGCTTCCATTTGAAATGTATTAACTGTTCCAACTTTAGGATCAATTATCAATTCATCTAGAATTTCACTTTCATCATCATTCAAGAATGAATTTGAAACCATGAATATATAAATATAACGAAAAAGTGAATTTTTTGTTATATTGTTTTTAAGTCTAAGCGAATATAAAAAAAGCAACATATAATAATACAGTTTTTTATTCATACTATCTCCTTAGCAATTTGTAAATATCCAATTCTTCTATCTCTTTATACTGTTTATTTGCATGCCTTGAAATATCTAATAAATTAATAATTTTAATTGAACTATTTTTCTTTATGAGCGAGCTTACCAATGAACTATTACGAGCATTGGCAGAAAGAAATAAAGTATTCCCTGATTCTAAGTAACTATTAAAAGTATCGACCGCATTTTCTTCAAATAAATAATCTAGAGTACTATCAGGTGTTTCACTCATAAAATAAGTATCTTTATGAAAAAACTCTAGTGTAGCTAACCTGAAAGCCATATCAATGAAAATTCTTTGTGACTCTGACAGTGATTCTTCGCTTTCTCGTGCTGAATTATTTAAAAAGAATTTAAAAAGCGTGTTCTCTCCACTACCAACTAATTCTAATCTAATATTTGAATCATTTCCTAAAAAAGAATAGGCGTACTTGTAAAATATTTTACTAAAATTTAAAAATACACTTTTTATGCTTTGATCGATATCATCTGCTAATTGATTTTCTTTTTTCTTAGTTTCCTCTAATTTATTTAAAAATAGCTCTTTTTCACGATTCAATTGGTTATATTTCTCAAGATTATCATTAGGCACACTATCCATTTTTCTTTTAATTTTTAATTTTTCTTTAGTTACTTCAAAAAGTTCACTTTCTCCATCTTTTACTGAGTTGTTAATAACCTCAATTTCTTTGTTCAACTCCTCATACCTTAAATCTAACGTTTTCTTTTTAATTTGTAGATTCTTTTGCTTTATCTCTATTTCTGTTAAATCTACATCTGTATTAATATTTATCCTACTCTTACAAAAAAAACACTCTAAAATATCAATGTGAAAATCAATATGTTCAGTTCCACAGAATGGACATACTCCCGAACTTAAAATTGGAGTAAATTTATCATAAAAGTCTTGATAGTCATTAGGAAAAATATTCCTATACCATTTGTTTTCAAGAACTGCAAGTTCTGCTCTAAGTCTATCTATTTCTGCTCTATTCTGGAGTCTTTCTTGAGTTCTTTTGTTTAAGAGTTCTCTATATTCATGAATTTTTGTATTGATCGTCTTAATTTTAAATTCCACATCTTCCAAATCTTTAAGGGAGTATACGTTGTAGTCAGATTTATTTAAGTCCTCTCCTAAAAATTCTTTTACCATTGACATTTTATATGATCTCAACCTAGCCTGGCTATCATATTTTTTTATCAATTTCTGAGTCTCACTATATTCAAAATACTTCTCTTTTGGCATAAACTTACTCAAAACCAATTTACTAAGATTTTCATCCCAAAACACAAAATTTCTTGATTCCGAGAAAAACATTATCTCAGTTAACATCAAAATAAATGAGTTTATATCTGGAAAACCTGAAGATTTAATTAACTCTTTATGATACTTATTAATTAAAGATTCGCTTAGTTGTTTATCATTGATTGAAGAAAAGTATTTTCTTTCATACTTCTCATAATCCAGTTCTTTCTCTCTTTCTTCCTCTTTTTTTCCATTAACGCTAAAACTAATTAGCCTATGTGAATATAAACTATGCTTGGTTACAAATGTATCATTCGCAATAGAAAATTCAACTTCAACTTCTGCCTCATTTAAAGGAACTTGCATTCGATTTTTAAAATAATCTCTATCAAACATAGGACGTCTGGATTTTTGCTGATCTTTATAATTTCTAACTCTTTCTCTTCCTTTGTAGGGACCTATTACCGAGTATCTTATTATGTTTAGCAACGTTGTTTTTCCCAAACCGTTAGTTCCAAATATAATATTTAATTTATCTGATAAGTCTATTTCAAGAGGACATTTATACAAATCAAAATTATCAATTTTTAGCCGTTTAATCTTTGGTAAGTAGTAGTTAAATTCCATCGTATTATTTCTCCAATACTATTACACCTTCAAGTAATTTGCCAATCTTATCCTTCTGCTGAGGACTTGGATTTAAGTAACGTGCTTTTCTTATTTCAACAACTTCAAATCCTATATTTTCAGCAATTTCAGAGCAAATCTCTAAAGTATTAATTAACACTCCAAAATAAGCAGAATTCGAAACATTAAAATAGACCCGCCGCCCCTTTTTTAGCTTTTGATACATTCCACCAAAAATGGTCTCCATATCTTCAAAATAAGCAATAATCATATTTGGAATTTCCGTATTCCATACTGTTGAATTTCCGCTTAGGGATTCTATTTTAGTTATTGTAGCTTTAAGAATGCTACTTTGTATCCCTTTTAAATTGCGTATTTTTAATTGAACATGTGAACGTATAGTCTGTTCTCGTAAATTTTTTATTTCATTATAGTTTGTTAAAAAATTTAGTGCTTTCAATTCCAGCATATAGGAATCTGTATAATCTCTTGAATTTAGATAAGGAGGGGAAGTAATAATTAAATCTATAGAGTTATCATCCACATTATCAAAAATTAATTTCCTAGCATCACCTAAAAACAATAAATTATGGTTAGAGAAATTGTTTGTTTCAAGCTTCTTAAGATCCTCAATAATTACATTATTAATAAAATTAAAAAAACTAGTTATTACTTGTTCTTGTGAATATAGATTATCTTTCCAACCTTTTTTGTAAGACAAACATTTTCCATTTCGATATAAATTACTATATTCTAACAATATATTTGCTAAACAAACAATGTAAATTTCCTTATATAAAGTTGTCGACAAATTATCAATAGCACTCTTTATTTTTTCAATTGCAATAAAAACTTCACGATCTATATTCCATTTCTTCTTTTCTTTTCCCTCAATTAAAGTAGAAAATCCACTATATAGATTAATCTTATCATCATCTAAATAAACTATGTACTTTTTCATTTTTAAAATATGCGACTTGATAGTACTGTGTTTATATAAAGAAACTTTTAGTTTAGCTTTGGATAAGGTAAACATAAAAGGATTTACCTCAAATGATATACAATTTATTCCTTTTGTAGATAACTCTAAAGCAGTTGTACCACTTCCAGAAAACGGTTCCAAACATAAATCCACCTTCTGGTTTTGCTCGTTTACTATTGACTCAATAAATTCTTTGGAGTACCCCTCAACAAAAGGATACCATCTATGTATACAAAGTTCCTTATTCTTATTGAATTGCATAATCCTTCCATATTCATTAATATAATCCGCATATCTGTACATCCCAGTTCTCACTTTATTCAATTCATTTTCTTTAAATTATACTCATTACCATTATACCAAAAAACACGGCATTCCACCGTGTTTCTGTGTTTATTTCACCAACTTCTTCATCTCATCAATACGTGCTACGGTAGCGTCGTATTTAGCTTGATAGTCGGCTTGTTTGTCGCGTTCTTTTTGGACGACTTCTGGTTTGGCATTGGCTACGAAGCGTTCGTTAGAGAGCTTCTTGCCGGCCATATCCAGTTCTTTTTGCCATTTAGCGAGTTCTTTGTCGAGACGAGCCAATTCTTCTTCGACATTGAGGAGGTCAGCGAGTGGCAAGTAGATTTCTGCTCCTGTGATGACGCTTGACATTGCGAGTTCAGGTGCAGGGATGTTTGATGCGATTTCCAAGTGTTCTGGATTTGTGAAGCGTTTGATGTAGTTGACATTGCTATTAAAGAAGGCTTCCAAGTCGCTATCACTTGTCTTCACAAGGATGGTGATAGGCTTGCTTGGTGCTACGTTTACTTCCGCACGCGCATTCCGAACGGCACGGATCAAGTCTTTGAGGCTTTCAACACCAGTGTGGGCAGCAAGATCTTCAAAGGCTGGGTTGACAGTTGGGTATGCTGCTGTAACGATAGAACCTTCTGAGATTTGCCCAAAGATTTCCTCTGTCACGAATGGCATGATTGGGTGAAGGAGACGAAGGATCTTGTCCAAGGTGTAAAGGAGAACAGAACGTGTGATGACTTTCTCTTCTGCATTTTCGCTATAAAGGACTTCCTTGGTCAACTCAACGTACCAGTCCGCGAACTCATCCCAGATGAAGTTGTAGAGGATGTGTCCAGCTACACCAAACTCAAACTTATCAAAGTTTTCAGTGACTTTGCCGATAGTTTCGTTGAGGTTGTGGAGAATCCAGCGGTCTGTGACATTTCCAGCTTCCTTATTGACAACCTTTGCGACATTGGCAGTTGCTTGGTCAAGAGTCAAGCCTTCATTGTTCATGAGGATGTAGCGAGAGATGTTCCAGATCTTGTTAATGAAGTTCCATGAGGCATCCATTTTCTCGTAAGAGAAGCGGACGTCTTGACCTGGTGCAGAACCGTTTGAAAGGAACCAACGCAGGCTATCTGTTCCGTACTTATCAATAACATCCATCGGATCAATCCCATTGCCCAGTGATTTAGACATCTTACGGCCTTCCTCGTCACGAATCAGACCATGAATCAATGCATTTTTGAATGGCGATTTGCCAGTAAATTCCAAACCTTGGAAAATCATTCGAGATACCCAGAACGGGATAATATCATAACCAGTCACCAAAGTTGATGTTGGATAATAACGTTTGAAGTCTTCTGAGTCGACATCCGGCCAGCCCATGGTAGAGAATGGCCAAAGAGCCGAACTGAACCACGTATCCAAGACATCTTCGTCCTGAGTCCAACCTTCACCTTCTGGAGCTTCTTCGCCGACATATATTTCACCCTCAGCATTGTACCAAGCAGGGATTTGGTGACCCCACCAGAGCTGACGAGAGATTACCCAGTCGTGAACATTTTCCATCCATTGAAGGAAGGTATCGTTGAAACGAGGTGGGTAGAATTCTACCTTGTCCTCTGTATCTTGGTTGGCAATAGCATTCTTAGCCAATTGGTCCATCTTAACGAACCATTGAGTAGACAAGCGTGGTTCAACCACAACACCTGTACGCTCTGAGTGACCAACACTGTGGACACGTTTTTCGATTTTAACGAAGGCACCAATTTCTTCCAACTTGGCAACGACTGCCTTACGAGCTTCAAAACGGTCCATACCTGCAAACTCGAAGGCAAGCTCATTCATAGTTCCGTCGTCGTTCATGACGTTGACTTGCGGCAAGTTGTGACGTTGACCAACCAAGAAGTCGTTTGGATCGTGGGCAGGCGTGATTTTCACGACACCAGTACCAAATTCAGGATCTGCGTGTTCGTCTCCAACGATTGGGATCAATTTATTAGCGATTGGAAGGATGACGTTTTTTCCAATCAAGTCCTTGTAGCGTGGGTCTTCTGGATTGACTGCAACCGCAACATCCCCAAACATAGTCTCAGGACGAGTTGTCGCAACTTCAAGGGCGCGTGAGCCGTCTTCTAGCATGTAATTCATGTGGTAGAATGCACCTTCCACATCCTTGTGAATCACCTCGATATCAGAAAGAGCTGTGCGAGCTGCTGGGTCCCAGTTGATGATAAACTCACCACGGTAGATCCAGCCTTTCTTGTAAAGTTCGACAAAGACCTTGCGAACGGCTTTTGACAGACCTTCATCAAGAGTGAAACGCTCGCGAGAGTAGTCTACAGAGAGCCCCATCTTGCCCCATTGTTCCTTGATAGTAGTGGCATATTCGTCTTTCCATTCCCAGACCTTGTCGAGGAATTTTTCACGACCAAGGTCATAACGGCTAATGCCCTCACCGCGCAAGCGCTCCTCAACCTTAGCCTGAGTGGCAATACCGGCGTGGTCCATCCCTGGAAGCCAAAGTGTATCGAAACCTTGCATGCGTTTTTGACGGATGATGATATCTTGCAAAGTTGTATCCCAAGCGTGACCAAGGTGAAGTTTACCAGTTACGTTTGGTGGTGGAATGACGATTGAATAAGGCTTGGCCTTTTGATCGCCTGAAGGCTTGAAAACATCGGCATCAAGCCATTTTTGGTAACGACCAGCCTCAACCTCGGCTGGATTGTATTTAGGTGAAAGTTCTTTAGACATGTGTGTTCTCCTTAATTGTTTTTATTTACAATATTTACCAAACCAATTTTTGATAATTCAATATAAATCTCATCAATTTCTGCAAATGCTGCAAGTGGTGACAGTGTATAGTTTTCAGGATTATATTTAAGATCGTATTTGCTTATCTTTGAAATATAATATCTTATATGTTTCAATTTTAATGATTCCAACTTTGACTTAATATCGACTAATGTATTATGGTTTAACTTTAAAAATAATTCGTTATAATTACCATAGAGCTCTGTGAGAGAATTAAAGTATTCTTTAACTAGAGTTATAGCATCAATCTTAGATGTTTTTCTGTTTAGTTCTATCAATTCCATTTTCAATTTTTTCCATTTAAAGTTGGAATTTAAAAGATAATCTAAATCAATATAGAAATCGACTAAAATGGTTTCATCATCTGGACTAACAGCTTTTACTTCATTTATTGGTAAGTCAATATGTTGGGAATAGTTCCTCAAAGAATGACAAAATCGATAAGCAAAGTTCGTATCATACTGATAGCTTGCAAACCTATGTATACAATCAAATTCCTCACTATCCTCGGAATATTTCTGTTTGATTTGGTTTTCATTAAAATCAACGAATAATTTTCCACTGGATAATAAATGAATCATGAAACGATTCACGTCTGCCTCTTCAATTTTCAATTCCTTTGACTCAAGTTTATTCTTAATACTTAAAAAATCCGAGACATCTGTAATAAACAATTCGAACATATTCTTGATTTTTTGAAAATCTTTTTGAATCTCAAAAATTTGGTTTGAAACTGACATTATCTCTTTGGTTGGTTTAATATCAGAGATGACAATACGTTTTTCATTGTTGTTAATTTCTAAATAAGCTAATCGCTCGATAATATCACTATCATTTAATTCAGCGTACTCCACATCGATTTGACGTAAGTGTTCCTCAGATAAAGAGCTTACTTCCTTTTTTACATCGCTCATCTTATTCCTCCCACTCACTCTTCAGCAAGCCGTATCTCAAATCATCACAGCGATTGCCTTGAGCATCTTTGCGGTCTCGGATACGAGCTTCAAGGGTAAAGCCAAGTTTCTCCGCAACTCGTTGACTTTGAAGGTTATAACCAAAGCAAGTCAGTTCAATCTTGTGAAGATCAAGTTCTTTAAACGCTAGGTCAATCAAGGCACGTGCCGCCTCTGGAACATAACCTAGACCCCAATAGTCTGGATGTAAGATATAGCCAATTTCCAGCACATCGTCTTCGTGTCGATGATTGAAATCGACAGAACCAATGACCTTATCGGTTCCTTTAACGACAATTCCATAGCCCGCTGGGAGATTGTTCTTTTCATTACGCTCAGGCAGAATATGCTCCAGATAATAAATCTCATCTTCCAAGGTCTTGACGGGCGGAAAGCCTGCTGGATAGGCGACCTCTGGGAGACTAGCATAGGCATGGATATCCACTGCATCATCCACTGTTCGGACTCGTAAAAGAAGACGTTCTGTTTCGATTCGTTCTGGCAACTCTGCTCTTGTCATCCTTCTCCCTCGCTTTCTACAAAAAATCGCCCCTGCCATATTCATGACAGGGACGAATGTGTTTATCCGCGGTACCACCCAATTTCGGGCAAGGCCCGCATCTTTGTTTATTTCATTTTTATCCATCAGCAACCAGTTTTGACACATTTGTGGACTTCTCAGCACCGCCACTTTCTGTAAAATGTGGGATCCAAAACACCTCTAATGGCTTTATTTTAACAAGTTTTTGACGGAAATGCAAGGGGCAAGAAAAATTACTTGAACTTGATGCCGTTTTCTTTTAATTTCTTGATGGTAGCTGGACCGATTCCTTTCAAAGCAAGGAGTTCTTTTTCAGTCCGGTTTTTAAAATCAGCAGCCGACTTAATGCCTTCATCATAGAAAGTCTTAGCACGATCTACTGAGAGGCCACCCAAAGTCGCTGCAAAATCTTCTACTGAATTCGCCACTTTTTGAGCTTGTTCCTTGGTCGCTTCTACTGCTTGTTCCACTTTTTTAGAGACAACTTTTCCCGCTTCACTAGCAGATTTTTCTGCATGCTTCACAACTTTTTTTGTTTCTTCGACAACCTTGGTCACTGTAGTTGAAAATGCACCTGAACGGCGAAGGCTGTTTCTTAATTGTTTTTTACGTTGGAGTTTCTTTGACATGATAAAATCCTTTCAATAAAAAATCCCTGTTTTGACAAGGATTTAATAAAGATATTCTATCAAGATTTTGGAAAAAAATCAAGAAAGGAAACGAGATTGTTCTTAAAAATCTAGCCGTTTTTTCTTTCAATCTAATTCGACAATGATTCAACTTCTCGATAAAATATGCAGTAATGTGCAAGATTAATTCACATAAAAAGCTGATAAGGAGAACAATATGAATAATGAAAGTTACTTTGATGGTGGTCTTTTGAGCTAGGTTAGATATGCTATCCTAGCCATGATTATCATAGGCTTTACTATTGGAATCGCTACGCCTTGGGCAGTTTGTATGATGCAAAACTGGAAAGTTAAGCGCACTGTCATCGATGGACGTCGCCTCTATTTTGACGGAACAGGTTCTCAATTATTCGGGAACTGGATCAAGTGGTTCTTGCTCACCATCATCACTTTGGGCATCTATTCATTCTGATTGCATATCAAAATGGAACAATGGATTACCAAACACACACATCACGTATAAACAGAAAAAGTGCGTTCATACGCACTTTTTGATTTGCAACGATTAATAGTTTCTCTCGCCAAACAAGCCCTCTGGCAAATCATGAAATCCCTTACCTGCCTTGAAATTTTCAAACTTACCAAGCAAGAACTGATAAGCATCCAAGCGGCTTTCGTAGCGAATCATGGCATCTTTGGCACGCTCGTCTTGGTCTTCTTCGTAAACCTTCTGACTTTCCTTGTGCGCCATGTCGTTGATCATGATCTGGGTATTGACCCAAGCTTCAAATTCCTTCATAAATTCCTGTTCGTAACTCATTGATTCTCCTTATTCTAATCCACGGAAGTAGTCCGTATCAATCTCACGATAGGGCTGGATGTCCTGAACATATTCTAGCACGCCTTGGAATTCCCCGTTTTCATTGTGCACTGCGGCATAGGTGATGTGGACAAACTTGTCTCGCGACTCTGACTTGAACCACATTTCATACTTGTCCTTGACCCCTTCACGAAGACCTTTCATAACAGACTTCACCTTGTCTAAGTACTTGGGCGGATGGCAGAGTTCTACATTACGCCCGACTTGGGACGGCGTCCGTTTGAAAATCATCTCATCAGCTGGTGCATTGTCATTGTAATACTGGAAAATGTCGTCTTTATTGACAAAGGTGATCTCCATGGGGAGGTGATTGAGGATGAGGTTGGCCTGCTCAACTGAGAGATAGCCATTGCCAAAAGCCTGTTGACTATGACGATCCAGCACTGCTTCCTTTTCCTTAGGAGTAAAGGTAATGGTAAACTGGCCTTCTGGTGTATCGATAACTTGCTGAACTTGACCTTCTGCCGTGTCTAGTTGTACTGGCTCCTCTGCACTCTTTTCCTCAACAAAGCTCTGTCGTTCTGGCACCCATTTCTCTGACGGACGGATGATGGCATAGCCGTAGGCATCGCTCTCCTCCGCAATCTGAATCCAGTCATCCTGGGTGAAAGACTCAAGGAGAATCATGAGAAGGATGGACTCTTCCTTGAAAATCATACTTTCAAACTCTGTCGCAAAAGCTTCGAAAGTTTCCTTTACAGTGGAAATCGACACTTCTGGTAGTGACTTGGTTGTCGTTAGAGCTGTTTGAAAGAGTTCCCTAATCTGGTCATCCATTCCCCACATAACTTTTGGAGGTGAATCGTGTCCATAGCGCTCCATGATGGGGAAAAAGAGCTCTTCCTTGCGCTGGTAATGGACATCAAATTGTCCCAAAAGCCCCATTTGACGAACCAAACCCTTGCGCATCTTCGCAAGCATTTCCTCGTCTTCCATAGACTCATAGGTATCTAACAATCTCCGAATGCGAATTAAGGCAGCACGGAGAGCCAGATTTTCATCCTTGAAGACGCGAACGGGGTGACCAGGATGCTCGGTATCCTCCACTTCGACGCCCTTAATAGCGTTTTTAAAAAGATTGGCATGGACATCACAGAGCTCCATAACATCTTCAAAGGTGACACCTGAGTCTGAGTTCATCAGCTCGTGTTCCATGAGGGAAATCTCAATAGCTGAGACACCCGTAAAGGTCGCATCAAAACGCTCCTGAACTGACTCAGGAGAGGCACCATTATGCAATTCTAACAAAATATCCCGTAAGATATGAATCCGTTCATCTGCCATTAATCTAATCCAATCACTTCGTAACCATTCGCTTCCAGTGTGCGGACAATCTTGTCCATAGGAGTTCCTTCGAGCTTCGAACCCTGTTTAAGCGATACCTTGCGACCGACGGTATTGCGCATCAAGGGATTGGCAAGTGGTTTAAAACCTAGCTCCACTAGAATTTCCAAGACTTCTGGATGCTTGTCCACTACTTCTGCAACGGGAATTGACACATCGATGATATTATCCATGACGACCTCCATGTATGTTCTAATACTCTTCGAAAATCTCTTCAAACCACATCAGCGTTGCCTTAACGTAGGTATGGTTACTGACTTCGTCAGTTCTATCCACAACTTCAAAACACTGTTTTGAGCAACCTGCGACTAGATTCATAGTTTGCTCTTTGATTTTCATTGAGTATAAAATGATTTTACTGCTTATATTATACCATATGGGAAGAGATTAAAAAACTAGCAGCGGAGTTCCTGCTAGTTTCTTTCATTTCAAGTTATTCCTTATCATCTGGTTTTGCGAGCCACTGGGCTACATCCATCAGCTTGTCAGCAAGCAGTACTTTCCCAAAACCTACTAAAGCATTGTCATCTTTTTTCATGTTTTTCAGAACTTTGACGCTTTGCATCACAAAAAAGTAATTCCCATAAGTCTTGGCTAGCATTTTAATGAATCCCATATTATCTTTCCTTTTCTAACTGCAGTTTCTAGCCGATTGCTATACCAGACTAGCTAGTTATTGATAAAAAATCATTTCATATTACTCTTTCCAATTTCTATACTATCATACAAGCTGAGTTTTATAAAGCTTTTTAACAATTTTTTACTCTAGAGAGATTCTCCAGTATTTTTTATTGCCATTTCTCCACCAAAAAAGAGGGTATCCCCTCTTTCTTAGTTCTTATCCAGATTGCGTAGCATCTCGTCAATTTTGTTTCCATATTCAATGGACTCATCCTTGACGAAGGTTAAATCTGGGATTTTATACAATTTCAAATTGCGACCAAGTTCACGTTTGATAGTACCAGTTGCTTTTTCAAGCCCAATTTGAGCTTTTTGGTTATCCGAAGCAAGGTTACTCAAAATGGTGTAGTAAACCTTGGCAACAGACAAATCACCCAGCATCTGAACATCTGTAATAGTCACACCTTGGACACGCGGATCACGGACTTTCTTTTGCAAAATCTCATTGACTTCACGCTTGATTTCCATGCCCACACGATCCGTACGAAAATGATTTGCCATGATATTCCTTTCTCTACTTTGAACCAAAAGCTAGGCCAGCAGACCTAGCTATTTTTAAATTTCTTGATTTTTAATTCAAATTGAAACGACGTTCAATTTGAAATCACCTGCTTCCTTCACTGTGGTGAAAGTGATGGAACTGATTTATCAGTCCCATCACAGGGGATTTTTGAGACCTTAGGCTCAAAAATAAGCAATGAAACCATCGGTTTGCTTGCGTCCCTCACCACCTAAGAAAGGAGCAAAAATCTTAACGTTTGATTTCTTCCATGACATAGGCCTCAATCACATCATCAGTCTTGATATCATTGTAGCCATCAATCATCAATCCACCTTCACGACCGTTTGTAACTTCTTTAACGTCGTCTTTGTAGTGTTTCAAGCTTGCAAGTTCACCATCATAGATAACGACACCGTCACGGATAACACGGACTTTAGAGTCACGGGTAACTTTACCACTCGTAACCATGAATCCACCGATGGTTCCCACTTTAGATACCTTGAAGGTTTCACGGATGATTGCTTCACCGATAACTTTTTCTTCGAATTCTGGATCAAGCATTCCTTTCATGGCTTCTTCCATCTCTTCGATAACCTTGTAGATAATACTGTGGAGACGGATTTCTACATCATCTTCTTCTGCTTGTTGACGAGCTTGTGGTGTAGGGCGTACGTTGAAACCGATGATAAAGGCATTTGAAGCTTCCGCAAGAGTCACATCAGATTCATTAATGGCACCGACCGCTGAGTGAACGATGGTAACTTTGACACCTTCTACATCGATCTTTTGAAGCGAGGCAGAAAGGGCTTCAACTGAACCTTGTACGTCGGCCTTGATGATGACGTTAACAGACTTGAGCTCGCCTGCTTTAAGCGTATCAAAGAGGTTTTCAAGGCTGACACGTTGAGTTACTTGACGTTGCTTCATAAGAGCACGTTTCGCACGTTCTTCACCTGCTGCACGCGCAGATTTTTCATCTTCGTAAACAGCAAAATGGTCACCCGCCATTGGCGCTTCGTTTAGACCTGTGATAGAAACTGGTGTTGATGGACCTGCAACCTTAACACGGCGACCAAGGTCATTAGTCATGGCACGGACACGACCGAAGGTATTTCCGACAACGATAGGGTCTTGTACATTCAGAGTACCTTGTTGCACAAGAAGGGTTGCGACCGCACCTTTTCCTTTATCCAAGCGAGCTTCGATAACGGTACCGATCGCACGCACTGTTGGGTCGGCCTTGAGTTCTTGGATTTCAGCTACAAGTAGGACCGTTTCCAAGAGTTCATCGATGTTTTGGTTGAATTTAGCTGAGATTTCGACAAACTCAGAATCTCCACCCCAGGCAGTTGACATGACACCGTGTTCAGCCAATTCACCGATAACACGTTCTGGGTTGGCACCTGGTTTATCAATCTTGTTGATGGCTACGATGATTGGAACGTTCGCTGCTTTTGAGTGGTTGATGGCTTCGATAGTTTGAGGCATAACCCCGTCATCTGCCGCTACAACCAAGATGGTAATGTCGGTAACAGAGGCACCACGCGCACGCATAGATGTAAAGGCCGCGTGTCCAGGTGTATCAAGGAAGGTAATCTTCTTGCCATTTTCCACAATTTGGTAGGCACCGATATGCTGAGTGATACCACCCGCTTCACCCGTCGCAACACGAGAATTACGAAGGGTATCCAAAAGGGTTGTCTTACCATGGTCAACGTGTCCCATGATGGTTACAACTGGTGGACGCTCAACCAATTCATCTTCATTGAGGTAACCATCTTCGACAAAGAAACGTTCGATGTCGGCATTATCCACTTCAACCTTTTGTTTTGCTTCGATACCGTAATCCACCATGAGGAGTTCGATGGTTTCCCCATCTAAGGATTGGTTTTGTGTGGCCATCACACCCATCATAAAGAGTTTCTTAACGATTTCAGCTGGTTCACGTTTGATACGTTTTGCGATTTCCGCAACAGTCATACCATCTGTATACTCAAATTCTGTTGGCAATTCGTGGAACTTACGCTCTGTAACAGGTTTTGGAGTTTGGTTACGGTTGTTTTGCTTGTTCCCTTTTTTATTTTTCTTGTTGTTATTCCAGTTACTATTTCTTTGATTTCTCACTTGATTCTGACTACTTCGATTCTTTTGTTGTTTTCTAGGACCATCTTCTTCGTGATCATAATCGTCACGTTCTTTGTCTGGTCGAGCTTGTTTTTTACGACGTGTATCCACTGGCGCTTCTTTAGCTACAGGAGCTACTGCTACGGCTGACTGAGTTTGTTCAGCTAACTTAGCAGCTTCCTCAAAAATTTCTTCAGGCTCCTTGCGTTTATTAGCTTGAGCCAAGGCTTCTTTGACAGCTTGCGATTGCTTGAAGCGCTCCTCGCTTGAGCGTGCGTACTCTGCATTTTGCTCTGCTTTTAGGGCTGCCGCACGGGCTTTAAAGTCAACACGTGGTCCAGCTGGTTTTGGCTGGAAGTCTTGTTGCTGACGGCGATCATTGCCACGATTTCCTTGACCTTGTGGTTTCTTCCCTTGGTCGTTAAAACGGCGATTGTCGCGGTTTCCTTGACCAGGTTTGCCACCATTACGGCCGTCGTTTTTCGGACGGTTGCCGTTTTGTTGTTGGTCACGGTTGTTGCCCTTATTTTGTTTGCGTCGCTCTGCTTGCTCTTTGGCACGTGCCTCACGCTCCGCCTTGAAGTTTCGACTCTGTGGTCTTGCAGCCACCACTTTTTCTTCCTTAGGAGCTACAGGTGTAGCTGGTTTGCTTTCTTCCTTCGTGACAACTGATTTAGCTGACGCTGGTTTTTCCGCTTTCTTTTCTACACTTGCTTTTGCTGCTGCAGGTTTTGCTTCTGCCTTAGGAGCGGATGCAGACTTAAAGCTGGCAGCAATTTGCTCAGCAGCAGCGGTTTCCACGCTCGATGAGTGGCTTTTTACATCCAAGCCCAACTCTTTTGCACGCGCTACAACTTCTTTACTTTCTTTTCCAAGTTCTTTTGCGATTTCGTACAATCTTTTCTTAGACAAATCATGTCCTCCTCTTCTATTCCATAAGAGACCTCATTTTCTTTGTAAATCCAGCATCGGTCACAGCCAAAACCTTTCTCGGTTTCCCGACTGCTATGCTTAATTCCAGTGTTGAAAACACGGTTATAACTTCTACTTGATAATAGTCACTTTTATCTTGAATCTTCTTGGTTAGATTGGGGCCAGCATCATGGGCTAGAAAGACTAGCTTGGCTTTCTGGTCTTGAATGGCCTTGACCACCAATTCCTCACCTGATATGATTCGACCTGCTCGTTGAGCAAGTCCCAAGAGATTGCTTATCTTTTGCTTATTCAAGTCCTAACTCTCTTCTTTTTACTTTGTGATCCACATAGGCGATCAACTCGTCATAAAAGCTTTCTTCCACTTCCATGTTAAAGCTACGGTTAAAGACTTTCTTCTTTTTTGCCTCTAGGGCTTCTGCATTGTCTAGCTTGATATAAGCGCCACGGCCATTGGCCTTGCCTGTCGGATCGATAAAGATCTCTCCTTCTTTGTTCTTGACAATGCGGAGCAAATCACGCTTATCAATCACCTCGTTAGATACAACAGACTTGCGCAAAGGGATTTTTCTTGTTTTCATCTTTCCCTCCTCTAGCAGCTTTTATTCTTCGATCAATTCATCCGCAACTGCGTAATCGACTTGACCTGCTTCTTCCATAGCTTCAAACTCACTTGCAGACTTGATATCGATACGGTAACCCGTCAAGTGAGCTGCCAAGCGAACGTTTTGTCCACGACGACCGATGGCAAGAGAAAGCTTGTTATCAGGCACAACGACTAAGGCACGTTTGCTGTCGTTTTCATCAAAGATAACTTGGTCAACCTCTGCAGGTGCGATGGCATTGTAGATAAACTCAGCTGGATCTGCTACCCACTCAATAACGTCGATGTTTTCTTCGACAGGAATCATGCGGTCACTCTTGGCATCGTAACGAGCTGGGTGGAATTTGCTGGTGATTTTCTTGATGTTAGCACCACCACGTCCAACGATTGTCCCGATAGCGTCCACGTTTGGATTATGGCTGCGAACGGCAACTTTAGTACGGTCACCAGCTTCGCGGGCTACGCTCATGATTTCGACAGTTCCATCGTAGACTTCGGGAATTTCTTGCTCCATCAAGCGTTTGATCATTTCTGGATGGCTACGGCTAACAAAGACGTTGACGCCACGAGGATTGTCTTCGACCTTATAAACATAGACTTCGATACGGTCGTGAGAAGCAAAAACTTCTCCAGGGATTTGGTCTTGTTTTGACAATTGGGCTTCGATGCTACCTAAGTTAACATAGATGAAACGGTTGTCAAAACGTTCTACTGTACCTGACATGATTTCTTGCTCATGTTCTTTGTAAGTATTATATGTGATGGCACGTGTTTGCTTGCGCATTTTTTCCATGATGGTTTGTTTGGCAGATTGGGCTGCTACACGACCAAACTCAGCTGGTGCTTCTTCAAACTTAATCTTGTCACCAAGCTCATAGGCTGAATTAATGGCAAGGGCATCTTTCAAGCTGATTTCCAAACGACTATCAAATACTTCATCAACCACTTCACGGACAGTATAAACTGTAAAGTCACCTGTTTTTTCATTGAAGTCGATGGCTACGCTATCAGATTGACCATAACGTCTGCGATAAGCGGAACGAAGCGACTCTACTACTGCGTCGATGATGTCTTCTTTTTTGATTCCCTTGTCTTCTTCCAAAATGCGGAAGGCCTCTAGCATTTCTTTACTCATGTTTTCTTCACTTTTGAATCTTCAAAAGCTATCCTTTCTTTTCTATAATTTTACTGCTAAACGTGCTTTTGATACTAAACTGTATGGAATTTGGACAGTTTTCTTACGTGTTTTGTCCATATACTCCACAGTCAACTCATCGTCTTCAAAGGCCAACAAGGTTCCCTCAAAGACTTTCTGCTTGTCGATGGCTTGGTAGAGCCCGACATGGATGTATTTTCCAACTGCTCCAGCGACGGCATCCTTAGTTTTCAAAGGACGTTCCAAGCCTGGACTGGTGATTTCTAGGAAATATTGTTCTGGGAAGGGATCAGGCTTGATAGTATCAAGAACAGGACTGATGATTTCTGTCAGGTCTGCCGTGTCGTTCAAGGTAATTCCTTCGGGTTTATCTACAAAAATACTGAGAATCATGTCACTGCCAATCTTTCCATACTCGATATCCACGAGCTCGAAAGGCGCTTGGATGACAGGTTCTACAACTTCTCTGACTAATTCTACGATTGTTGCGATTGCGTCCACCTCCTCATAAGCAAGAGGCGAAGATATTTCCCCGCCTCTCTTTCTCATATTCTTACTATCAGTATAGCACGTTTGTCAATTTATGTAAAGCATAAGCACTCAAACAGCTGGTTTTCAAGCTATTTCTTAAAATTCTGCCTCAACTCGGTAGATCACTTGACCTTTGCTGGAGAATTTTTGCTCATACTCTGTCATGACATTGCCTTCAAAATCACTGGCATGTAAGTCTAGCCAAACCCCATTGAGTTTCATGCCGTACTGAGAAAAACTCACTAGACTGTACTCAAACAAGCCACGGTTATCTGTCTTGAAATGGATTTCCCCATTCTCAGGCAAGATACGCTTAAAGGTATCCAAGAAACTCTTGTAAGTCAAACGACGCTTTTCATGGCGCTTTTTAGGCCAAGGATCTGAAAAGTTTAGGTAGAGACGATCAATCTCACCGTCTTCAAAGTAGTCCGTCAAATCTGAACCATCTACCCACAACAACTTGATATTAGATACTCCAACTTCTAATACCTTATCCAAGGCATAACTTAATACCGACTTTTGGATGTCAATCCCGATATAGTTGATGTTAGGGTTTTGTTTGGCCATTCCAGATACAAAGGCCCCTTTCCCACTCCCAACTTCAACATGAATAGGATGATCATTTCCGAACAAGTCTCGCCATTTCCCTTTTGCTTCCAAGGGATTGAGGACCACATACTGGGGATTAGCCTCTAGTAATTCTGTCGCCCCTTTACGATTTCTAACTCTCATCTCTTCTTTCCATACTTGTCACGGAAGACACGCAAGGCATAAATCTCCCGGTTTACATTGTCTAAATCTTGATTTTCACAGTATTTGGCAATCTGGTTCAAGTAAGAATACTGACCATACCAATACAATTTATCTAACACTGTCTGATTGTACTTATAGCCGTAGTCTCTCAACCATTGGCGCCACTGATGATCCGGAATGTAGTGGCATAGCAAATGCGCCACATCAAACATACGATCCGTCAGACGAACCGAATCCCAATCCACTAGATAAACAAGTCCACTCTCTGTCTCAATCCAATTACTATGGCGAAGATCTCCATGCACAATCGTTGCATGGTCTTCCCTAAAACCCGGAACCGTCTTACCTAGCTCAGCAATCACACTATTCAAGTAGTGATTCTGTTGCAAGATTTCTGGAACTCCTTGTTGCCAAGAACGTAGCAAATCAACTGGTGTTTCCATGGTATATCCCAAACGGCTCAACTGCTTCATCAAGGGACGCGAGCGGTGAAGACGGTTCAAGATATTGATAATCTGCTTGCGATTCATATCGTAAGGGGTCAAGATTTTGCCCGTCAGCCATTCCTGAGCACACATATCACTGCCATCTGGCAAACGACGAGTCCATAGTAATTGAGGAGCGATTTGTTCTCTGGCTAGGCCAGGTAGGATTGGAGAGGTGTTCATTTTTACAAAAATGCGCTTCCCATCAGGGTAGCTTCCCATATAAGCTTTGCCACTCTTCCCAGGGATAGGGGTCAGCGTTAGCTCATTATCACCCAAGTCCATTTCTTTCCTCCGTATAAAGTTTCCTTACTATTCTACTAGTTTTTGGTCTATTCGTCAACCGCTCCACACCTGATTCTCAAAGAAAAGCATCTCAATTGGCTCAATCTATCATTATAGCTTAAAGAAGGCAAGCACCGTCTTCTGCTTACCTTTTCATGATTTTTAGAAATAAGTTAAAAGTGGCAAACTGTTGTAAAACATATGGACTAGAGTAGAAACCCATAAATTTTGGCTCTTTTTATAAGCAAAGCCCAGCAACAAGCCCCCAAGTAGATAATAGAAAAACGAAGGCACATCATAAGGTCCATGCATAAAAGAAAAGAGAGAGGAAGTCAGCACAAGCCCTAGCCAAGAATTTTCAAAAACCGCACCTTGAAGAATTCCTCTAAACATAAATTCCTCCTGGATAGGTGCCAAAACTGTGGCACTGACAATAAAGGAAAGCGAAAGTCCTTTACTCGTTTCCTCAAGGTGTTGAGCCGAGGCACCAGAAGCAACTGAGAAAAAAGCATGATAGCCTATATTTACCAGCATAGTGAGAAAAAAGATTCCAATAAAGAGCAAGAGTTGTTTCTTGCTTAAAATCCCAAAAGAAATCATATCAAACCATTTCGCATAGCCAAAACTAAGGAAAAGCAAGAGATTCTTTACAGCAATGAATGTGTACTGGTGTTGAAAATAATCTCCTTGATTGATGGAATAACCCGCTGCACCAAGGATTGCAAATACTAAAAATCCAAAAACAAGGCGTGGCACTTATTGAAAATGGCCATAAAGCTATCCTCCTCAACAAACAAACTTCCCTACAAGTCATCCTTGAGCTCTAGTCTTTCCAAAACAAACCATTTTAGTAACCAAAATCCGACAACATAGCCAGCCCCCAAAAATATAACTATAAAAGCTAGCATGGGATTTAGGAAATTAAAGACCACCGCAGACACAAAGGTTAGCACAAAAACATTAAAGGCAATGGTGTCAGAAGCCAAGACTAGAATATAGGGTGTCAACCAGTCTAAGGTTTTGGAATCTAGGAAAAATAAGTGTTTATACATGATGACCTCCTCTATAGCTAAAAAGCAAGCCTTTTGGTTTTTTCAACCCAAGACCCTATGTAGAAAAGTGAGCAAAAATGGTAAGGTCGCTACAATATTATTAATCACATGCACCGCATAGGATGGATAAATGCTCTTGGTATAGCGGGTCAAACCGGCAAAAATGATTCCAAATGTTGTAAAAACGAAAATATCTAGCAGACTAGGCAGACTTGAAAAATGAGGAAGAGCAAACAAAATGGAAGGAAGAAGCAAATCAAGGCCAAATCGCGAATGTTTAAAGAAGGCGTGTTGAAGTAATCCTCTATAAATCAATTCTTCCATCAGGGGCACTAGAAAGAACAGGGATATGTAGATACCCAATTCAGCAAAATTGGTTTCACTATAACCAATCAATACGGCCCAACCTTCAGCAGTTGACTGAACATGTTTAGCTGTCTGAACGTTAAAAGAGATCTGGAGCACTACCACTAATACTGTCAAAATCGAATACCAAAGCCATTTTTTTCTCGGAATTCGAAAGAGACAGCCATGGCCTGTCTTAACCAGAATCCAAATCATGACTCCACTAAATAGCAAACTCAAGATATTTTGAATCCAGAAGATATTTCCTACCTGAGAAGAAAATTGCCAATAGTTTTGAATGATAAGGGTTAGCTGAGAAAGTCCAAATACGAAAAATAGGTAAGACAAGACTGCACTTATTTTGAAGAGAAGCTGATACTTTTTCATAGAAATTCTTCCTCATTTCTCATATTTCAGCCTATATTCCACATAAATGAAAACCTGCTCCTATATAACCAAGGTCACGATAACCACGCGGGCAGTACCCACTTACTGGAAAAGGACCTGAATTTTTTAATATAGAAGGGTAAGAACCAAATGGACTTCCCTGATAAGCATACCCTCTATAAATATCAGATACATCTCCACCCTCTATATGATCAAGCATCTCAGTATCCATAATTTCAAATTGTGACAACATTTTTGTATCCATGACAAATACTCCTTTTTTATTTTTAATTTTTGTCTTGTTACAACTTTGACAAGTTTAGTATATCATCGTTTATTAATTTTTTTCATCCAAATCTTGAATTGTCATCGAAACATCTTGAATTACTCAAAGAGCACAATCTTCCCAATCAACTAATAAGAAGAGACTGGGACAAAAAGATTTTGATTTTAGGAATTCTATATTATAAATTTTTAAAATCGATAGATTAGACAAAAAAGCGAACAAGACAGAATTCTGAGTGTTAGATAACTGATTTTGTTCGCTTTTTATATTTAAGATTAGACTTTTGTCCCAGTCTCTTCTTAGAATCGATAATTATTTTTACTCCACTATTTTTAGCTAAATATCCTGTGTAAAAAAGTCAGCAAAAATGGTGATGTCGCGACAATATTATTGATAACATGCACCGCATAAGATGGATAAATGCTCTTGGTATAGCGGGTCAAACCGGCAAGGATGATTCCAAATGTTGCAAAGACGGAAATATCTAACAAACTAGGTAGGCTTGAAAAATGAGGAAGTGCAAATAAAATGGAAGGAAGGAGCAAATCAAGGCCAAATCGCGAATGTTTAAAAAAGGCGTGTTGAAGTAATCCTCTATAGATTAACTCTTCCATCAGTATACCTATTTGTGCTTTAGAGTGTGAAGCCACTTTATCCTCTAAACGTGTCTTACTATAACATTCCTGTTCTTTAAGCCACGATTTCGCTATGCCTTCTTCTCCCCGCTACCTCACGATAGTCAGGCTTGAGAATCGCTATTGAATTCATCGGTAGCGGGTGCACACGGAGGACTTACACATCAAATACACGACATGCCCGTCGTACTCAAAAAAGAAAGGACGAAATTCGTCCTTTCTCGATCTTAGCTTTTCTTCAACTCACTACAGTTGACAATGAGCCAAAGGATAGTTAATAACCTATTGAAGTGTCAAATGTTGCTAACTCCATTTATCTTCAAATTTAAATAGACACATTATCGGAGTTATCAGTAAGAAAAAATCTAACCAATTCAGATAATTCATAATATAGGATATAATACCAGCCATAACGAAAAGGTACAAAGCTGTACGATATCCTCTCTTTGGGTTTTTATCTGCCTTGGTGTTAAAAATAATGTACACACAACAAATTGCAATGAGTATAAGCTGAATCATAGTTTCATTTAACATATCAACACCCATTCCTTTTTTAAACTATTTTGGGGGTCTCAATCCAAAAGCTATAATGCCACCTACTATAGCGCCCCCTGTTGCGCAAATCAAGTAAGCTTGAGGGCCTCCAGCGATACAAGATTGTCCTGCCTGAAATGCACCCTACAAGGCTCCTACAACTACATCTCCTCCCAATCCACCTCCAGAAATATTACTTAATTCTTGATTGTCTACTATTTTGTAATCAAACATAATTTCTACTCCCTTCTATGGCCAAATATTATCAGCAATTGCAGTAAAAGCACCACCAAGTTTAGCTCCAGCCCAAGCACAGCCAGCAGTCATAGCCCATGCGGAACCACTAGTAAGGAGCCCTCCTACCGTACACATAGCAACTCCGATACCTGCTCCATAGACAGTTCCTTTTCCTACTGTTCCTCAATCAGTTCCTCCCTCAATGCTAGCCAGCATATCAGTATCCATAATCTCAAATTGTTCCATCATTTTTGTATCCATAACGAATACTTCCATTTTAATCTTAATTTTAATTTTTGTCCTGTTGCAACTTTGACAAGTTTAGTATATCACTGTATATTATATTTTTTCATCCAAATCTTGAATTGTCATCGAAACGTCTTGAATTGTTAAAAAATTTAAAAAGCAAGCATTAAAAACATACTTGCCCTTTCACTCTTGTCTATAGGCAAATTCTAGCCATATGTTATTACAAACAAATAATATCATTGCACCTGTTTACCATCTATTTTTATTTATGAATCTTTTGTTTCACTTTAATCATTATAGAAGCCATAAAAAACACGACAGCTAGCCGAATCAGTTGGTAACTTTCTTCCTCTCCTGTTTTCGGTAATAATTTTTCATTCGAAGTAATAGATTGGCTTCCCTTAACATCGGTTAAAGGAGTTTTATTTTCTTGAGCAGCATCAAAAATAGGTTTGAGAGTTTCCAATTGATTCTTATTGTCTAACATTGCTAAATCGCCAGATTGAGTAGTTTTAGCTTTGGAAGTTGAGTTTATACTCTCCACTTTCCCACTATTTTCACTATTAGAATTGGGATTATCATTGGATATTTTCATTTCGGTTCTTTTTTCATCACTCATACCTTTGCTTTCACTTACAACTTTATCACTAGTACTCATGCTGTCATTTCTGGTTTTCTCATCATGCACATTTTCAGTTACTGTTTCCTCGGACGATGCTATTGTTTCCGTTTGCTTAGGTGAGTTTCTCGAGTACATATAATCATAAACCTGTTGTGCAGTCGCTCCCCCACCAACCCATCCAGATATCGGACGTCCATTTCTTAAATACAAAATTGTTGGTGTTCCTGGAATACCGACTTTTTTAAATAGAAACTCTCTCGCTTCCCCATCAAAATCCTTACCATCCAAATCATAATACTCTAACTTCTTTTCAATCAAGTTATTAAATTCTTTCAATTCAGGAGAAAATTGACGACAATGAGAGCAAGTTTTTCTACCAAAATAAATAGTATGTTCCAATTGATCCTCTGTAAAAGATTGACGAACGGCTTCAATATCCACCTTTTTAAAGTCTGTAACATTCTTCTCATACTCTTCTGGGGTTACAACAGAAGGTTTATTCTCCACCTTTTCCTTAGTCGGTGGCAAATCTGGTGCCACAAGAGAACTATCATTAGTCTGTATAGAGGAAGAAGTAGTCTGCTCTTCTGCATATACAACACCCGTAGTAATAGATGCAAATACAAGTGGCACAAGTAATAGCGATTTTATATTTTGTTTCTTCATAAGAATACTCCTTTACATTTGTTAGCTTTATCTTACCTTATTTAAGATTACAAATTCATCTAAATCTTAAATGGTCATTGAAACGTCTTGAATTGTACAAACTTCATTAAAAAAGGTAAGTATTTCGAAAACACTTACCCTTTTTAATTGAGTTGTACCAAAGGTCTATTAAAAAGATGAATACTTGAAAACATCTACTATCATTCTGTTTTTTACACATTAAGCAAACCAGTTCTATAGTTTCATAATTTTTTCTTACTATGAACGTTCTTTATTTTTATATGCTTTATAATCTAATCTATGTTTTATTAGACTATAGATTGTAACAGGAGTACTCACCAGTACCACAATATTTTTCCAGAATTCCGTTGAAATCATGAGTACTCTTATACAAAGAAAAAGAGACATCAATGTTACTACAACTCGGGCAAATAAATCTAAATAATCTACATACTTTTTCATATCGATACTTCATCCTTCACTTTTATCTTAATATATGATAAGTAAGCAATTTTTTAATTCTAATACTAACTAACATCCCTCCCACTCTAAACAAGAGTACTGGAGTGTTATCTATTGACCAACCTATATTTAAACTATTCAGCAATATCAATATTACTTAGCATAAACTTCAAAAATTTTAAAAACTTTTATAAAAACTCTAAATTTTACATTAACCTATAAATTATCTGTTGTTTATACTCTTCGAAAAAACCTTCAAACCAGATCGGCACCACCTTTCAGTAGGTATATGTTACTGACTTCGTAAACCTTATCCACAACAAACAGTATTTTGAGCTATCTGTGACCAGCCTTCTAGCTTATTCTTTGTTTTTCATTAAGTATCAACTAACCGGGGTAGCACAAAAAAACATATTAGCCGCCGTGCCTACACCAAGCGCACCCCAAGGACCTGCAAATGCACCTCCAAATATCGCGCCTCCTGCTGTTCCTACTACACAACGCCAGTCTCCACCATTAACAGTTGAGAGTATCTCCACATCAACAACTTCAAATTTCTTGATATTATCCTTATTCATTTTTTTACCTCCAAATTCAGTTTAACATCACTATAAATACTAATATCCAAATAATTATTAACAGTAATAAGCGGCTGCTACCATACCTAAACCTATACCGCCCCAAGGACCTCCAAAAACAGCACCTACACTAATTCCAGCAGAAATTGCAGTTTCACAATCACCAAATTTTTTACCACCTTCAACGCAAGCAAGCATATCAGTATCCATAATCTCAAATTGTTCCATCATTTTTGTATTCATTACAAATACTCCTTTTATATTTTTTATTTTTGTCTTGTTGCAACTTTAACAAGTTTAGTATATCATTGTTTTTTTAAAATTTTTCATCCAAATCTTGAATTGTCATCGAAACATCTTGAATTGCAAAAACTTCATAAAAAAAGGTAAGTATTTCAAAAACACTTATCTTTTAATTTGAGTTTTTTATCTTGTTGCAACCTTGACAAGTTTAGTATAGTACTGTTTTAATTTTTTTCACTCAAATCCAGAGTCACAATAAAAATATTAGGAATACATAAACTATAATTAACATATCACCTATACTGTACCCTAGTATCCATATCTAATATTAGATAATTCTCTTAATTTTTTTATCTGATCAGACTGAATTTCAGATAAATGTAGCGCATTTTCAATTAATACATTTGAAATTTCAATGTTCATTCGACTAAGGGTATAAGGAATCGATATACTTCCTTTCTTTAATTCGCATTCGTAAGAAATCAATATATTTTTCAAAGGGAGAAGTTGAGAATCACATTTTATATTTTGAATAAGTTCTTCTAATATGATGATAGCTTCACGGCGTCTTTCAACCCCACCAGAAAACCACTTTAAACCTCTCATTATAGAGGTCCACCCGAATTCCAACCTGCATTCCCACCTGAAAATCCATTAACAATAGAATTAGTAAGAATTTTATTTATAGCTTCAGGCCAGTTTACCCAGCAACCTTTAGAGTTATCACAATATAAACCATTACCGTAATATATTGTTTTTCCTCCTACTTTACTCGCAAGCATCTCAGTATCCATAATCTCAAATTGTTCCATCATTTTTAGATTCATGACAAATACTCCTTTTCATTTTTAATTTTTGTCTTGTTACAACTTTGACAAGTTTAGTATACCATTGTTTTTTAAAATTTTTCACCCGAATCTTGAATTGTCATCGAAACGTCTTGAATTGCTCAAAGAGCACAATTTCCTTAGTCAACTAATAAGAAGTGAATAAAATTAAATTCTATTATTCAGAAATCTAATCTTATTCACTTCTCATAATCGATAATTATTTTTAATCTACTATTTTTAGCTAAATATCCTGTGTAAAAAAGTCAGCAAAAATGGTAATGTTGCGAAAATATTATTAATCACATGCACCGCATAGGATGGATAAATGCTCTTGGTATAGCGGGTCAAACCAGCAAAGATGATTCCAACTGTTGCAAAGGCGAAGATATCTAACAGACTAGGCAGGCTTGAAAAATGAGGGAGAGCAAATAAAATAGAAGGAAGAAGCAAATCAAGACCAAATCGCGAATCTTTAAAAAAGGCGTGTTGCAGTAATCCTCTATAGATTAACTCTTCCATCAGTGGAACCAGAAAGAACAGGGCTACATAAATACCTAGCTCTGCAAAGTTAGTCCCACTATAACCAATCAATACAGCCCAACCTGCAGCAGTTGACTGGACATGTTTAGCTGTCTGAACGTTAAAAGAGATCTGGAGCACTACCACTAATACTGTCAAAATCGAATACCAAAGCCATTTTTTTTCTTGGAATGCGAAAGAGATAACCATGGCCTGTCTTAACCAGAATCCAAATCATGACTCCGCTAAATAGCAAACTCAAGATATTTTGAATCCAGAAGAAATTGCCAATCTGGGAAGAAAATTGCCAATAATTTTGAACAATAGACGTCAGCTGAGAAAGACCAAATACGAAAAATAGGTAGGATAAAATTGCACTTGTTTTGAATAGAAGCTGATACTTTTTCATGTAATCCCTCCTTTATAAACTCGGAACATCTCTAATATAAACCATATTTCCCTAAATCCTTACTCTAAATCTTAAGTAGTGCTTGAGATTTCCTGAATGGTTAAAATAAGGGAAATTGGAAAACAGGAATATCTATGTCTTTATTTCAAAAAATCACTGCCTCCCCCAGATAAACCTGAGGAAAACAGTGATTCAGTTTTTAGGAATCAGGAATGAATGTAAGGAGATGCATTTGACATTTTTATAATAAAAATCAAAAAACAAGGTATAATCTTTATTGAAAACAGCCATAAAGGTAATCACTTAAACACTAAGTAAGCCTTCCTACAAGCCATTCTTTACCTCCAATCTCTCTAAAACAAACCATTTTAATAACCAAAATCCGACAACATAGCCAGCACCAAAGAATATAGCTATAAAAGCTATCATGGGATTCAAGAAATAGAAGATCACAACGGACACAAAGGTTAGCACAAAAACATTGAAGGCAATGGTGTCGGAAGCCAAGACTAGAATATAGGGTGTCAACCAGTCTAAGGTTTTTGAATATGGGAAAAATAAGTGTTTATACATGATATATTCCTATACAGTATAGAGAGTATAAACTCAAAGAAATACCCAGATTAATAACTCTCTATACTAACTCAATCCTCTAATGTGGCCATAAAACTGAAGCTGCTGCCCCACCAGCTGCGCAAATCAAATAAATCTGAGGAGTTGGGAAAGGGATTGTCTGCATACAAAGCGAAATCCCCTCAACTGCACCACCTACTCCACTTAAAAATGCATCTGCAAGTTGTTTATCACCAGCTGTTATCGTTGTTAGTTTTTCATCGGATAAAATGAAGAAATTATTGACTGATTGTTCCATTCTTTTCACACTTTCTTTATTAAATTAATTTGGCTAGTAGATAAAAGATAGATTAAGGCATTAAAGATAATGAAAATATGTCCGTAAAATAAAATCAACTTCGCATCCAAACCAAGATACAGTTTGACCATCACAAAGATAAGCAAAAGGATTTGAAACCATAACGTTTTTCCAAAAATAAATTTAAAGCGATTTCGAATTTCTACTTCCTTGATTTTTACCGTTACTCCTTTATTAGCAAGAAGGAAAACTCCTACTTCGAACAAGCCACTGTAGAGAACAATCCACCCAATCGATACATTAGAGATTTGCAAAAATGTCCCTAAAAGAATATCCAAAATACTAGTCAAGAAAATAACAACAAATAATCTATATCTCATATAAATCTCCTCCTTACTACTATCTTTAAAAGTTTAACTTGCCCTCAAAGCTCCCCAAACTGCTGTACAGAACTGTGCTCCTAAAATCCCTCCAGCAAGAGTTCCCACAACTGGGATAACACTCCCCAGAGCTGCACCTCCTATTGTACAAACTCCCAATGCTTGAACAACTTCTCCAGCCCCTACTTTATCTCCACCTTCAACGCAAGCGAGCATATCAGTATCCATAATCTCAAATTGTGACATCATTTTTGTATTCATGATAAATACTCCTTTTTTATTTTTAATTTTTAATTTTTAATTTTTGTCCTGTTGCAACCTTGACAAGTTTAGTATATCATTGTTTTTTAAAATTTTTCATCCAAATCTTGAATTGTCATCGAAACGTCTTGAATTGCAAAAACTTCATTATAAAAGGGTGAGTATTTCGAAAATACTCACCCTTTTATACTTCATTAACCTCTACTTTTTATAATACTTCAAACCCCAAATAAGCAAAAGCATGATAAGCAAGCATAGAACCGCGCCAATATAAGCGATTAGTTGTTGGTAAGATTCTCCTGCTGTGATACCTCTATACAAACAGATAATAGACATAAAGCCTGTCAAGCCGATGAACATGAGTTGATTGGTTCTAGGACTAACCAAATCATCATCTTCAAACTCTCTTATCTTCATTTCCCTAGTGAGATAAACAGTAGCCAAAATAGAAGCTAAGTTAATAACCACTAAAAGAAATTGGAAAACCAAGGAAAAATTTAAAAATTGACGAGATAGAAATAGATAAGTAGAGACAAGCAAGGGCAACTGCCCTAGGAACAATCTCGCAAGGAAGATGGTCCGTTTTTTTAAAAATATTTTTTTCATTGCTTTCTCCATTACAATTAAATGACATCTAATCATTTTCTAAAATTTGATAACTTTTGTGAAATGTTTTAGCAGAAACAACTCTATGATTGGTGATATCTATATAATCACCTGGATAACCAAGAACATACATTCCATAACCAGCGAATCCTCCTCCAACTGTTCCAACTAGACCAAACTTGATATTCGTTGCGAGAGAAGTGTTGAGACCTGCCATTAGAATGCGCACATGATTATCCAACCAAACCATATAATTTTTTTGAAAAGCTTCCTCTACCCAACTTGGTTTAGGAGTTGCTTGACCAATTTCCCAAACATCAACAATTTGATTCCCATATTTTGCCTTCATAGCTTCAATCCTTTTTAAATACCATTACATGAGTTTGGAGTTCCCCCTATACCATAAGGACCACATGGTTTTGAAAAATGTATAATAGGCCACTTACCATTTAATTGATCCAAAGTTGGAGAAGGTGCTAGCCCACCCAATAAACCAGCAATCATATCTCCCCAACCTCCTTCAACTTTCGCAAGCATATCAGTATTCATAATCTCAAATTGTTCCATCATTTTTGTATCTATGACAAATACTCTTTTTTAAAAAACTAAAATAAATCAGAATAGAATCCTCATAATTTCACTATAAGTCTTACCAACTTAGTCCCAATTTATCACCAACCATACCTCCTAGGCATGTTAATCCACCCCCAATTGCACCAATGTGTGCTCCAACAAATGCACCAGCAAGCCCACCTACTCCTAAAGTGGCCAAACCTGCTCCAGTTCCACCAGTTATAATTCCCGTAGTGACTCCTGTAATCAGTGCATTTCGACAATCAGTGGAGCTATACCCACCTTCAACTTTCGCAAGCATTTCAGCATCCATAACCTCTAACTGTGACAACATTTTTGTATTCATGATAAATACCTCCTTTTTTATTTTCATTTTTTTACCAAAGTCTTAAATTCAATAAACAAATAGAATTTTTTTATAGTATCTTTTTGATTTTCTTAAAAAAGTATGTACGTATACTATCTTCTTAAAGGTAGCAGTACCTATTTTTTAGTTTAAGATTTCAATAATCTTGAGTATCTAAAATATCTTAATTTTCGTTACTCTCCTTGCAATAAAAAGTTTTACTATACTATTTATTATCTTGCAGAAATTAAAAAATATTAGTAAATTAATAGTTTGTAGTTAAGTTTTTTTATTTCCATCAACCAAGTAAAGCATCAACAATTATATAAACTATTGATAATATAATTAAAATTTTGCTAACTACCTTATTTCCATCATTCTTAGATAGCTGTGATATTTTGTAAGTAAGTAAATAAGATAGTAAATTAATAGCAATAATAATACTATATTTAAAAATCATAATCTTACAAAGAGGACATAATTCCTGAACCTACACAAATAAGTGTTGCTGCTCCCCCAGTTATCGGACCAGCCGCAGCAGCTAATAGCACTGCTCCAATACAACCACCGATTGCAGATCCTAAATTGCCTCCTCCTCCACTAACTATTTCGAGTTCCTCAGCATCCATAATCTCAAATTGTGACATCATTTTTGTATTCATGACAATTACTCCTTTTTTATTTTTAATTTTTGTCCTGTTGCAACCTTGACAAGTTTAGTATATCATTGTTTGTTAAAGTTTTTCATCCAAATCTTGAATTGTCATCGAAACGTCTTGAATTAGCTTTTCATTTGAAACCACCTCTAAATTTTAAAAAAAAGATAATTTCTAATCACTTTTTTACCATTCAGGAAGTTTCAATGACAATTCAAGATTTCATAAAATATGAACTTATTATTATGGCATAATAAACTCATCATATTATATGAAAGGAATTGCCAATGACTTCTTATAAACGTACATTTGTTCCTCAAATAGATGCTAGAGACTGTGGTGTCGCTGCCTTAGCCTCGATTGCCAAATTCTATGGTTCAGATTTTTCTCTAGCTCACTTGAGAGAACTTGCAAAGACCGATAAAGAAGGAACGACTGCTCTTGGCATTGTAAAAGCCGCAAATGAAATGGGTTTTGAAACAAGACCTGTTCAAGCAGATAAAACTCTCTTTGACATGAGTGATGTCCCCTATCCATTTATTGTTCACGTTAACAAAGAAGGAAAACTCCAACATTACTATGTTGTCTATCAAACAAAGAAAGACTATCTGATTATTGGTGATCCTGATCCTTCTGTAAAAATCACCAAAATGTCAAAAGAACGCTTTTTCTCTGAATGGACTGGAGTAGCTATTTTTCTAGCTCCCAAACCCAGCTATCAACCCCATAAAGATAAAAAGAATGGTCTACTGAGCTTCCTCCCTCTGATTTTCAAACAAAAAACTCTCATTGCTTACATTGTTCTCTCAAGCTTATTAGTCACTATTATCAATATCGGTGGTTCTTATTATCTCCAAGGAATCTTGGATGAGTACATTCCAAATCAGATGAAATCAACTTTAGGAATTATCTCAATTGGTCTAATTATCACCTATATCCTCCAACAAGCCATGAGCTTCTCCAGAGATTATCTCCTAACTGTTCTGAGTCAGAGACTAAGTATTGATGTGATTTTGGCCTATATTCGCCATATCTTTGAACTTCCTATGTCTTTCTTTACGACACGTCGTACAGGGGAAATCATTTCACGGTTCACAGATGCTAACTCTATTATAGATGCCTTGGCTTCTACCATTCTCTCTCTTTTTCTTGATGTTTCCATTCTGATTCTTGTAGGAGGTGTCTTACTGGCACAAAACCCTAATCTCTTCCTTCTTTCTCTTATTTCCGTTCCTATATACATGTTCATCATCTTTTCTTTTATGAAGCCTTTTGAAAAAATGAACCATGATGTCATGCAAAGTAATTCTATGGTTAGTTCTGCCATTATCGAAGATATCAACGGGATTGAAACTATAAAGTCGCTCACGAGTGAAGAAAATCGCTATCAAAATATAGACAGTGAATTTGTAGATTATTTGGAAAAATCCTTTAAACTTACTAAATATTCTATTTTACAAACTAATTTAAAACAAGGAACAAAGTTAGTTCTTAATATACTCATCCTATGGTTTGGGGCTCAATTAGTTATGTCTAGTAAAATTTCTATCGGTCAGCTGATTACCTTTAACACACTTCTTTCTTACTTTACAACTCCTATGGAAAATATTATCAACCTCCAAACCAAACTCCAATCTGCGAAGGTCGCTAATAACCGTTTGAACGAAGTCTATCTAGTTGAATCTGAGTTTCAAGTTCAAGAAAACTCTGTTCATTCACATTTTTTGATGGGCGATATTGAATTTGATGATCTTTCTTATAAGTATGGTTTTGGGCGAGATACCTTAACGGATATTAATCTCACGATTAAACAAGGAGATAAGGTTAGCCTAGTTGGAGTTAGTGGTTCTGGTAAAACAACTTTAGCCAAAATGATTGTCAATTTCTTTGAACCTTACAAAGGACATATTTCCATCAATCATCAGGATATTAAAAACATTGATAAAAAAATCTTGCGACGTCATATTAATTACCTGCCCCAACAAGCCTATATCTTTAATGGATCTATCTTGGAAAACTTAACATTGGGCGGTAATAATATGATTAGCCAAGAAGATATTCTAAAAGCTTGTGAATTAGCTGAAATCCGTCAAGACATTGAAAGAATGCCTATGGGCTATCAAACTCAGCTCTCTGATGGAGCTGGTTTATCAGGAGGACAAAAGCAACGAATCGCTCTCGCTCGTGCTCTCCTAACTAAAGCTCCTGTTTTAATACTAGATGAAGCTACTAGCGGTCTTGATGTCTTGACCGAGAAAAAGGTTATAGATAATCTTATGTCCCTAACTGATAAAACCATTCTTTTTGTAGCCCATCGTCTCAGTATAGCCGAACGAACCAACCGTGTCATTGTTCTTGACCAGGGTAAAATCATTGAAGTTGGGAGTCATAAAGAGTTAATACAGGCGCAAGGCTTCTACCATCATCTGTTCAATAAATAAGGAGAATGTTATGAATCCTAATCTTTTTAGAAGCGTCGAGTTTTATCAGAGACGTTACCATAACTATGCGACAGTATTAATCATACCACTTTCATTACTGTTTACTTTCATCTTGATTTTCTCCCTTGTTGCCACAAAAGAAATTACTGTTACTTCCCAAGGAGAAATCACCCCTACAAGTGTCATTGCATCCATTCAGTCAACAAGTGACAATCCTATCCTTGCTAATCATTTAGTGGCAAATCAAGTAGTTGAAAAAGGAGACTTACTCATCAAATACTCTGAAACAATGGAAGAAAGTCAGAAAACTGCCTTAGAAACTCAATTACAAAGACTTGAGAAGCAAAAAGAAGGACTTGGAATTTTGAAACAAAGCTTAGAAAAAGCGACTGATCTTTTTTCTGGCGAGGATGAGTTTGGCTACCATAATACCTTTATGAATTTTACTAAACAATCCCATGATATTGAACTGGGTATCACAAAGACTAACACTGAGGTTTCAAATCAAGCTAATCTTGCCAATAGCAGTTCATCAGCCATCGAACAAGAAATTACAAAAGTGCAACAACAAATTGGAGAATATCAGGAGCTGAGAGATGCTATCATAAATAAAAGGGCACGCTTACCAACCAGCAATCCACACCAGTCAATTTTGAATCGTTATCTTGTAGCCTCACAAGGACAAACACAGGGAACTGCAGAGGAGCCATTTTTATCTCAAATCAATCAAAGTATTGCAAATCTTGAATCATCTATCGCAAGCCTCAAAATTCAGCAAGCTGGTATCGGAAGTGTAGCAACTTATGATAATAGTTTAGAAACCAAAATTGAAGTACTCCGCACTCAGTTTTTACAAACAGCTTCTCAGCAACAACTAACCGTGGAGAATCAATTAACAGAATTAAAAGTACAACTAGATCAAGCGACACAGCGTTTGGAAAACAATACCTTAACCGCTCCAAGTAAAGGTATCATTCATCTGAACAGCGAATTTGAAGGTAAAAATAGAATTCCAACTGGTACAGAAATTGCTCAAATATTCCCTATTATAACAGATACAAGAGAAGTACTAATCACTTACTACGTATCATCTGACCATCTCCCCTTACTAGATAAAGGACAAACTGTAAGATTAAAACTTGAGAAGATTGGAAATCACGGCATTACCATCATCGGTCAACTTCAGAGCATTGATCAAACTCCCACCAGAACAGAGCAAGGCAATCTCTTTAAATTAACCGCTCTTGCAAAACTATCTAATGAGGATAGTAAACTCATCCAATATGGCCTACAAGGTCGCGTCACTAGTGTAACTGCAAAGAAAACATATTTTGATTATTTCAAAGATAAAATTTTAACACATTCTGATTAATTTTCAGATAACACTCTAGAACTATTTATTATCTTATCAAAAAGGAGAATCGTAACATGGATAAGAATCAAAACCTAACTTCATTTCAAGAACTAACAACTACTGAACTCAACCAGATTACAGGTGGAGGATGGTGGGAAAATTTCTTATATAGCGTTAATAGATATTCTCATAACATCACACAAGGACTTCATCAGCCAATACAACTATAAAAAAATAAGATCGAGATACAAGAACTCTCGGTCTTATTTTCATCATTCTGTATGCATCATAGTAAGTATCTGACGAAAGACTTGATTTTGACAGATAGTATTGAGACTAGCATTGGGATAACTTTCCACTATCTTCATAACGGTATAAAGACCAACTCCTCTCTCCTCCCCTTTAGAACTAACTCCAAAAGAGAAGATTTCAGAAACATCTATGTCCTCTTCTTTGATGGAGTTTTCAATGATAAAGGTCTCCTGTGCCCCATTTTTAAAAAGGGCGATTGAAACATGAGGTTGACTGGCCTCTTCACTAGCTTCAATAGCATTGTCACAAAGGATAGACACAATGGTTAGAAAATCAAGTAGACTCATCCCCTCAACTTGAATCTCCTCAGGAACTTCGACATTAAAGACAATATCCTTTTCTCTGGCTTTTATAAATTTTCCTGCGAGGAGACTTTTGAGGGCACGATCCCGAATATTCACCAATCTACCAAGGTCATATTTGTTGTCCTGCAATTTTTCACTAGAATCCTTCAAGACGGAGTCGTAGATCTCTTTTATCTGCTCCATATTCTCCTCTTCAATGCCTAGGCTTAAGCTGGTCAAGAGGTTGGCATAATCATGACGAAAGCTCCGAACTTCCTTATAAAGCTCCTCTATATGCCGACTATACCGTTCCATATCTCTATAGCGCAGGGCCTGTTCTTGGTTCAGTTTCTCCTGAAGTTTTTCCTTCAAATAGGTATCCAGCTTCTTGATAACCCCCATAAAAAAGAGCATGTAAAACACTAGGATCAGATGGCGAACAGTCTTTGATTGAATGCTTTGTTCATATTCAAAGAAAGACAGAGTTTCCATAACTAGATAGTAGGTTCCCATTATCCAGTTAATTTTAGTCAGGGACTTTTGAAAACCTTTATCTAGAATCTCCCTTCTCAAACTAGTAAAATCATAGTCCAACCATTTCAAAAAGACTAGAGAAATGAAGAAATTGAAAATCATTATACATAACCAAATAAATGAATAACTGTCATATACTTGCCCTTGTCCCAAAAATGGAAGAACAAAATAAGAAACACCTCTATAAAAGAGATTCACCAATATCATTGGAAAGAGACCATAAAAGAAAAGGAGTTTTTTAGGAAGCCCTCTTAACAATAAGAAAGATAACCCTATGCCAAACAAAGGTTCTATAAAATATGACAAATATTCACTCACAGCTAAAAATTGAAAAGTCGCAAAAATGGCCCCTAGGAGAAATTTCAGAAGAAAGGCCTTAAAAATCCTCTCGAAAGTAAGATCAATTCCATCTACCTTAAAGAAAATGACAATTTCTAGCCCATTAGTAATAAGTGTATACAATAATATCCAAGCAATATTCATAAATTCTCCTAGCTCAATGCAAATTATTGATAGCCTCAGAAACTTCCCTAACCTTATAACGCGCGATTAGACAACTTCCACCATTGGGAAAGAAAAGCAGTTTTTCTCTCTTATCCAAATGCACCACATTTGCAGGATTGATGAGAAAAGAACGATGACACTGCAAGAGACGAGGCTCCTGCTTGAGAACCTCCTCTAGGCTCGCCGTAAATTCCAGTCTATCCGTCTTGGTATAGAGAATAACACGATGGGCTCTAGGAGACGTTTCGAGATAGTAAACCTCTTTAAAAGGATACTGGAATTGAGCAAATTTTGATTTAAAGTAAAAGCAATCTTCCGCCAGGCTTTTGCTGTCTTGACTATCGGCATAGAGAAGAGCTGTCTCGATACGAGACTCAAACTCCTCTGCCGACAAGGACTTATCAATGTAGTCCAAAGCAGACACTTGGTAGCGAAAGGACAGGGGCATAAACTCCGAGTGAGTCGTCACAAAGACGATCAGGGCATAAGGATCTCGATCCCGAATCTTTCTTGCCACTTCTAGGCCTTTCATCTCCTCATTTCGAATCTCAATGTCCAAAAAGAATAGCTGATGTGCTCCCTTCTCATGCATCTCTGCCAGAAGTTGGTCTGGCTTGCCAAAGACTTCAAAAGAGCTGGGAATGATATGATGTTCTTTCAAGAGTTTCTCAATCGTCGTTTCAATCCTAGCTTGTTGGGAGAAATCATCTTCTAAAACAAATATTCTCATCTTCTTACTCTCCTTGTTTCAACCATCTTTGGCGAATATCTCTATAGCGACGTCTGGCATACTGAACAGCATATCGACCTTCTTCTCCAAGAAAAAGAGTCTTTCTTTGGATATCCATGGATTTTAGCCGTTCAAGGTTAACCAGACAATTTCGATGACATCTCGTCAAGGTTTCTCCATATTGTTTCTCAAGATTGCTTAAATTTTGAAATAGATCAAAGCTAGCGTTTTCTGTAATAATCTGCACGGTATGGGCTTTGCTTGGATGCGTTTGGATATAGTAGATATCCTCCATGTTTAATTTGAAAATTTCTTTCTCTTTTTGGATGATAATGTAGTTCATGGATAAAACCTCCTAAAAAGAGGATAGCATAAATCTAGAAACTATTTTTCACCAAATCCTAAACGGTTCTCAAAAATTCCTAAAGTGTCGAATCATTCGCAAAATGGCTATGATAATCTTACAATTATTTTATCATAAAATCCTGCAATAACCATTCAGGAAATTTCAATGACAATTAAAGATTTGAAGATAAAAAAAGAATTAAAAGTGATAAGCTATGATTATAGAAAGACAATCACTTGAAACAGCTTTAGAACCATCACAAAGGAGGCATTCTCATGACAGATACAGACCCTATTAAAAGAGCTCATACTTTGATTACTGACTTAAACAAAGCCTACCAAGTCTGCAAACAGGCAACAGCTGACGATGTCCGCTTTCAGGAGCAGCTGAACAATATCCTTGACTTTCTCTCTAAAACTGAGACAGTGGATAATCGATTCTTGATTGAGCTGGAAAAATTTTACCAGACTTCCAGTCTTCTCCTGGGTCTCAGCGTTCTCAATCCAGATGCTCCTACTCGCGCCGCTTGGCGGGCCTATGACCGTTTCCACTTTGACCAAGTCAAAACCAAGCTAAGTCTCTACGGACCAACTATTATCTTGTAGAAAATAAAAGAAGCTGAGACAGACTGAACTCAACTTCTTTTTGTATTGTTTAAGCAATGTTAGTCTTGCATCTGGCGTTTCACCTGATAAGGTAGATACAAGATTTGTAAGACCAGTCCAGCTCCAAGCAGGGCTAAAAGAGCTAGTTTTTCTTGGAGGGTAATCAAACCAACTATCAGCTGAACCAATAAAACAAAACCTGTCAATCCTCGGATAACTTCCTGTAGTCCCTTCTCTTTCTCCCCTTTTTCTAATGGAAAGAGCTGGGTCAAGTATTGGTAATCAAAGGCATGATAGAGGGCGAGTAACTGAAAGAGCAAGAGGTAATTAAATAGAACCACCACTGCTGTCGCAATCCAAGCTTGCTCGATAAAGACTAGAGCTAACAAGGATAGGAAGAGGAGGCGGAGACTGAGGGCAAAGAGGTCTCCATTTCGCAAGTAAGAACGAAGATAGAGATTTTGCCAAATTTTCCCAGGTACCTTCTGAACAGTCTTTAGGATAAAATCCAGATAAGCGCGACGTTTGACACTATTTGAAACGCCCTTGACCTGAGTAAAGAGAGCAAAGAAACGAAGCAAAACTTGCTTGCGCTTGCTTTCTTGGGCGATCACATAGTCCCAGTCAATTCCGTTCTCAGTAAAAAATTTACTGGCTTTTTGACGAAAGAGGAGATATTTCCCAGCTCCTAATAAAAGCACATAGGAAAGAAAGATAGGCAAGCCATAGCCCATGGCTAAAAATAAGGGCGCAAATAAAAGCAAGAAAAGGGTTTGGACAAAGAGCCAAAAGACCAGTGAGCGCACTGTCTGCCCTTTGAGGTGGGACTTAACCTCCTCTTCACTGACTAAGAGAAAGAGCTTGTCAGGCCCTTCCATGTAGGTTGCGATTCCTCCCCAAGCTAAAAGCAAGGCAGATACAATCCCTAAAAACAAGAGGATAGGCCAATGATTTTCAGGAAAATGTTGCAGGAGTTGGCTGTACTGGTAAGCTAGAAAACCGATAAGAACTAGCAGGAACAAGACAAAGTGGTCATTGAGAACATAGCGCAGATAACCGACACACTCCTTACGAAAAGCCTGCTTTCGCTTTAAAAACAAGTCTTTCATAGCTCCTCCTCTTTGGTCAGAGCCAAGTAAATATCATTCAAACTCGCTTCAGGCATGTCAAAGGCTTCGCGGAGTTGCTGGAGGTTCCCCTGAGCTCGCACCTCCCCCTTGTGGAGGATGACAAAGGCATCACACATCTTCTCCGCTGAATCCAGCACGTGGGTACTCATGAGAATGGACTTGCCTTTTTGCTTTTCTACTTCCAAAAGCTGAATCAAGTCGGCAATCGCCAGCGGATCGAGCCCAAGAAAAGGCTCATCAACGATGAAAAGACTCGGATCTACCACAAATGCACAGATAATCATGACCTTCTGCTTCATCCCTTTGGAAAAATGCACTGGGAACCAGTCCAATTTTTGGTCCAGACGGAACATTTTTAACAAAGATTCTACTCGCTCAAAAGCCACTTTTTGCTCAATACCATAGGCCATGGCAACCGTCTCGATATGCTCTCTGAGGGTCAGTTCTTCATACAAGCTAGGCGTTTCTGGGATATAGCCAATCTGTTTGCGGTAGTTGGTCGCATCCTCTCGCAGGGTCAAACCATTAATCTTAATTTCCCCACTATAAGGCGTCAAAAGACCGATAATCTCATTGATAGTCGTTGATTTTCCAGCACCGTTAAGACCAATCAAACCAACCAACTGCCCACTTTCAACTGTAAAGGACACATCTTTCAAGACAGGAACGTGAACATAGCCTCCTGTCAGGTTTTTAATTTCTAACATATTTTCTCCGAATCTGGTATAATGTAGCTATATTATATCAAAATTCAATACAGTAGAGGTGGATTTTATGTCAGATTGCATTTTTTGTAAGATCATCGCAGGGGAGATTCCTGCTTCAAAAGTATACGAGGATGAGCAGATTCTTGCCTTTCTTGATATCTCTCAAGTAACGCCTGGACACACCCTCATTGTACCAAAAGAGCACTATCGCAATCTTTTGGAGATGGATGCAGCAAGTGCCAGCCAACTCTTTGCCCAAGTGCCACTAGTAGCTCAAAAAGTTATGAAAGCTACCAAAGCTGCTGGTATGAATATCATCGCCAACTGCGAGGAAGTCGCGGGTCAAACGGTCTTTCATACACACGTGCACCTCGTACCTCGCTACAGTGCAGAAGATGACCTTAAGATTGACTTTATCGCCCACGAACCAGACTTTGACAAACTCGCCCAAGTCGCTGAAACCATTAGAAATGCCTAAGGAGTTGCCATGAAACTATCCAATCTATTGCTATTTGCAGGAGCTGCAGCTGGAAGTTATTTTGTCGTGAAAAATCGCCAAGCCATTCAGGATGAAGTGCTAGATGCAACTGACCGCGTCGAAGCTATCAAAGATGATTTGGATATCATCCAAAACAGCCTACAAATCATCGACCAACAAAAATCCCTTATCAAGGAATACCAAAAAGATTTAACCTATAAATTCAAAGTCTTGGAAAAGGATTTCCAAACTAGAATGGCGGTCCTCCAAGAAGAAAAACAAGAATAAGAGAGCCTCCAAGTTTCCTTAAATCCTTTTTGGGTTACTAGATTCGAACAGAAAAGGGAGGGAATGAAAGTGAAACAGTTTTTAAAAGTTCTAGCGAAGGTCATCGCGATCCCTTGTGGCTGTCTCTGCCTTCTGACGGCTCTAGCATTTCTACTACTGATGAATCTTTTCAAGGCCTCACCGAGTGACATCCAAAAAGGAAATGAATCCTTAAAACAAATATTTATCTCTCTTGACATGCCTCCTGAGAAAGTAGAATCAGATGGACACTATCAATACGAGGGAGGGGGCTTAAATTTTTATGTTACTTTCCCAGATGAGGTTGTCAATAGCCACCCTGTCCTAAAAGAAAGTCCAAAACTCACCAAAAACCGACTGGAAGTCTATGTCCTACAGGCAGGGGATATTTCATACTATAAGGTAGGAGACAACTTGTTCAATCACGGTTTAATACAATTTTTAGAAAAGGAAAGTGAGAAGTATTTCCAAGAAAAAGGAAAGAAATCAAAATTTTCTTACACAATTCTAAATTAGGATGATCAGGAAAGTCTTAAAAAGGGAATTGCATTCTATGAAAAAGCTTTGACCTTAGTGGATATTCAAGATAACTCGGCAATCAAACACATTGATACTATTACCATTACGCCTGGCAAGGAAGCGGAAATCAAGCAACTCATTCAGGAGATGGATGCAGCTGGCTTGCTCACTCAAAAGTATAAATAGTAGACTAACTGGAGAATGATTTCTCGATACTAAATTTCCCAAGATTATACAAAAAAAGAGCCCGCTGGCTCTTTTTACTTTATTCTCCTTCAAAGGCATCTTTTATGTGGTCAAAGAAGCCTTTTTTCTTTGGATTGACTTTCAAGTCACCTGCAGCTGCGAATTCTTTAAGCGCAGCTTTTTGGCGGTCGTTCAAACCTGTCGGAGTCACGACATTAACTGTAACATATTGGTCACCAACGGCACCGCCACGAAGGCTTGGCGCTCCCTTGCCACGTAGACGGAATTTCTTGCCGGTCTGAGTTCCTTCTGGGATAACCAATTCAACATCTCCATGCACGGTTGGAATTTCCACAGTATCACCAAGAGCTGCTTGGACAAAGTTGAGGTTCAGATTGTAGAAAATAGTCGTTCCTTCACGTTCAAACTTATCACTAGCTTCCACAGAAACCACTACATACAAGTCTCCGTAAGGTCCACCGTTAAAGCCAGCTTCACCTTGACCAGCTAGGCGGATTTGTTGGCCTGTTTCCACACCAGCAGGGATTTTCACATGTACACTATGAGCTTGTTTTTCATGACCTGTACCGTGACAAGTTGTACATGGGTCTTTGATTTCTTTTCCACGACCATGACAGACATCACAGGTTACTTGGCGACGCATCATACCAAGAGGAGTCTGCGTATCGACGTTAATAACACCAGCGCCATGACAGCGTCCACAAGTTACTGGACTTGTCCCTGGCTTAGCACCAGATCCATTACATGTACGACAACTTGCTTCACGGTTGTACTTGACTTCTTTTTCCGTTCCGAAGATGGCTTCTTCAAAAGTCAAATTCACACGATACTGGAGGTCATCCCCTTGACGAGGAGCGTTTGGATTGCGCGAAGCTCCGCCTCCTCCGAAAAAACTTGAGAAGATATCTTCAAAACCACCGAAGCCACCTGCTCCGTCAAATCCGCCAAAACCACCAGCACCACCAAAGCCACCGTTGGCACCTGCAGCACCATATTGGTCGTAGGCTGCACGTTTTTGGTCGTCACTCAAAGTCTCATAGGCTTCTTGAACTTCCTTATATTTTTCCTCAGCACCAGGCTCCTTGTTGATATCTGGGTGGTATTTCTTCGAAAGCTTACGATAAGCCTTTTTGATCTCGTCTGCCGAAGCGTTTTTTGACACCCCCAGACGATCATAAAATTCAGTATTGTTCATACAAGATACTAAGAGCGAACAGAAAGCGACTGAAATTTAGGAAACCGATAAGAAATCCTGATTTCTTAGGAGGTTTATCTAATTTCCAAGCTTTCCGCTCGAGTTCAATTACGAACACCCTTATTCCTTTCTATTAGTCTTACGGAACGAAACCTCAATCTAGGTCGGGTTCAATTCCTTTCTTTTATATCAATGAGAAAAACTCAAATAAATTAGGTTCAACCCCTTTTTATCGAAAAACAGAGGCTGGGTTGCAACCTCTGGATTTCTTCTTATACTTACTAGTTCGAGTTTTAAAAATCAAACTAGTAATGGCTCAACTGAGTTTTGGCTAAAAACTTCGGAAAAAAGATAAGCCATCTTTTGTGCATCGCACAAGGCGATGGCTTCCTATTTTTCTTTCGTTTTCTTAACGCCTCAACATCTTACCGAATCGAGCACGCCCTAACCTCTTGGTGAAAAAGATAAATCTTTCTAGAAACTAAAGTTTCTGCGTCAGATTTCCTATTTTCACTGTGAGGTTTTAACGGGCTTTGCATCTTATTTTTCCGTAAACTCTCCGTCCACAACGTCGTCGCCTGCATTTCCTGTTGCTTGTGCGCCTTCTGCTCCTGCTTGAGCTTGTTGGGCTGCTGCGGCTTGTTCGTAGAGTTTCACAGCAAGTCCTTGAGCTTTTTCGTTCAATGCTTCGAGTTTTGCTTTCATTTCGTCCAAGTTGTTATCTTCTTGGGCTTTCTTAAGTTCATCAAGGGCAGCTTGGGCAGCATCACGTTCTGCATCAAAGCCTTTTCCCTCAGTTTCCTTGATTGTTTTTTCAGTCGCGAAGATTGCTTGGTCTACTTCATTACGAAGGTCTACTTCTTCTTTACGTTTCTTATCTGCTTCAGCATTTGCTTCTGCATCTTTCATCATGCGGTCGATTTCTTCATCAGTCAAACCAGAGTTTGATTGGATAACAATTGTTTGTTCTTTTTGAGTTCCAAGATCTTTAGCCTTAACAGATACGATACCGTTCTTGTCGATGTCGAAAGTTACTTCGATTTGTGGGATTCCACGAGGTGCAGCTGGGATATCTGTCAATTGGAAGCGTCCAAGAGTCTTGTTATCTGCTGCCATTGGGCGTTCACCTTGAAGAACGTGGATATCAACGGCTGGTTGGTTGTCTGCTGCTGTTGAGAAGACTTGTGATTTAGATGTTGGAATCGTTGTATTGCGGTCGATAAGTTTTGTGAAGACACCACCCATTGTTTCGATACCAAGTGATAATGGCGTTACGTCAAGAAGGACAACGTCTTTGACATCGCCAGTAATCACACCACCTTGGATAGCCGCACCCATAGCAACAACTTCATCAGGGTTCACTGATTTGTTTGGTTCTTTACCAGTTTCAGCTTTCACAGCTTCTACAACGGCTGGGATACGAGTTGAACCACCGACAAGGATAACTTCGTCGATTTCTGACAAGCTCAAACCTGCATCTGAAAGGGCTTGACGAACTGGAACTTTTGTACGTTCAACAAGATCACGAGTCAAATCGTCAAATTTCGCACGAGTCAAGGTCATTTCTAAGTGAAGAGGTCCAGATTCACCAGCAGTGATGAATGGCAAGCTGATTTGAGTTGAAGTTACACCAGAAAGGTCTTTCTTCGCTTTTTCAGCCGCATCTTTCAAACGTTGAAGAGCCATCTTGTCAGTAGACAAGTCAATACCATTTTCTTTCTTGAATTCTGCAATCATGTGATTGATGATTTTTTGGTCAAAGTCGTCACCACCGAGTTTGTTATCCCCTGCAGTCGCCAATACATCGAAGACACCGTCACCCAATTCAAGGATAGATACGTCGAATGTACCACCACCAAGGTCAAATACCAAGATTTTTTCTTCTTTGTCAGTCTTGTCCAAACCATAAGCAAGAGCTGCTGCAGTTGGTTCGTTGACAATACGTTCTACTTCAAGACCAGCGATTTTACCAGCGTCTTTTGTAGCTTGACGTTGTGCATCATTGAAGTAAGCAGGTACTGTGATAACAGCTTTAGTTACTTTTTCACCAAGGTAATCTTCAGCGTAACCTTTCAAGTATTGAAGGATCATAGCTGAGATTTCTTGTGGAGTGTATTCTTTTCCGTTAGCAGAAACTTTTTCAGAAGTTCCCATCTTAGATTTGATAGAGATAACTGTATCTGGGTTTGTAACTGCTTGACGTTTTGCGGCATCACCAACGATGATTTCACCGTTTTTGAATGAAACTACAGATGGAGTTGTGCGGTTTCCTTCTGGATTTGCGATGATTTTGCTTTCAGTTCCTTCAAGAACTGCTACTGCTGAGTTTGTTGTACCTAAGTCAATACCGATAATTTTAGACATGTGTTTTTCTCCTTAAATTTTATATTCTATTTTTCTTTTTGATACTCTTCTTAGATGGCGGCGCTGTCAGAGCTTGACTTCGTCAATCTCTTTGACTAAACTTTGAGCCTAAGGTCTTAAAGTTTGCGTAAATAACGCCACGGCGAAGAGTATCGCCTTTGGTTCGCTTCGCTCACTATTGCAAAGCTGAACTACTTTTTTATCTTTCTTTCATAGTTTATTGTCATTTCGGACAAAATTTTTAAACTCTATTGCCTAGTTATAGACTACCACCATGGCTGGGCGTAGAATGCGGTCATGGAGTTTGTAGCCTTTTTGAAAGACTTGGGCGATGGTATCTGCTGGATGTTCATCGTCTGCTGGGAGAGTTTGGATGGCCATGTGATAGTTATGGTCAAATTCGCCGTCAGCTGCGATTTCTTCGATTCCTTCTTCTTTCAAAGCGTGAATCAAGCTCTCTTGCACCATCTCCAATCCTTTTTTCACATCATCTGTCAAACCTTCAACTGCTAGTGCACGTTCTAAGTTGTCGAGCGATGGTAAGATTGCTTTTGCTAGGTCCTGGCTACGGTAACGTTGCAAGTTTTGACGTTCTTCATTGGCACGGCGCTGGATATTTTGCATTTCCGCATGAGCACGAAGGTATTTGTTTTCGAACTCATCCGCACGTTCATTTGCCAAGTCCAACTCAGACTTCTCAGGAGTTGTTTCTTCAGTTGTTTCCACAACTTCCTCTTCTTTCATTTCTTCGTTTTTTTTATCTTGGGCCATTTTCGCCTCCTTTAATGATTTCAAAATTAATTTACTTCGTAATGATTACTGCTGAGGTAGCGATAAAAATCTGTCAACTTCATGGTCAAAACACGATTGACCACATTGACTTGGTTGACCAATCGCTGGTAATCCAGATTGACCGGACCGATAATCGCTAGAATTCCAAAACCTCGATAAGGAATGAGGAACTTGCTACTAATAACCGCTAGGTCTGCTAGACAGGACTCTTGACTGTCCGCAACACGGACATTTTGCATTTGATCTCCATGCAGACCCTCACGAATCTCCAGAGCCACTTTCTGTGGTTGGTCAAAGAACTGATAGGCTGCCAGATTGGCAAAATTCAAGAGATTGACCTTGCCCGCCACCACAATGTTTTCGTTGAACATTTCCTTAAAGATGTGTTCAAAGAGATCGATGACATTGTCCGTCGTTGTGAAGTAGCGCTGGATAATCTGCGGAATCTCCGTTCGAATCTTGTAGTGAATATCTAGAACTGTGTGACCGAGGAAACGTTCCTGAATGATGCTCTTCAGTTTCAGCAAATCTTCCTGCAAGAAGTTCCTTGGAATCAGAAACTGACTGGTAACCGTTCGGGATTCGTCTAGGGTGAATACTGCCAAGGCTGTATGTTGCCCTAAAACAACGATATCAAAGGCTGTCAACCGTTGCCTGCTCGGCTCAACATCTAGCGCTACAACTGTGCAGCCACTCAAGTCTGTCAAGACATTAGCAGCCTCTTGTAGAATATCCTCCAGTTTGAAGAACTCCTGATCAAAGGCTTTGACAATCTCATAGACCTCATTTTCAGCCAATCGGTCAAAATCCAGTGAGTGTTTCACATAGTACTGAAAACCAGCAACACTTGGCATCCGACCGCTTGAAGTATGCGCCTTCTCAAGCAAACCTTGCTTTTCTAGAGCCGCCATGTCATTACGAATGGTAGCACTACTAGAATTGATAGACTCTTGTAGCGCCTTGGATCCGACAGGTTCGTGCGTTTTGGTAAAGATGTCAATAATCAGATTTAAAATATCCTGCTGACGCTCTGTAACCATCTCATCACTCCTCTCTGTCCGATCGATTAGCACTCTATGTGCCCAAGTGCTAATTCATGATTCTATTATACACCCTTAGAAGAGAATGTCAAGACAAAAACTCAAAAAATTAGCACTCTTTTGTTAAGAGTGCTAAAAATCAGTCTGAAGACCTAGAAACTTACTTCTCATCTACTTGGTATTTCCTTTTAAGTCTGAAAAAGCCGTAGATTAGATAAGAAATTAAACAAGTGTATAAAACGAAAATAATAAAGAAAGACTGAGACAAGTTTTCTCGATACAAACTCATGCAAACAACAAGACCACCTGAAAAAGTGGCTATACAGGAACGAAGTCTAGACCGCATAACTTCCCATCTGAGACCCTTACTCATATAGACTTTCTCCTCTGAAAGTATATCAGAAGTTGGTTTACGAAGAATTGAACAAAAACCTGTTTCTATCAATTCCCAACCGCTATTTCTAAAATCTTGCAGTTCATGCTTATACTTCTTAAGAAATCTAGAATCATAGATACGGTAAATGACATCGTCCGGTTGACATTGGTCAAAATAGAAAAAACCAAAACGACTCGTTCTATACCTCCAACCTTTCAGATGCATCTCATGTAAATATTCTTCTTCCTTGTCAAAGTCTAAAATGGTAAACATTCGAAATTTTACTTTGCTATTCATTGTCTTACCTCCAAATTCGAAAACAGGCATTGTTTTATTTATCAGATAATTCTTTCCACTTTTGAAACAATCTCCAAAAAACATAAGAAATCTGAATCACAAAAACGATCAATAAAACACAATCTATTATGACAATCAAACACACTTCCCAACTGAAATAACCTTTTCCAGTGAGTAACTTTGAGAAAACCAATAGCAGAGCTGAAAATAGAAGAAAAATAGGGAACACTCGCATTATTAAAATCCGCTTGACCATAGCTAACTTCCCGGTCGAGTCATTATAAATTTCAAACTCTGCATCCGACTCAATTCCAGCAAGAAACTTTCTAAAGTAGGAAAAACCATTAAAATCTGTAATATGCTCCCATCCACAATCTTTAAACAGTTGTAAATAGGAAGCTCTCTCTGACTTTTTCATAGGATAAAAATCCAACTGATAAGAGACTTGCTCCGGTTGACATTTTTCAAAACTATACTTAACTGCAACTAATAAGTAAGAATAACTCACTTTACTAAGCTTCCAACCCTCCGCATGCATTCTCCCTAGGAAAATCGCCTCCCTCTCATAATCCGCAATGGTAACAAGTCGATAAACACTTTTCTTTTCCATCAACCTTCCTCCCGACTGTTTCTGTAGAGCCGCTCAATACGTTTCAATTCAATCTCCAAAACCTTTCGTCCCAAATCTGTTATCTGATAGATTTTCCGTTTTTCCTCTTCGCGGACAAAGGAAATCAAACCATCCTTTTCCATCTTTGACAAGGTACCATACATAGTTCCAGGACTAATCGAAACTTGCGAATCTGTCATCTCCTTGACCTTTTGCGTAATACTATACCCATGGTTCTCCTTCTGTAGACAAAACAAGATATAAAAGCCAGTTTCCGTCATCGGAAGATAAACTCGACGAACCTTATCCATTAATTCCATTTATAGGCACCTCCTATTCAGTTCGATATATCGCACTTCGTTATATAGAATATATCACAGCTCGATATAAAACACAAGAAAAAAGATCTGGGACAAAAGTCTCTTTGCCACAAAAAAGCAACGGCACAAAACCGTTGCTTTTTTTGGAGATAAGGGACTATTGTCCCAGCCTCCTCAATTGTTTTTGGATCGTCGAGCAAGACGCAGTGGTTGAGTGGGCTCTACTACGCTGATTTCATCAGCTTTTACAGCCCTACTCAACTGTGCGGAGGTGGGACGACGCAAATCTCCTGTTAGCAAAGATATTTCTTTAACTTTCCGTATCTATCCTCCAGCTGGTAGCTGTTTTTCTTTCTTGGATAAACTTACTATAGATACCTTGTTTGGCTAGTAAGTCTTGATGTTTTCCTTGCTCGACAATGCGGCCTTGATCCAGCACTAGAATCTGGTCTGCATGCTCAACCGTCTTGAGTCGGTGGGCAATCATGATAATGGTCTTATCTCGAGTCAGAGCCCGAATAGCCTGCATGAGGGCTTCTTCGTTTTCTGGGTCAACATTGGCTGTTGCTTCATCCAGAATGATAATAGGCGCATCCTTGATAATAGCCCGTGCGATGGAAATGCGCTGACGCTCACCTCCAGAAAGACTAGCACCTCCTTCACCGATCTTGGTATCATAGCCATCAGGCAGTGAGAGGATAAAGTCATGACAGGCAGCTTTCTTAGCAGCCTCTATCACTTCTTCCTGACTGGCCTCTGGCTTCCCAAAACGAATGTTATTGGCAATGGTATCCTCAAAGAGATAGACGCTTTGGAAGACAAAGCTGAAATTACGAATCAGGCTGTCATAGCTGTAATCTCTAACATCATGTCCGTCCAGACTGATACTGCCTTGATCCACATCCCAGAAGCGGGCGATGAGGTAGCAGAGCGTTGTTTTGCCAGAGCCAGAAGGTCCGACCAAGGCAGTTGTTGTTTTTTCGGGAATGGTGAGGGAAACCTGGTCAATAATTTTCTTATTTCCATAAGAGAAGCCAACATCTCTCAGCTCAATCTGGCTGCTCTTAGGTTCAATGTCCTGACCACTGATGTCCATCGGCTGGATAGCCAAGACTTGATTGACCATATCAACCGACAGATCAACAATGCGCAGGAGAGAAGAGAAAGAGCCAACGCCGTCTAGATTTTCATAAATCATAAAACCACTGACAATCATCATAATGGTTACCAGCAGTTCCATACTGCCATTGAGATAAAAATAGATAGAGAAAAGCCCCATAAAGAGACCGGTCAGCTTGGTCACTATGCCCTGGAGGGCAATGTAAGGTGAGGTCACGAGTGTCATTTTGGTATCTAGCTGACTCTTGCCTTCAATAGCCTTGGACAGCTTCTTAGCAGAACGGTTGACCAGATTGTAGTTCTTAACTTCAGCAATCCCTTGGCTATACTCCAAAACAACAGCTACTAGGTCCGTATCTGCCTGATACTTGTCATCAGAAACCTTACCAACTTGCCAACGCATGAGGGTATTAGGCAGGAGAAAGAGAATGAGACCCACCAAGAGAACCAGACCAACCCGCCAATCATATAGAAAGACCAAAATAGTGATGAGACCAGTCGTCAGAAAGCCCTGCACAGTCATCATAACCACTCTGGTAGCTACATCAGACAGTCCTTCCAGCGTATTAGTTGTAACACTGGTAATCTTGCCCAAGCTATTTTGATTAAAGTAACCCATGGGTAGATAGCGCATGTGCTCGGCAATTTCAATCCGCTTCTGAGCACAAGTGTGATAGCCCGCTTCCGTCTGCAGCATGGTGATTTTCAGGGTAATCCAAACGTTTAGCACAGTGGATACCAGCATGATTCCTAGAGCCAGCCAGAAGGTCTGCATAGAGAGATTCTTCTCAATCAGTCCCATAAGAACTAGGCCGATTGCTGGGATACGCAGAGCGATGATAAAGGACTTGATGATGCCCAGATAAATGGACTGATAAAATTTCTTACGGTCCTCTGCCGTACAAAAATCAAAGAATTTCTTCAGTATATTAAGCATGGGTCAGCCCTCCTTCCATCTCACCACTATCCCTGGTAGCAATATGGGTCCGCCACATGGAAGCATAAAGCGGACTAGCTGCCAGCAACTCTTCATGCCGACCCCTAGCTTCAATCCGACCATCATTGACCAGGACTATCTGGTCTGCACTCATAATCGTAGACAGCCTGTGGGCAATGACAATCAAGGTCCGTCCCTCAATCAGACGAGCTAGACTGGACTGAATCCGTGCTTCATTTTCCGGATCTGTATAAGCAGTCGCTTCATCCAAGATAAGAATCGGCGCATCCTTAAGCATGGCACGGGCGATGGCAATCCGCTGACGCTCCCCACCAGATAGATGACCACCGCCAGAGCCTACCTGAGTCTCAAAGCCATTTTCCAAGTTCATGATAAAGTCATAACAGCCACAGCGACGGGCAATCTCGATGACATCTTCATCAGAAGCTGCTGGATTTCCCATCCGGATATTTTCCATAATAGTCTCATCAAAGAGGTAATTATCCTGGGTCACGTAAGCAATCTGCCGGCTGTAATAGTCTAGCGGAAGCTGGCGAATGTCCAAGCCACCATAAGTAATCTGGCCAGAAGTGACATCCCAGAAAGAAGCTAGAAGCTTGGCAATTGTAGACTTACCTGAGCCAGATGGCCCAACTAAAGCATTGATGCTACCAGTCTTAATATCTAACGAAATTCCATGTAGCACCTCCTCTTCATTTGTATAACCAAAGCTGACATTCGTCATGACCAGATCCCTTCCTTTTGGAAGTTCTCGCAAATCCTGAGGTCTTTTCAAATCAGGCTTTTCCAAAATATCAATGACTTGGCCAAAAATAGTCCCGATTTTCCGTAAATCGTCCATGTAACTAGCCACTAAAATCAGAGGAGTCAGAAGACTGAGCGAAAGAATAATCATCAGAATGAAATTGCTGGCAGTCAAGCTACCTTGCAGATAGAAATAACAGCCAGCCGGCAGCAGAAAGAGCAAGCCTGATGGCAGAAATGCAGTCACAATGCCCATCTCCAGATTGAACTTGTGCATCCACTCAATAAAGCAATCTGCTCCTTCTCTAGCAGCCGTCACAAACTTATCGTAAGAAAATTTTTCCTTGCCAAAAACCTTGATAACCTCAATCCCATTGATGTATTCCACCGCTGTATCATTGAGTTTTTTGGTCTTGACCAGAGTATTTTGATAGTCAGTTTCGCTATTAGCAACCATTCGCATATATGCCAGCGCCACGACGGGAATAGTCAGGAGAGACAGCAAGGTCAGTCGCCAATCGATAACCAGCATGGCAATGAGAACAATAATCGGACCAAAAATCCCAGCAGTAAACTCTGGAATTAGGTGAGCCAAGGTCGTTTCGGTCGCATCCACCCTCTCAACGATAATGTTTTTATAGCTGCCTGATGACTGACTAAGCACTATACCTAAAGGCAACCTTGCTAGCTTATCTGTTAAGCGGTGCCGCATTTCTGCTAGAATCTTAAAAGTTGCCGTATGTGACAGCATGGTGGAAATACCGTGAAATCCCCAGTAGCCAATCCAAGCCAGAGCCACCCAAGCCGACTCTTGCAGGTAGAAATCCCAGTTTTTATTGCCAGCCAAGAGCTGATTAATCATTCCGCCAATAAAGAAATAAGGCAGAAATCCTGAAATCACAGAGGCAAAGGCAAAGATTAGACTGAGCACAAAATATATCTTATGAAGGGAAACAAAGTCCCAGATCCAAGCAAGAACAGATTTTTTCTTCATAGAATTTCCTTCTTTCTATCAAAAACCAAGCAAACCTCCCCAGTCAAACAAGTCCATGATGGAATGGCAAAATTCCAGCGCCTGCTCTTGGGGCCAGTCTTGAGCCAAGGGCTCAAATACAGCTGTGTAATAAGCTGTCATGCACGATCGCAGAAACTCGTGTTTGACCAAATGATTGATTTTCCCCTCTTTGTAAGCCAGCTCCAAATAGCGATAAGTCTCGTTAGCAGCCAAATGAGGCAGACGCATCCTGAAGTCCGCTTGCGAAGAACCCTGAGATTTAAAGAGCAAGAGCTGCATAATATCCTTATACTTATAGAGAATCCGCATCAGGGACTGGAGATCCTCTAAGCGATGTGCCCACATGTCAGACAGGTGTCCCTCTTCTAGAAAAGCATAGTCACGTCGCTTCTGATCTTGTCCATACTGGTCTAAGGCTGTCAGAGTAGGCTCAAGCAGAGCAGTAAAGAGACTGTCCTTACTCTCATAGCGCTTATAAAGAGCCCCAGTCGTCAAGCCAGCAGCGCGACAAATTCTCCGCAGTGAAGCATCCTGATAGCCATAAACCAAGAACTCACTCCTTGCGCTTTCCAAGATTTTTTCGTTTAACTCATCTGTTTCTTTTTTCATGATTTTAATTCGATAACACCGTTATCGCCTTTCTTCTTTTATTATAAATTCTGACAATTTAACTGTCAAGGAAAAACAAAAAAAGGCCGAAAAATATTTTCATCGGTCTAGTTCTATACCTTATCCTCTTGTAAACATGACAAAAGAGAGTGGGACAGAAATCGGTAATTCGTTAGAATTCGATTTCGTCGTCCCGCCTCCGCACAGTTGAGTAGGGCTGTAAAAGCTGATGAAATCAGCGTAGTAGAGCCCACTCAACCACTGCGTCTTGCTCGACGATCCAAAAACAATTGAGGAGGCTGGGACAAAAGTCTCTTTGCCACAAAAAAGCAACGGATTTGCCGTTGCTTTTTGCATGATTGCGATAGTCTTGCTAAAATAGAATTGCTCAATAAACCATTTAGAAAGGCTATCCCATGCACATTCACTATAACACAAATCAAACAACTTTACCACTAGAAATCAGTTCTTTCTTGCCACAAGACCATCTTCTCTTTACCATTGAAAAAGTGGTGAATACCTTGGAGGATTGTCACTTCCACGCCTTTTATCATGCCTTTGGTCGCCCGTCTTATCACCCTAAAATGCTTGTATCTACTCTTCTATTTGCCTATTCACAAGGGATTTTCTCTGGTCGAAAAAATGATGATTGAAAATCTGGCTATGCAGTATTTAACAGGAAAGTTGGTTGTCAGCTATCGCACCATCAATCGATTTCGAGTCGCTGAAGGGATGGAAGACCTCATTCGTGATCTGTTCATCGACCTCAATCTTCGTTTAAAAATGGAAGAGTTAGTGACCTTAGATTGTCTGTTTATTGACGGGACTAAGATTGAAGCCAACGCCAACAAGTATAGTTTTGTTTGGAAGAAAGCGACAGACAAGTTTTCCGCCAAAACTTCAAGAACAGATACAGGTCTATTTCCAAGAAGAAATCACTCCCCTTATCCATCAAGCTATTAGGATGGATGAAGAAGAGCCGATTTCTTCAGAGCAGTTGCTTGCATTCGCTCAAGTCCTTGAAGAAGAATTGGCAAAACTGAACCAAGACATTGAGGAGACACCCCTTAAAGGAGAGGACGAACGTAAAATCCAACGTCGTAAACTCAAGAAAGTCCTGCGTAAAGTCAAGGATGATTTTTCAGTACGCGCTAAAAAATATGAGAGCTATCAAGAGACATTTGACGGGCGTAACAGCTTTTCTAAAACAGATACAGATGCCACTTTTATGCGCATGAAAGAAGACCATATGAAAAACGGCCAACTCAAGGCTGCTTATAATCTTCAAATCGCTACTGAAAACCAATTTGTGCTTCACTATGATGTCTTCTCAAATCCGACAGACACAAAGACTCTCCTGCCCTTACTTGAAACTTATCCACATGACCTAAAGACAGTTGTCGCAGATGCTGGATATGGAAGTGAAGAGAACCTTCTTCGTTTAGATGAAAAGGAGGTGAAGCATCTGATTAAATATGCCATGTTTGATCAGGAACAGAAGAAAGGGTATAAACAGTCGGCTAGAAACTTAGCGAATTGGCACTATGATAACAAGGAGGATAGCTATATACATCCTGATGGCTGATGCTATCGTTTTCACCATATCAAACATCAGAAAACACAGACGGACTTTCAACAGGAAATCAAGGTTTATTCCGCTGATGAACCTGAAATAGCCCCTCCAAAGGGACTATATATCAACGAACGTTATCAACACTTGAAAGCTAAAGAATGTCAGGCGTTTTTATCTCCCCAAGGTAGACAGACAGATTTTCGCTCAACGCAAGATTGATGTGGAACCTGTCTTTGGGCAGATAAAGGCTTGTTTGGGTTACAAGAGATGTAATCTAAGAGGCAAACGTCAAGTAAGAATTGACATGGGATTGGTACTTATGGCCAATAACCTCCTAAAAAACCCAACTAATCGCTTGATTAGTTGGGTTTTCATTTATGAAATTGAATTCCTCTGTTTAATCTTTAATGATTAAAACATTAGTCTTCTTTTTTCTTGCGTGCCACAAGACCAAATCCGCTCAATACTCCAAGAAGTCCAAGAGCTGCTAGGCTAGAGTGATCTTCTGTACCAGTATTAGGCAATTCCTTAGCTGGTTTTGATGGTTTCACAGAAGGAATAATTTTTTCATAAACATGAACTGTGTCGCCATTTGGAAGTTTCTTAGTCTCTACGAAGCGGTAACCTGGAATATCTTTCTTAGGTTGTTCGCCATCTTCGCTTGGATTACCTGGAATCTCGTTTCCTTCTTTATCCTTGAATGATGTCTTAACTTTTTCGTAGACGTGCTCTGTATCTCCATTTGGAAGTTTCTTAGTCTCTACGAAGCGGTAACCTGGAATATCTTTCTTAGGTTGTTCGCCATCTTCACTTGGATATCCTGGAATGTCGTTGCCTTCTTTATCCTTGTGACTGGTCTTCACTTTTTCGTAGACATGTTCAGTGTCGCCGTTTGGAAGTTTCTTAGTCTCTACGAAGCGGTAACCTGGAATATCTTTCTTAGGTTGTTCGCCGTCTTCGCTTGGATATCCTGGAATCTCATTTCCTTCTTTATCCTTGTGACTAGTTTTCACTTTTTCGTAGACGTGCTCTGTATCTCCATTTGGAAGTTTCTTAGTCTCTACGAAGCGGTAACCTGGGATGTCTTTCTTAGGTTGTTCCCCATCTTCACTTGGAATTAATGTATTCCCCTTAGTATCTACAAAAGAAGTAATTGGACGTACAGTTGGAGCTGGGGTAAATTCCCAAGTTCCTGTAAATTTAACGTCCGCTCCATTGATGGTTTCTGATGCCTTGTCATAGGACTTGAAGCTCCAAGTACCTTCTGCTGTCTTCACTTCTGTTTGACTTGGTTGTGTTGGAGTCACTTTGCTGCCATCTTTCAAGTCTGTTTGGTCTGCTGGAAGTAGAGTTTTCACTTCTTGTGGAAGTTCTTTTCCTGGAGTTCCGCTGACAAACTCGTGAACTGCTTTATGAGTCACTGTTGGTGCTGGGCTCGCTGTAAATTCCCATGTCCCTACAAACTTAACATCTGAACCGTTGACAGTCTCTGAAGTCTTGTCGTATGACTTGAAGCTCCATGTGCCTTCTGCTGTCTTCACTTCTGTTTGACTTGGTTGTGTTGGAGTCACTTTGCTGCCATCTTTCAAGTCTGTTTGGTCTGCTGGAAGTAGAGTTTTCACTTCTTGTGGAAGTTCTTTTCCTGGAGTTCCGCTGACAAACTCGTGAACTGCTTTATGAGTCACTGTTGGTGCTGGGCTCGCTGTAAATTCCCATGTTCCTACAAACTTAACATCTGAACCGTTGACAGTCTCTGAAGTCTTGTCGTATGACTTGAAGCTCCATGTGCCTTCTGCTGTCTTCACTTCTGTTTGACTTGGTTGTGTTGGAGTCACTTTGCTGCCATCTTTCAAGTCTGTTTGGTCTGCTGGAAGTAGAGTTTTCACTTCTTGTGGAAGTTCTTTTCCTGGAGTTCCGCTTACAAATTCATGTGTTGCCTTGTAAGTTGGTGCTGGGGTAAATTCCCAAGTACCGACGAAGTGGGCATCCGCTCCATTGATGGTTTCTGATGCCTTGTCATAGGACTTGAAGCTCCAAGTGCCTTCTGCTGTCTTCACTTCCGTTTTACTTGGTTGTGTTGGAGTCGCTTGACTACCGTCTTTCAAATCTGTTTGGTCTACTGGAAGCAAGTCTTTTACTTCTTGTGGAAGCTCTTTGCCTGGAGTTCCGCTTACAAATTCATGTGTTGCCTTGTAAGTTGGTGCTGGGGTAAATTCCCAAGTACCGACGAAGTGGGCATCCGCTCCATTGATGGTTTCTGATGCCTTGTCATAGGACTTGAAGCTCCAAGTGCCTTCTGCTGTCTTCACTTCCGTTTTACTTGGTTGTGTTGGAGTCGCTTGACTACCGTCTTTCAAATCTGTTTGGTCTACTGGAAGCAAGTCTTTTACTTCTTGTGGAAGCTCTTTGCCTGGAGTTCCGCTGACAAATTCATGTGTTGCCTTGTAAGTTGGTGCTGGGGTAAATTCCCATGTACCGATGAAGTGGGCATCCGCTCCATTGATGGTTTCTGATGCCTTGTCATAGGACTTGAAGCTCCAAGTGCCTTCTGTAGTCTTCACTTCCGTTTTACTTGGTTGAGTTGGAGTCGCTTGACTACCGTCTTTCAAGTCTGTTTGGTCTGCTGGAAGCAAGGATTTCACTTCTTGTGGAAGGTCTTTTCCTGGCGTTCCGCTTACAAATTCATGTGTTGCCTTGTAAGTTGGTGCTGGGGTAAATTCCCATGTACCGACGAAGTGGGCATCCGCTCCATTGATGGTTTCTGATGCCTTGTCATAGGACTTAAAGCTCCATGTACCTTCTGCTGTCTTCACTTCTGTTTGACTTGGTTGAGTCGGAGTCGCTTGACTACCATCTTTCAAGTCTGTTTGGTCTGCTGGAAGCAAGGATTTCACTTCTTGCGGAAGTTCTTTTCCTGGCGTTCCGCTTACAAATTCATGTGTTGCCTTGTAAGTTGGCGCTGGAGTGAATTCCCATTTACCGATGAATTTCACATCTCCATTTTCAACAACTTCTGAATCCTTGTCGTAACCTTTGAATACCCAGTTTCCTTCTGGAACAGATACTTTAGTAGTTGTTGGTTGAGTAGGATTTACAGTCGTTCCATTTGCAAGACCTGATACTTTAGCTGGTAACAAGTTTGTAACTTCTTGTGGAAGGGTCTTACCAGGTGTACCGCTCTCAAATTCATGAATCTTGTTGTAAAGTAAGGTCGTTGTTACCTTGTTTGATGCGAAATAAAGGTTATCTGGTTGCATAGCTACAATGTTTTCGATAGGTCCTGAAGCTTTGTCACCAACCTTATTATTTGTTACTGTATTATAAGTAATACGAATAGGTGTTCCGGCCTTATCTTTGTTCAAGTAGGCAGCAGCCATCTTGACAGTTACTTTTTGACCTGACTTCTCAACAGTATAGTCTGTATCCTTTGCCAACACAACACCATCTGCATCAACTGTAAGATCTTTGAAATCTAAACGATCATCAAAGGTATCAACGAAATCAAGGCTTGATAAAGCTGCAATGATTTCTTTACCTGGTTTTGGAATCTTGAAAAGAGTTTTATAAGTAACTGCCTCTCCTGCTTGTGCTGGGATTTGAGCTGGATCTACCTCCTTTTCTGGGGCAAACTGTACTTGTTCCATGTAAAGAGAGAAAGTTGCAGAGGCATAGTTCGCTGAACGGTAACCAAAGTTCATGGTGTTGTTAACTGAGCGTAGGGCTAAACCGGAAATATTATTTTCGGCCTCCGCACCACTTGTACCACCACCTGGGCCTGCATTCCAAACAGTTTTATCACCTTCTTGAACCGCTTCCAAATTATTGCGGTTGTTCATCACTCGCTTGTCAACGCTAGTGTTGTAATTGGTAACATAGAAAGCTTCCTTGGTATTCCATAGACCATTTGCATCAATATCAGTTGGTTTCATCACCAATTTCATGTCAGGTTCTGAACCATCTGAATACTTAAGTTCTGCTGTTATATCTGCATCAACCGTAAAGGTATTTTTCATGACATCGTCATGTGCCTCATCAACATATGCGATATTCCCAATTTCAAATTGGTTTGCTCCCCATAAATTAGAAACGTTGAAAAAGTTAACTGTTTTCTTATTAACATCAGCCATTTGAGCCGGAGCTTCTGAGTTGTTGATATAATGAAGAGTAACTTTATTAATCGTTAAATAAGCATCTACTTGCTTACCATTGACTGTTCCAGCATTGGTAAATTTCAAAGACAAAGGTTTATCAAAGGTTTGATCTTCCTTTTTGGTTTTATCTACCTTGAGGGTGAAATTTTCCATTGGATAACCAGGATATTTATGTTGTAGATCTCCAAAACCTGGAGCATCCATATGGTATTGCTGCACGGCAGATGACTTAGATACAACACTCATGTTATCCGTAGTTAACTGAAACTGGTAAAGACTTAGTGCAGAAAGATCTGTGTCATCCTTTATTTCTTGCGGTGCCGCAAAAAGGCCTTGAAACGGCAGTAAGAAAAACGCTAAAACAAAGGTTATCATTCCAACGATTGTCTTTTTAAGCCTGTTTTTCGACTTTATCATTCTTTTTCTCCTTATTAAATTTCTTTTTACTTTTTATGATTACACATAAAAAGAAATTTATTGCCATTCTCCATATGGTAAGAACTCCGTTATTAGTACCCAAATTAGTAGTTTTCCCAGCTAACCTACCAATTCTTATCAAAAGAGCTTGTCAATAAATGCTTTTTAGTTTAGCACTCAAAGTAAAAGTTAAAGACAAGAGTTATAGCTCTCAGAGAGACTAGTAACCCACACTCAATTATATCATTAATCAAGCATTTTGGGCAAGCACTTCATTAAATTTTTCTTAAACAAAAAAAGGTCAATTAAAAGCAGATATAAAAAATATTTACTTTTTTTGTAGTGTTACAATAGATGTGAGACAAAGTAGAAAATCGCCATTAAATAGCATCGTTATAAAGAAAATCTAAACATAAACTTGATATCGCTTTCTGATATTTGTCAGAATATTCCCATTCTGATGCATAATTGTAAGCTAGATAAAAAATATGAATTACCTATATTTTCTATACTAAAATCTGTATCAAAATACATTTATAACTTTGCAAACGAAAAAAGATTGCCCATTCGGACAACCTCTTTTCTACTATTTAATACAAATCTAGATAATTATCAACTTCCCATTGCGACACAAAGGTTGCATAGCTAGCCCACTCGATACGTTTGGCTTCAAGGAAGCTCGTATAGATGTGCTCACCTAGGGCAGCCTTGACTACTTCGTCCTCAGTCAAAGCTTTCAAAGCGTTATGAAGCGTTGATGGAAGGTCTGTGATTCCAGCTTCCTTACGTTCATCAGCTGTCATGATGTAGATGTTTTCTTCGATCGGAGCTGGTGCTTCGATTTTGTTTTCAATACCGTGCAAACCAACTTCCAGAAGAACTGCCATCGCGATGTATGGGTTTGCCATTGGGTCTACCGAGCGCAATTCAAGGCGAGTTCCCATACCACGTGAAGCAGGTACGCGCACAAGCGGTGAACGATTACGTCCAGCCCATGCAATATAAACTGGCGCTTCATAACCAGGAACCAAACGTTTGTAGGAGTTAACAGTTGGGTTCATGATGGCAGTATAGTTGTAAGCGTGCTTGATCAAACCACCAAGGAAATAGTAGGCCGTTTCTGACAACTGCATGCCTCTCGGATCTTTTGGATCAAAGAAGGCATTGTTGCCATCTGCATCAAACAAGGACATATTACAGTGCATACCTGATCCAGCAATACCAAATTTTGGTTTCGCCATAAAGGTTGCATAAAGTCCATGTTTGCGAGCAATTGTTTTAACAACGAGTTTAAAGATTTGAATCTTATCACAAGCGCGGAGCACTTCATCATACTTGAAGTCAATTTCATGTTGACCAACCGCAACCTCGTGGTGACTAGCTTCTACTTCAAATCCCATTTTAGTCAAGACATTAACGATTTCACGACGCGTATTGTCCGCAAGGTCAGTAGGCGCCAAATCAAAGTAGCCACCTTTGTCATTTACTTCAAGTGTTGGGTCGCCATTTTCATCCAACTTAAATAGGAAGAATTCTGGCTCTGGTCCAAGGTTGAAGGATTTGAATCCTACTTCCTCCATGTGACCAAGAGCACGTTTGAGGTTGCCACGAGGGTCACCTGCAAATGGTTTACCTTCTGTTGTATAGACATCACAGATCAAACCTGCAACACTTCCGTTTTCATCTCCCCAAGGGAAGACTGTCCATGTATCCAAGTCTGGGTACAAGTACATATCTGACTCATTGATACGTACAAAACCTTCGATAGAAGATCCATCAAACATAGCCTTGTTTGACAAGACTTTATCTAACTGTTCATCTGTAGCAGGAATTTCGACGTTTTTCATCGTTCCCAAAATATCTGAGAACATGAGACGAATAAAGGTAACATTTTTTTCCTTGACTTCACGACGAATATCTGCAGCTGTGATTGGCATGGTTTTTCTCCTTAATATATGACTACTTGCGGTTGCCTAACCGCGACCAAAAGGTGACCGTACTGAAGCAAAGCGACCTTGTTGGAGGAGTTCATTATGAAGTGCGCGACGCACCTCCGTCTGACTCACCACTTTCTTGGACTTCGCCTCACGTTCAGCATATTTTTTCTTAATGGCAGCGATATTGTAGCCTTCAGAGATATAATCTTTGATCTCAAGCAAACGATCCATGTCATTCAACGAATACATGCGACGGTTTCCTTCGTTTCGATCAGGTTTAATCAACTCTTGATCTTCATAATAACGAATCTGACGCGCTGATAGATCGGTCAACTTCATCACACTACCGATAGGAAAAACAGCCATATTTCGGCGAAATTCTCTTTCCTTCATTTACAATTTCCTTCTTTCTGTCTATTATAGTCTAAAAAAATACATACGTCAATCGATAATGTTATAAAATGTAACATTATTTTTCTTTTTTCTCTAAAAAGAGATGAATACGATCAATATCATAATTTACGAGAATTGCGACAAAAACTCCCATGAAAGTTTCCGATACACGCGCAAACACGTACAAAATTGTTTCACCGCTCGGTATTGAGAGGGTAATGATTAACATAGCTGCTACACCACCAATAACCCCCGATTTATTATTCATGGCCACATTTGTCATAATGGTTAACATAGTGCAGATTGGAACAACCACCAAGGTCACCCAAAAGGCTCCTTGAAATAAGGTATTTAAGAGAAAAAAGATAAGGGCGTAGAAACCACCGATACTATTTCCTAGAATACGTGAAGTCCCAAAATGGACACTCTTATCAAAACTCTCCCTCAGACTAAAAACCGCTGTCAGAGCACCGATTTGAAGACCTTTCCAGCCAAAAAAGCCAAAAATCAAAAGAACTAGAAAAACGGCAATTCCCGTTTTAAAAGTCCGCATACCAAGTTTGAACTGTGACTTGTCAAATTTATATTTTTTAAAATAACCCATAATCTCAACTTTCTACTTCCATTTTATCATAAATTAGTTGATTTTATGAGCCAAAATCAATAGGAAACGCTTTTAATTTAGGCTATAAAAAAGAGGAAACAGAGTTCCTCTTTTCTATTTAACTTCCAGAAATTAGTTGCTTTCGTCTTCTTTTCGTTTCAACTGACCAAGTCCTAAAACTCCTACTAAAGCTGCCAGACCAAGATATGGCATGTAGCTTGAATCATTTGTCCCTGTGTGAGGTAGAGTAGGGTTTCCTTTTGGATTTGGATTAGAATTAGAATTAGGGGTTGTTGGCTCCTCTGGTTTCTTAGGTTCTGGTGTTGTCGTGCGAACTGTATTTGAAGCGTAAGCAACTTTATTCACAGTATTTACATAAGTATTTTCAAAGGTTCCGATAGCAATTCGTTTCATTTGAATATAAGTCTCAGCTTGGAATGGAGAATCCAACTGAATCTTTTGAAGGAATTCTTCCTTGAAGCGAATTGTAATCATTCCCTTATCTTGATCATGTTCAACCTGTGTTTCAGCTGTTAAGTCTGTTCCTGCCTTGATAACACGACCGTCTTTCAATCGGATATCAACCTTGGCAAGAACTTTATAGTTTCCAGTGTATTGATCACCTTTTTGGTCATAATCATCTACAAAACTATAGTCATTCAAGTCCTCAGAATGATTTTGTGGAATCAAACCACCGATTAAACGATAATTGAAGTACTGGTTCAATGGAATTGTTTGGCCATCGATATTGTCACTACTTGGATCCATACTGATTGTCACATCTTTTTTTGGTGTGATTTTCGGAACGTTGTTGACAACTACTTCTGTAGCATAGCCATTTCCAAAATCAATTTGGTAGGCTTTGTTTTCATACTTACCACCAGTTTGACCAAATTCAGGTTTAACTGTCATCGGATCTGTGATTAGCAATGATTTTCCTGCTGCTACATAGTTCTTGTAGAATTCAGCTGGATTATCAGCTGAGAAGAGTTGGAAAGCACCTTTAACAGTGATCTTGGCTTTCTTCAGCAGCTCTTGAACCTTCTTAGGCGCAGCTTCTAAACTATCAAATTGTTGAACACTGATACCTGATACAAGGTTGCCCTCTAGATCACGAATCTTAACCAATTCTGGTTGAAGGGTTAAAGCTTCTTCTGGATAATCATCCACGTAGTAGAAACCGTTTTGAATCGCTTCTTTAGAAGATTTATCTCCCTTGTATTGGTCTAAATCCCATGTGAGTTCATAGTAGTTCGTTGAACCAGCTAGAACTTCTTTACCATCAATATTCACACCTTGTTTGTTCTTGTTAACTTTCAAAGGTTTAATGTAGTTGTTATTTGGATTATCGGGATCGTTTGGTTTACCTGGAGTCGTTACACGAACAATGTTTGATTTAACACCATAGGCATCATTGACTGTCAATGTAAAGTTATTTGTATAAGTCGCCCCATCATTCAAAACACGACCAACAACCGTTGGATATAGAGTCTCAAAGGATTTTGTCAAATCTGCATTGAAAGCAGCTAAGGTCTCCTCAGTAGCCTTAAAGGTTACAGTGTGACTAACTTGGTCATAGCTTGTTTCAAAACCTTTGCTCGCATTCTTGGTAGCTTCCAAATCAAACTGATAACCAGTTGGAAGTGGATCTACCAATACAAACGAAGTTGTTTTTGGACGACCTGCGGTTAAAGCCTCTGTTTTCAGTTCAAACTTCACTACAGACTGCTTAGCTACTAGAGTACGATCAATATCTACTCCATCCTCATTCTTAATTTCTTTATTAATTTGAGGTTGCGCCAACAAGCTATTATAATGGAAGTGTACTGTCGGCACCGCTGGAGGAGTCGGCAGCTGTTTAGGAGTTGGTGCTAGCGGCGGAGTTGGCAATGGATCATAGTTTGGCGCTTCTGGTTTTGATGGCTCCGGTTGATCTGGAGTCTTAACCGGTGGAGTTGGCTCATTTTCGTAGCTTGGCTCTACTGGAGCTGGTTCCAATGGTTTTTCTGTCTCATAGTTTGGCGCTTCCGGTTTTGATGGCTCCGGTTGATCTGGGGTCTTAACTGGCGGAGTTGGCTCATTCTCATAGCTTGGCGCTACTGGAGCTGGTTCCAATGGTTTTTCTGCCTCATAGTTTGGCGCTTCCGGTTTTGATGGCTTCGGTTGATCTGGAGTCTTAACTGGTGGAGTTGGCTCATTCTCATAGCTTGGTGCTACTGGGGCTGGCTCCAATGGTTTTTCCACATCATAAGTAGGAGCTTGTGGTTCAGTTGGCGTTACTGGTGGAGTTGGTTTTTCCTTAGTAATTTTCGGAACGTGAACGGCACGAATCTTCCCATTGAGTGAATACCAGATGTTTGGTTTCTTGCCATTTTCTACAGCCATAACAGGATCAGAAGAAACTACTAAAGTAGCAGAAATGGCACCGACAGTCACACGGTTAGTAGAACCTGACATGCTGATTGCTCCCGCACCATACCAAGAGTTTGGTGCATCAGACGAATCCCAACCGGAATCAGGTTGACTATTTTTATACATGGTCCAACGAGATCCACCTTGGCCTTGTTTAAAGTTCAAGGTTTCTGTAGCATAAATTTTCCCGCCTTTTTCTCCAACAGATGAACCTGAAATTTTAATAAAGGTACCAGTGTAATCCTTGGCCATCTCAATAGAATTATTTTCTCTATTTAGAGAAGCAACTGAAAGGAGGGCATTGTCAAAATTAATTGGTTGGTCATTTTCATCATAGAAGGTAAATTCATTTTTGATGAAGATAGATGTATTCTTTTCATCTTTACCAGTATAGGCTGAAGCAAAGACGCCCAACGTTGGGTCTGTAAAGATTCCCAACCAAACTTTTCCACTAGGATTTTGAAATTTTGAAGACGGATCTACAGTATATTTGTAAACAATCTTCGAAATCTTTTTACCATTGTAGTAGGAATTTTGAAGGTTGGTATAAGTCGCTGTTACGCTTTGACCACGCTCTAGAAGAACAGAGCCCCATTTAACTTCAGTTTTATTCCCTACATTGGTGGTCCAGTCAGATTTGTCGTTGATGTTACCATACAATTCCACCGAAGAAGTGGTAGCACCATTTTCCAAATTCTTGACATTTAGATTGTCTAACTGAAGATTCTTTTTACCATATTGGTCTGTATCTTTCTTGAAGGCTTCATCAACTGCTGTTGCTGTAAGAAGTTTTCCTTCTGTTTTAAGATCAAGTTGAGCATTTGGTTCTAAGTCATAAACCAAGCTACGAGCAGATGGTTTAGACAAGTACCCATCCTTGTCTTTATTCTTTTCAAGTTCTACAAGTGCAGCCTTAATAGATGCCTGCTCATCTTGATAAGCCTTCAACTTAGCCGGATACTCAGCCAAATCTTTCTTATATTTGGCAATGTCTGCTTCATATTTTGCAACTTTAGCTTCATAGTCTGCTTTAGCTTTAGCATTTTGCTGCTTAATTTCTTCATTCTTAGTTTGAATTGTCGCATTTTTGGCCTTGTTGTCTTCAACAGCCTTCTCATAAGCTGCTTTAGCATCAGCATTTGCTTTTTGAACGCGAGCTAGTTCTGTCTGATAAGCTACTAGCTTAGTTTGGTAGTCTGTTTCGTTAGCTGCATTCGCTTGTTTGACTGCTGCCAAGTCTTTTTCGTATTGTGCTTTTTTAATCTCATAAGTTGCCTTGGCTGATTCATTTCGTTGTTTAATCGCTTCATTTTCAGCTTGGATAGCATTGTTCTTAGCAGTGTTTTCTTCAACAGCCTTTTCATAGGCTACTTTTGCATCAGAATTAGCCTTTTGAACACGTGCCAATTCTGTCTGGTAAGTTGCTAATTTAGCTTGATAATCAGCATCATTATCTTCTTTAGCTTTCTTAATAGCTGCAAGATCCGCTTCATACTGCTTCATCGCTGCTTCATAATTCGCTTTTGCAGTTTCATTACGCTGTTTAATGGCTTCATTTTCAGCTTTAAGCGTTTCGTTTTTCGCAGTATTTTCTTTTACCGCCTTATCATAGACTTCTTTAGCTTCAGCATTAGCCTTTTGTACTCGAGCTAATTCTGTCTGATAAGCTGAAAGTTTATTTTGATAATCCTCTTGACTATCTTTGTTTGCTTTTTTGACAGTCGCTAAATCTTTTTGATATTGCGCTAACTTAGCCTCATATTCTGCTTTAGCTGTTGCATTGGCAGTATTGATTTTTTCAACTTCTTCTTGATGACTTTTTAGATCTTGTTGATACTTGTCATCCGCTGCTTTGTTTTCAGCATTGATTTTATCTGTTTCAGCCTGATGAGTTGCTGCTGCTTTTTTATATGCTTCAGTAGATGTCTTTATTTCTTCAGCCTGTTTAGCATAATCACTTTTGATTTCATCTTGTTTTTGTGCATTTTCTGTAGTAGTTGTGGCTGTTCCTTTGTCTTTTGTTTCATCTTGAACTACCTTAACTCCTGCAGATTTTGCATCAGCAACGGCTTTATCCAAATCAGCTGATGATACTTCTACTGGCAAAGCTGAGTCTTTAGAACCAGCCTTGGCTTGGCTTTCTTTGGCGGCTTGGCTCATATCTCCTTGAGCTTCAGCTAGATTTGTGGCTGGGTTTCCGGTACTTGTAACTTCAACCGCACTTGTGCTTGTTGTCTCTTTTACTTCATCAGCAAAAACTGCCTGATCTGCAAAAGCAATCAAAGCAGTCCCTAAAACAGCACCACACAAAGTTTTTGCAACCTTGCTTTTACGAAATCCATAGACTTCTTTTCTATTTTTCATTGTAATCTCTTTCTGTATCTCATTTTTGTCGTTTACTATCCATAGTATCACTTTAAAACCCAAGATGCAAATATTTAATCCTTTTCTTTTCATATATGCAATAATATACATTGAAAAAGGTACAAAAAAGAAGATGGCGAAACCATCTTCTTAATTATACTCTTATTTTTCTGTAAGTGCAGCCAATCCTGGCAATACTTTACCTTCAAGGAGTTCCATTGATGCTCCACCACCAGTAGAGATCCATGAGAACTTGTCTGCACGACCAAGGTTGATCGCTGCGGCAGCTGAGTCACCACCACCGATGATTGATTTCACGCCTGGTTGTTTCACGATAGCATCCATTACACCGATTGTACCAGCTTGGAAGTCAGGGTTTTCAAATACACCCATAGGTCCGTTCCATACAACTGTCTTCGCACCAGTCAATTCTTGATCGAATTTAGCGATAGATTTTGGACCGATATCCAAACCAAGGAAACCTGGGTCTACTGCTTCACCTTCAGTGTCTTTCACTTCAGTGTAGTCAGCAAATGCGTTTGCTTCTTTTGAGTCAACTGGCAAGATCAATTTGCCGTTTGCTTTTTCAAGAAGAGATTTTGCAACATCCAATTTGTCTTCTTCTACAAGTGAGTTACCGATTTCGATACCTTGAGCTTTGTAGAATGTGTAAGTCATCCCACCACCGATAAGAACTTTATCAGCTTTTTCAAGCAAGTTTTCGATAACACCGATCTTGTCTGAAACTTTTGAACCACCAAGGATAGCCACGAATGGACGTTCTGGAGCTTCAACTGCTTCTTGAATGTAGGCAATTTCGTTTTCAAGAAGGAATCCAGCAACTGCTTTTTCAACGTTTGCTGAGATACCAACGTTAGATGCGTGTGCACGGTGAGCTGTACCGAATGCATCGTTTACGAAGATACCATCTCCAAGTGATGCCCAGTATTTACCAAGTTCAGGATCATTTTTAGATTCTTTCTTGCCGTCAACATCTTCGAAACGAGTGTTTTCAACCAAGAGAACTTGTCCATCTTCAAGAGCGTTAACAGCGGCTTCCAATTCAGCACCACGTGTAACACCTGGGATAAATTTAACTTCTTGTCCCAATTTAGCAGCCAAGTCAGCAGCTACAGGAGCAAGTGATTTACCTTCTTTGTCTGCTTCTTCTTTTACACGTCCAAGGTGAGAGAAGAGGATTGCACGTCCACCTTGTTCAAGGATATACTTGATAGTTGGAAGAGCTGCAGTGATACGGTTGTCATTGGTAATCACGCCATCTTTAACAGGTACGTTGAAGTCAACACGAACGAGAACTTTTTTCCCTTTCAAGTCAACGTCTTTAACAGTCAATTTTGCCATTAGATATGACTCCTTCTTTTTTTATACGTGTTAATTATATCACAAAATCAACAAAAGAGATAGAAAAACCCTAAACTTTTCTTGTTCTTTCTTATAATTAAAACTAGCATTTTTTAAAATCAAATCTAGAAAAACCTTATCAAATAAGTAATCAATGCGAGATAAAATAATCAAAACAAGGTTTGACTGCAGCCAAACCTTGTTTTTAGTTTTTATGAGGAAATCCAAGAATTCTAAATCGATTAGTCTTCTTTTTTCTTCCTAGCAAGCAAGCCATAGCCACTCATTGCTCCGAGAAGTCCCAGAGCTACTAGACCGGCATCTATTTCTGCCCCAGTATTTGGCAGTTGTTTGCTTGCATCTTCAACTTTTGCTGGTGCAGCTAAAGGAACTTGAACTGTTGTTTGTAAGACTTGTTCTTCTTTCGTTCCAACTTCTGTGATTTCTGGAATTGCTTCCTTAAGAACTTCAGTCAAACGAAGGGTACGATTGCCTTGGGTATCCACTTCTACAAAGCGACGAACTTGGCCTTCAACTCCTGCTTGCACAACGCGGCGTTGGCCTTTGAGAAGGTCGGCATTTGGTCGTTCTTGGCGTTCGAAGGCAAGTGGTTTTTCTTCAATTTCAAGAGTTGGTTTCTCGTGAACTAAATCTTTTACACCTTCAGCCGGTTGGTTACTTGACAGAACTTTTGTACCAACTTCTGTGATTTCTGGGATAGCTTCCTTGAGAACTTCAGTCGAATGAAGGGTGCGTTTGCCCTGACCATCGACTTCTACAAAGCGACGGACTTGACCTTCAACTCCAACTTGCACAACACGGCGTTGTCCTTTGAGAAGTTCGGAGTTTGGTCGCTCCTGACGTTCAAAGGCTGTTGTTTCAGTTTCAACAACTAGTTCAGGGAGAGCTTCAACCGTTGGAGCCACTTCATTTGGATCCATACTTCCAACATGGTGACTTTCTTCTGTAGGAGCTAGTTTCTTATTCAACTTTTCTTTCATTTCCGCAAAAGCTTGAGGAGTTGGCGTTTGTAAAGATAATAAAGCTTCTGCTTGGGCAATCAACTCAGCTTGAGAATCTTTTTCACGAACTTTTGTCAACAAGCCTTCCAATTCTTCTCTAGCAGTTTGATAACGTTGATTTCCATCCAAGTCTGTCCCGGCTTGTTTCAACTCATTCAAAGCCCGGTTGACTTCTTCTTGACTAGCATTGTGGTTTTCTGCTACAGCTTTCGCTGCATTGAGCTTCTCTACTAGTGCTGCTTGTTTGTCCTCGCTTGAGAAGGTGTAGGCAAGAGTTGACTGACGGCCTTGGGCAGCAGTGATTTCTTGTTTAAGGTACTCATCATTGACTGCAGCCTTTGGAGAAACCAAGACATCAAACTCAGCTGTATGACCTTTGTAATGTAAGGTCAAGGTCTGGCGTCCAGTCTTTTGAGAATCGTAGCCCGTGATTTCAACACCTTCATCAGTAAAGCCGTGAGTCTCTTCTGTCTCGTCATCATAGAGAACTCCGAAGCGACCTTCTGCAAGATCCAGTTGATCCCCTACTAGATAGTCTGTTTTTGGTTTCTTAGTAATGTACAAACCTGCTACTTCTTTTGCTTTTCCTTCATCTTGACCAGTCACTTGTACCTTTAAATCACCAGTAACTGGAAGTCCAAGGTAGCTGACTGTGAGCTTCTGTTCCCCTTTTTGATGAGCGTCGTACCCAGATACCGTCACACCTGAGTGAGTAAGGTTAATCAGCTCGTCGGCTTGTCCCCCTTCGTATTGAACACGGAGTGTTCCGCCTCTGAGGTCCAGTTTTTCTCCCTCTTTATAAACCGTCTTCTTAGGTCCTTTTTCGAGACTAACTGCAGCAATTTTTCTTTCATCCTGTGGAATCGCTACAGCCAAGGTGTTACTGATTTCTTTGCCAGGTAGTTGGGTACGGTAGTAGAGGAGATTTGGTTGTTTGTCAAAGGCTAATGGTGCTGTTGCCAGATCGCCACCAGTTTCAGACTTCAATGTCGCAATTGGTGTTTGCGAATCCGCCTTGTCGTAAACGGTGATGGTTGCGCCTGCCGGAACATCAGAGAAGCCTAGTTGAACTTGATGGTTTCCAAGTGAACGAGCAGCTACCTTAGCCATTGGAATATTTTGACTTTCTGTGTCCAAGGTTTCGTACATCTTCCAGTTGTAGATACGAATGGCCTTCCAAGGTGTTCCGTTATCAGATGTGATAACTTTTAGACGCCAGTCTTGGGCAGTGATTGGTTTGTCAAGAGTGATATCTGTAACGTGCGCTTTATTGCCACGGACTTCCTTGGCTAGTTTCCACTCGCCATCTGTATCCTTGTAATAAAGATCAAAGTCCTTGGTGTTCATCAGACCATCGTTAACAGACTCACCACCAGCTCCCGCATGATCCATTACCCATCTGACAACACGACGTGGTTGAGTCAAACGAATATCGACACTACCGCTCAATTGTGCTGAAGACCACTTGTCTGACAGACTTGTAATCGTACCGTTCAACATGCCTTCGATGCCTTCCCCACCTTCAGTATTGGGGAAAGTGCTACCAATAACCGTTGCCCCTGGAACAATATTTTCAGCCAAAGGTCTTGGGAGAGTCGTATCCTGAACTGTCATCCCCCAGTTAAAGGACGTCGTCGCCGCTTCAGAACGAAGTCCATTTTTACCTACTGCAACGACTTTCAGTTCCTGAGTCCTACCAGTCGCATTAGCAGAACGGCTAACTTTTGGCAAGTAGATAGTGGAAGCAGATGATCCTGTCAACAAACGCCAGTTATCTCCATCTTTTTCGTAGACTTCATAGAAATCTGCATCTTGGTTACCAGCAAATTGGACCACTGCTTCAGCTTCTTGGGCATTCTTAAGAGATTGTTTCACCACAGAAAGTCCCGTCGGCGCTTGTGGTGCTTGGTGGTTATCTGAAATTGTTAATTGACCTAAGTTGAACTGATAATCTTTTACAGCACCTTCATGTTCGAAGAAGAGTTTAACTGCATAGATAGTCTTTCCTGCTAGTGAGCCAAGGTCAAATTCTTCATTTGTCCAGTTATCAGAGAGAGTCAGTTCTTTCCATGCAGCTGCATCCTCAAATTTGTAGTCTGGAGTCGTAGAGAAGGCCATATAAACTTTCGAGCCTTTTCCTCCCTTGTGGGCAACCCGAAGTTTGGTTTTCTCCGTTACTTCTAGTTTAGTAGAATACAAATTCACATCTTGGTCCGTCTTACCAGCTACATCACCTGAGAATTTAAGGGAGTTCCCACCATTATAGGCATCTGTAAAGTCATATTCTGCATGGAGTTTTCCCCCCGTCGAAGTCTGCCACCAACGCCATGTTGGTAAGACACCTGAAACCGAACGGTAGTTCCACTCAGAATCCTTAGAAACTTTACCGTCTACAAACCACTTTCTACCATGTCCTGTATTAAAAGAGGTAGTGAAGGTTCGGCCTACTGCTGGAGTGCGGTCCGCAACTAAATTAGCAATTCCATACCACTCTTTATCAGCAGGTTTTTGAGCTGTTGGATCTCCTTGGTAACCTGTAAAGAATATGTCCTCGTTCTTGTGGTAGTCTTCACCTGTTTTTCCTAGACTGGTAATCGTATCTGGTGCAAAGAGTCCAAGTGACAAACGCAACTTGCCTTTTTCATCTAAAAGAGCATCCCATTTGACTTTGGTCTTATAAGAGCCACCTTGTTGCAATTCTAAGCCTGCAAAGACATCATACTGGCTACGTTCCAGCCATTTTGCCATCTCTACAGAGTGGTCATTCTTTTCCTTGTTCCAGTTGAAATTGGCAAAAAATTGATCCGCGGGGACCTTGTCACCTTCTTTTTGCATAAACTGGTAGTTGTAGTCTCCCAAGCCATCTTCGTGGTAACGACCGTATTTGTAGGTCATGGCATCGTACCAAGCATACTTGATTGGGTGGTTGACTTTGGCTGCATATTCTTTTGTATAGAGCATGAATTGGCGCATTTTTTCACCAAGAGGTGCTACCAATTCCCCCGTTGTTTCCTGATTAATGAAATAGCCATCAAAGCCATAGTACTTAGCAAGATCGACAAGTTTCCGTGCGATAGGGAAGGTGCCATCTGCGTCTTGTTTCAAGGCAGCTGCAAATTTCTCTTGGTCAGCAATGCTGTTTGACCAGTTGAAAAAGAGGGTTCCATAAACGGGAACTCCGTTGCGGTGACCGGCATCAATGACATCTGGAGTAGGGACTAGGCCTTCCCAGAAGACCATTGAATCCAAGTATTGCCAGTAGTCAAAAGCATAGGCCTTGAATTCTTCTCCACCAACAGAAGCGTGGTCTTTAGCTTTCGAGTTGGTATTTGCCAGCGCTTGAACCTTGGCTCTTCTGCTTGCTTTTTCATTGACCAACTGACCTCTATGGCGCTTGGCGAGTTCAACTGAGGAACGATTGATGGGATCATCCTCACGCGCACCCGGTTCCCATTTCAACAAATCATCCCAAGTATCAAATTTGATTTCTTTTGGTCGGAGACTCTTCTCTTCATTTTTAGGAACGTCTGCTAGAGTTGGTTTATCCGTTTTCTTCTCAGCGACTTGAGGAGCTTCCTCTGGTTTGACTTCTTCTTTTTCAGTTGGTTGAGCAGGTTTTTCAGCTTTATCCGTCGGAGTTGGCTTCGCTTCTTCTTTTTCATTGACCAAATCAGCTATTGCTGGAGTGTTTTCTGAAATGGGTTGCTCAGCTACTTTGTTTTCAGTTTCCTCTAATTGTTTTTCGATGGCTGCAGTGTCTGGATTAGCAGTTTCACTCACATTTGCCGCTTGAGCGCTCGTATTAGTGGCTGTTTCAGGGGCAGCGACCTGTTCGGCAAGAGCTGGGCTCGCAAATAGAGCTGAACCAATCATCAAGGAACAAGCCCCGATTGACAGCTTTCGAATACTGTAACGGCAACGTTTTTCAAAAAATAGATCTTTCATCTTATCCTCCCAATATAATAAAAAGTAACTGTTCTCAGTGCACACCACCAGAACAGGATCATCTTCATTTTATCCTATATGAAAGCGTTGTCAATCTGTTTAACATAAAAACTATAACTAGGATAATAATCAGTAAAATTTGGACACAATCCTATAAATCATCTATCTTAAAGGGAAACTATCTCTCATTTTAAAAGAAAGTTCTTGTTTCTTATGGAAATTTCAGCTAAACACTTGTGAGATTTACTTTTATCCTTTAAAATAGAATAGGAGAAATTCCGTTATTATTTTTCGGAGGAAAAAGAAATGTCCATTAATTGGCAGGAAATTTTATTTCACTTTTTAGGTGGTCTGGGACTATTTTTATATAGTATCAAGACCATGGGAGACGGTTTGCAACAAGCTGCTGGAGATCGCCTTCGTTTTTACATTGACAAATATACCAGCAATCCCTTCTTCGGTGTGCTGGTTGGTATCGGTATGACGGCGCTGATCCAATCAAGTTCTGGTGTTACAGTCATTACAGTGGGACTTGTCAGTGCAGGACTTTTGACCTTGCGTCAGGCTATCGGTATTGTCATGGGTGCCAATATTGGAACCACCGTTACATCCTTTATCATCGGTTTTAAGCTAGGAGATTACGCCTTACCTATGCTCTTTATCGGAGCAGTTTGTCTCTTCTTCACCAAGAATCGCTCCATCAATAACATTGGACGGATTATCTTTGGTGTAGGAGGTATCTTCTTCGCTCTCAATCTTATGAGCGGTGCAATGGAACCCCTAAAAGACCTGCAAGTCTTTAGAGACTACATGGTTGAACTAAGTAAGAGTCCTATTCTAGGTGTCTTTGTCGGAACTGGACTGACCCTACTCATTCAGGCTTCATCCGCAACTATCGGTATCTTACAGAACCTGTACGCAAGTGGTTTGATTGACCTACAAGGTGCCCTACCGGTCTTGTTTGGTGATAATATCGGAACGACCATTACAGCCATCATTGCTTCTCTTGGAGCCAATATCGCTGCCAAACGTGTTGCCGGTGCCCACGTTGCCTTTAATGTGATTGGTACGGTTATCTGTATTGTCTTCCTTGTACCTTTCACTGGCTTGATTCAATGGTTTGAATCTGCACTCAATCTAGCTCCAGAAATGACCATTGCCTTTGCCCACGGAACCTTTAATATTACAAATACCATTATCCAGTTCCCATTCATCGGCGCCTTGGCTTACATTGTTACCAAGCTCATTCCTGGTGAAGATGAAGTTGTTAAATACGAGGCTCTCTACTTGGATGAACAACTCATCAAACAGGCGCCTTCTATCGCTCTAGGAAATGCCAAAAAAGAACTTCTTCACTTGGGGAACTATGCTGCAAAAGCTTTTGACCTTTCCTACGACTACATCGTCAATCTAGATGAAAAACTAGCTGAGAAAGGCCATAAGACTGAAGAAGCAATTAACACAATTGACGAAAAACTCACTCGTTACCTGATTAGCCTTTCAAGCGAATCCTTGAGCCAAAAGGAAAGCGAAGTGTTGACTAACATTCTGGATTCATCTCGTGATTTGGAACGGATTGGAGACCACGCAGAAGGGTTAATCAACCTAACAGACTATCTCCAACGCAAGAATGTTCAGTTCTCTGAGGCCGCTTTGGAAGAGCTAGCTGAGATTTATCACGCTACCACTGAGTTCATCAAAGATGCTCTTGATAGTGTGGAAAACAATGATATTGAAAAAGCTCAAAGGCTGATTGAACGTCATAAAGAAATCAACAATATGGAACGCGTTCTCAGAAAGACCCACATCAAACGCCTTAACAAGGGTGAGTGTTCTACACAAGCTGGAGTCAACTTCATCGACATTATTTCCCACTATACTCGTGTATCTGACCACGCTATGAATCTAGCTGAAAAGGTTATCGCTGAACAAATCTAATAAACAAGAAGCTATCCTGAATGGGATGGCTTTTTTCGTCTCCTCATTAAGAATTTCTTTTGGAGCATATAAAAAATACTTTGATTCACAATGGAATCAAAGCATCTTAAAGAGTTCTCCAAACATGATAGCAGAAACTGCAGTGCCTCTGTACTTGGCCTCTTCTCTTTTGATAAAGCGCGCCAAGTTGAGCAACTCAGGTGCTGGGTGTTTGGGATTGGTGAGCAATTCACGGGTGACCAGTCCTGAGAGTCGGACTGCTAGTAATTGCTCATTTGTAGTAGGTAGTTTTTTAGCAGTCTCTAGGAGAGCAGCAACTAAATCTTCACTCAAGCCCTGACGGGCATGGTTATAGAGATCTTTTATAAGACTTTCTAGGTTTGGTTCTACCATCCCGACACTCCCTTATGCTTAATAATTTTTAATCAAATCAACAGTTGAGCGATCCAATTTTTTCACCAAGGCTTGCAAGAAAGCTTGGGCTTCTAGGAAGTCATCCATAGCGTAGAGGGTTTGGTGAGAGTGGATATAACGAGCACAGACACCGATAGTTGTAGATGGGACACCACCATTTTTCAGATGAGCTGCTCCAGCGTCTGTACCGCCTTTTCCACAGTAGTATTGGTACTTGATGCCAGCTTCTTCAGCCGTTGTCAAAAGGAAATCCTTCATACCCGGGAGAAGCAAATGACCTGGATCGTAGAAACGAATCAAGGTTCCATCCCCAATCTTGCCTTGACCACCATAAACATCACCAGCAGGTGAACAGTCAACTGCCAGAAAGACTTCTGGGTCAAACTTAGTTGTGGAAGTATGAGCACCACGAAGACCAACTTCTTCTTGGACGTTAGAACCCAGATAGAGTTCATTGCCAAGTTTTCGACCTGACAAGGCTTCGGCTAACTCGCTCACCATGAGAACACCGTAGCGGTTGTCCCAAGCTTTTGAGATGATATTTTTTTCATTGGCTGTCAAGATCGCTGAGCTATCTGGTACGATGGTATCACCAGGACGGATTCCAAAACTTTCTGCTTCAGCCTTGTCTGCAAAACCACCATCAAAGACAATATCCGAGATAGCAGGCATGGTTGGTCCGCCCTTTCCACGAGTCAAATGTGGAGGAACAGAGCCTGAAATCACAGGAATTTCACGACCATCACGCGTAAAAAGTTTAAAGCGTTGGCTGCTAACGACCATAGGGTTCCAGCCACCGATTTCAACGACACGGAAGGTACCATCTGGCTTGATTTCGCTGACCATAAAACCAACTTCGTCCATATGGGAAGCGACCAAGACACGGGGCGCATCGGTAGCTTCTGAATGTTTGATACCAAAAATACCACCCAAACCATCTGTCACCACTTCATCCACATGCGGTGTCAACTTTTCACGGAGATAGGCACGGACAGGTGCCTCATGACCTGAGATAGCAGCAAGTTCTGTCACTTCTTTTATTTTTGAAAATAATGTTGTCATATCAGTTCCTTCTTTCTGTCCTCCATTTTACCACTTTTTATAGGAGAAGGATAGTGGGAAGGTGGATTGGTTTTTACAAGTTTACCCTATAAAAGAGGGAACTAGCACTTGTTTCAGGAAGTTTTCTCATTTTTTACATTAAATTGTCAGAAAATTTATTGACAGATTAAAGGAATCGTGTTACAGTAATATCCGCAGGTATCTTTTGATACCAAATTTACATGAAAGGTCGGGGCATGAAACTCTCTCATTATTTAACTGGCTTACTTCTACTTCTGGTCTTTCTCTCCATTACCATTGGAACCAGTGATTTTTCTTGGGAAAAATTCTTTGCTTTTGACCAGCAGACCTGGCTTCTCTTTCAAGAGTCGCGTCTTCCAAGAACCATCAGCATTCTCCTGACTGCCTCCAGTATGAGTATGGCAGGACTCCTCATGCAGACCATCACTCAAAATCAGTTTGCTGCACCGAGTACGGTTGGAACGACGGAAGCCGCCAAACTGGGAATGGTGCTGAGCCTCTTTGTCTTTCCATCTGCGAGTCTGACCCAAAAGATGCTCTTTGCTTTTGGCTCATCCATCTTATTTACTCTCTTCTTCCTGGCCTTTATGACTATTTTTTCTGTAAAGGAAAGGTGGATGTTGCCTCTGATTGGGATCATCTATAGTGGGATTATTGGTTCTGTCACAGAAGTTATCGCCTATCGTTTCAATCTGGTTCAGAGTATGACCGCTTGGACCCAGGGCTCCTTCTCCATGATCCAGACCCATCAGTATGAGTGGCTCTTCTTAGGCCTCATTATCCTGATAGCCGTTTGGAAATTATCCCAAACCTTTACCATCATGAATCTGGGCAAGGAAACCAGTGAAAGTTTGGGGATTTCCTACTCCCTGCTTGAAAAACTGGCCCTTTTTCTGGTGGCGCTAACGACTAGTGTCACCATGATTACTGTAGGTGCCTTGCCTTTTCTCGGAGTCATCGTTCCCAATCTTATCCGCAAGCGCTACGGAGATAATTTGAGTCAAACCAAACTCATGGTCGCTCTGGTCGGTGCCAATCTGGTTCTGGCCTGCGATATCCTCTCTCGAGTCTTGATTCGGCCCTATGAGCTGTCTGTCAGTCTCCTACTAGGAATCATCGGTAGCCTCGTCTTTATCCTACTTCTATGGAGAGGAGGACGAAAAAATGCAGTCTAAAAGCAAACACACCAAGCTCTTCTACCTTCTCATTATTCTGGCCATCGGAGCTTGTCTCCTCTACTTTTGGCCCATCACCCAGCTGTCTGCCTTTGCCTGGAAGCTACGTTCCCAAAAAATCATCGTTTATCTCTTGGTAGCCATCGCGACAGGGATTTCGACTATTAGTTTTCAAACTCTGACGGAAAATCGCTTTCTAACGCCAAGTATTTTAGGAATCGAATCCTTCTATGTCTTGCTACAAACCCTGCTACTGATATTTGAAAGCAAATTTCTACAGCTTGGAAAGTCTCCTATCTTAGAATTTATAGTCTTACTGCTTGTCCAATCCCTCTTCTTTCTCGCCTTACAAGGCTACTTGAAGACACTGATGAAACAGGACTTGGTCTTCATTCTGCTAATCTGTCTAGCACTCGGAAGTCTCTTTCGAAATATTAGTACCTTCCTACAAGTCCTGATGGATCCAAACGAATACGATAAACTGCAGAACGGTCTTTTTGCCTCCTTTCAACATCTCAACACTTCCATTCTAGCCATCGGTTCTCTGATCATCCTCGCTTTGACAATCTTTTTCTTTCGAAAAGCAGTCATTCTGGATGTCTTGCACCTGCAAAGAGAAACGGCTCAGATTTTGGGACTCGATGTCGAAAAAGAACAGAAAGAGCTCCTCTGGGGCATCGTACTTTTGGCCTCAACGGCAACTGCCTTGGTAGGGCCTATGGCCTTCTTCGGTTTTATGTTGGCTAACCTCACCTACCTAATCGTCAAAGACTATCGGCACAAATTGCTCTTTATCGTGGCCATTCTGGTCGGATTTATCAGTTTGACCTTGGGGCAGGCCCTCATCGAACGAGTCTTTGCGCTGGAAATTCGCATCAGTATGATCATTGAGAGTGTGGGTGGCTTCTTATTCTTTATCTTACTATACAGGAGGGCGCGTCAGTGAAACTGGAAAACATTGACAAATCCATTCAAAAACAGGATATTTTGCAAGACATTTTGCTTGAAGTCAGTCCTCAGAAACTGACTGCCTTTATTGGTCCAAATGGTGCTGGAAAGTCAACTCTCCTCTCCATTATGAGCAGACTGACCAAGAAAGATCAGGGAGTTCTCAGTATCAAGGGGCGTGAAATTGAGAGCTGGAATTCGCAAGAACTGGCTCAGGAGCTGACCATCCTAAAGCAGAAAATCAATTACCAAGCCAAATTGACTGTTGAAGAACTGGTCAGTTTTGGACGTTTTCCTTACAGCCGGGGTCGGCTGAGGGCGGAAGACTGGGAAAAAATCCGAGAAACTCTAGACTATCTAGATCTGACAAACCTAAAAGACCGCTACATCGATAGCCTGTCTGGAGGACAGTTGCAACGTGTCTTTATCGCCATGGTACTGGCCCAGGATACGGACTTTATCTTACTAGACGAGCCGCTCAATAATCTCGATATCAAGCAAAGCGTCAGCATGATGCAGATTCTCAAGCGACTGGTGGAAGAGCTCGGTAAGACCATTATTATCGTCCTCCACGATATCAACATAGCCAGTCAATATGCGGATGAAATTGTCGCCTTCAAAGACGGCCAAGTCTTTAGCAAGGGAACGACTGCTCAAATCATGCAGGCTGACCTGCTCAGTCAACTCTATGAGATTCCCATCACGCTGGCTGATATCAATGGAAAAAAGATTTGTATCTATAGCTAGTAACATAGAAGCTCAAGTTAGAGAACCCTCAGTCTCTTAGTCAATAAAACCTAGAGACTCCTTAAATTGTTATCACATTTTAAAAAGGAGAAATCATGAAAACATCCCTTAAACTTTATCTCACTGCCCTAGTGGCCAGCTTCTTGCTCCTACTTGGCGCATGTAGTACCAACACAAACTCAAGCACTAGTCAGACAGAGACAAGTAGCTCTGCTCCAACAGAGGTAACCATTAAAAGTTCACTAGATGAAGTCAAACTGTCAAAGGTTCCTGAAAAGATTGTGACCTTTGACCTCGGTGCTGCGGATACTATTCGCGCTTTAGGTTTTGAAAAAAATATCGTCGGAATGCCTACAAAAACTGTTCCGGCTTACCTAAAAGATCTTGCAGGAAATGTCAAAAATGTTGGTTCTATGGTCGAGCCAGACCTAGAAGCCATCGCTGCTCTTGAACCGGATTTAATCATTGCTTCACCTCGTACCCAAAAATTCGTAGACAAGTTCAAAGAAATTGCTCCAACTGTTCTCTTCCAAGCAAGTAAGGACGACTACTGGACTTCAACTAAAACCAACATTGAATCCTTAGCAAGCGCCTTTGGTGAAACTGGTACACAGAAAGCCAAGGAAGAATTGGCTAACCTAGATAAGAGCATCCAAGAAGTCGCTACTAAAAACGAAAGTTCTGACAAAAAAGCCCTTGCTATCCTCCTCAATGAAGGAAAAATGGCTGCCTTTGGTGCCCAATCTCGTTTCTCTTTCTTGTACCAAACCTTGAAATTCAAACCAACTGATACTCAATTTGAAGACTCTCGTCATGGCCAGGAAGTCAGCTTTGAAAGTGTCAAAGAAATCAATCCTGACATCCTCTTTGTCATCAACCGTACCCTTGCCATCGGTGGGGACAACTCAAGCAACGATGGCGTCCTAGAAAATGCCCTCATCGCCGAGACTCCTGCTGCTAAAAACGGTAAAATCATACAACTAACACCAGACCTCTGGTATCTAAGTGGTGGCGGTCTTGAATCAACCAAACTCATGATTGAAGACGCTCAAAAAGCTTTGAAATAAACAAGAAAACCCAACATCAAATGATGTTGGGTTTATTTTTCTTCTTGATTTCGTTTGAGTGAAAAGTGGTCTGGTACGGGATCCTTGCCTGTTTTCGACCAGGGATGGCAACGTAAAATCCGAGCCAAACCCATCAAGACACCCTTGAAGCCATGTTTTTCAATAGCCTGGATCATGTAGTTGGAACAAGTAGGCTCAAAACGACAAGAGGGGGGAAAGACTGGTGAGATAAAACGTTGGTAAAAGCGTACTGGCGCTATTAAGATTCGTTTCATTATTTTTTAGTTACCGCCATGGTGTGTAGTTGGCTGATTTCTTTTTTGTTAAGGCGACGAGATTCTCCCGGACGAAGGCCTGTCAAATCTAAGTGTCCAAAACGTGTCCGAGACAACTTATCCACTTGAAGACCGACAGCTTCAAACATCTTTTTAACTTGGTGGTTACGTCCTTCGTGAATGGTCAACTGTACCACAGAGCGATTTTTAACTGGATCCACTTTGAGAATTTCATAAACAGCTGGCTTGGTTTTCTTGCCATCAATCTCAAGTCCGCGGGTCAAGGGACGGAGATTGTCCTTATTGGCCACACCTTTAACACGCGCGACATAGACCTTGTCAATCTCATTACGAGGGTGAATCATCTCATCCGTAAAATCCCCATCATTGGTCAAAATCAAAACACCTGATGTATCCCAGTCCAAACGTCCAACTGGGTAAATACGCTCTTTTACATTTGGCAAGAGATCCACAACAGTCTTGCGACCCTTGTCATCTGTCACACTGGAAATCACACCGCGTGGTTTGTTAAGCAGATAGTAGACTTTTTCTTCGTTGTAGATGGGCTGACCCTCAACTTCGACCTTATCTCCAGTCTTAATAGTCGTTGCGAGTTCACGTACCACTTGGCCATTAACCGTCACTAAGCCTTGCTTGATCAACTCTTCTGCTTTTCTCCTACTGGCCACACCTGCGTGGGCAATATATTTATTGATTCTCATCTTCTTCTATCCTTTCACCAAATAATTGGCTTTCTTGAGCCTGAATCTCAAGCTCATCAATCACTGGCAGTTCTTCCAAATGGTTAATTCCCATGTAATCTAGGAAATAATCCGTAGTCACATAGAGGTTGGGGCGGCCCAACACTTCTTTTTTCCCGTCTTCCTTTATCAAGTCAAAAGCCTGCAACTTTGCCAAAGCCCCACTCGAATTGACCCCACGGATAGCATCAATTTCTATCCGCGTGATGGGTTGCTTGTAGGCAATGATGGACAAGGTCTCAAGGGCTGCCCGAGACAGACTCTGGTTGATGGGAGCTTTGGAGTATTCCTTTAAAATCGCTGCAAATTGAGGCTTGGTCACCAATCTGTAAGCGCCCCCTGTCTCAATCAGGGACAAGCTCGACTCTTGGTCTTTTTCATACTTTTGGGCTAATTTTTCTAAACTCTGCTGGATGCCTGTCGGAGGAAGCGATAGGAGTTCAGCCAACTGACGGACCCGAATCCCATCTTCACCTGCTACAAACAAGAGCGCTTCTATTTCTGCTAAAGTACTCATCTTTCCTCTCTATCAAGTCTAGCTTTGTGCCTCTTGACTTTCTTCCTTCTTTTCCATGAGATAGATATCTCCGAAACTCTCCTCTTGAACAAGGATCAGTTCTTGGGTTTTGATTAACTCTAGGGTTGCCAAAAAGAGGGTAATGACCTCTTGGATATTTTGGGCTTCCTTGAACAAATCCTGCAAACGCAACTGGTCTCGTCCAGCCAAGGACTCTTTTACGATAACCATCATATCCTCAATCTTATACTCATCCCGCAAGATGGTCGTGTGATTCTGAGCGAATTCCTCTTTTTTCTTGGCTAGGATATTGGAAAAAGCCAAAAAGAGGTCGATGGTCGTCCTATCATGCACAAGCTCCGCATCTTCGTAGATCAACTCAGTAGGCGCTTTAGAATAGTACTGGGCCCGATCTTGGTGCTTAGCCTCCAAGTGCTCACCCAAGAGTTTGAATTTGCGGTATTCTTCGATTTGAGAGAGAAGATCCTGCTCTAGGTCATCTTCCAAATCTGTCACTTCTGCCACCTTTGGAAGAAGCTTGCGGCTCTTAATCAGCATTAACTGACTGGCCATGACCATGTACTCGCCCGTCACTTCCAGACGCATGGCCTGCAGGGTTGAAACATAGGCTAGATACTGTTCGATGACTTCTGTGATTGGCACATCGTAGATATCCATCTGATACTTGGAAACCAAGTGCAAGAGCAAGTCCAGTGGCCCTTCAAAATCTTTTAATTTAATATCCATTATCTATATTTTTCTAAGGTCAGAACTGTTTTTAATCCTAATTTTTTTGCTATTTCGTACAAATCGACCTTCATTTCTATCTGTCTTAGAATGAACTGTTCCCGCAAGGCTTGAGCGGATAAAGTTGGGAAACCTTTCTCCTTGACAAAGGACTCCAGCTGACGAAAGGCCCACTGACGAGAATAGGCTTTCCCTCCCCTTTCAAAGAGATAGGTCTGCCCCATCAAGGGTTCCAATTCTGAAAGCAAGGTCCTAGGAATGGCTACAATCCTCTGTTGGGAAGCCTTGTTAATTCGCAACACCTGAAAATCCAGATTGATATCTGCAACCTTGAGGGCTAAAATCTCACTTGGTAAGAGCCCTATTTCCAAGATAAGAAGCGCCAGCAAGCGTCCTTCTGGATGATTACTTTCCTGCCAAAAAGACTCCAGGTCTAACAGTTCTGGCTTTTCGGTCTTCTTTTCAGCTTGTTTGGCTAATTCCAAGCGGTAAAAACTGTCCAGCTCTCCTCTTTGATAGAGAAAGTAGAGAAATTGGTTACAGGCCGAAAGTTTTCGCTTCTGGGCGCTAATTTTTAGATTGGCTAGCTGGCCTTGGTAAATCTTGAGACTAGTCTCAGAGATCCGCTCAGCTACAATATCTAAAAATTGCTCCAAATCATATCTATAGGACTGCTTGGAATTGGCAGACAAACCCTGCTTTCCCTCTAAAAAGTCTGAAATCCTATCTCTCATTTGCATCGAATCTCATATTCCTTACTAAAGTCATGCAAAAGGGCATTGACAGCCTTGAGGATGGACTTGCGCGTGATGATTCCTTGAAAAATCCCTTCATCATCTACCACTGGCAAGAAGGGTTCATCCACCAGTTTATGGAGGACCTCTGTGATGTTATAGTCTGGAGCGACGACTGCCACATCTGTCTTGGTCATATTGACGATGTCTGTCGTTGCCATCTGCTCATCCGTCAAACCTTGCTCCATTTGATAAGCCAAAATGTCTCTCAGCCCAATGGTTCCAACAAAGCGTTTGTCAAAGGTCACAACAGGGATACGGGTATAGGTGATTTGACTCAGCACCAAAATTGCATGGTCGGCATTGTGGGTATCAATCAAAGCTGCTAGATTCTCAGCAGGGGTAAGAAAAGTCTCTTCCTGCTCCAATAAAAATGCTTCAAATTCCTTGGCAATCATCGAGCAAACTCCTTGGACAAGCCTGGATAAACCTCATGGTCACGTGTCAAAAAGTCTACTTTAAAATAGCTGTCATCAATCTCCACTCGAGCATAGAGACATTCTCTGATAGTCCCTCGTGGTTGGCTGATGGAGCCTGGATTTAGAAAAAGAGTCTTTCCTTCCATCCAAGCATTTGGCACATGCAAGTGACCATAGAGACAAATGTCCGCTTCTTCTTCCTGAGCCCAGTAGTCCAACTTTTGAAAGTTGAAATTGATATCAAATAAGTGTCCGTGAGTCTGGATAATCTTAGTAGGTCCTAACTGAGTCACGAGTCGTTCTGGATAAGCTGCATAAAAGTCCATATTGCCTTTTACGACATAAATACCTTCCCAGAGTGGTGAATCAGGACGGAGTTCAGAGTCACCATCGTGAAAAATGGCATCGACTTTTCCCAGATAACGATCACGAATTTCTTCCACAATCAAGCTATCGCCATGGGAATCACTCATTACAATGATGGTTTGCTTTGCCATGATGGAAATACCTCCAAAAGTTTCTTAACGGCTAAGGCGCGGTGAGATTGGCTATTTTTTTCTTCAAGGGTTAATTCAGCTGAGGATTTACTTGTCTCTCCCACCAGGAAGAGGGGATCATAACCAAAGCCATTTTCACCCTTAGGTTCAAAGTTAATGTAGCCTGGCCAGTCAGCTTCAACAACCAAACTTTCCTTGTTTGGACTGGCTACAACTAGGGTTGTGTGGAACTGAGCCGAACGGTCCTTGAGATCAAAGACCATGGCCAATTCGTGCAAGAGTTTGGCATTATTTTCACGATCAGTCGCTCCCACTCCTGCAAAACGAGCTGACCAGACACCTGGCAAGCCACCAAGGACATCGACTTTGAGACCTGAGTCGTCTGCTAGAACCATCTTGCCTGTTAATTGGGAAATGGTTTCTGCCTTGAGGCGGGCATTTTCTTCAAAGGTCATGCCTGTTTCAGCTACTTCAGGTAAATCTGGATAGTCATTGAGATTTTCCACATCATAGCCTAGTTTGTCAAAGATAGCTCGGAATTCCTTGGTCTTGCCTTCGTTTCGAGTCGCTATCAACAAGGTTTCTCTAAACTTGCTGGTTTCAAAAAAGGCTTCTACATCAACACCTTCTTTAGGTAATTCTACATGCAGGAGTTGCCCATTTTCAACCAAGAGCAGGGCTCCCTGACGTTGGATGACCTCCAAGTTACGTCCTGCTTCCGCATTTAACATCTCGACGATAAAAGAGAGCAGACGGAAGTTAGAAGACCAGCGCATCACCGTTATCGTAATCGGAAAGCCGTTTTCCTCATCACGAAAAATCCGCGCTAAATCCATAAAATCAAGCTCGAGAGGATCTTTGATAAGGCTATAGATACCTCCATAGACATCCCAGACACCGACATACCAGTCCTGGTCATCCTTGTATTCGTAAATTTTGTTTGTCATAAAGTTACATGCTCCACATGAATCTCTTTTTCCAGCCATTCTGCTCCAATCTGGGCAAAACTTTGGCTATTGGCTGTTGTGTAAAAACGATGTTGAAGAGGTCCCGCATCTCGGCTACGATTGATTTCAAAATAGTTCAGCAAAACCGAGATATCCCGTACACACTCTGCCCCACTATCGATGAGCTGAACCTTTGGTCCCATGACATTCTGGATGATGGGACGAAGGAGTGGGTAATGGGTACAACCCAAAATCAGGCTATCCACCTTTCCAACCAAGGGGCGCAGGGTTTCATAGACCACTTTCTTGGTTACACTGGTTGACAGGGCACCAGACTCCACCAAAGGAGCAAACTTAGGACAGGCCAAACTCTCCACCTGTAAATCCGGATCCAGATCATGGATTTTTTGACGATAGATGTCTGATTGGACCGTCATAGGGGTTCCAATGACCCCGATTTTCCCACCTTGACTGGACTTGATGGCTGCCGAAGCTCCTGGCAAAATCACACCTAGGACAGGAATGTCTAGTTGAGCCTTGATTTCTTCCCAGACGACTGCAGTCGCAGTGTTACAAGCAATGACAATCATCTTGACATCCTTGGTCAAAAGAAAGTTGACCAACTGCCAAGTATATTCACGGATTTGCTCAGCAGGACGGGGACCATAGGGTGCCCGCGCCGAATCTCCAATATAGACGATTTCTTCATGGGGAAGCTGGCGCATAAGCTCGCGAACAACGGTCAAGCCCCCGACACCCGAATCCAAAAAACCAATTGGTCGATTATCCATACAGTCTTCTTTCTAGTCTTTTTTCTGATTGATAGTTCATCATGATTACTCGTCCTAAATAAACGGATAGACAGCTTGATAGAATGGCAACTGCCTCTCTTTTAATCATAATCAAATATCAATAGAATGCAAGGAAAAAGTCTTATCCTTGAGAACTATTGAACATAGTGAGAAGTCTGGAACTTTCATCCCAGACTTTTCCTATTTATTTCTTTTTATTGTTAGCAAGAGCTGCTTTTTGTTGGCGGATGATTTGGTGGTAAACTTGTTGTACCTTGGCTTCGCTTGGCTTTTGACCATTTGCGCTCAAAAGAGCACGAACTGCCTCAGCGTTCAAACGTGGGTTGTCCGCAAATTCTTTTTCGATTTGCTTACGAACCAAGTACATCCCTCCAAGAGCTCCTCCTAGAAAAGCTAGCACAATCAAGACAATTGCTAAAAGTAAGTCCATTCTTTTTCTCCTGTTTCTTTTTGAGTCTTCTATATTATACCATAAAGTGACTTTCCTGACTAGTTTGTTTTACGCTTTCACAAAGGGCAATAGGCGACAAAAAAGGAGCTCCTCATTTCGATGAAAGAGAGCTCCTTGCTACGTTTAATTTACATAGATAGCCAGCGTTTGATAAGGTTTGAGCAGAATTTTTTCTGATACTTCTACATCTTCATAGTTTGAAATCAGAATCTGTCCATTTTGATAAGGTGCTGGTAGCTCAATTTCTATTTCTGTGGCATAAAAGTTATTGAGGACCAGTAACTTTTCATCCTCATACTGACGTTCAAAGGCATAGACTTGCTTACTGTCTTCAAAGGCTGGTTTGTAGCTTCCTTCTGAAATGATCGGCATTTCCTTACGAAGTCGAATCAAGTCTTGGTAGAAGGTGAAAATTGGACCTTTGATTTCATTTTCTACGTTAATGTGTGGGTAGGATTTCCCTGACTTCAACCAAGGAGTTCTTTTTGAGAAACCAGCATTTTCTGAAGCATCCCACTGCATAGGAATGCGTGAATTATCTCGTGACTTGGCCTGAATAATCTGGAAAGCTTCTTGCTCACTTTTCCCTTCTTTTAAGAGCATCTGATAAGCATTGATGGACTCGACATCCACATAGTCAGCCATGGAATCATAGTCTGGGTCAACCATTCCAATTTCCTCACCCATGTAGATATAAGGTGTCCCACGTGACAGGTGAATGCTGGCAGCCAGCATGGTCGCCCCTTCATTACGGAAGTTTTGAATATCAATAAAACGGTTCAAGGCACGTGGTTGGTCGTGATTGTTCCAAAAGAGGGCGCTCCAGCCGTTTTTGTCACTCATTTCCTTGCCCCAGCTATGGTAGAGATTTTTCAATTCTTCAAAATCAAAGGACGCCAAGGTCCACTTCTGCCCATCCTTGTAGTCCACCTTGAGATGATGGAAATTAAAGGTCATGGATAATTCTTGACGGTCAGGTGACGAATAGAGGACACAGTTTTCCATGGTTGTCGAGGACATTTCCCCAACTGTCATAAAACTATCAGCTGATCCAAAAGTGGCTTGATTCATCATGCGCAAATAGTCATGAACGATGGGCTTGTCTGTGTAAGCTGGCTTTCCTTCATTTTCTGGGCAATCCACTAAGACCTCATCCTTGCCGATCAAATTGATCACATCGAATCGGAAACCTTTGACTCCCTTGTCGCGCCAGAAATTAACTACCTTGAAAAGCTCCTTGCGGACATTGGGATTGCGCCAATTAAGGTCAGCCTGAGTCGCGTCAAAGAGGTGGAGGTAATATTTCCCCGTATCCCCGAAAGGCGCCCAGGCAGAACCGCCAAACTTAGACTGCCAGTCTGTTGGTTGGTCTTGGATGAAGAAAAAGTCTTGGTAGTATTGGTCGCCAGCTAGGGCTTTCTGAAACCATTCGTGTTCTGTCGAACAATGATTGAGCACCATGTCCAGCATAAAGTCAATCTTGTGTTCTTTACCGACACGCACCATCTCCTCAAAATCAGCCATATCACCAAATAGAGGATCCACTGCCATATAATCTGAAATATCATAACCATTATCCCGTTGGGGGCTTGGATAGAATGGATTGAGCCAGACCATATCCACTCCCAGTTTGGCTAGATAGGGGATCTTTTCGATAATCCCACGAAAATCGCCAATACCATTTCCAGTGGTGTCTTTGTATGATTTTGGATAGATTTGATAGACTACTTTTCTTTTATCAAGTGCCATCTGTTTCTCCTTTTCTGATAAAAGGGAGGAACCCATGTTCCTTCCCTGTTTGTACTATTTTGATTAGATTCGTGTAGCGACCATGAGAGCTTCCCCAGCTTGGATAGTTCTTGGATAAGTTCCAGTGATAGTCGCTGTATAAGCATCTTGGTTCGTGATGATAACTGGAGTTTCTGTCACGAGACCCGCAGCCTTAATAGCATCTATATCAAAACGAATCAATTTCTGACCTACTGTGACGTGGTCTCCTTGGGCTACAAGACTTTCAAAACCTTTGCCATCAAGACCTACTGTATCCATACCGATGTGGATGAGCAATTCTACCCCCTCATCAGAGACAATACCGATGGCATGTTTGGTAGGGAAAAGAACCGTCACTGTCCCATTGACTGGAGAAGTCAACTCACCTTGGCTTGGTTCAATGACCAGACCTTGTCCCATGACACCTGATGCAAAAACAGGGTCTGTCGCTTGACTCAATTCTTTCACTTGACCAGTAAGTGGGCTGACAATTTCTACTGGAGCAAGGGTTACTGGTTCATGACTGACAAATTCTGCCTCTTCTTGGGCAACGAATTCTGCCTGCAAGGCTGTATCATCCTCTGTCTTTGTAAAGAGACCGATTTTGCGGAAGAAGAAAGTCAAGAGCATTGGTACAACAATAGCAACTAGCATGGTTCCTGCAAACGGCAGCATGTATTGAGGTTGAATAGAGAGGATACCTGGCAAACCACCGATACCGATAGAAGCCGCAGTTACATTGAAAGTAACGGACAACATGCCTGCAAGGGCTGAACCGATCATCCCAGCTACAAATGGATAGATGTATTTGACATTGACCCCAAAGAGAGCTGGTTCTGTAACACCGAGATAGGCTGAAATCGTTGCAGGAAGCGAAATCTGAGCCTCACGTTCATCATGACGATGCATGAAATAATAGGCAAATACGGCAGAACCTTGGGCAATATTAGAAAGAGCAATCATTGGCCAGAGGGCAGTTCCGCCGGCATCCGCAATCAATTGTGTGTCGATGGCATTGGTCATATGGTGCAAACCGGTGATGACAAATGGAGCGTAGAGAGCACCAAAAATCGCACCGAAAAGCCATTTAACAGGACCCGTCAAACCTGCCAAGACAACTGATGAGAGTCCTTGCCCGATTGTCCAACCGATTGGTCCCAAGACAGTATGAGCCAAAATCAAGGCCGGAATCAATGACAAGAAAGGTACAAAAATCATGGAAATGACTTCTGGAATATGCTTACGCCAGAAAATTTCCAAATATGCTAAACTCAATCCTGCTAATAAAGCTGGAATAACTTGGGCTTGATAACCGATACGATTAACAGTAAAGTAGCCAAAATTCCATACCCAGTTGGCTGCGATTTCTTCTGTTGAAGTACCGGCTACCAGATAGGCGTTGAGCAACTGAGGCGATACCAAACAGATCCCGAGAACAATCCCCAAGATTTGGCTGGTTCCCATCTTACGAGAGACAGACCAAGTAATCCCTACTGGTAAGAACTGGAAGATCGCTTCACCAGGCAACCAGAGGAAGTGATTGACTCCTGACCAAAACTGAGAGGATTCTGTGATGGTCTTGCCATCCAACATCGACCAGTGCACACCTTCCAAGACATTACGGAAACCGAGGATCAATCCTCCGACTATCAAGGCTGGAATAATCGGTGTAAAGATTTCTGCTAAAGTGGTCATGACACGTTGAAGTACATTTTGATTACTCTTAGCTGCGGACTTGGCTGCTTCTTTGGAAACACCTTCAATACCTGAAACAGCTGTAAAATCATTATAAAAAATCGGTACGTCATTCCCGATAATCACCTGAAATTGACCCGCATTTGTAAAGGTCCCTTTGACGGCTGGAATCGACTCGATAACCTTAACATTGGCCTTCTTTTCGTCACCGAGAACAAAGCGCATCCGTGTCGCACAGTGGGTGACAGCAGTGACATTCTCCTTACCTCCGATCGCTTGAAGCAGATCTTTGGCTTCTTGTTCAAATTTTCCCATTTGATTCTCCTTATACTCGTCAAAGCAAGTTTTATTTGATAAGACTATTGTAAACGATACCAAACTTGTAGGCAACTTGTTTGTTGTAAAAAGAGGATATTTTTGTAAATTTTCTAGCACTTGTATGGTAAAATAGATACAAGTTTGTATAGAATAAAACTCAAAACCTATTTAAGGAAGCAAGATGAAGAAATACCAACAACTATTTAAGCAAATCCAAAAAATCATTCAAAACGAGACTTACGCTGTCGGAGATTTCCTCCCCAGCGAGCACGAACTCATGAACCAGTATCATGTGAGCCGTGACACCGTCCGAAAAGCTCTGTCCCTCCTCCAAGAGGAAGGATTAATCAAAAAGATAAGGGGGCAAGGTTCCCAAGTCGTCAAAGAAGAAACGGTCAATTTCCCTGTCTCCAACCTAACCAGCTACCAAGAACTGGTCCAGGAACTTGGACTTCGCTCTAAGACTAATGTCGTCAGTCTGGACAAGATCATTATCGATAAAAAATCCTCACTAATAACCGGCTTTCCAGAGTTTCGGATGGTGTGGAAGGTGGTCCGCCAGCGTGTGGTGGATGATTTGGTATCGGTTCTAGATACGGACTATCTGGATATGGAACTGATTCCAAATCTCACTCGCCAAATCGCTGAGCAGTCTATCTACTCGTATATAGAGGACGACCTCAAACTCCTTATTGATTATGCTCAGAAAGAAATCACCATTGACCACACGGGTGATCGAGACAAGATTCTCATGGACATTGGCAAAGACCCTTATGTCGTTTCGATTAAATCAAAAGTCTATCTCCAAGACGGGCGCCAGTTCCAATTCACCGAAAGTCGCCATAAATTAGAAAAATTTCACTTTGTTGACTTTGCCAAAAGACATCCGAAATAAACACCTACAGTTGGGGATACTCTCAACTGTTTTTTAGTAGTAAATAAAGGAGTTAATAGTTGGAAAAGAGGGACTGCTTGCCACTTATTCTACTATTTTAAGAAAAAACAACAACAAATATGACTCTTGCTAAAAAGCTATTGACAAATGCTAAACGACCATTAGAATGGGAGGTAAGGAGATAAATAGAAACAAATTAAACGAAACTGCTTTATAAAATGTAAGCGGTTTCGAATGCACAAAGGAGGGTTTTATGAAAAAACACTTTTGGGAGAAATCCTGTCGCTATAGCATCCGCAAACTAACGGTTGGGACTGCTTCTGTTTTGCTGGGGGCTATTTTTCTAGTCAACCACACTGTAGCCGCAGACAGTGTTGAGGTCAAGCAAACTGAACCAACCTCTGTCGAAGCTATCACTAAGCCTGATAGCGAAACCAAAGCAGTTGAAGCTACTGAAACTACAAATCCGTCTCTAGCAGAAAGTCCAGTAGTTTCCGAAAGCAAGCCAGCTGTGGAGACTCCAAAGACAAATAGTCAAGCTAGTGAAGAAGCCATTGTAGAAGCTAAAGAAAATAAGGAACCTGAAAAAGCAGATCAGCCGGTGACAAAGCAAGAAAACTATCAACTCAACTACGATCAACCAACAGCTCCCTCCTATGATGGATGGGAAAAACAAGTCCTTCCTGTTGGAAATGGAGAGATGGGAGCCAAGGTCTTTGGTCTAATTGGCGAAGAGAGAATCCAGTACAACGAAAAGACCCTCTGGTCAGGAGGCCCTAAACCCGATAGCACCGACTATAACGGAGGAAACTATAAGAACCGCTACAAGGTCTTGGCAGAGATACGTAAAGCCCTCGAAGCTGGTGACCGCCAAAAAGCAAAACAGCTAGCTGAACAAAATCTAGTTGGACCAAACAACGCCCAGTATGGACGTTACCTAGCCTTTGGTGATATCTTCATGGTCTTCAATAACCAGAAAAAAGAGCTGGATACTGTAACAGATTATCATCGTGGTTTGGACATCACAGAAGCCACTACGACAACTTCTTACACCCAAGATGGGACAACCTTTAAACGTGAAACCTTCTCCAGCTATCCTGATGATGTCACCGTGACCCACTTGACCAAAAAAGGAAATAAGACACTTGACTTTACCCTTTGGAACAGCTTGACAGAGGACTTGCTTGCTAATGGGAACTACTCTTGGGAATATTCCAACTATAAGAACGGTCATGTCACTACAGATGCAAACGGAATCCTTCTAAAGGGAACTGTCAAAGATAACGGCCTCAAATTTGCATCCTACCTAGGAATTAAAACGGACGGAAAGGTGACTGTTCAGGACGAAACTCTAACCGTTACAGGCGCAAGTTATGCGACCCTCTATCTCAGTGCCAAGACTAACTTTGCTCAAAATCCAAAAACCAACTATCGAAAAGACATTGACCTCGAAAAAACAGTTAAAGGGATTGTCGAAGCAGCTAAGGCCAAAGACTACGAGACACTTAAAAAGGCCCATATCAAGGATTATCAAAGTCTCTTTAACCGCGTCAAACTAAACCTAGGTGGAAGCAAGACTGCTCAAACGACAAAAGAGGCCCTTCAAAGCTATAACCCAGAAAAAGGGCAAAAATTGGAAGAACTCTTCTTCCAATACGGACGTTATTTACTCATCAGTTCTTCTCGTGATCGGACAGATGCCCTTCCTGCAAACCTACAAGGAGTCTGGAATGCTGTAGACAATCCACCTTGGAACGCTGACTACCACCTCAATGTCAATTTGCAAATGAACTATTGGCCCGCCTACATGAGCAACCTTGCTGAAACAGCCAAGCCAATGATTAATTACATTGACGACATGCGCTATTATGGCCGTATCGCTGCCAAGGAATACGCTGGCATCGAATCCAAAGACGGTCAAGAAAATGGTTGGCTTGTCCACACCCAGGCGACACCATTTGGCTGGACTACTCCAGGCTGGAATTACTATTGGGGTTGGTCTCCAGCTGCTAACGCTTGGATGATGCAAAACGTCTATGATTACTACAAGTTCACCAAGGATGAGACTTATCTCAAAGAAAAGATTTATCCAATGTTGAAGGAAACCGCTAAGTTCTGGAATTCCTTCTTGCACTATGACAAGGCCAGTGACCGTTGGGTATCTTCTCCATCCTACTCACCAGAACACGGTACCATTACCATCGGAAATACCTTTGACCAATCGCTAGTCTGGCAATTATTCCACGACTACATGGAAGTCGCCAACCATCTGAATGTCGACAAAGACTTAGTCACAGAGGTCAAGGCTAAATTTGACAAACTCAAACCACTTCACATCAACAAAGAGGGACGCATCAAGGAATGGTACGAGGAGGACAGTCCGCAATTCACCAATGAAGGGATTGAAAACAACCACCGTCACGTTTCCCATCTAGTTGGTCTCTTCCCAGGTACGCTCTTTAGCAAGGACCAGGCTGAATACCTAGAAGCTGCGCGTGCTACCCTCAACCACCGTGGAGATGGTGGTACTGGTTGGTCTAAGGCCAATAAAATCAACCTCTGGGCTCGTCTGCTGGACGGCAACCGTGCCCATCGCTTACTCGCTGAACAGCTCAAATACTCAACCCTAGAAAATCTTTGGGATACGCACGCGCCTTTCCAAATCGACGGAAACTTTGGAGCAACTAGTGGGATGGCAGAAATGCTCCTCCAATCTCATACTGGTTATATTGCTCCATTGCCAGCCCTTCCAGATGCTTGGAAAGACGGTCAAGTTTCTGGCTTGGTTGCTCGAGGAAACTTTGAAGTTAGCATGAAGTGGAAAGATAAAAACCTGCAAAGCTTATCCTTCCTTTCAAATGTCGGTGGAGACTTGGTTGTAGACTATCCAAACATCGAAGCCAGTCAGGTTAAGGTCAATGGCAAAGCAGTCAAGGCAACTACCCTCAAAGATGGCCGCATCCAACTAGCAACACAAAAAGGTGATGTCATTACCTTTGAACATTTCCCTGGTCGCATAACCAGTCTGACAGCCGTTCGACAAAATGGAGTCACTGCCGAACTCACCTTTAACCAAGTAGAAGGCGCTACCCACTATGTCATCCAAAGACAAGTGAAAGACGCGTCTGGCCAAACTTCTGCGACCAGAGAATTTGTAACCAATCAAACCCACTTTATTGACCGATCACTAGATCCTCAACATGCCTACACCTATACCGTCAAGGCTATGCTGGGCGAAGTTTCCACACAAGTTTCTGAACAAGCAACTGTAGAAACCCCTAGTGAATTGATGGATGATCGAGACGGCCGTATCCAGTACGGAGCTGCCTTTGGAAACTGGGCAGACTCAGAATTATTTGGAGGAACAGAGAAATTTGCTGACCTTTCAAAAGGAGACTACACAGACGAAGACCTCACTGCCACCATTCCTTTCACTGGCGTTGGTATCGAAATCTATGGACTGAAATCGTCTGAACTAGGTCTTGCCACTGCTAAAATTGATGGCAAAGAAGTCGGCGAGCTTGACTTCCATACTGCTGGGGCAACTGAAAAAGGCAGTCTCATCGGTCGCTTCACAGGATTGTCTGACGGACCTCACACATTGACTCTTCGTGTTAAACGTGAGCACAAAGGACGTGGTAGTGAGCGCTCGAAAATTTCATTAGACTACTTCAAGATCCTAGCAGGAACAGGCAACACGATTGAAAAAATGGACGATCGTGATTCGCGCATCCAGTATGGCTCCCAGTTTAAGGACTGGTCTGATCCCGAACTCTACGGAGGTACGGAAAAATACGCTGACATCAACAACAGCGACCCTAGTGCAACTTCAGAAGCTCAGGCAACCATTTCCTTTACAGGGACAGGTATTCGTATCTTTGGTTTGAAGAGCCTCGCTCTTGGACGAGCACGTGTTACACTAGATGGCAAAGAAATTTCAAGTCTAGACTTCTACACTTCAGGTGCAACTGAAAAGAGGGCCTTTATTGGTGAATTTACAAACCTTACTGACGGTCCGCACACCCTGACATTACAAGTTGACCCAGATTCGCCAGAAGGCCGCAAGAAAATTTCTCTTGACTCCTTTGATATCATCAAGACTCCAGCTGTTGGTTTAGATAGTCCAAGTATCGCGCCTCTTAAGGAAAATGACAAAGAAATTTCCTTAACCCTACCATCTGGAAACTGGGAAGCCATCGCAGTGACCTTCCCAGGTGTCAAAGATCCTCTAGTATTGCGCAAAGTGGACGAAACACATCTGGTTACAAGTGGAGATCAGACTATCCTATCAGTCCAAGACAATCAAGTTCAAATCCCGATCCCTGAAGAAACCAATCGCAAAGCTGGAAATGCCATTGAAGCTTATACCATTCAAGGAACTACCACAAGCAGTCCTGTCGTAGCTGTCTTTACTAAAAAGGATGAAAAGAAAGTTGATGAGAAGCAACCAACTACAAGCAAGGGGGACGAACCAGCTCCTACTGTTGAAATTCCGGAATATACTGATCCTATCGGAACTGCAGGGCAAGAGGAACCGCCTACAGTGACAATTCCTGAATACACTGACTCTATCGGAACTGTGGGACAAGAAGAAGCTCCTACAGTTGAAATTCCGGAATACACCGATCCTATCGGAACTATAGGGCAAGAGGAACCGCCTACAGTGACAATTCCTGAATACACCGAGCCTATCGGAACTATAGGGCAAGAGGAAGCTCCTACAGTAGAAAAGCCTGAATACACCGAGCCTATCGGAACCGCAGGGCAAGAAGAACCACCTACAGTAGAAAAGCCTGAATACACCGAACCTATCGGAACAGCGGGGCAAGAGGAAGCCCCTACTGTTGAAAAACCTGAGTACACTGACCCTATCGGAACTAGCGGAGATCAGGCTGCTCCGACCCTTAGCCTTCCTGATTATCCAGTTCGAGTCTTGAAAAATAAGGCGACTGGAGTGGAAATCATCGGTGGAGCCAGCGACTTAGAAGGAATTTCTCACGTCTCTAGCCGACGTGTCCTAGCTCAAGAACTCTTTGGCAAGACCTATGATGCTTACGACCTACAGCTTAAAAATCCAACCGATCATAGCTTGCAGCCAAAAGGCTCTGTCTTGGTTCGCTTGCCTATTTCAGCTAACGTAGAAAAGGTCTACTACATCACTCCGACCAAGGAGTTGCAAGTCCTTGATTTCACCGTTCGAGACGGAAAAGTAGAATTCATCACTAATCATTTCAGTACCTATGCTGTCGTCTATCAAGCTGCTGGAACAAGCTCTAACACAGAGGAAAAACCAAGTGGTTCAGATGTAGAAACCTCAGCACACGAGGCTGAACAACTTTCAGCTAGTCCGAGCCTTGCTAAAACTGGATATCATTCTCCTAAAGAAGAACTTCCAGCGACAGGAGAAGCGTCCAACCCACTCCTCTTCTTAGCAGGCCTCAGCCTAGCCCTTACAGCCACTTTTATGTTAAAAGGAAGAAAGGATGACTCCAACTAACCTTTAAGCACACAAAAACAGGATGAAGATCATCTTCATCCTGTTTTATTTTGTCATCAAAAGTTAGTTTTACAGTAGGTATAAAAAGGCTAAGGTCAAGAGACTTGCTAGAAGCCCAACTGACCAGAAGAAAAAGTCAACCTTCCACTCGCTCCAAGGATTGCCCTTGCCTGAGAATCCTCCAAGCTCAAAATGATGATGCACAGGTGTCATACGGAAAATACGCTTTCCACCACTAAATTTGAAGTAGGTAACCTGCATCATAACAGAGCTTGTCTCAAAAACATAGATAATCCCAATCAGCAAAAGGGTCCATTCTTGGTGGAGCGCCATAGAAATAGCTGCCAGCATCCCACCAAGAGCCAAACTTCCCACATCTCCCATGAAGACCTTGGCAGGCTTGTGGTTAAAGACGAAGAAACCAAGCAAACCACCAATCATGGCAAGAATCACAAGAAGAATATCCAGTTGATTTTGCATATAAGCAATCACACCATAGGCCGATAAGCTAATCACTACTGAGATACTAGCCAAGCCGTCGATCCCGTCCGTCAGGTTCACCGCATTTGAAAAGCCAACTAGCCAGAAAAGGGCAAAGAAGATATAGAAAATTCCCAGATGAACTTGGTAGCCAAAAACTGAAAGCATGTCACCACCACGCTCATAAAAGAGGTAGAAAATCACTCCTCCAAGCAACTGGAGAGCAAGCTTTTGCTTAGGATTCAATCCTTCGTTAATCTTACGGAAAATTTTGAGGAAATCATCCAAAAAACCTACCAAACCATACAAAACCAAGATAAACAAAATCATGCCTACATTGTTAGTCAATTGTTGGGTAAAGAGAGCGACAAGGAAGCTCACTACTACTGCAACGATCAGGAAGACAAGACCTCCCATGGTTGGAGTCCCAGCTTTAGCTTGGTGTTGCTTGACATCCTCGTGCATCTGCTGTCCTGTAATCTGTGCTTTTCGATAAAATCGGATAAAGGCTGGAATACCTATCAAGGTCAATAGAAAGGCTAGAACTCCAGCACTAATGGAACTAATCATGTTAATCTCCTAAAGTTATTTTCATTTTTTTAAGGTCTTTGAGAGCAGTATTGGCACGGACACTTTGTTTCTTGACCGTTTTGCCACTACCTTCCCACTCGACTTCTATATTTAGCCATTTGGCAAATGTTTGCACATTTTCATCTGTCCAGCCATACATATCAGGCATTTCTTCGACCTTATCAGATAGGATCAAGATCTGCTGATTAGCTTCCAAATTATCTCCTTCAGAAACCGAGAGCTCCTTGATCTTGGTTCCTGTTCCGATAACGATTGGTTGGACAAGGTTACGACGCAATTCCTCTGCTAGGTCACCCGGAGTAAGGTCCTTGGTAGCTGGCATCGCATAGCTTGTCGTCTTGCTGACCTGATCTAAGCTCTTGGCAGTTGACTGAAGATTGAGGGATTCTTTCATGGCAGAAGCTCGCTCAAGGATCGGGTTGGCAAACTCTCCCAGCTGAACACCCGAATAATGCACTGGCTGTTGCACCGTCACATAGAGGATAAAGTCAGGATTTTCTGCAGGATGCATCGACACAACAGAGAAGATATAGTTGGTTTCACCTGTCAGGTAACCCCCATTCTTCTCATCGGCAATCTGAGCAGTCCCTGATTTCAGGGCGACATTCTGACCTGGAACATTGACATTCGGCTTTCCTATGCTGTGGTTGTACATGGTACCGTAGACAGGATCTGTTCCGACCATGACCATGTGCTCCCGAGTAGAGGACGCTGCTGCTTTTGACACAGGATTTCCGACAATTTCCTTTTGAGACTTACGGACAGACTGGTCATTTGGATCATAGAGGGCACTGATAAATTTCGGCTCCAACATAACCCCATCGTTGGCAATAGCTGTAAAAGCACGAAGCATCTGGGTCTGGGTGACAGAGATCCCTTGTCCAAATGCACTCATGGCAATATTGACAATGTTATCAGCAGGTAATTGACCTGTGTACTCATCTGTCAGACCAAAACGGGTCGGTACTCCAAACTTAAAGCGGTTAAGGTAGTCCAACCAGGTTGCATCTCCCATCTTTTGCTCAAGCAAGGTCATCCCGATATTACTTGAGTGGGCAAATCCTTGAGAGAAGGTCATGGTGCCACCACTAGTCAATCCTTCATTGACGTCCCAGTCTCGAATAGTCGCATCAGCTATTTTCAATTCACTACTGTTAAAGTACTCGCCACCAGGGAAGGTATTGTTATCAATAGCTGAGGCCAACATCATCACCTTCATAGTTGATCCTGGCTCATAGTTACTTTGATAGAGGATATCACGCCAGACAAAGTCTTTTGTGATGCCATCCTTGGTATCAGCATTGAAGGTCGGCCGTTGGGTTGTAGCCAGGATTTCCCCTGTCTTAGCGCTGACCAAGGTAGCCGTCATATACTTGCCTTTTACCTTTTCCTGAAAGGCATCCATCTGGGTTTCCATAAAGGATTGCAAGGGACTAGAAAGGGTTGTGTACACATCCTTTCCATCTACTGTTTGTTGGGAAGCTTGATCGGTACCCGGAACGATGTTTCCCAGACGATCCTTCTCATAAGTGATAATCCCATCTGTACCTGCCAGAATGCTATTTAAAGAACTCTCCAATCCAGATGTCCCAATCAAGCTCTTGGTGCCATCCTCATTTTCATGGAGTTGTGCTAAACCGATAAAGGAAGAAGCAAACTGTCCATTGGGATAACTACGATTAGGGCTGGTTGTAAAGTCAACCCCCTCGACACCAGCAGTTCTGAGGTCGTTTTTAATGGCCATCATATTGGCATAGGTAATCCCATTTCCCTTGGTACCAAAGGATACCTGTTTTAGATCTGGCTGAGAAAGCTGTTCTTTGACATAGGACTCCTCCATATCCAGATACTTATGGAAAATTTCAGCTACCTTATTAAATTGAGAATCCTCTACATAGAGAATTTTGCCTGTTGCTGACTTGTAGGTCTTGTCAATAATAGCATAGATATTATAAGATGTCGCATCCTCTGCAATAGGTGTCCCATTTCGATCATAAATGGTCCCCCGCTTGGCTGGAATCGTCTTGGTTGTTTGGTGAACCTTTTTGGCTTCTTGAACCAAGTCCTTACCAAATTTTTTACCCGTTCCGATAATGACCGCAAAGTTGACCAAAAAGACAGCGAAGAGTATGACAGCCAATAAACTCAGGCTTTTTCCTACTCTTCGACGGTTTTCTTCTGGAGATTTGCGATTACGAACGGCATAACGGATGATTTTTTCTTTCCACTGTTTCATTTCTTACTCCGTTGCTCGGATATTTTCGTTATTCAGCTGCAAATCCTTAGAGTTTGCAATTTCTTTCAAACGTTCTGAACGAATCAATTCATTGACCTCTTGCTTGGCATCATCTAGCTCGGTTTTCTTTTCTTCGATTTGAGCATTGACCTTGGTTAATTCATTCTGAACTTGTAGTAGCTTGGTCTGCATAAACACAACGCTAATTGCCAGGATAATCATTGTTGCAGCAATCGAAACATAGAAGGCCTTTTCCACACGTGAAAAACCCTTAAACTTCGTTTGCAATAACTGGCTTGTTTTTTCGATTCTTTCTGCCATGTTTTTCCTCTTACTTGTGAATTTTTCTAGCCACGCGCAACTTGGCTGAATGCGAACGGTTGTTGGCTACTAGCTCTTCGGCACTTGGCAAGATCGGCTTACGGGATACCAATTCCATCTTGGGCTTAAGATCATCTGGAATGAAGGGCAAGCCTTTTGGAACTTCCACTGTAGAAGCTTCCTTAAACAACTGCTTGGTCAAGCGATCTTCCAGCGAATGAAAGGTAATGACCGAGATTCTACCATCCAGAGCCAACATGTCCATGGCCTGCTGGATGGATTCATCTGCCGCACCCAGCTCATCATTGACTTCGATTCGGATAGCCTGGAAAATCTGCTTGGCAGGGTGCCCCTTTTTCTTGAGCTCCTTGGCGGGCTTTGCTGACTTGATAATCTCTGCCAACTCCGTCGTCGTCTCAATGGGTTTCACCTCACGCGCTTGCTCAATCTTACGGGCAATCTGTTTAGAAAATTTATCCTCACCATACTTGAAAAAGATCCGAACTAAGTCATGATAGTCATAATGATTGACCACCTCATAAGCCGTCAGACTAGCTTCCTGATTCATCCGCATATCCAGTGGCGCATCCTTTTTATAAGAAAAGCCACGTTCACGCTGATCTAGCTGAGGACTGGACACTCCCAAGTCATAACAAATTCCATCAATTTCCTGGACACCAGCCTCCTGCAAACGTGCCTGCAAATGACGGAAGTTATCCTTGATAAAGGTTACCATCCCCTTTTCGATATAGGGTGCCAACCGTTTGTGCGCATTGTCAATAGCATTCTGGTCCTGGTCAAAGGCATAGAGATGCCCTTTTTCGCTCAATTTACTTAATAAATATTCACTATGTCCTGCTCCACCCAAAGTCGCATCAACGTAGATACCGTCAGGTTTTACGTCAAGCATATCAATCGTTTCATGAAGCAAGACCGTTACATGATGAAATTCTTTTGTCATATCTTATCTATTTTACCACAAATCTGACCAGCTTGCACTTGTCAGACAAGGCTAAGTTTCTTCGAAAAAAATTCCCCCAAAAAATGTCATATATACTTGACATCCCATCTCCAAAAGAATATACTATAGTCAAATATATGCGACATATCAGAAAGGAGCCCCTATGAATCGTGTCAAAGAATTCCGTAAGGAACTGGGCATTTCCCAGCTCGAGCTCGCCAAGGATATCGGTGTCTCGAGACAGACCATCAACATGATTGAAAACGACAAGTACAATCCAACCCTGGAACTCTGTCTCAATCTCGCCCGCAGCCTCCAAACTGACCTCAATAGCCTCTTTTGGGAAGACGATTTTTAAAAAAGGAGCAAACAAATGAAAAAAGAAACTCTCACTGAAAAACTCATCAAACGCATATACGGTATTTCTGGTCCCCTTGACGAACACAAACGGCGCGAGGCCGATCGTATCGGGAATCAGGTCTTTATTGTCCTCTTTTATCTGATGACATTTGGCAATCTTATCCCGCTCGTTCTTGCCTATAAATACCCGCAAATTGTCGCTATCGGCTATCCTCTCGTGGTGTTTGGCATTTCGATGATGGCTGCCCTCTATGTAGTCTCTCAAACCAAGAAAACGGGCATCACAGCTATTGATCCCGAAATGCTGAGTCAAAAAGAAAGTAAACAGCTACATTTTCCGGGTCTAAAAGCCGGTCTGATCTACGGCATAGCGATATTTTTTATAATGCCACTCATCGATACCCTAACCAGTGAAAATCCAAATTTCATCAGTTCTCTTCTGAATTCAAAACATATTTTAAAAACTATACTGGGAGCGTTCTTTTTTGGACTGATGATGCAAATTATCGTCTCTCTTCGCATTCAAAAGGCCAAAAAAGACCAAGAAGACGACTAGGAGGTACCTTATGAAATCACTAGCTAGACTACTGATCATTCATGTTTTTATCAGTATCTTTATTACCTTTTTCCTACTTTCTGGACATATTGAGCATCCTTTCTTGATTATCTTTCTTTTATTCCTTCCTGTATTGAACAAGGGACAGAGATTCCAAAAAATCCAATCAAAAAAAATACGTCTTCTAAACGCATCTCTCTGTTTTACCCTCGTATCCTTTCCACAACTTTTAACAAATCCTAGGGATTGGAGATACCTGGTATTTCTAATAATCTGTATCATTTTTAGTTTGGTTTACTTCTATACTCTCTATCAACTCTTTAAAGAAGTCAATCAAAAATCGCTCATTTAGGAGATTACTCCCATGAAAAAAGAAGATTTCACCACTCGCTTACTCAAACTATTCTTTCACATACAAGGCCCCTTTGATGAATGCCGCCAAGAGATAATCTACAGGGCAGGTGCCCGTGCCTTGATCCAAATCGTTTACTCCTCTCTCCTACTCTTCCTGTTCTATCTCCTATTTGGACGCTTCATAGAGTTGGTGCGAGATGCCATGCCCTACCTCTATTTTGGACTTATCTTCGTCCTCTCATCTAGGGCGAGACTAGCAGTTCGCGACTTACATTTGGACAAGGATGACCCGTCCGAAATCCATCACAAAAGCTACAGCAAAAGTCAAATCAACCTTCGTAGTTGGGGTGTATTTTTCGGTATTCTAATTGGTTTATTTACTTTGCTATGTTTCCATAAACTCTATGTCCAACAAATTCCTCTTTCTATTTTTTTAGAAAAACTTTTTCAAACAGATATCCTCATCCCTTTACTGGTATTTGGTTTGAGTATTGCTGCTATCTTTGGAACTATGGTTAATGCATTTCTATCACTACAGGAGGAAAAAACTCCTAACAATCGCAATCCTAAGGAGAAAATAAATCAATGACCTCATTATACGATTTCTCAGTCTTGAACCAAGATGATCAAGAAACATCACTTAAAAGCTATCGTGGCAAAGTTCTTTTGATTGTCAACACTGCTACTGGATGTGGTTTAACGCCCCAGTACCAAGGGCTCCAAGAACTCTATGAACGCTATCAAGATCAGGGCTTTGAAATCCTAGATTTCCCTTGCAATCAGTTCATGGGACAAGCACCCGGCAGCGCAGAAGAAATCAATAGCTTCTGTAGCCTACACTATCAGACAACTTTCCCTCGCTTTGCCAAGATCAAGGTCAACGGCAAGGAAGCAGATCCTCTTTATGTTTGGCTAAAAGACCAGAAATCTGGTCCTCTAGGAAAACGAATCGAATGGAATTTTGCTAAGTTTCTCATTGGCCGAGATGGGCAAGTCCTTGAGCGCTTCTCTTCCAAAACAGACCCCCAAACCATCCAAGAGTTTATTCAAAAATTACTCTGATTTCTTTTTAAAACGCATCCTTTCATTTAGTTTGAGTCCTGAAAGGATGCGTTTTTTCTTTAAAAAGTAACTGATTTTCTTTAATTTATATTTATTTTTTTGCTTTTTGCTATTGCAATTCTTTCATTAATTTAGTATATTTGTTATATTAAAAACTTTTAGTCATTTTAAGGGAGAAATGGCCTATTAAATTTTTTTATCTTAAAATGAAAGCGCTTTATACAAAGGAGGTAAGGTGGCTTACAAATTATCAGAGAGTTGTTTTCCTTAAATCAAGTTGTAACCAAGTCAGACTTGGGCTCGGGCAGTAGCTGACTGCCTTTCTAAAAACTAGGAGTATATTATGAATCGATACCTTTTTGAAAAAGGGCAAACATTTAGCATTCGGAAGTTGACTGTAGGTGTGGCCTCTGTTATCGTCGGACTGGCATTTTTTGCTTCTGGAACTGTGCGTGCAGACGAAACGTCTCCTACCACGACATCCAATTTAGATCAGCAAATTAAACAAGTAGCAGATATAGAAGAGACCAAGGCTGAACCAGTCAAAGAAGAAGGCCGTGTAGAAGCTGAAAAGCAAGAAACACCTGCTGCCGATACCAACAGTGCTGACTTGCTCCCTGAAGACATTCAGGACCGTGCCTATCCCGACACACCTGTCAAAGAACTCGATACGACTACTATCGTTGACCAGAAAGCTAGTCCAAAAGTAGAAACTAAGAGCATTCTAAAGGACAAGGAAGAAGCGCCAAAAGAAGCTGAAAACGAAAACCGTGCTATCATTAACGGTGGACAAGACCTCAAACACATTAACTACGAGGGGCAACCTGCAACTGCTGCCACTATGGTTTACAGCACTTACAATGCAGGAGAGCAACGCTACCTCGTTTCAGGATCTGGTATCTTTGTAGCACCTAATTTGATTCTTACCGTTGCTCATAACTTCCTAGAGGCCAATAAAGAAACTGGCGAAGGTCACATTCGTGGTGGAAAATCTGCCCAGTTCTACTATAACGTTGGTTCAAACAGCGAAAAGAAAAACTCACTGCCATCTTCTGGAACTACGGTTCTATTTAGAGAAAAGGACATCCATTTCTGGAACAAGAAGGAGTTTGGAAAAGGCTATAAGAACGACCTTGCTCTTGTAGAAGCTCCTATTCCTCTTCCGATTGCTAGTCCAAACAAAGCAGCAACCTTTGCACCTTTAGCGGAGCACAAGACGCATCAGCCGGGAGAAGCTATTAGTACGATTGGCTACCCAACAGACTCGAGCTCAAAAGAGTTGAAACAACCTATCCTAGCTGGTCAGCTTTACAAGGCAGATGGGACTATTCGATCTGTTGAGTCCTATGATGATAAGGGAACGACCGGTATCACCTACCAAACCACTTCTGTATCTGGTTTGTCTGGTGGTGGGATTGTAGATAGCCAAGGAAAAGTTCTCGGTGTTCACCAACACGGAACCGTTGACAATGGTGTTCCTGAAAAAGATCGCTTTGGTGGCGGACTCGTCCTTTCACCTGAACAGCTGAAATGGGTGAAGGACATGATTGCCAAACATGGCGTGAAAGGCTGGTACCAAGGTGATAACGGAAATCGTTACTACTTTACCGATGAAGGACGTATGCTTCGGAATGAAACTGCTGTTATCGGAAGCAACGAATATTCCTTCAACCAAGATGGGATTGCTACCTTGACCAAGGGAGTTGAATACGGTCGTGTTGTTATTCAACACGAAGACGAAGAAGGAAATCCTGTCAAAGATAATGATACCTTCATCGAACAGACAGCTGTTGATTCTCCATTTGACTACAATTTCAAAAAAGAAATCGAGAAAACGGACTTCTATCAGAAGAATAAAGATAAATACGAAATTGTATCCATTGATGGTGTAGCGGTCAATAAACAACTAAAAGATACTTGGGATGAAGATCACAATGTTGTCAGCAAAGCGCCTGCCGGTACACGTGTCATCAAAGTGGTCTATAAAGTCAACAAAGGCTCTTTCAAAGTTTACTACCGTCAAAAAGGAACAAGTACTGAACTAGCTGAGGCGACAGTTGATAACAATGAAGGCCAAGAGTATGATGTTTCCTTTGTCAACACCTTCCATGCAAAAGACATTGCTGGCTACCGTCCAGTTAAGGCTAGCTTGGAAGCAAGAATCCAGCAAAAAGGGGTGAATGAGGTCGTCTTTGAATACGAGCCAATCGCTGATACAGCCAATCCAACAACTCCGGCTCCTCCAGTTTCTCATCCAGAAGATAAAGAAACTGAGATTGGCAATCATGGACCTCTTCCAAGCAAGGCCCAACTCGATTACCACAAGGAAGAATTGGCAGCCTTCATCCACTACGGAATGAACACTTATACCAATTCTGAATGGGGAAATGGGAAAGAAGACCCTCGATACTTCAATCCAACTAACTTGGATACTGACCAGTGGATCCGTACTCTGAAGGAAACGGGCTTCAAACGGACCATTATGGTAGTTAAACACCACGACGGTTTCGTTGCTTACCCTTCTAAGTATACGAATCATACCGTAGCTGCTAGTCCATGGAAAGATGGAAAGGGTGACCTTCTCGAAGAAGTTTCCAAGTCTGCTAGCAAGTACGACATGAACATGGGTGTTTACCTATCACCATGGGATGCCAACCATCCAAAATACCATGTCGCAACCGAAAAAGAATACAACCAATATTATCTCAACCAACTGAAAGAAATCCTTGGCAATCCGAAATACGGAAATAAAGGGAAATTTATCGAGGTTTGGATGGACGGTGCGCGTGGTAGCGGTGCCCAAAAAGTAACCTATACTTTTGATGAGTGGTTCAAATATATCAAAGAAGCTGAAGGAGATATCGCCATCTTCTCTGCTCAACCGACAAGCGTTCGCTGGATCGGAAATGAACGTGGTATCGCAGGTGACCCTGTCTGGCATAAAGTCAAGAGAGCTAAGATCACAGATGATGTAAAAAATGAATACCTCAACCATGGCGACCCTGACGGTGATATGTACTCTGTAGGGGAAGCCGACGTTTCGATCCGCTCGGGCTGGTTCTACCATGACAATCAACAGCCGAAATCACTCAAAGAGTTGATGGATATCTACTTCAAGTCTGTTGGTCGTGGAACCCCACTCCTTCTCAACATTCCACCAAACAAAGAAGGAAAATTCGCAGATGCGGATGTGGCTCGCTTGAAGGAATTCAAAGCAACCCTAGACCAAATGTATGCGACTGACTTTGCCAAAGGTGCCACTGTAACAGCAAGTTCTACTCGTCAAAACCACCTTTACAAGGAAAGTCACCTGACAGACGGTAAAGATGATACTAGCTGGGCGCTCTCAAATGATGCCACAACTGGTAGTTTCACAGTCGATTTAGGACAAAAGAGACGCTTTGACGTTGTCGAACTCAAGGAAGACATTGCCAAAGGTCAACGTATCTCTGGTTTCAAGATTGAAGTTGAAATCAACGGACGTTGGGTGACTTACGGGGAAGGTTCAACTGTTGGTTACCGTCGCTTGATTCAAGGTAAACCTGTAGAGGCACAAAAAATTCGTGTGACCATCACAGGAGCACAAGCTACACCAATCTTGACCAACTTCTCAGTCTACAAAACGCCAAGTAGTATTGAAAAGACAGACGGCTACCCTCTTGGACTTGAATACCACTCAAATACAACAGCAGATACAGCCGGTACAACTTGGTACAATGAATCTGAAGGCGTTCGTGGCACTTCTATGTGGACCAATCAAAAAGATGCCAAAGTCAGCTATACCTTCACAGGAACCAAGGCTTATGTCGTCTCTACAGTCGACCCAGGTCATGGAGAAATGTCCGTCTACGTTGATGGTCAAAAAGTTGCGGATGTGCAAACTAAGAACAGCAGCCGTAAACGCAGCCAAAAAGTCTTTGAGACAGGCGATTTAGCACCTGGTCAACACACTATTACCCTTGTAAACAAAACAGGCGAACCAATTGCTACAGAAGGGATCTACACCCTAAACAATGATAGCAAGGGAATGTTTGAACTCGAATCTACCAACTACGAAGTCGAAAAAGGAAAACCAGTCACTGTTAAGATTAAACGTGTTGGTGGAAGCAAGGGAACTGCTACTGTTCGCTTCATCACAGAACCTGGAACTGGGGTTCACGGTAAAGTTTACCAAGATACAACTCAAGATGTGACCTTTAAAGAGGGAGAAACAGAAAAGACTGTTACCATCCCAACGATTGACTTTACAGAACAAGCCGACTCTATCTTTGACTTTAAAGCCAAGCTCACTTCTGTTTCTGATGGTGCCCTGCTCGGTTTCGCTACCGATGCAACCATCCAAGTGATGAAAGCTGAATTGCTGATCAAGGATCAAACAAGTTATGATGACCAAGCTAGTCAGTTGGATTACAGTCCTGGCTGGCACCATGAAACCAATTCGGCAGATAAATACCAAAAGACGGAGTCTTGGGCTTCCTTTGGTCGCTTAACTGATGAGCAAAAGAAAAAAACAACTGTCACAGCCTACTTCTACGGTACTGGACTTGATATCAAGGGCTATGTTGATCCAAATCATGGTATCTACAAAGTCTTCCTAGATGGCAAAGAAGTTCCTTACCAAGAGGGCATGGGAAATGCTTCGACTATTGATGGCAAGAAATACTTTAGCGGTCGTGCAGCCCAACGCCAAGGCAATCAAACTCTGGTCAGCCTAAAAGGTCTGGACGAAAACTTGCACGCAGTCACCCTTCAACTAGATCCTGATCGAAACGATTTGTCTCGAAATATCGGTATTCAGGTAGACCAATTTATCACTCGTGGCGAAGGCAGTGAACTCTACAGCAAGGCAGATATCATCCAGTCTATCTCTAAATGGAAGGATGATCTGTCCAACTTTGATCCAGCAGGCTTGAAAAATACGGCTACTGCGCGCCAAGCTTTCCAAGCAAATCTAGAAAAATTGAGAAACCAACTCAGTGCTGATGCAGTAGATGTTCAAGAAGTCATGTTGACGGTCAGTGCCCTACAAGATATCCTATCCAAGGATGAGAACTATCAAAGAGGTCAAGAGGAGCCTAGTCCAGAGCAACCGGAACAGCCAGAAGAACCTGAGAAACCTGATCAGCCTGAGCAACCAGCTGAACCAAAACAACCGGAAATTGAGTATGATAAGGCTATGGACAGCTTGACAAAAGCTATCGAGAAAAAAGTCGCTGAGCTTGGATCCAACAAGGAAGCTAAGAAGAAATTATTAGAAATTGCTGACCAAGCCATTGCTGCAATCCAAGAAGCTAAAACTCAGGAAGCAGTCAATCAAGCGCTAAAAACTGCTCTCGAACAAATCAGCAAGCTCGAAGCAACTCAGCCTGAAAAGCCTGCTCAACCAGAAACTCCAGTTCAACCTGAAAAACCAGCTCAGCCTGAGAAACCTGCTGAACCTGAAAAACCAGTTCAGCCTGAAAAACCAGTTCAGCCTGAAAAACCTGCTCAACCGGAAAAACCTGCTCAGACTGAAACTCCAGTTCAACCGGAAAAACCTGCTGAGCCTGAAAAGCCTGCTCAGACTGAAAATCCGACTCAACCTGAGAAACCAGTTCAACCGGAAACTCCAGCTCAACCTGAGAAACCGGCGCAACCGGAAAAACCTGCTCAACCTGAGAAACCGACTCAACCGGAAAAACCGGCGCAACCGGAAACTCCAGCTCAACCTGAACAACCTGCTGGGCCTGAAAATCCCGCTCAACCGGAAACTCCAGCTCAACCTGAAACCCCAGCGCAACCTGAAACTCCAGTTCAACCGGAAAAACCGGCGCAACCTGAGAAACCAGCGCAACCTGAAACTCCAGTTCAACCTGAACAACCTGCTCAACCTGAGAAACCAGCTCAACCGGAAAAACCGGCGCAACCGGAAACTCCAGCTCAACCTGAACAACCTGCTGAGCCTGAAAATCCCGCTCAACCGGAAACTCCAGCTCAACCTGAGAAACCAGCGCAACCGGAGAAGCCGGCTGAACCTGAGAAACCTGCTCAGCCTGAGAAACCAATTACGTCTTCAAGTCCTGAGGAAGGGGTTAAAGACCTTGTCTTTACACTTCCAAGCTTGGAAATCGTCAATAAGGTCGTACCGTTCAAGACTATTCGTCACGAAAACCCACAATTAGACAAAGGAAAAGAGCATGTTCTATCAGAAGGAAAAGGCGGTCTTTTAGTTGAGTATGTTGAAGTGGACGGTGACAATCGCAAGGTTCTCCAAACAGAAGCAACTCCAGCTCAAGATCGAGTGATTGAGGTAGGTAGCAAACAAAGCTCAGTTGGTACAGAAGCGCCACCAGTTGTGACTCTTCCTGAGTATGTTCTACCAAGAGAGACTGAAAAACCGACTCCAGCCGTAACAGATAATTCATCAGCAAAAGATGAAAAAGCTCCTGTTACAGCTACGGTCAAAGAAGAAAAGGAAAAAGAACTCCCTGCAACTGGGGAACAAGAAGCAACTGCCTTCCTCTTCTTGGCAGCCATTACTTCAATCTTGTCTCTCCTCATCTTCCAAAAGAATTTCAAAGACTAATAACCCTCTTTGATTGATTCTTTCTAATTATTCCGTTCCCCCGTTGAGAAGACCATTTGGTCTTCTCTTTTTCTATCTATAAAATAAAAAAACATCCACAAATGTACATGGATGTTTTGGTATGACTCTATAAAGTAAGATGATCATTGAGAATAGCTGTTCTCAAATCAAACTACGTTTTCAAAGAAACGCTCATCCAAAAAAGAGAGTACCCCTTGTCTTATCTCATCAGAACTACCATCATAAGTTTCTGCAAGAACTCCACAAATATAAGATGGCATTTCGAATTCCAACACCATGAGATTTTCTGACGTTCAAAAGCCATCTTTCCTAAATCAAACTTTCCTCTTCCACACCTAGTCACTGACTACTATTTTTGAGTCCAGCATATGCATAGGTTCGATTTCTGGGACACTCTTTTTCCGTCACCACCCTAAAATAAAAGCGATGCTCCCGCCCATCCTTGGCATTTTCCTTGTTTAAGACAAAGTAGTTCTTCTGATTCATCGCCATGGTGCGTAGGATATCATCGATCAAAAAAGTCAAGGGAACATTCATAGCAGAGTATTTTTGAAAATCCTCTTCAAAACGAATATAGGCATCTGAAAAATAATCCATCTGCAGTTTGTTTTCATACAACTCTTTTCTAGTCATACACTCCCCCCTCCCACAATCGAATTTCTAGGACATCTGCTACCTCTACCAGCCTATAGCCCTCACTTGTCCTAATAGATAGAGTTTGAGGTGATAATTCGCTCACCTTACCGATGATCGTCATTTTTTGCTTTCTTTCCTTGACAACAAAACATCCCTTTAATTGACCAACATAAAGCTGAGAAAGCAGGCGTAGCTTCTCAACTAAATTCAAATTCGTCGAAAAATCAACACGATTTTTTTCTTCACCAAGCGAGCTAGTATGCTCTGAGAGGAAAAAGCCCATCCACTTCTGCATCCCTGGATCTTGATAGTCTCGCGCAGATTGAAAAGGTAAATAAGAACGATCAATCATTGTAATCCATCTAATCCTCCAGCAGAATGCCCACCAATCAGCTTGCTTCTGGCAAGACTCCTAGAGGCTTCTTCCAGTGCATTGGCCTTTAAGAGAGAGGTAAAACCAAATTGTTCCCGAATGGCATCAATAGCCGTCTGGAGCCTTTCTTCTTTTTCTAACTTGTCAACATCATCAAAGAGGGAGATCAAGCCAAAGGACTCATCCACAAATCCTGAATAGTTGACTCCGACACTTCTGACCGCTCCAGAAGTGTATTTGCTATGAAATAGCTTCAAAACATAATCCGTTAAGACAGCTGTATTATTGGTCGGTTCGACCTTCATTTGTGTATGAATAGACGGCCTGACCTCCTGTTTAGAGAAACCAACATAGAGAGAGACAAGGGTTGTTTTCTTTCCCGCCCTTCTCAGTCTAATAGCCACCTGCTCCGCCATTTCTCGGAGAATAATTTCGATATCCCGTAGCTTCACGTAGTCTCTCGGCAAGATTTGAGAATTTCCTAATCCCTGAGACTTGGCTTTATAGGACCTGTGAACATTGCTTTCATCAATCCCGTTAGCATGAAACCATAAACGCAGGCCAGCCTGACCCAGAGCTTTCTTTAATTGGTCGGGATTGCTGGTTGCCAATTCCTTGATGGTAAAAATCCCCAGAGCATGCAAGCGTTTCTCCATCAGCCTGCCAATCCCCCAAAAATCCGTCATCTTGGGAATGGCCCAGACCTTCTCTTCCACATCCTGATAAGACCAGTTGGCCCTCATGGTCGGAGTGTGCTTGGCCTCATTATCCAACGCCAACTTGGCCAGTAAGGGATTGGCATTGGACATACCCACCGTAGAGTAGATCCCTGTCTGCCTCCAAATATCCCTCTGGATACGAGCAGAAAGCATATCCAGCTTGTCTTTGCGAGAAATCTGCCTGTCTGAGATGAAATAATTGAGCGAACTAGTCAGGTCAATAAAGCCCTCATCGATAGAGTAGGGATAAATATCATCTGGACTACCATAGTTTTGAAAGATTCGCTGGATTTCCATATTGACTGCGATGTACTCGTCCATCCGAGGAGGGACAATCAAGGTAACTTGGGCCCAATCTTCAATATAGCGCACATAGTCTGAATCTGTAGGCAACCCCTGCTTTCTGGCATTATAGTAGGAAAATTTGCGCGTTTTGATATCAAAAGGCAGATCATAGGCCCGACCAACATTGGACTTGCCAAAAATCTTCTTAAACATGGGAGAGGAAGCTAAGATAAGGCCAGTCGAATTATCCGCGCGACTCATGACACAAAGCGAAGTCTTCAGCGGATGCAAGCCCCTTTTCACACACTCGACACTGGCATAAAAGGATTTCATATCGACAAAGGCAATATCACTCTTGGGCTCTCTGGAATAATCAAAGTAGCCCATAGGCTAACCCTCCATCGGCACAAAATTCCCAACGATAATCCCTACAATCCGAGGATCATCCTCATAGGAGATGAAAATGTCCTTGTATTTTGGATTGATCGATACCAGACGCAAGCCATCTTCCTCCCGATAAACCCGTTTGATATAGGTCTGGTTGTTGCAGACCACTGCATAAACCGCCCCATCATAATCAAATCCTGTTTCCCGGATCAGAGCCACGGATCCATTTTGATATTTAGGTTCCATGGAGTCCCCAGACACCCAGGAAGCAAAATCGTGGGCTAGTTCCTCATTAAAGTAAACCGTATCAAAATTCTGGTCACCGTAGACCGATGCCCCGATCCCTGCTGACATGCGTTCATAGACATGATACTCGTAGAGACGCTCTGGCATGGTCGTCACTTTCTGAGTTTGTTCTTCTTTAGCCAGGTTGCGAGCATAGAGCACAACCTTGTCCTTCCCTTGCTTGGAGAGGCTATTGTAAAGACGAACAATCTCAATCTGAGTAAAATAGCCTTTTACCACTTTTAAAATCTTCTCCAGCTGAGCAACCTTCTCCTTGGATGGTTCCTTAATCCCGCGTTCCCAAGCGGAGTAAGCCTGAAAACTAATCCCTAATTCCTCTGCAATTTCCTTCTGTGTCAATTTTAACTCTTTTCTCCGAGCCTTGAGTTTTTCTGGTTGGTACATGATTCACCTCCTAGTGTGATGCTTTAATGAACATTATCTCCCTTAGAAAGACTAATCGACGGTTGAGCTTACATTTTCAAAACTCAACCAATTCGGTTTAGTTTTATTATATAAAAAAAGTGGACGATTGTCCACTGGGAAAATCAAGTTTAAACAGCAACACTTATCTATTTTGAACAAAAAAAGACATCCAAGAGTAAATTCTTAAATGTCTGGAAAGATTGATGCCTCCATTAACCTTGTTAATAGACCGGAATTGATGATATTATGGTCTCCTTATCTCAAATACTGCTGTATGAACCCACTCATTATGAATTTGTAAGTCATTTTCTATAACCCTACTAAAGGTGAAGCCATTTTTTAAAAGCACCCTCTGAGAGGCTAGATTACCTGTTGCCGTTCCTGCAATGATTCTATTGAAACCATAAGTCGTGAAGGCTTTTTCTAAAACGAGTTTAACCGCTTCGCTGGCATAACCTAAATTGTTAACATTTTCCCCAATCCTATACCCAAGTTCTACTGTATTTCGATCACTCTCTAAGACACTTAAATTGATTCTCCCAACCATAACACCTTGCGAATTTCTAATAAGATGCATGTAAACAGCACGATTCCTTTGTTCCGTTAACAATTCCCTTGTAATTTCTTTAAAACCTTCTAAATCAAAATAGTTAGCTGGTCTAGGAGGTAAATTTCGTTCAAAATACTCTCGATTTTCTTTTTCAAAAGAATAGACGTCTAGACTATTTTCTTCAGACAACAGCTCTAAACTGATCATTACAAATCCTCTCCCATCATTATCTACATTCAAATTTTCTCATGTTTACACAAAGTGAAATTTACAGAATTTAAAGAGATTCTTTTATTTTCTGTATAGTTTCTACATTATAACACAAAATACTATGGATAAGCATAATGTTCAAGCGCCACACCAGCAAAACAAGCTGGAGTTTCGCTTGAAGAAATTTCTGAAGCGCTAACCCATAGTGATACGATTACAACTAAGACCTATGTTAACACTTCTAATGTGATTCCAATGGCTGTTGGAAAATTTGCTTTAAAGTCTCTAAAACAATAAGGTAAAAATAAGGTGAACTTTGAGGTAAACTTTTCAAAAAAAACACGAAAAAAGCACCCATAAGGTAAACTTTTGAGTGCTTTGAAACGTTGATAGTATCGTATTGATTAACGTTTTGAGAACTGACTAGCTTTACGAGCTTTCTTAAGACCTGGTTTGAAAAGTCTGGCTTTTAGGACAGCTCAAAAGCGCTTGATAGGAAACGTCCGAAGAGTTTCTTCCGATTTTTATTTCAAGAAATAGGAATAGATGGATCTAAAATAGTGAAATTTCTTAACGCATAACTTTCAATCCTCCCCTCTTCCTTCTTATCCTAATAAAGTTTGTAATATTGGAATAACAACGATAAATAGAACCGTACTTAGAGTCACCACATTCGTAGAGAACTTCACATCTCCTTTTCCCTGATTAGCAAGGATCGGAAGAACAGCCAGAGCTGGTGTAGCAGACTGAATCATAAAGGTCTTAAATTCTACTGTTGCCATATTTGGTGCAAAGAACTTCAATACAAGAAGCATGATCAGAGGAGCTAGGATAAAGCGTCCCACCAAGGTGACAATTGTATCTTTATCAAAAGTAATCGTATTCAAGCCTGCCTTAGCAAGAACAATACCAATATAAATCAGAGATAGGGGAGTGACGATATTTCCAACATAGGTTAAGGTATTCGTTGCAAAATCTGGAATAGGAATTCGGAGAATCAAAAATAGTAGGGCGACAAGAAAACCTACAAGCGGAGCTGGTAGCAATTTCTTCCAGTCAAATTTAGTTGTCTCCTTGCTTTGACCCGATTTACTGTCGCTCGTCATCAAATACACGCCCAATGTCCAGGTGGAAATCGTATTGGTGATATAGTAAATCAAGAAATAAGGAAGAGCCTGATCCCCAAAAAGAGCAACGTTTAAAGGTAAACCAATAAAAATAGTATTGGCATTCACAAAGGTATTAATCATGGTTCCTCGCCGTCCTGGACGAACCTTGAAAACCACAACTGCAATATAAGCTACGATATAGCCCAAGATAAAGGCCACAAATGTATAAAGGAGACCTCCAGAAAGACTGATTAGTTTATCTAGTGTTAGGTATTTCATCACCGACACAAAGATTGACGCTGGCAAGGCTACATTCATGATCAAACGAGATAGGTTAGGTCCAAAGGCATCTCCAAACCATCCCTTCACCTGAAGAATATACCCCAAAACAATGATAGCGATAATCGGAATGATACTCGTAATCGAGGTTAAAAAGAGTGACATAGGTATCCTTTCTAAATTACTTAAGTCCACAGCCCATACAAATCTGTCGCTAGTGAAGGATAGACAGTAGCAATGAATTATTTATACTCTGGATACCACTTCAAATCACGAACTGCTTTGGTCATATCTGTTTCCTTAGCACGCGCAAGACCTTGCTCTTGTGCTTTTTTAGCGACTGCTTCTGCTACTTTAATAGAAACATCTGCTACATATTTGAACGGCGGCAAAACAGGAGCTCCTGGTTGGCCTGGATTGACAATACCACTCAATGAATGAGCCGCTGCTCCAATCATTTCATCAGTTAAAAGACTTGCTTCAGAAGCCAGCATACCTAGACCAAGACCTGGGTAAATCAAGGCATTATTGGCTTGACCAATCACATAGTCCACACCTTTATAAGAAACCGTATCAGCAGGAATTCCTGTTGCGACAAAAGCTTTTCCATCTGACCATTCAATCAAATCTTTGGCACTAGCTTCAGCTAGTTTGGTTGGATTTGACAAAGGGAAGATCATCGGACGCTCTATATTTTCACACATAGCCTCTACTATTTCTTTAGTGAAGGTATTAGGCTGAGTAGAAGTTCCTACAAGAATAGTTGGCTTCACAGTCTTCACTACTTCAAGCAGGTCAGTCAACTTGTCTGCGTTACTAAAGTCAGCACGTTTCTTAGCAAACGGTTTTTGTTCAGGAGTTAGGTCATCCATGTCATCAAAGAGAAGACCTTGTTTATCAACCATAAAGAAACGTTTATAAGCTTCTTCTTCAGAAAGACCTTCACTCACCATTTCACGAAGAACACGAGAGGCAATTCCTGCACCCGCAGTACCACCACCATAGCAGAGATAAACTTGATCTGTTAATTTTTCTCCACTAATATCCAGTGAACCAAAGATACCACCCAAGGTAACGATTCCTGTGCCTTGAATATCATCATTAAAAGTTGGAATTTGTTTCCGGTATTTTTCAAGAATATTAGCAGCATTCAAGCGACCGAAGTCTTCCCAGTGAAGGTAGAGTTTAGGAAAGAGACGTTCGGCTGTTTGAACAAATTGGTCAATGAAGTCGTAGTAACGATCTCCGCGAACCCGTTCGTGACGATTCCCTAAGTAATTAGGATTGTTACGAAGTTCTTCACGGTTAGTCCCTGCATCAATGACTAAAGGAAGGACCATAGAAGGATCGATTCCAGCAGCACCCGTGTAGACCATCAATTTCCCAACAGAAATATCGACACCATTTGTTCCCCAGTCGCCGATTCCAAGGATTCCTTCTGCATCTGTTACAACAATAAGACGAATCTCGCGACCCCCGGCAGTATTTTTCAAAGTGGCTTCAATATTTTCAGGATGATTGATATCAAGATATCCCGCATATTGGGGATCTACAAAGAGGTCACTATAGCCTTCAATAGTATCTGCAATGGTTGGATCGTATACAATTGGATTGAATTCCTCCAAATGTTGAGAAAAGAGGTAATAGAAAAGAGTCCGGTTGGTGTTAAAAATTTCCATTAGGAAAAGACGTTTTTCCAAATCATTGGCTTTTGTCTGCATTTGTGCATAAGTTTGCGCCGCTTGTTCTTCGATTGTTTGAACATACGGTGGCAGTAAACCAATAAGGCCTAGTTCCTTCCGCTCCTCTAATGTAAAGGCAGTCCCTTTATTGAGGAAAGGATTGTTTAAAATATCATGTGCAATCATAGTGCAACCTCCTTTTTACTTCTATTATACCACTTAAAACGAATCGTTTGGAAAACTTTGTTGTTTAAAAAATACAATTGTGTACGCATATGTTATAATGAGTCTACTAGAACAATTTTCTAATAAGCTCTTTTATACTTAGAACACCATTATTAATGACACTTTAAGTTGTTATATTTTATAAAGTTCTGGACTCATAAAACTCTCAATGATCACTCTTTACTAAAAGTTTCAAGTAAAAGAAACTAATCATACAAATTGGCAATCCGAATTAAAATAAATATTATATAAGTTTGTTATACAATACTTTGTATTTTTTAAGATGTTTTTTTGTCATGCAAAACTTGTATTCTATTTATATGACGAATAAAAACTATTTACAACAATATATTTCCCAAAAAGTGAAATATTTTCGAACACAGAAAAAAATGAGCCAGGAAGAACTTTCGGAACAGGCAGGACTTGGGCTTAAGTATATCAATCAACTTGAAAACCAAAATGTGAATCTGACCATTCACAGTCTTGAAAAAGTGATTGTCGCCCTAGAGATGACCCCAGAGGAATTTTTCAATTTTGATAGCCTTGAATCAACCTCTGATAAGACCGACAATCTTTCACTCAAAAGAATCAACATGAAGATTAAACAGCTCCCTATTGATAAACGAGAAAAGATGTTGGTCATTTTTGAAAGTATCTTAGATAACCTTTGATATCCCTGACTCACTTACATTTTAACCGGTGAATACTCGTATAGTCAAATTGTAGGATACGGATAAAAAGTATTTATCTGGTGATTTCCACTTATTTTCCTTCTCCAACTAATGAAAGTGAGCCTATATGAATTTAAAAGATCTACAATATTTTTATGACCTCTGCCAGCTTCAATCCTATAAGGAAGTAGCAAAACAACACAAAGTCAGCCAACCATCTATTTCTTATGCCATTAAGCGCTTAGAGGAATCTTTTAATTGCAAATTGATTCACCATGATCCTTCACATCGCTCCTTTAAACTAACTCCTCAAGGACAAATCCTTCTGAAGCATACAGAACTAATTTTACCTGAGGTCATTTCTACTCGCAAAGAAATTAATCGCTCTTTGGCGCATTGCTCTACTGTAGGATTCCCTCCTATTATCATTCAGTATCTTTTCTCTGTCTTAAATAAAGAAACTGAATTTGATTTTTTAAAAAAGGTACGTCCTATTCGTGGTGGATCCGTAGAATTATTAAATCTTCTCCTTAAGGGAGAACTAGATGCGAGCTTACTCGGATTGATTGAACCACTCAATCATCCTTCAATAGAGACACATGAACTCTTTCATAAAGAACTGTATGTTGTTTTATCTAAGAACCATCCTCTTGCTACTGCTCTTTCCCTCACTTTTGAAGATTTAGTAGATCAATCCTTTATACTTTTAGACGAACACTTTGTTCACCTGAAAGCTTTTGAACTACTTAATCAAAAGCATCAAAACAAGGCAGAAATATTCTTCAAGAGTGACGACATTGTCATCATTAAAGAACTTTTAAAGAAAGGGATTGGCGTTAGTTTACTGGCTGATATCGCACTTTCTGATAAAGATGATGATTTAATAAAAATCCCTCTAATACCGGAGGACCAGATCACATTTACAGTTTATTACGCTTATCTCAAATCAGCTACACTGTCATCAGAAGTAGAGGATTTATTTAATTTTATTAAACTATACAAACCAAAAGAACTTGGCTCTTTGTCAACTGTAGTAGATTGAAGAAAAGCTAAGCTCGAGAAAGGACGAAATTCGTCCTTTCTTTTTTGATGTTTAGAGCGATAAAATCGCTTATCACTCAATTTACGGCTATCCTGTTGAATGAGCTTCCGGTAATGTTTGATGGCTTTATATTCATGAGATTTTCGCTCAAACTGATTCATGATTTGGACACGCACACGACTCATAGCACGGTTTAAGTGTTGGAGTAAAACAGTCCAGTGGACTGTTTTAGCCTGAGTTCAGAAATATAATAACGAAGGGTGAAAACGATCGAGAACGATTTTAGCACATGGAAAAAGCTGTTTAGCTAATTCATAGTAGGGACTAAACATATCCATAGTAATGATTTTCACCTGACAACGAACAGCTCGATTGTAGCGAAGAAAGTGATTTCGGATGACAGCTTGTGTTCTTCCTTCAAGAACAGTGATGATATCGAGCTTTTCAAAATCTTGCGCAATGAAACTCATCTTCATCTCCCGATTAAAACAGTCACTTCCCTAACTGTTTCAACATCCCATGATATAATCTCAGGAAGATGCGAAAAATCATGCTTAAAGTGAAAGTCATTGAGCTTTCAAATGACAGTTGAAGTTGAAATGGACAGCTGATGGGCAATATCGGTCATAGAAGTCTTTTCAATCAACTTTTGAGCAATCTTTTGGTTGATGATACGGGAAATTTGGAGATTTTTCTTGACTATAGGAGTCTCAGTGACCATCATTTTAGAGCACTGATAGCACTTAAAACGGTGTTTTTTAAGGAGAATTCTAGTAGGCATACCAGTCGTTTCAAGGTAAGGGATTTTAGAAGGTTTTTGAAAGTCATATTTCTTCATTTGGCTTCCGCAATCAGGACAAAGTGGAGCATCATAATCCAATTTAGCGATGATTTCCTTGTGGGTATCCTTATTGATGATGTCTATAATTTGGATATTAGGGTCTTTGATATCGAGTAGTTTTGTGATAAAATGTAATTGTTCCATATGATTCTTTCTAATGAGTTGTTTAGTCTCTTTTCATTATATGTCTTATGAGACTTTTTTTCTACAATAAAATAGGCTCTATAATATCCATAGGGGATTTACCCACTACAAATATTATAGAGCCTAAAAAGTAAGCCATCGGCTTACTCTTAATCAAATAGTCGGTGCCTTATTTCCTCTAGAGCCATAATGATAAATGGACAGACGAGCAAATAGAGCCAATCATCAAAACCAATCGGAGCTGTATTAAAGAGAGTGTGGAAAAGAGGTACATAGGACAGGATAATAAAGAGAATGATTTCTAAGATAATCCCCAGACTAATAATCTTATTTGCAAATGGTTTGATTTTGAAAATAGATCCTCTACCTTTGCGACTATTCATAGCCATACCAATCTGCGTGAAGATGATAGCTCCCAAAGTCATGGTTGTTGCCTCTCGATAAAGAGGTCCTGAACTAGCTAGATGATTCAGATGTCCTTGATTAACCCAATAATTAAGGAAGAAGGCACCCATAGCCAAAACAGACTCAATCATACCATACCAAGCAAAGGCTTTTAATAATAATTGCCGATTTAACAAACGATCTGATAGGCGTCTTGGTGGCCTGTCCATAATGCCTTCTTCTGGTGGCTCAACCCCCAATCCCAAAGCGGGCATCATATCTGTTCCAAGGTCAATCGCTAGGATTTGCATAACTGTTAAGGGAAGAGGAATGCGCCCCAAAGAGAACAAGAAGAAAGTAGAGGGTACAGCTTCAGGAGTATTGGAATTAAAAATATAGGTAAGGAATCTTTGAATATTTCGATAAACGGCACGTCCTTCTTCAACAGCATGGACAATAGAAGCAAAGTGGTCATCCGTTAAAATCATATCAGCAGATTCCTTGGCTACGTCGGTTCCAGATACCCCCATAGCTACACCGATATCAGCCTTTTTAAGAGCAGGGGTATCATTAACACCATCACCAGTAACAGCGACAACTTCACCAAGTTCCTGAAGTGCATTGACTACACGATATTTTTGTTCAGGAGCCACACGAGCAAAAACAATCTCGCCTTTAAGAGCTACTTTGAGCTCTTCGTCGGTCATATCTGCCAGTTCAAGCCCTGATATCACTCGTGCATTGTTACCTTTTACAATTCCAATTTTCTTGGCAATACTAAGAGCTGTCAAACCATAGTCACCTGTGAGCATGATAATGCGAATACTGGCACGGTGACATTGCTCAATTGCTTCACGTACACCTTGACGTGGAGGGTCACTCATGGCAACAAGTCCCACAAAGACCATATCTTCTTCGAGGGTCCGCATATCCCACTTGTCTTCTCTAATATCTTCGCTTTCCAAAGGACGATAAGCAACAGCTAAAACACGTAAGCCGTCACGAGCAAATTGATCGTTAGCAGCAAGAATTGCTTGACGTTCTGTAGCAGTCATAGATTTGATTGCTCCTTGACCATCATAATAGTCTGAGCAAAGTTCCATCACTTCTTTAGGTGCACCCTTAGTGATGGAAATATGGTGACTGCCATCCAGACTTTTTTCGAGACTATGTACCGTTGTCATTCGTTTACGATCCGAATCAAAGGGAATTTCTTTGATACGAGGAGCCCAGTTGTGGTTGTCATTTAAATCAATACCTGCTTTTTCTGCAAGAACATTAAGACAAGCTTCAGTCGGGTCTCCCAAGACCGTATAATCGGGATTGTCAGCACTTGGCGCAACCACTTGAGCATTACTAGCCAAGTGAGAAAAGCGAACCAAACGATTCAGGAGATCATTTCCCTTCAGAGAAACAGGGTCACCATCCTTCTCAATATGCCCTTCTGGTGCATAACCTAGCCCAGTCACCTCATAATTACCCGACAAGGTCCATAAATGATTAACTGTCATGGCATTTTGAGTTAGGGTCCCTGTTTTATCTGAGCAAATAACAGAGGTTGCTCCAAGAGTCTCAACAGAAGATAATTTCTTCACTAAAGCATGTTCTTTAGCCATGCGTTGTACAGCCATAGCTAGAGAGAGGGTAACTGTAGGAAGTAACCCCTCAGGGATAAAGGCAACAATCATTCCCAAGGCAAAGATGAAAGCTTGAGAAAGAGGCTGATGGACAAATAGTGTTGCTGCAATCATAAAGAAGAGACCTACAGATACTGCGATAACCGAAATCTGTTTTGTCAAATGGTCTAGTTCCTTTTGCAGTGGGCTCTTTTCCTGAGCTAGGTTTTGCGTCAAGTCTGCAATTTGTCCAAACTCAGTTTCCATACCGATGGCAGATACTATAAAATGTCCTGACCCAGAGGAAACTGTGGTCCCTGCAAACACCATATTGTCATATTCCAATTTAGTCTTATCAGGAGTCAAATCTGCTTGGTCTGATTTATAAATGGGATTAGACTCACCAGTGAGGGCAGACTGATTTACTTGCAAGTCTGTCACAGCAACCAAACGTCCATCTGCAGAAATACGGTCACCTTCTTCAATGAAAACCAAATCACCTGGCACCAAGTCCTGTGCAAGGATTTTATCTTCCTTTCCATCACGAAGAACTCGGGTATAGGATGGAAGAAGCTTATTCAGTGCTGCCGTGGCTTGACTAGCCTTATATTCTTGAATAAAACTAAAGAGACCATTAATGATATTGACCAGCCAAATCGCAATTCCCAACTCCAAGCTATGGGAAATCACAGCAATAAAGCCACCAACCCACAATAAGAGGGCCATGAGACTGGTAAAATGTTTGACAAATGTCAACCAAATAGGTTCTTTCTTACTTTCTTTCAACTGGTTAGGACCATAAGTTGCTTGCCTCTTTTTTACTTCTTGTGAGTTTAACCCTTGAGGACTTGTTTGCAACACTTGATAAACCTGATCAGGGGCACAGGTTCCTAATGTAGTCCCCTTCTGTCTAGAATCACTCATAATCCTTTCCTCGATTCTAAATCATTAAAGCGATTTCATATTTACACCCTCATTATACTCCTTTTTCAGAAAATGTTGAAAGAAAAGGCTCTATAATTCCTATGGTGGCTTTACCCACTACAGAAATTATAGAGCCGAGAACTTTAGCTTGTATACCCAATAGCTAAAGTTCTTTTGGTAGTGTAAAATAAGCCGTGTAAACACAAACAGGAAGAAATCCGTTATAGTAGAGTTACGAAACATTACTGGAACGAGGTTTATTCCTATGACACAGTTTACTACAAAACTACTTAACTTCTTAGCCCAAAAGCAAGATATTGATGAATTTTTTCGTTCATTCCTTGAAACAGTTATGAACGATCTGCTTCAAGCAGAGTTATCAGCCTTTTTAGGGTATGAGCCTTACGATAAAGCTAATTATTTTAAAGCCAACAGTCGTAACGGAACGTATTAACGGAAATTCAAGGTTCAAATATTTGGGGTGAACAGAAAAAGCATCCCGTATTTTTGATACGAAATGCTTTCAATAAGTGTAAATAAGTTTTAACGTTTACTAAATTGTGATGCTTTACGAGCTTTCTTAAGACCTGGTTTCTTACGTTCAACTTTACGTGAGTCACGTGTAAGAAGTCCTGCGCGTTTCAATGAATCGCGGAAGTCTGGATCTACTTGAAGAAGGGCACGAGCGATACCATGACGGATAGCTCCTGATTGACCAGCGTATCCACCACCTACAACGTTAACGAAAACGTCGTATGAACCTACAGTTGAAGTAACTGCGAATGGTTGGTTGATAACGAGACGAAGGTCAGCGTGTGGGATGTACTCTTCAACATCTTTTTTGTTAACAGTGATTTTACCAGTTCCTGGAACAAGGCGAACGCGTGCAACAGCGTTTTTACGACGTCCAGTACCTGCATATTGTGCTTGTGACATACTTTATTGTTCCTTTCCTTAGATAAGTCCTGAAATATCAAGAACTTCTGGTTGTTGTGCAGCGTGAGTGTGCTCAGCTCCAACGAATACTTTCAATTTCATACCTTGAGCGCGGCCAAGAGTATTGTGTGGAAGCATACCTTTAACTGATTTTTCAATCAAACGTACTGCATTTTTAGAACGAAGTTCACCAGCAGAGATTGATTTTAATCCACCTGGGTGGTTTGAGTGAGTGTAGTAGATCTTATCAGTTGCTTTTTTACCAGTCAATTTAACTTTTTCAGCATTGATAACGATTACGAAGTCACCTGTATCAGTGTGTGGTGTGAATGTTGGTTTGTTTTTTCCACGAAGTACGCTAGCAACAACTGCTGAAAGGCGTCCAAGAGGTACATCAGTTGCGTCAACAACGTACCATTTGCGTTCTACTTGGCCTGGTTTAGCCATGAATGTAGTTTTGTTCATGATTTCTCCTATATGAATATCGTTTTTGTTTACAGGGCGGATGTTCCGGTCCGCGGGGTATTTGAAAGGTTCCGGGGCCTTACAAATGGGGTAAACAATACCGTCTACTATCATACCAAATTTTACTACTAAAAGTCAATAGATATGAAAAATATTTTTGCCGATTTCAGTGTTTAACATCTAGAAAAACCTCGCTTTTGCGAGGCTCTCCTATTTATAAGCTAAGGCACGTTTAAAGGTTTTCCAGATTCCCAAATCATCCGTTTGAAGGACTAGACTAGCATACATGCGTCCGATAAAGGCTGTTGCAGTTACTGCAAAAACAACCGTTATGGCAAGTGAAATCCAAGCTTCTAGACCACTTGCATACCCATTAATAGCTCTAAATGGCATAAAGAAGGTCGAGATGAAAGGAATATAGGAACCAATTTTCAGAACTAAATTGTCTCCTGCAGCACCTAGAGCGGTCACTCCAACGAATCCTGCGATAATCAAGATCATCAGTGGCGACAAGGCCTTTCCTGAATCCTCAGGGCGAGAAACCATAGAACCTAGGAAGGCTGCCAAAACAACATACATAAAGAGACTAACCAATACAAACAATAAGGTATTGAGCGAGAAGGCATCTCCTAGATGATTTAAAATACCAGATTGAGCCAAGATTGGTAGGTCTTTAAAGAGCAGAATCGCAGCCAGACCACCCACGACGTAAATCCCAATATGGGTCAAAATCACAAGGAGCAGAGCCAGCATGCGAGCGTAGAAATAATGGCTAGCTTGAATACTAGAGAAGACCACCTCCATGATTTTGGTTCCTTTTTCACTAGCCACTTCCTGAGCAGTGACGCTAGCATAGGTAATCAAGATCATATAAAGGAAGAAACCAAGCCCCGCAGCCGCAATGGTTTGAACCATTTTTTTATTTTCTTTGGATTCGTCAATCTTCTCAGTAAAGTCAACAGTTTGAGCCAGGCGTTTTTCCTGCTCTTGGGACAAATTAGCCGCCGAGCGATTGAGTTGGTATTGCAGTTCGTTGAGCTTATTGGTTACTGCTAGCTTGATGCCTGTTTCAAGAGAAGTTTCACCATGATAGACAGCCTTGAGGACGCTGTCCTCTTGGTCAATGGTTAGGTAACCCTTGATTTTCTCATCTTTGATAGCAGCTTGGGCACTGGCTTCATCCTTATAATCAAAGTTGATACCATTGGTACCCTTGAGCCCATCTTCCACAGATGGCACAGTTGTTACTACTGCTACCTTGCTATTTTTAGCCATCGAAGAATTTTGGAGATAGCCGATTCCTGCAGATAAAGCCAAAAAGAGGAACGGCGAAATCACCATGAAGAAGAAACTCCAGGACTTGACATGTCGAAGATAGGTTTCCTTCATTACAACCCACATATTTCTCATACTTCCACCCCTGATTCTAGTTTAAAGATTTCATCGATTGTTGGAGCTTGTTGGTCAAAGGTCGCGATGTATTGACCTTGAGTGAGGATGGGGAAGAGTTCCCTTCCAGCGCTCTCATCATCTAGGATTAATTTCCAACTGCCTTGCTTGGTCAAGCTCACCTGTTTGACATGAGGAAGACTTTCCAGTTCTTCCTTGCTTCGTTCACTTGAAACAAAGAGACGTGTTTTCCCATATTGATTCCGAACATCCTGAACTGGTCCATGCAAGACCACACGCCCATCTCGAATCATGAGAATATCATCGCAAAGTTCCTCAACGTTGGTCATGACATGGTCAGAAAAGATAATGATTGCACCGCGCTCTTTTTCTTTCAGAATGACTTGCTTGAGCAACTCAGTATTGACTGGATCCAGACCACTAAAGGGCTCGTCTAAGATAATCAAGTCTGGCTCATGGATTAGGGTGATAATGAGCTGAATTTTCTGCTGATTCCCTTTGGAAAGACTCTTGATTTTGTCGGTCAACTTGCCCTTCACTTCCAATTTTTCCATCCATTGAGGGAGTTTCTCCTTGACTTCCTTGGCATCCATGCCCTTTAGAGTCGCCAGGTAGCGAACTTGTTCAAAGACTGTCAGCTTGGGCATAAGACTGCGTTCCTCAGGCAGATAGCCAATCCGAGCGTAGGTTTCCTGACGAATCTCCTGCCCATCCAGACTGATCTCTCCTTGATACTCTAAAAATTTTAACATACTGTGGAAAATCGTTGTTTTCCCAGCACCATTTTTCCCGACCAAGCCCAGAATCCTTCCTGGGCTTGCCTGAAAATCGATACCAAACAGGACTTGCTTGGAACCGAAACTTTTCTCTAGATTTCTTACTTCTAACATTTTCCACCTCCGAGATATGTTGCACTTATTATACTCCTTTTTGATAGCCTTTACAACGTTTTGTGTCTATTTTTATCGAGATTATTTATAGTAAAAATCTACCAAATCTAAGTTTTTTAAGCGATTCAGTGATAACTTAAGTATAGCTCATTAAAGGCTTTCTGAGATGATTCCTCTCTCAACTGTTGCTTTTCTCTTCTGAACTGTCCTTTTGAAACTAAAAATCCACCCCGAAGGATGGATTGATGAGTTAACGTACTTCTGCATTCACTTTTTCTTCGAGTGATGCTTGGATTTTTTCCATGTAGCGTGCGACTTCCTCGTCCGTCAAGCTGTCTTCTGGATTTTGGAAGGTCAAGCTATAGGCCATTGACTTCATACCAAGTCCTAATTTTTCACCTGAGAAGACGTCAAAGAGTTTGATATCTGTCAAACGTTTCACGCCGGCAGCTTGGATAGCATCTACAACTTCTTGGTGAGTGACTTCTGCCTTGAGAAGTAGAGCAATATCACGACTAACAGCTGGGAATTTGGTAATTTCCACAAATGGAGCAGCAGGTTGAAGCGCAGCTTCGATGGCTGAAAGGTTGAGCTCAGCTACATACGTTTCTGGAATATCATAGGCCTTCGCAGTGACTGGATGCACTTGGCCAAGGAAACCAAGAACTTGGTCACCGAGCGAAATCACGGCTGTACGTCCTGGATGGAGGCTTGCCATCTCAGCTGTTGCTGTATAAGTCACTTCAAGCCCCAAGCGAGCAAAAAGCGCTTCAAGGATTCCCTTAGCATAGAAGAAATCAACTGGAACTGCTGCCGTTTGGAAGTCTTTTTCAGCAACCAAGCCTGTCAAGGCAAAGGCAAAGCTGTTGATTTCGTTTGGTAGGTCTTCTTTTGGATTGCCTGTTTGTTCAAAGACTTTTCCAATCTCGTAAAGAGCCAAGTTTTTGTTCTTACGAGCCACATTGTAGGCAACCGTATCAAGGATACCTGAGACCATATTTTGGCGGAGAACGGAGCGATCCACTGTCATTGGCCACATAAGTTCTGTAAGGTTACTTGGTTGAGCTGTGAACTCAACTGCTTTTTCAGGAGTTGTTAGAGCGTAGGTAATGATTTCTGTCAAGCCTGCTCCTTCAGCAATCGTACGGACTTGGCGACGCAATTTTTGTGTTGCAGTCAATTCACCTGCTGTACCATCATCTTTTGGAAGACTGGTTGGCAAACGGTCATAACCATAGATACGAGCGATTTCTTCAAAGAGGTCCGCTTCGATGGCGATATCCCAACGACGACGTGGAACGCTAACGGTAAAGCTGTCTTCATTTCCAGAAAGACCAAAGCCAAGACGACGGAAGACATCTTCGATATCATCGTATGAAAGTTCTGTTCCAAGGACACGGTTGACATCGGCAAGAGTTGAAGATACTTCTACATCTGAAGTGTCAAGCTCACCCGCTGAAACGATGCCCTTACGCACCGTCGCACCTGCAAGTTCTGCAATCATGCTAGCTGCAGCATCCAAGGCCTCATTGACTGTTGCCACATTGATCCCTTTTTCAAAACGAGAAGATGATTCCGAACGAAGGTTAAGGCGTCCGCTAGTCTTACGAATGGATGTGCCATTGAAAACAGCAGCTTCTAACACAACACGACTAGATTTTTCAAAGATTTCTGTAGCCTCTCCACCCATGACACCTGCAAGGGCGACTGGTTTGTCAGCAACAGTGACGACTAAGTCATTTGTTTCCAACTCACGTTCTTCACCGTCCAAGGTCACCAACTTTTCACCAGCACGCGCTTCACGCACACGGATGTCAGTCCCTTCAAAGGTATCCAAGTCAAAGGCATGCATAGGCTGACCAAAGTAGAGTAGGATATAGTTGGTCACGTCGACCACATTGTTAATCGGACGGATGCCTTCGTTCATAAGAAGGTTTTGCAACCATTGTGGACTTGGTGCGATGGTCACATTGTCCAAGATACGGGCCGCATAATATGGTGCCTTATCTGTTTCAATCCCTACAGAAAGAGCATCTGCTGCACTTTCATTTGTTTCTGTTAAACTGAATTCTTTAAAGTTGACTGCCTTGTCATAGATAGCTGCCACTTCGTGCGCTACTCCACGCATAGAAAGAGCGTCTGCACGGTTTGGCGTGATGGAAAGTTCGATGATTTCATCATCCAAGTCTAAGTAAGAAAAGACTTCATCCCCAGGAACAGCGTCTTGAGGCAAGATTTGGATACCATCTGCGAATTCCTTTGGCACAACTGAGTCAGAAATACCTAATTCACCAAGTGAGCAAATCATTCCGAGAGACTCTAAGCCACGGATTTTTCCTTTTTTGATTTTGTAGTTGTCAGCGATACGAGCTCCTGGAAGAGCCACCATGACCTTGATACCAGCACGCACATTTGGGGCACCACAAACGATTTGGCGAGCTTCTTCTTCGCCAACGTTAACCTGACAAACATGAAGGTGAGTTTCTGACTCATCTTCGCAAGACAAAACTTCACCGACGACAATTTTTGAGAGACCAGCAGCCGGGGATTCGACACCTTCGACCTCTATTCCTGTGGTTGACATTTTTTCAGCCAACTCTTGTGATGGCACATCAATGTCCACCAATTCTTTTAACCATTTATAAGATACAAGCATAATTTAGTTCTCCAGAATGACAATTGTCACTCTAGTTTTTTCCTTTCCTATCATTTCAATAGAAGAATCCTCTTCTTACCTTAATTTCTTTTTTAGTAACCAATCCGTATCTACTTTTTGACCAACCATAAAACGATGTTGGCTAAATTTTTCAAAACCATATCGATTATAAAATGCTTGAGCTTTTGTATTATGTTCCCAAACATCTAGCCAAGCCCAGGAAAAACCATTTTTTTCGGCAAGTTCCAGAGCGAATTCAAACAGTTGCTTACCAAGTCCAAATCCTTGGAATTTTTGTAGCACATAGAGGCGTTGAATTTCAAAAGCGTTCTCTAATTCTCTCTCAGTTTGAAGCATTCCCCAGTTGACTTTGAGAAAACCAGCTATCTCCTCTTCATGCATAATGAAATAGGTTTCGGAGTCAGGATTTCCCAACTCAGTTGACAAAGTTCTCAGACTATATGCCTCTTCAAAGTATTCCTGTAACTGCTCTTCCGTATTATCATGAGCAAATGTTTCACGAAAGGTTTGTTTGGCAATTTTGGACAACACCCCAATATCTGCCTTTTCTACTTTTCTAATCATTATTTAAACTGTTCTGAGAAGCGGACATCTCCTTGGTAGAATCCACGGATATCGTTGATTCCGTAACGGAGCATGGCTACACGCTCTTGACCAAGTCCAAAGGCAAATCCAGAGTAAACAGTCGCATCGATACCACTCATCTCAAGGACACGTGGGTGAACCATACCGGCACCCATAATCTCGATCCAACCTGTTTTCTTACATACGTTACAGCCTTCTCCACCACACTTAAAGCAGGAAACATCCACTTCAACAGATGGCTCTGTGAATGGGAAATAGGAGGGGCGCAGACGAATTTGACGCTCTTCACCAAACATCTTTTGCACAATCAACTGAAGCGTTCCTTGAAGGTCTGCCATAGAGATGTTTTTCCCAACAACCAAACCTTCGATTTGATGGAACTGGTGACTGTGGGTCGCATCGTCTGTGTCACGACGGAACACACGTCCTGGTGAGATCATTTTCAAAGGCCCCTTCGAAAAATCATGGGCATCCATAGCACGCGCTTGAACTGGAGACGTGTGAGTACGAAGCAAGATTTCTTCAGTGATATAGAAAGTATCCTGCATATCACGGGCTGGGTGGTCTTTTGGAAGGTTCATACGCTCAAAGTTATAGTAGTCTTGCTCAACTTCAAAACCATCCACGACTTGGTAACCCATCCCAATGAAAATATCTTCGATTTCTTCACTGGTTTGTGTTAAAACGTGACGGTGACCAGTCGCAACTGGGCGACCTGGAAGCGTCACATCAATACTCTCGCTAGCTAATTGCGCAGCTACTTTCTTTTCTTCCAAGAGTTTCGCTGTTTCTTCAAAGGCAGCCGTCAAGACATCACGAGCTTCATTGACGTGTTTCCCGATGACAGGGCGCATTTCAGCCGATACATCCTTCATCCCTTTAAGGATTTCAGTCAGTGAACCTTTTTTCCCAAGGACAGAGACACGTAATTCTTGCATCTCTTTTTCATTTTCAGCAGTAATCTGCTTCAAGCTAGCCAGCGTTTCTTCACGAAGCGCTTTTAATTGTTCTTCAATAGTTGACATAATTCCTCCATCAGTCGCTCGTAGATAAAAAGAAAACCACATGTCAAAAACTCCACTCGGAGCGTTGACACGCGGTACCATCCGTTTTCATCTGACAAGTCAGACCTTCATTTCTAAATCCATGCGCAAGTGAATTCGCCCAGCTTTCATATAGAGAGCTTGCAGTCACGGCTCTCCTCCCTGATATACTTCCCTTGAGCTACTAGTCTTGCGGATTCCTATTCAATTACTACATAGTTTATCAAATTTTTAGTTAAAAAACAAGTTAGATTAGACTAATTTCAATATAAAACTCGTTCCTTTTTCTGTTTCTCCATTTTCCACAAATCCAAGCGACTTGAAGCACCTCCTAGAAGCATGATTGTAGGTGTAGATTTCCTTGACTCTCAATTCTTTCCATCCTTTTACTCGAGCCAAATCAATCAAAGCACTTAGAATCTTTTTTCCAAGTCCTCGATGTTGGTAAGCGGGATTCCCAATCACAATGGAGAGATTATCCTGAGATAGTGTAACATCTCCAATTGGAAACCATTCTCCCTTCTCCTTGACTTCAATCCAAAAAAGCTCACCATGCTGATCCAAATAGGAATACATAGCTTCCAAGATTGCTGGACTGTAAGGTCTCTTCACACCATCTACGAGGTAAATCAAGTTCACATTCTGATACCAAACAAAAGCTTCCTCACAATGATTGACCTTATAATAAGGAACAAGACGTAGTGCATTATCTATTTGTAAAATCCGTTTCATCTGCTTTCCTTTTTAATAAAAGAGTTGCTGCTTGATTAAAACCATCGCACCAGTTATACCATTTTGCTTCATACTCATCTTGAGTTAAGATACAGTCTTTTAAATCCAAAACAGAGTAAATCTTTCTTTTCTCACAAGCTTGCGCATAGAGATAATACAGTTCATCACCACCATCTCTATCCCACTCAGCAGAGATCGTATCTCGGCCTGCCAATAAAGCCTGATAATCCCTGTGATGCCCGTCGGTAATCAATAAGCAATCTCCGAACGCAAGAATACTGATTGGAGCAACATTGATCATTTCTGCCGACTGATAAAGCATCTGAATATCTTGCAACTTCTTTTCTGATAAGTACAGTTGAGTCGGATGGAGAGCTTTTATATTGACTTTCATTTCTTTCTCCTCAAGGGAATTTGATACTCACTTCTGCTCGCCTTTAAATCGCCATTGGAAGCGAAGTTTGTCGTAGAAGGGAAATTCGATAAACAGGACTCCCAAGCCTACACAGAGACTGGCAAGGACATCTGATGGATAGTGAACTCCCAGATAGACTCTTGACACCAGGACACTGACTAGGTAGAGACCTAGCACGATTTGTACGATTTTTCTCCAGACTGGATCTTTAATTCGTTGACTGAGAATGACAATCAAAGCACCTACCATCAAGGTTACAGCCAGAGAATGCCCGCTTGGGAAGGAAAACCCCTTCTCCTCAACTAGGTGTAAGATAGCTGGTCGTGGGCGCTGGTAAATATTTTTAAAGGTCACAATCAAAAGACCGGCTAGGGCTAGATTACCCGCCATGAAGTAGCTTTCTATCTTCCACTGCTTACGATAAAAGATAACGGCTGCAATGGTAACCCAGGTGATAATCACTGGGATATCGATCAGGCGTGTGAGGGCTCGGAACAGGACTGTCAAATAATCTGGTAAATCCCCACGAATAGCTGCCTGAAGCGGTTGGTCAAAACCGACCAGCGTTTCGGGGTAAAACTTGACCATATAGCCAAGAAGGACGAAAAGTAAAAGGGCAAAACTGCCCTTCATTAAAAATGTTTGTTTATCTCTCATAATGTTTTAAGGTTGGTTTCAAGAGGACGTACAACAACCAGAATGAAACGGCAAAGATGATACCCTCAATCAAGTTGAAAGGCAATACCATGGTCATTAGGTAGTTGGAAAGTCCCAAAATTTTTCCAATATCAAAGTTGGCAAACTGCGCGTACAAAGGAACAGCATAAACATAGTTGAGAATCAACATAGCCGCAGTCAAGCCGACAGTCCCCGCTAGAGATGCTAGTAGAAAACGAAGAGAGCTGCGTTCCTTTTTCCAAATCAAACCAAAAGCGATAACAAAAACTCCCAAGGCTACGATATTCATTGGCAACCCAATGTAAGTATTCACTCCCTGGCTATTGAGAAGCAACTTCAAGAGTGATCGCAGCAAGAGAATCCCTAGTGCAGCAGGCAAATCCATCACCACCAAGCCCACGAGGACTGGCAAGATACTAAACTCGATCTTGAGGAAGGTCGCCGCTGGCAAGAGCGGAAAGTCAAAGTACATCAGCACAAATGAAATGGCTGATAAAATCGCAATGGTCGAAAGTCGACGTGTGTTTGTCATAACAGGTTCCTCCAATTTTCTATAAAATCAGAAGAAGTTGGAAAGGATCCCTCTATCTATTCTCACTTTTTATATCCCAAAAGTTCCCCCTCACTCTTTTGAGCAAGCGGTTGCAATTCATCTATAAACTCATCCGAACAGACAAAGCTATTCTTTCGTCTTCTCCCATCCAGACTATACTGTCGGTTGTGGAATCGCACCACATCAGCTTACGCTCGCGGACTTATTTGGCTAAGATATTTTAGATTTATCTAGGCGTCGCAGTCGAAGATAATACTTAAAGTATATCGAGACAAGACAACGACGAGAAAGTTAAAATTGCTAGTCAAATTTACCGCCGGTCGGGAATCTCACCCTGCCCTGAAGACCCTTTAATCATAACAAAAAACGCTTGCAAGTGCAAGCATTTTGTTTATTTCAATTTATCCGCTTCATAGGTGTGAACGAGCTCTAAACCAGCAAAATGTTGCTGACGAAGAGCCTCATAGACGATCATGCAGACCGTATTGGAAACATTGAGGCTGCGGACATGTTCATCATTCATGGGAATACGGAGAGCCTTCTCTGGATGTTCACGCATAAAGTCCTCTGGCAAACCCTTATCCTCACGTCCGAAGAGAAAATACTGATCTTCACCGCTTGCCAAATTCGCCTCAGAATAAACCTTTTCTGCAAATTTCGAAATCAGGTAGACTTGCCCTTTTATCTGAGACATGAAATCTTCCAAGCTGTCATAAAAATAAATCTCTAACTTATCCCAGTAATCCAAACCAGCCCGCTTCATCTTGCGATCATCAATAGGAAATCCCATCGGTTTGATGATGTGAAGGGGAGAATTGGTCGCAGCGCAAGTACGCGCAATGTTACCTGTATTTTGTGGAATCTGAGGTTCAAATAAAACAATGTGATTTGTCATAATTGGCTTCCTTTTATCATTGCAAAAAAATAGCCACACTGCCCGGAGTCAAGCTCAGCAGACAGCGTGGTTAAGGCGTCGTTAACTTACCTCACAACAGGTTTGAAGTAAATCAGCGAAACTACTTTCTTAGTATAACACTTTCAGAATCATTGTCAATAGAAATGACTTGATTTTTTTACTTTTTTTGATAATATTTCCATACTTAGTCATTCTTTTTCTGAGAAAGGATATTAAATGAGCGAAATCATTTCATATAATAGACATTTCTATGAAAGGTGACTGATTTTATCTTTGAAAACTTACAAAAAGTCTTTTCTTATCCTCTAAAATGGCTTGGTAAGTGCATTTTTTGCGAAAAAAGGGTATGATAGTTACATCATGAAAAAGTAGGGTTTTTATATGAAAATTGTCCTTGTTGGTGGAGGGAAAGTCGGTTTCGCCCTCTGTCGTTCACTGGTTGCAGAAAAACACGACGTCGTCCTCATCGAACAAGATGAGGCTGTTCTCGATCATATTGTCAGTCGCTTTGATATCATGGGACTCCTTGGAAATGGAGCAGACTTTGCTATCTTAGAGCAAGCCGGCGTTCAAGAGTGTGATATCTTTATCGCTCTAACGGAACACGATGAAGTGAATATGATTTCAGCAGTACTTGCTAAAAAAATGGGCGCTAAAGAAACTATCGTTCGAGTGCGAAATCCTGAATACTCCAATGCCTATTTCAAAGAGAAAAATATTCTTGGATTCTCACTTATCGTTAACCCAGAACTCCTAGCCGCCCGTGCTATCTCAAATATCATTGATTTTCCGAATGCACTCTCAGTTGAGCGGTTCTCAGGGGGACGGGTCAACCTGATGGAGTTTGTTGTCAAAGATTCCAGTGGTCTCTGTCAAATGCCAATCTCAGATTTTCGTAAAAAATTTGGCAATATCATTGTCTGCGCTATGGAACGAGACCATCAACTTATGATTCCGAGCGGTGATATCACCATTCAGGACAGAGATAGAATTTTTGTTACTGGGAATCGTGTGGATATGATGCTCTTCCATAACTATTTCAAATCACGTACAGTGAAAAGCTTGCTCATCGTTGGTGCTGGAAAAATTGCTTATTACCTACTTGGCATTTTAAAAGATAGCCGTATTGACACTAAAGTTATCGAGATTAATCCTGAGAGAGCTCGTCTCTTCAGTGAAAAATTTCCAAATCTCTATATCGTACAGGGAGATGGAACTGCCAAAGATATCTTGCTTGAGGAAAGTGCTCCCAACTATGATGCAGTTGCAACTTTGACTGGGGTTGATGAGGAAAACATCATTACCTCTATGTTCTTAGACCGTGTTGGTGTCCATAAGAATATCACCAAGGTGAATCGAACTAGCCTTTTAGAGATTATCCATGCACCTGATTTTTCAAGTATCATCACACCCAAAAGCATTGCAGTGGATACCATTATGCACTTTATCCGTGGTCGAGTAAACGCTCAATACTCAGACCTTCAAGCCATGCACCATCTAGCAAACGGTCAAATTGAAACTCTTCAATTCCAAATCAAGGAAGCTAATAAAATGACTGCCAAACCTCTTTCACATCTGAAATTGAAGAAAGGGGTTCTCATCGCAGCCATTATCCGAAAAGGAAAAACAATCTTCCCTACTGGAGAGGACAGACTTGAGGTAGGAGATCAGTTACTCGTGACGACCTTACTACCAAATATCACCAAGATTTATGATCTGATTGAGAGGTAAAAGATGAATAAAAGTATGATTCGTTACCTCCTCTCAAAACTTCTCTTGATTGAGGCGGTTCTCCTCCTAGTACCCGTTAGCGTAGCAACCTATTATCAAGAATCCAGCCAAGTATTTACAGCTCTCTTTACAACAATTGGGATTTTGATACTTCTTGGTAGCTTAGGAATTTTACGGAAACCCAAAAATCAGCGAATTTATACTAAGGAGGGAGTCTTAATCGTCGCCCTCTGTTGGATTCTATGGTCTTTCTTTGGAGCGCTTCCCTTTGTCTTTTCAGGACAAATCCCAAGTGTCATCGATGCCTTCTTTGAAATCAGTTCTGGTTTTACAACTACAGGAGCAACCATTCTGACAGATGTCTCCGTTCTCAGCCGTTCCCTCCTCTTCTGGCGAAGTTTTACTCACTTGATTGGAGGGATGGGGGTACTCGTCTTCGCGCTTGCCATTATGGACAATGCCAAGAATAGTCACTTAGAGGTGATGAAGGCTGAGGTCCCTGGGCCTGTCTTTGGCAAGGTTGTATCCAAACTGAAAAATACTGCCCAGATCCTCTATCTGCTTTATTTAGGGCTCTTCTCCCTCTTTGTTGTCATCTACTATCTAGCTGGTATGCCCCTATTTGATAGCTTTGTCATCGCTATGGGAACGGCAGGAACCGGAGGCTTCACCGTCTATAACGACGGAATTGCCCACTACGGCAGCTCACTCATCACCTATCTCGTCAGTATCGGAGTTCTGGTTTTTGGGGTCAACTTCAATCTCTACTATTACCTTATGCTCCGTCGGGTTAAGGCTTTCTTTGGAGATGAAGAACTTCGCACGTATGTAATCATTGTCCTAGTTTCTACCGGCTTGATTACGCTCAATACGCTCCATCTCTACCAAGGTGTCTCTCAGAGCTTTGAAATGGCCCTCTTCCAGGTGTCCAATATCATCACAACAACTGGTTTTGGTTATGGAGATATCACCAACTGGCCCCTCTTCTCCCAATTTATCCTCCTCTTCCTCATGGGAATCGGCGGCTCTGCTGGATCAACCGCAGGTGGACTCAAAGTTATCAGAGGGCTCATCCTTTCAAAAATTGCAAAAAATCAGATCTTGTCCATCTTATCTCCTCATCGCGTATTGACTCTACATGTCAATAAAACTGTGATTGATAAGGATACCCAGCACAAGATTCTCAAGTATTTTGTGATCTATGCTATGATTTTATTGTCACTCATCTTTATCATCAGCCTAGATAGCAATGATTTTCTAGTCGTGACCAGTGCTGTCTTCAGCTGTTTTAACAATATCGGGCCTATTCTAGGTACAACCTCTAGTTTTGCCATCTTTAGTCCCATCTCTAAAATCCTGCTCTCATTTGCAATGATTGCAGGTCGTCTAGAGATTTATCCCATTTTGCTTCTCTTTATGAAACGTACCTGGTCCAAACGCTAATTATAATACAACTCCCCCTTTACTAGCTAGTAAAGGGGGAGTTTTTCTATTAAAAATGAGAAGACCTTTCGGTCCTCTCCTAACCCGTTTATTTTTTAAGTGCTTCTTTGTAGCGAGCAACTTCTGCTTGATTAGCCCAAACATAGTGACCTGGACGAATTTCCACCATAGATGGTTTGTCTGTCTCATAGTCATGTTGGCTAGGATCATAGACTTTCAAGACCTTCTTACGTTCCAAGATTGGATCTGGAATCGGTACAGCAGATAGAAGTGCTTGAGTGTACGGATGAACAGGATTGTTAAACAACTCCTCTGTCTCCGCTACTTCAACGATAACACCCTTATAGATAACTGCGATACGATCTGAGATAAAGCGAACAACTGACAAGTCATGCGCAATAAAGAGATAGGTCAAGCCCAATTCTTTTTGAAACTTCTTGAGCAAGTTCAAGACTTGCGCACGAACAGACACGTCCAAGGCTGAAATCGGCTCATCCGCAATAACGAAATCAGGTTCCATCACAAGAGCACGGGCAATCCCAATACGTTGACGTTGACCACCAGAAAACTCGTGTGGGTAACGAGTCAAGTGCTCTTTCAAAAGACCAACTTCATGAATCATCTTTTGAACTTTTTCTTTTCGCTCTTCTTCATCTTTGAACAAGTGGTAGTTGTAAAGACCTTCAGAGATGATATAGTCAACTGTCGCACGTTCATTTAAGCTGGCTGCAGGGTCTTGGAAAATCATCTGGATACGGCGGATCAACTCTGAAGATTCCTTGTGAGATTTTTTCCCATTGATCTTATGACCGTCAAAGATGATTTCACCTTTACTAGTATTATTCAAGCCAATAATGGCACGACCAATCGTTGTTTTCCCACTACCAGATTCACCAACAAGAGAGAAAGTTTCTCCCTTGTTGATAAAGAAGTTAGCGTTTTTAACGGCAACAAACTTCTTACTTCCTTCACCGAAGGAAATTTCTAAATCTTTAATTTCTACTAATTTTTCAGACATTTCCTTCCTCCTAGTCTTCTAGATGAGCAAAGCCCATTTTATCACGAATCTTATCATGTAAATCTGCGATGATTTCTGGTTTTTCAACCTTAGGAGCATTCTCATGAAGCAACCAAGTCTTAGCCCAGTGAGTATCAGTGACTGAAAACTGAGGCGCTTTCTGTTCAAAGTCAATTTGCATCGCATAATCTGAACGAAGGGCAAAGGCATCACCTTTCAACTCAGTATAAAGAGACGGTGGTGTTCCTGGAATAGAGTACAATTCCCCTTTATCATCAGCGAGCTGTGGCAAGCTAGACAAGAGACTCCAAGTGTATGGATGACGTGGGTCGTAGAAGACTTCCTCAACAGTACCGTATTCTACAATTTCACCAGCATACATAACCGCTACCTTATCCGCAATACTTGCTACCACACCAAGGTCATGGGTGATAAAGATAATGGTGAAGTGGTACTCATCTTGCAAGGTTTTAAGCAAATCAATGATTTGCGCTTGAATGGTTACATCAAGAGCCGTTGTTGGCTCGTCACAGATCAAAATATCTGGGCGACAAGCAAGGGCAATGGCAATAACGATACGTTGGCGCATCCCTCCAGAATATTGGAAAGGATACTCGTCAAAACGTTTTTCAGCATCTGGAATTCCGACCTTGTTCATATAGTCGATTGCCATTTCTTTGGCTTCCTTAGCTGTTTTCCCTTGGTGTTTAACGATAACTTCTGTGATTTGACTACCGATTGTATTGATTGGGTCCAAACTTGTCATTGGGTCTTGGAAGATGGTCGCAATTTTAGCACCACGGATTTTCTCCCATTCTTTGTTCGAAGTCAAGGCTGTCAAGTCTTGTCCACGATAGTCGATGCTTCCTTGGGCAATGCGTCCATTATCTTCCAACATTCCTGTAAAGGTTTTTGTTAATACAGATTTACCAGAACCAGACTCACCTACCAAGGCAAGAACTTCCCCTTCAATCAGTTCTAGAGAAACGCCTCTGATAGCCGTCAGAACTTTGTCACGAACGTCAAATTCCACGACGATATCGCGAGCAGTCAAAATTACATTACTTTCTTTTGTCATGTCTACTCCTATCTATGTGTACGTGGATCACTAGCATCCGCTAAGTTCTGACCAACAACGAATAGAGATAGGGATACCAAAATCAAAGTTGTCAATGGAATCCAGAACAAGTACGCGTTGGTCGTAACGTTTTGTGAGTAATCTGAGATCAAACGTCCCAAACTTGGCACTGTTACAGGCAATCCCAATCCAAAGAAAGAAAGGAATGCCTCATAAGAGATAAAGCTTGGCAACATCAAGGTCATCGTAGAAACAATAACAGATACCAATTGTGGCATGATGTTTTTCACGATAATCTTAAAGGTTGGTGTTCCAAGTGTTTGAGAAGCAAGGTTGTATTCCAAGTCACGGTAACGCATGATTTGAATACGAATTGAATAAGCAATACCAATCCAAGTCGTCACACTCATAGCGAAGATCAAATTCCAGAAACCAGCACCAATTGAGTAAGTCAAGACGATAACAATCAAGAGAGATGGAATGTTTGAAATAATGTTATAAACTTCCATCATGACGCGGTCAACAGATTTTGAAATTCCCCAAATTCCACCAACAATAACCCCGATCACAAGGTTGATAAAAGTAGCAATTACAGAAATGAGGATAGAATTACGCGCACCAAACCAAACTCCATCAAACAAGGATTTACCATTGCTATCAGTACCAAACCAGTGTTCGGCATTGGGCTTAATAAAACGAGCGCTAAAGTCATTAACCTTACTTACATCGTTAAAGTCAAAGTCTGAAAACATCGGATAGATAAAACTCATCAAAATAATAGCTACCAATATTCCCAACATAATGACTGTTGATTTTTTCTTTAAAAACTGTCTAAATACAGAGCCCCAGTAAGAGTAGGCAGGAGCATCAATCGTTTCAGAGGCAAAATCATCACGTTTTACGAACTGAAATTTTTCTTTATCAATTGTTGACATTATTTGCCTCCTTTCTCTGTCAATTTAATACGTGGGTCAAGCATAGTCATCCAGATATCTCCTACAAAGAGTGAGAAGATAGAAATACATGTAAAGATGAAGACGAGACCAACTACCATTGAGTTATTTGATGCCTTAACAGAGTCAATCAACATTTTACCCATACCTGGGAAGGCGAAGACTGTTTCTGTCAATGTTGCACCACCAATAACCCCGATTACGGCACCTGGAATACCTGAAACCAAAGGAACCATGGCATTTTTAAAGACGTGTTTATTTGAAATTTCTTTTTCAGATAAACCTTTTGCACGAGCAAAACGGACGAAGTCTTGAGATTGCAAGTCAATCATATAACGACGAATCCAGATTGCTGTACTTGGTGCTCCCAGCAAACCTAGAATGACTGCTGGCAAGACATAGGAACGCCAATCTCCAGCACCTAGGATAGGGAATGAGTCTGGAAGACCAATAGATGAGCCAATCAAACGCACGATATAAACCAAGGCAATCGTTGGAAGTGCAAGCAAGAAGGTTAGAGCACCTGTTGAGAAGCTGTCAATCCAAGTATTCTTGTGGCGAGCCATAGCAGATCCAAGAGGAATCGCAATAGCATAAGAAATAATCAAACCAATCAAACCAGCAACAGCTGAGCTTGCAATCATAGATGGATATTGGTAGTTACTTTCTGTAGCTGTATATGGATCGTCTTTACCATAGTTAGCTATTTCACGCGCATCTGCTTGACTTGGAGATTTGTAGGTACGAGAGTAAATATCTACAGACGAAGTCTTTTTACCAGTAGGGAATTGAACTTCTGATGTCTTAGTTTGTCCTTGACCTTGTGTGATAACTTGAAGCACTGGCGTGTTCGCATAAGTTGGGTAAGAGTCACCCAAGTTAATGTTCACAAAGTTTTGGTGTACAAACGGGAATTGATTGTTGAAATACAAAAGGTATTTATGTTTGGTACCTGAACCAACCAATGACCAACCGATAGCAGGGTCATTTTCAAAACGAAGATAACGTTCCAAGTTTGGATTTTCAGGGTCTTGAATCTTGTTTGTATGATCAATATCAAGTAAGTTCGCATAGAATTTGAAAACACGTTCAAAAATCGGAATTTCACGCGTAGCATAGAACTGACCACTCTCTGAAAAGACACCTAACGTCCAACCATTACCGAGTTGGTTGATGTATTTTTCGTAGATTGCCTTATTGGTATCATTGGCATCTACTGTTACAGATGAGTCCATTGTGCTAGCTTTTTCTTGCAACTCCTTGGTATCGTAGTACTCGATATAGCCCATACGTTCATAAACGGTATTCTCATAATTATCTCGCTTATCTGGAGTCGTTGCAATCTTGTTGTAGTTGGTATCCTGCTTGAAAATCAGTTTCCGAGGAACCATCGTATAGATAATCGTGTAGGTCAAGGTTGTCACCAAGAAAATAGACAACAATGAGCGCAAGACACGCATAAAAATATATTTTTTCATATCGTTTCCTTTTAAAATCCCAAAAGAACCTTCTCCTCATGGAGAGAAAGTTCTCTTGAGAGTTATTTATTTAACGTGATTCGTCAATTCTTTTTGAACTTTTTCGTTTGATTCTTTTTTCTCTTTGAGCCATTTCTCACGAGCTTGTTCGTAATCAGCTTTCGTTACAACCTTGTCTTGCAACTGAATATACTTGAAGTATACATCTGAACCCTTATCTCCAGATTGACTGTATGACGCAGAGAATGGTACTACACGAGAAATGAATGGCGCTGCTCCACTAGATGACATAGCAGGAAGGAAGAGAGAGCTATCTGTCAACCAAGCTTGAGCTGCTGCGTATTTTTCATAACGAACATTCAAATCGCTTGTTTCTTTAGCAGCTTCATCAACTAACTTATCGTATTCTTTCAAACCAACTTGAGCTGCTGCAGCATTATCTGCACCTTCGTAACCCATGTATGTTTTTGTTTGTTCAGCATTCGTTGTCTTCAAGATATCAAGGTAAGTTGATGGATCTTCGTAGTCTGGACTCCATGCAACTGCTCCTGAGAGATCCCAATCTTCTGCCGCAGCGCTTGCTGCATAGTAGGTGATATTGTTCAACTCATCTTTAGAAACTTGTTGGATATCAATCACTACATTATCTTCACCAAGTACTTTTTCAACTGATTGTTTAAAGGATTGAATACGAGCGATATAGCTCTTAGCAGTTTGGTCTACTGGAATATCCAAGTGGATAGGGAATTTCGCACCTTCTGCTTCCAATGCAGTTTTGGCTTTCGTAAATTCAGCCTTGGCTTTGTCGGCGTTGAAGAGTCCATCTTGACCATCCGCAAAGTTTACATTCTTCCACTCATCACCATAAGTAGCCATCTTTTCAGTTACCAAGTCACCAAAAGTTTTTTCACCTGCAGAGACAAAACCTGGTTTCACAAAGAGGTTACGAACTGCAAGAGGAGCACCTTCTTTACCATTGATTTGTGCTGAGTAAGAAGTACGGTCAAAGGCAAAGTTCAAAGCCTGACGGAAATCCTTGTTAAGAAGAGCTTTCTTAGTAGAAGTCTTCTCTTCATCAGTTGTCTTAGAAGTGTATTTGTAACCTTGACGGTCAATATTCACACCCAAACCAGCAATCCCTGGTCCTGATGGAGTGTAGAAGATGTTATCCTTATAGCTTTCTGCTACCTTAGAATAGTTTGAACTTGTTGGGAAAAGGCGAGCATAGCTGTATGCACCACTTGTAAAGTTACGTTCAATGGACTCTTGGTCTGACCCATCATAGAAAGCAAGGGTAACTTTATCAAGGTGAACATTATCCTTATCCCAGTACTGCTCATTCTTAGCAAATTCGATAGAAGATTTAGTAGTCAAACCTTTTAGCAAGAACGGACCATTATAAAGTAAGGACGTAGGATCTGTTGCTTTGGCAAAATCTGATCCTTTTGATTTTTCAAAATCTTCGTTCAATGGCCAGAAGATTGAATAAGCCATCTTAGAGTTCCAGTATGGTTCTGGTTGGTTCAAGGTATACTCAAGAGTATAATCATCAACTGCCTTCACACCTACCGTAGAAAAGTCTTTTGAATTTCCAGACAAATAATCAGACAATCCTTTAACAGAAGTTTCTGCTAAATATAGGGCTTCGGATTTCTTATCTGCTGCGTGTTTCAAACCATTTACGAAATCTTTAGCTGTTACTTCAGCGTACTCTTCTCCATCAGATGTCATCCATTTAACACCTTTACGGATTTTGTAGGTATAAGTCAAACCATCTTTTGAGACTGACCAATCTTCTGCCACTGCGGGAGTCAAATTCCCATATTTGTCATTTGTGAAGAGACCATCAATACCATTTGAAGTGGCAATCTTAGTACTTTGTTTACCTGAAATGAGGTAATCCAACGTTTCTGGGTCAGCTGAATAGATATAACCATAATTTTTTGGCGCTGTTGAATCAGATGATTTTGAAGAACCGCAAGCAGCGAGAACGCCAGTTGCCAGCAAAGCAATCCCTGCTGTAACAAATACTCTACTTTTTTTCATGTATGTAACTCCTCTTAAAAAATTTAGGCTTATTGCCAATTATACCATAGATTTCTCAAAAAGTAAACGAATTTTCAGACTATTTAGGCGTGTAACCACAAAAAACTTTCATTTATCAAATTTCTTTATTCTTTGTTTGCTATCTATCAAGTCATAAGGCAAACTTAATGCCCATAAAGCCTGATTTTCAGGTTTTCTCTCCCCATTTTTCTATCCAATCAGAAAGGGCAATCTTCTAAATTGGATTTTCGATTAAGAAACTATTGACGGGAAATGATTTTCAAGGTATAATAATAAACGTTGAGGCGGTATAGCCAAGTGGTAAGGCACGGCTCTGCAAAAGCTTGATCGTCGGTTCAAATCCGTCTACCGCCTTTCAGTACCTGAATTAACAGGAATTAACCAAATGAAAAGCCCGTAAAATCGGGCTTTTTTGTTATTCCAAATAGATAGGGATAACTGTATCTACCATATAGATTTACAAAAAGCAGCGACTCAAGTCACTGCTTTATTCTGTTTCTTCTTCAGTCTCTATTTCAGTGATTTGGACTTTTACCTTGGTAACACGTCCGTTTTTCACCTTGTCATTGGTTAGGATGATTTGTTTGTTTTGGCTGACCAATTCATAACTGAGTTTTTCAGTCGTTGGAATCATTCCCACACCCGTCAAATAATAACCGGCGATGGTATCAACATCATCACTTTCCAGTTCTACATCAAAGTAGTCATTAAAATCATTAAGATTCATGGTACCTTGAACGATATAGGTATCTTCTCCTATTTGATGGACTTCAATTTCAGCCTTGTCAGTCTCATCATCAATCTCACCAACAATTTCTTCTAAGAGGTCCTCCAGAGTTACCAAACCAGCCATTCCACCATATTCATCTAGTAAGATGGCCATTTGATTTTGGGTATTTCGAAGTTCTTTAAGAAGATCGTCCACAAAGATAGTCTCAGGAACAAACAGTGGCGTTTGGAGAATTCGTTTCCAGACAATATTGTCAAAGCCATCCACAAAAGCAGCATTCAACAAGCGCTTGGTGTGAATCAAACCAATCACATTATCCTTATCCCCATCATAAACAGGGATACGTGAGAAATTTTGCTTTAAAATACTCTCGATAATCGTTTGACTGTCATCCTGAATATCCACCATAAAGGCATCTGTCCGAGGAACCATGACTTCTCTCGCCATCAGCTCATCTAGAGAGAAAATCCCTTGTAACATCTCGATTTCGTCTGCATCCAAAGTTTCCTCACTTTTGGTCAACATGTACTCAATTTCATCTCGAGTCATTTTTTCATCCGCATCATCAAAGGTCATTGGCGTTAAACGACTCAAGAGATTAGTTGAAGCAGATAACAACCAGACAAAGGGACTGACAATCTTTCCAAGACCAATAATAATTGGTGCTGTTCGAATTGCCAAAGCATCTTTTAGATTAAGGGCAATCCGTTTAGGATAGAGTTCACCAAAAACAATAGAGATGTAGGTCAAGATTGCCAAAGAGAGAAAACTTGCAATGGCGTAAGCCGTCTCTCCGCTTCCCATCCAAGATGCGATCACTTGTCCAAGGGTATCCGCCAATTTGGCCCCTGACAAGATGGTAATCAAGGTGATACCAACTTGAATCGTTGATAAAAAGTGGTTAGGATTTTCAAGTACCTTTAGCAAACGGATGTAACGTTTGTCTCCCTCTTCTGCCTTTTGTTCTACTCGGGAACGGTTTAGTGACACCATTGCCATCTCAGTGGCTGAGAAAAAAGCATTTAACAAGGTCAAGATAAATAATAATACAAACTGTAGCAACAAATGCTGACTGCTCGGGTCTTCCATAGTCCTTCTCCTAAAATAGTATCTTGTGTTTCATTATATCATAAAATTCTTCAGGATTCACATTATTTTTCATTTAAACTACAACTCCCCTGCCTCTAGAAGACAAAGGAACTGTTTTATTGTATCTATTGTTTCTGATCTGTCACCGTTACTTGACCTGTTCGGTAATCAAGCTGGATTCCCTTTTGAACATTGGGGATTAGCACGTTGAACTCCAATTCACCATCCGAAGATTTGGCTTCAATTTGTGAAGCGGATGGAACTAGATCTTCATTTGTCGCATAGTGGAGTGTCACGCGGTAACGGACCCTCTTATTTTGGTCCAAGGCTTTTCTGACCAAACTCTCATAGTAGTTCTGACCTGTCGAATCCTCAGCCTGCGCTTGGTTAGCCCAAGCTGTCTGGACTGCAATGTTCTTAGGATTGCTGGTAGAGGCATCAAAACCATCCAAACCACCTATCAAGGCATAGCCCAGCAGGTGTCCTCTATCGACTGCATGTGTATAGGCTCCCTTTAGATTCTTGACCTGATGCCATCCTGGTGGCGTCCAAGAAGTGGATCCATTTCCAGTCTCTTCACGATTTTTATACTGCCGAGTCGCTTTAGATAAGATGGCATTGGCAACAGTTGGGACTGTTTCTTTTCCAACTATCTTTGTTTTATTATCCGCATAGGGTTTGCTAGAAACTTTGGCATCTAGATTGGTTTTATTGCCATTGACAATGAAGGCTCCTGCTCCATTCCACTCGAGATCCCCCTTGATTTGGTTCTTAATTGACTCAGTTAAGACACTTTCAGCCAGCTCCTGACTGGGAGCTTCTGAAGCTTGCTTTTTCTGACTAACCCTAGTTCTAGGGGTGTTTGGCGCTGTCTGCATCTGCTTGATATAATAGCTTCCCGCAGCCAAGAGTAAGAATAGAAGTAACCCTATCAGAGCTTGTCTTGTTTTTTTGTCCATTTTTCTCCTTATTTCTTTAGAAAAAGACTGGTCTCCCAGTCTAATTTCCTGTAAATTTGCTAATCAATTCCTGCCACTTTGCCGGAGATAAGATAGCCCACGGATCCTGTCCCTTTCCTAGGATGCCATAGCCAACCATCAAGCCGATTCCTAAAGCAAGGAAACCTATCAAGAGAACAATAAAAATCAACAATAGGCGACGGAGTACATAGCGTAAGTTTTTATTCTTCTTCATCATTTGCCTCAATTCGCTGAATCTTCGCTCCTAGCTGAGCCAATTTCTCATGGAAGCGGTAATAACCTCTATCAAGGTGGACTAATTTACCGACAACTGTTTCTCCCTGCGCAACCAGACCTGTCAAAATCAAAGCAGCACTAGCGCGAAGGTCCGTTGATAGAACTTCTGCCCCCTGTAAAGCCTGTCCCCCTACAATACGAGCTGTATCACGGATAATCTCTGAATGTAAGCCCATACGGCGCATTTCCTCCAAGTGTTGGAAGCGATTCTCAAACACCGTTTCCACCATGGTGGATTCCCCTTTTGCAACTGTCATCAGAGCTGTAAATTGTGCCTGCATATCTGTTGGAAATCCTGGATGTGGCAAGGTTTTTACATGAACAGCCTTGAGATTTTCAAGTCGGGAACGAACACGAATACCTTCAGATTCCTCTGTCACTTCAACACCCATCTCAAGTAGTTTTGAAATCAAGGGGCGATTATGCTCCCATACTGCATCACGAACGAGAACATCCCCACCTGTCATAGCTGCAGCCACCATAAAGGTTCCGGCTTCGATACGGTCCTGTACCACATTGTGGGTCGTACCATGGAGTTCCTCAACACCAATCACGGTGATTGTTTCTGTGCCAGCTCCCTTGACCTTGGCTCCCATTTCATTAAGGAAGATAGCGAGATCAACAATTTCTGGCTCACGCGCAGCATTTTCAATCACTGTCACACCATCAGCTAGAGTTGCTGCCATCATGAGGTTTTGTGTTGCGCCGACACTAGGGAAATCCATGTAGATATGAGCGCCATGCAAGTGGTCTGCCTTGGCTTCGATGTAACCAGCTGCCTGAGTGATTTTAGCCCCCATAGCTTCCAAACCTTTGAGGTGGAGGTCGATCGGACGACTCCCGATGGTGCACCCCCCTGGCATAGAAACTTTGGCATGGCCTACACGAGCAAGGATTGGCCCCAAGACAACGATGGATGCTCGCATCTTGCTGACATATTTATAAGGAGCTTCCTCCGTGATATCACCAGTCGCATCGACCTCGACAATATGAGCTTCCTCATCAAAGTCCACCTTGGCATTCAGACCACGAACTACTTGATTCATGGTGAACACATCTGACAAGATAGGAACGTTCTGCAAGACTGTCTTACCCTTGCTTGCTAGAATAGTCGCTGCCAACAAGGGCAAGACTGCATTCTTTGCTCCCTCGATCGTCACACTCCCGACCAGACGATTATCCCCGCCTTGAACCACAATTTTTTCCATAGTTGTTTCCTTTACTTTTGATTTTATAATAGTCCCTTAAGTGCTTCTTGCCACAGTTGATATAAACTGATAAAGAATGAACTCAAGATGTAGCCCATTACAATACTAAAGAAGCCTACCAACAAACGAACTTTTTTTGTGTTAGTAGAGGTCACTTTTAAAACCTTTTCCCATCTCACAAGATCTTTCAAAAGGTAAAAACTCAAATAAATAAAGAGTATATGACTACTTAAAGTGAATAATAATTGAACCATTTGACTATTATACCATCTTATCCGCTTGCGCGCTAGTTTTCGATTTTTCTACGAATCAGGGGTTGTTTTTAAGGTAATCAATCGCATCCTGCAAGGTTTTAACGGGAACGATTTTCATCTCTGTCTTGATAGTTTTGGCAGCTTCTAGGGCTGTTTCATAGTTGCTTTTCGCATTGGGATCTGCTTTTTTTGCTTCCTCGGTGACTGGATTGTCAGGGGCAAAAAAGACGTTGGCTCCCTGACGAGAGGCTGCAACTACTTTTTTGTCAATTCCACCAATGTCGCCAACATTTCCGTCCCGATCAATGGTTCCCGTTCCCGCAACGATACGGCCATTACGAAGTCCTGGATCTGCTATCTGGGTGTAAATAGCTAGACTAAACATAAGACCGGCACTTGGTCCCCCGATACCAGCTGTTGAAAAGCGAATGGGAACATCACTGGTCACTTCCGTACGGTCAATCAAACCAATCCCAATCCCGTTTTTCCCGTTTTCGAGAGTGATAATTTTACCTTCTGCAGACTTGACTTTTCCGTCTTCTTCATAGGTTACCTTGACCGTGTCCCCTAATTGTTGAGAGTTGACATAGTCGACCAAGTCTTTTGAACTGTCAAATGTTTTGTCATTAACAGCCGTCACGGTATCTGCGATGTTCAGAATGCCCTTAAAAGTTGAATTGTCCGTCACGGTCAAGACATAAACTCCCAGGTACTTGAGTTCGATATCCTTACCAGCCGTCTTCAGTCCTTGATACTTGGCCATGTTTTGAGAAGTTTGCATATAGAACTGATTGATCCGCATAAACTCTGCATCCGTAGAGCCACCCGTTGTCTCCTTAGCGCTTCGAATATCCGTAAATGGTGTTAACCAAGCATAAACAAGATGCGACAGGGTTGCGTGTCGAATCCCAACTGTCACAAACTGGTAAGCTCCTGCTTCCGTATCCTCTGTTTCATTGACTTTCAAAACTCGACGAATATCTTCCGCTCCACCTGGAACTTCTATGTAGTATGGTAAAGGTACTACAAAGGCTAAAAAAGTCAATACTAGTGCTAGGATGACATATAAGGGCCATCTAGTTTTTTTCTTCATGTTCTAATTCCTCCACAACACTGTTTGGGACATATTGCTGAATCTCCTGACCAAACTTCAGAAGTTCTCTCATGGCTGAAGAGCTAATATAAAGATGCTCTGGGCGACTATATAGGTAAATGGTTTCGATTTCTGGAGCCAGTTGATGATTGTAGTAATCAAAACTAGACTCGTATTGCAAGTCGGTGGTATTTCGCAAGCCACGGACAAGGGTCTTAGCACCCAGTCTTCTTGCAACATCTACGACTAGTTGGTCATGAGAAGCCAGCACCTCTACATTATCTAAATGCGCCACCGCTTTTTCGACTGCTCGTTTGCGATTTTCAACAGGGAGAAAGCCTTGTTTGTGGGGATTGTAGAAAACCCCGACATAGAGCTTATCAAAAAGTTTGCTGGCACGTTCAATGATATCTAAATGTCCATTTGTCATCGGATCAAATGAACCTGTAAATAATCCAATTTTATCTGACATAGACTGTCACCTTACTAATTCCATAAATTTTTTCCTTCCAGATGCCTAAGCAGGTGATTTCTTCTGGAAGTTCTACAGACTTATCGGTTTCACAGACAACCATGATCTCTTCGGAGAAAAGGTTTCTTTCTGCCATTTTTTCGATATCTGCAACGATTTGTTCCTTGGCATAGGGAGGGTCTAAAAAGACCAGGTCAAAGGGACCTTTCACTTGCTCCAAGGCCCGTTCAGCCTCCATCTTTAAGAGCTGAAATTTGGAAACTTCCTTGGTCATTTGGATATTTTCAGCGATGATAGCTTGTGCCTTTCGATCCCGTTCCACTAAGACAGCATGGGACATCCCACGCGAGACTGCCTCAATAGATAAGCCGCCACTGCCAGCATAGAGATCCAATACACGACCACCATCAAAATAGGGACCTATCATGTTAAAGATAGCTCCACGCACCTTATCCGATGTCGGCCTCGTCGTCTTTCCTTCTAGCGTCTTGAGAGGACGCCCTCCGTAGATTCCTGATACGATTTTCATACCGTTTATTATACCAAATTATAGGCAAAAAGAGAAAGAAAACCGAACCTTGCGGTTCGATTCTCTACAAGATATTTTCGTAAGTATCGCGGACTTCTTGAGGCCAAACACTAGTCTGAACTTCTCCAATGTGTTTCTTGCGAAGTAAGAACATGGCCATCCGAGACTGTCCGATACCCCCACCGATTGTCAGTGGGAAAAGACCGTTAAGCAGAGCTTTATGCCATTCCAGCTCAAGCCGATCTTCGTCTCCTGTAAGAGCCACCTGGCGACGAAGTGTATCCTCATCTACCCGAATCCCCATTGAGGAAAGTTCAAAGGCACAACCAAGAGATTCGTTCCAAACTAGAATATCGCCATTCAACCCTTTGTAGCCATTTTCAGACTCTGTTGTCCAGTCATCGTAGTCAGGTGCACGGCCGTCATGAGGTTTGCCATCAGGCAACTCGCCACCAATACCAATCAAGAAGACAGCACCAAACTCTTTACAGATTGCATTTTCACGCTCTTTCGGTGTCAAATCTGGATAGCGTTCCACCAACTCTTCTGTATGGATAAAGGTGATTTGTTTTGGCAAGATGGATTCAATATCGTAGCGCGCTTCTACGGCTAGCTCTGTCAGACGAATAGCCTTGTAAATCTTCTCAACGGTTTCTTTAAGATAAGCGATATTGCGTTGACCATTTGGAATCACTTTTTCCCAGTCCCACTGGTCCACATAAACTGAGTGAGTCGCATCAAGCGAATCTTCATCTGGACGAAGGGCCTTCATATGAACAAATAGACCTTCACCTTCTCCAAAACCAAAGCGAGCCAAGGTGTGGCGCTTCCATTTGGCTAGTGAGTGAACGACTTCATAAGTTTCATCTGGAATCTGCAAGACCTTTACGGATACTGGATGTTCGACACCGGACAGGTTATCCTGCATCCCATCACCAACCTTGCTCAAGATAGGGCCTTGAACTTCAACAACTTCTAACTTATCTTTCAAATACTGGGTAAAGGTGTTTTTGACAAAGGAAATCTCTTCTTGCTGATGGATAAAACTTTTCTTCATAAACGGCTCCTCAAAAATTAGTTAAAAGCATTATACACCTATTTCCAAGAAAAGAAAAGAGTAAATAAGAAAAAGTCAGAGCTCTTTCGAACACTGACTCTGTCATTCATTAATCGTTTCGACCAAAGATTCGTAAGATGCTAAGGAAGAGGTTGATAAAGTCTAGGTAGATGCTGAGTGCCATTGAGATGATCCAACCTGTCGCTACTTGTCCTCGTGACTGCTCATAAACATAGCGAATCTTTTGGTTGTCCCAAGCAATCAAACCTGAGAAAACCAAGACCATGGCAATACTAATCATGTAGTCAAAGAAACTATTGGCTAAAAATAGATTCACAACCATAGCAATGATGAGACCAACAAGCGCCGCCATCAAAGCTCGACCCATGCCACTCAAATCTTTCTTGCTGAAAATTCCGATCACCGCCATGACAAAAAAGAGAAGGGCACTGGATATAAAGGCTGATAAGACGGTCCCAGGCGTATAGAAGGCTACGACAAAACTGAGCGTAAATCCATTTAAAACAGAATAAACTAAAAATACTGGGAGAGCTGCTGGGCTGTTCTTCGCAGCCATGCTACTTGCAACAAAGACTAGAGCAAGTTCTGCAAAAGTTGCAATCATCAACCAGAGACGACCATGCATTAAAAAGTAAATCAACTGGGACTGAAAAACTGTCAACATCAAAGCTGACACGAGAGCTGATAGACCAATCCCAAGTCCTACAAAGGCATAAACCTTGGCGTAAAATTGATTGAGACCTGAACGTTCTTGAATAATTGTTTGATTCATTCTGATTCTCCTTTTTCTATAAATATGTCTTGATTATAACAAAGATTTTATAAATTAGCTAAAATAAAACATCAATATACCTGCTGCAACTGCCACGTTGAGACTTTCTGCTCGACCTTTCATGCCAATATGAACCAGCTGATCAGCACTCTCAGCCATGACAGAACTAATCCCCTGTCCTTCATTTCCCATGACTAAAGCAAAGTTTTCTAAGGGAGAAAGCTCATGATAATCCTTGGAATCTTTAGATAAGGTCGTTGCCAGAATGGGCAAGTTGCTCTTCTTTGCCTCTTCTACAAAGGAAGCAAGAGACATCCGATAGATGGGCAAGTGAAAATGACTTCCTTGCATGGAACGCAGGGTCTTGAGACTGTAGATATCCGCTGACTTATCTGAAACAATAACCCCTGTAAAACCTGCCGCATCCGCAGTTCGAATCATGGTGCCAACATTACCAGGATCTTGGATATCCTCTAAAAATAGAAACTTACCCTGACGGAAATCAGGCAGCCCCACTTCTTCTTTCTGAATCACCGCAACAATCCCTTGAGGAGTTTGCGTATCTGCCAAATCCAGCAAAATCTCCTCTGAAACCCAGATAGTTTGAGGAAAGGCGGCTAGCTGATCTCGGTAACTTTCTAGGGCAAAGATCTTTTCAATCGTCACTCCAGCTTGAACAGCTTCTTCAAACAAGTGCCAGCCTTCAATCAAATAGGTAGACTTTCGATATTTTTTTTGATGCAATTTCTTGGCATTTTTTACCACAGAATTGGCTTTTGAGGTTATAATAGTCATAGAAATATTATAACACAATCAAAGGGGTTTGGTATGCAAAAGGTTAGAATGATTGCCCAAGGTAGGGTGCAGGGTGTTGGTTTTCGCTGGGGTGTTTATACTTTAGCGCTTGAAATCGGTGGCATCACTGGTCGTGTCTGGAATAATGACGATGGCACAGTGGAAATTCTTGCTCAGGCAGACTCCTCTGCCACTATGGCAAAATTTATCCAAGAAATCCGAAAAGGTCCGACACCCTTTTCAAAAGTTACCTATCTAGATGTACAAATGAGCAACTTTTCATCCTATCCAGACTTCAAAGTCGCAAATTAGGTCTCTAGAACTATTGTATATTTTACAAAAAAACAGTAGAATAGAAAGGTATAATTTTTAAAGAAGGAATGAAAACATTGAAATCTATTAAACGTTTTGCCCTCTCTGCTATGGGAGTGGCTATGCTACTCGTCTTGACAGGCTGTGTCCAAGTAGACAAAGCAACAGGACAACCTACTGGTTTTATCTGGAACACTATCGGATCGCCTATGGCAGAGGCTATCAAATACTTCGCTACTGATAAAGGTCTAGGCTTTGGTGTGGCTATCATTATCGTAACCATTATCGTACGTTTGATTATTTTGCCACTTGGTATCTACCAATCATGGAAAGCAACGCTTCACTCTGAAAAGATGAATGCTCTCAAACATGTGCTCGAACCACATCAAACACGCCTTAAAGAGGCAACAACTCAGGAAGAAAAACTAGAAGCACAACAGGCTCTCTTTGCTGCACAAAAAGAAAACGGCATCAGCATGTTCGGTGGTGTAGGATGCTTCCCTATCCTCATTCAGATGCCTTTCTTCTCTGCTATCTACTTTGCAGCCCAGTATACTGATGGAGTATCTAGCTCTACCTTCTTGGGTATCAATCTCGGTTCCCCAAGTATGATCCTTGTCGCCTTCGCTGGTATCCTCTACTATCTCCAATCACTCCTTTCACTTCACGGAGTAGAAGATGAGATGCAAAGAGATCAACTCAAGAAAATGATTTACATGAGCCCACTCATGATTGTCGTCTTCTCCCTCTTCGCACCAGCCAGTGTGACACTTTACTGGGTTGTCGGTGGTTTCATGATGATTCTCCAACAGTTCATCGTTAACTATGTTGTTCGTCCAAAACTTCGTCAAAAAGTACGTGAAGAATTTGCCAAAAATCCACCAAAAGCAAGTTCAGCATCAACTACAGGCGGGCGAAAAGATATCACTCCTAACCAAGCAACTGCAATTACGACTACTAAGAAACATAAAAAACGTAATGCTGGTAAACAACATTCTAGAAAATAAGGTAACGGCTTAGCTGAAAGGCTAAGCCTTTTTTGCATTACAAAAGCCTGATGTTCCCATCAGGCTTCTTTTTTATCCATGTACACGTTTCATATAGTCTTGATAGCTTTCTGTGTCCATGAGTTTTTTGGCATTCTTGACACGATCTGCTGTTGGTGGTTTTACCCCTTCAAGTGAGTATGGAATTCCAAGTTCACGCCACTTGAATTCTCCCATAGTGTGATAAGGTAGAATTTCAAACTTATCAACGTTTTTGAGGGTTTTGACGAATTTACCGAGTTCAATCAAGTCCTCATCTCTATCTGTCAAGCCTGGAACCAACACATGGCGAATCCACACAGGCTTCCCAATATCTGATAGATATTTTGCACAAGCCAAGATGTTTTTATTGGTTTGGCTGGTAACAATTCTGTGTTGTTCATCGTTGATTTCCTTGATATCCAGGAGAACCAAATCTGTCACAGCCATGAGTTTATTAAACTTTTCGAGATAACGTGGTTTATTACGGAATGGAAGGGCACAGGTATCCAAGGTACAGTGGATTCCTTTTTCCTTGGCCTTGGTAAAGAGGGCAATTAGGAAATCAATCTGTAAGAGGGCTTCTCCTCCACTGACAGTAATTCCTCCCTTGTCTCCCCAGAATCCACGGTAGCGAAGGGCTTCTGACAAAACATCGTCTACTGTCCGTCTTCGTGATTTATTGGTCTCCATAGCCCATGTATCAGGGTTATGGCAGTATTGGCAACGCATCTGACAGCCCTGCAAAAAGACAATAAACCGAATCCCAGGGCCATCTACCGCCCCAAAACTCTCTGTCGAATGCACCATTCCTGTCACTTGTCCATAGTCAATTGTTTCTTCAGACATATCGTCACCTTCCTTGAAACCGTTTTATAGTTTTATTATATCACGAGTAAGGTGAAAAACAAGGTTTTTTTGTCTATTTTTTAGAAAGCAATCTGTTTTTCACTTTCATTTTCAATTTCTTTTAATGATCCGATTCAAAATCAAAACCATACAAGGTTGCAAAATAGTCCTCAGGGCGCTCTGAACGGCGGATTTGGCGGGCTTTTCCTTCTTCGGTATAGAGGATTTCTGCCGAGCGTAGTTTGGCATTGTACTGATAACCCATGGAGAATCCATGTGCACCTGTATCATGAATTACCAGCAAATCACCGATTTCTGTATGAGGTAGCTCGCGATTCACTGCAAATTTATCATTGTTTTCACAGAGTGAACCGACCACATCTACCACCTCAATAGGTCCATCTGGATGAGTCAGATTGGTGATATGGTGGTAGGCTCCATACATGGCTGGGCGCATGAGGTTGACTGCTGATGCATCCACACCTAGATAGGTACGGTAGGTTTTCTTTTTATGAGTTACTTTGGTGACGAGAACTCCATGAGGCGCCAGCATAAAACGGCCCAATTCAGTAAAAATCTTGACCTGACCAAGACCTGCTGGCGTAAGGACTTCTTCATAAACCTTACGCACACCTTCACCAATCATCGCAATATCATTTGGCTCCTGGTCTGGACGGTAATTGACACCAATACCACCAGAAAGATTGATAAAGTCTAGCGAAATGCCCAACTTTTCCTTGATTTCAACAGCCAATTCAAAGAGCTGACGCGCCAACTCTGGGTAGTAGAGATGGGTGACAGTATTGGATGCTAGGAAAGAGTGAATCCCAAATGTCTTGGCTCCTTTTTCCTTCAAAATTGCAAAGGCTTCAAAAAGCTGGTCCTTGGTCATCCCAAACTTGGCTTCCCCAGGATTGTCCATGATATCTGTTCCTAGCTCAAAAACGCCACCAGGATTGTAACGACAAGAGATGATTTCTGGAATGCCTGCTGCACGCTCTAGATGTTCAATATCTTCAAAGGCATCCAAGTTAATGGTTGCGCCCAATTCACGCGCATAGGCATATTCCTTGTCTGGCGTGTTGTTAGAAGAGAACATGATTTCAGAACCGGGGAAATTCAGTTTGTGGCTCATCAAGAGCTCCACGTAACTAGAACAGTCCACACCACAACCTTCCTCTTGGAGGATTTTCAAGATGGCTGGGGTTGGAGTGGCCTTGACGGCAAAATATTCTTTGAATCCCTTGTTCCAGGAAAAGGCCTTGTTGACGGCTCTTGCTTTTTCACGAATCCCCTTCTCGTCATATAAGTGGAAGGGAGTCGGGAACTCTGCAACAATTGTTTCTAAATCTTCACGACTGATAAATGGTGTTTTCATAGGCGTCCTTCTATTCTGTTTGCAAAGAAAGGCTGGGACAATCGTTCCAACCTTTAGTTCTATCTCTTATTTGTCTTCGTCAAAGATATTTCCAATCTCAACATCGATGGATTGGTTCTTAACATCAATATTGGTTACTTTCAAGAGTGACTTGTAATCAAACTGCTTTTCACGTTCTTCTTGGGCATTGTCTGCAAAGACTGCGACACCAGCTAGTTCAGAGTCGAACTCACGCAAGAGACTAATCATCCCGTTGACAGTTCCGCCGCCTTTCAAGAAGTCATCCACGATCAAGACACGACTGCCTGCCTTGAGGCTACGTTTTGAAAGGAACATTTTCTCTATGCGGTCACCGCTTGAACCTGAAACATAGTTGACGCTGACCGTTGAACCTTCGGTAATTTTCAAGTCACGACGCACAATGACAAATGGAACATTGAGGACATTGGCAACTGCATTTGCAAGCGGAACCCCTTTAGTTGCTACTGTCATAACGGCATCGATTTTTTGGTCCATAAAGCTCTTGGCAATGATACGACCAATATTTTTCAAAATGGCAGGCGTACTAAGCAGATCAGACAGGTAGATATAGCCGCCCGGCAAGATACGATCGCTTTCTGAAAGTTTGTCACGCAAATCTGCGATCATTTCTTTGGCTTCATGACTCGAAATTGATGGTGTAAAGATAACGCCACCACCTGCTCCAGTCACAGTCTGAATATGGCCGATTTCAATTTCCTCAAAGGCACGCTTGATAATCACGATATCCTCTGAAATCGATGATTTAGCAGACTCGTACTTTTCTGCAAAGGTGTTGAGACTTGTTAATTTGTATGGATTATTAATCAAATAGTTGGAAATGACAACCATCCGATCACTTCTTCTTAATTTCATTTTTATTTACCATTCCATTTAATTTTGATATTTTATCCATTATACCATATTCACATAAAAAAACGAACATTATTGCGTAAAAAATGCTCGTTTTTCTTAAATTATTAATCTAAATCTGGTTTATAGAAGGAACGATTGTCCATAGCGAAGATTTTATTGGTCATCTCTCCTTTGTCCACCAAAGCTAGAGCTGTTGACATCATCATCATGCTGGCATCGAGATTATCGATCATATGAATAATCTCTGCCTCCATAATGCGTGGACGGACTGGACTTCCATACTCCAGCAAGCCATGATGACTGAGAATCACATGGCGCAGTAGCACCACTTCTTCTCTGGTATCATCGATGCCGAGTTCCATAACTGTCTTGGTAATTTCGCTATCGATGAGGGCGATATGGCCGATGAGATTGCCTCGCACTGTGTACTCCGTCTGATCAGGACCACTGAGTTCTAAAACCTTGGCCAAGTCATGCAACATAATCCCCGCATAGAGGAGGCTCTTGTTGAGCTGAGGATAGATGTCGCTAATGGCATCTGCCAAGCGCACCATGGTTGCTGTATGATAGGCCAAACCCGTTTCAAAGGCATGGTGGTTGGTCTTGGCAGCTGGATAGGAGTAGAATTCCTTATCATATTTGGTGTAGAGGCTGCGAACAATACGCTGCCAGACAGGATTTTCAATCTTGAAAATCATTTGCGACATGTAGTCACGGATTTCCTTAACATCAACTGGCGACTTGACCTTGAAATCAGCTGGATCGTTGGGTTCGCCAGGCTGAGGCAGGCGGAGAGTAATTTGATTGACTTGAGGAGTATTATTATAAACTTCTCGGCGCCCTTTCATATGGACCACTTTCCCTGCGGTAAAGGCCTCAATGTTATGAGGCTGGGCATCCCAGAGTTTTCCTTCAATCTCGCCACTATCGTCTTGGAAGGTAAAAGCTAGGTAGTTTTTCCCAGCTCGTGTCTGTCTCAGGTCAGCTGATTTGATCAGGTAAAAGCCTTCAAACAGCTCATCTTTTTTCATGTGACTAATCTTCATATTCTTCCTCATCTTCTTGGAAATGGAGTAAATCAAGCGCAGGCTCACCTTCTGATAACTCAATGTGACGGAGCGTTCGCTCAATAGCTGTGGTGCGACGGTTTAATAATTCATCAATATTGCCAGAGGCATGTTGGAGATGCTTTTGTGCCTTGACCAAAATTCCCCCGAACTTGCCAAACTCCGTCTTGACGCTGGCAAGGGTCTTGCTGATATGGTCAGCACTCTTTTGGATATTGAGAGTTTTGAAGCCAACTGATAGAGAGTTAAGCAGGGCTGATAGGGTACTTGGACCTGCGACAATAATCTGCTCTTCCCGTCTCAAATCATCAAAGAAGATCGGATTGCGAACAATCTCTGAGTAGAGTCCCTCTGTCGGAACAAACAAAACTCCAAAATTGGTCGTCCGAGGTGGTGCTATGTACTTGCTCTTGATATCCTTGGCGAAACGCTTAACGCTTGCTAAGAGAGATTTACGACAGCGTTCAATTTCGTCCTTATCACCTGCTTCATAGGCTTCTTCTAAGCGGTAATAATCCGCCAGTGGAAACTTGGAGTCAATCGGCAGGTAGACATATTCCTGGTCGCCTTGGCCAGGTAACTTGATGGCATACTCTACTCGTTCACTGGAGTTTTCAACCGTTGCAAATTCTCGTTCGTACTGGGCTGGTGTCATGATGTCTTCGATGATTTGCCCCAGTTGCAATTCTCCCAGAATGCCTCTCGTTTTGGTTCCAGAGAGAACCTTGTTGAGGGCCCCGACATCGCGGGCAACTGTCTGCATTTCTCCAAGGCCTCGATTGACCGACTCCAATTGCTTGGAAACTGTCTCGAAGGAAGCCTGCAAGCGTGTCTGCAAGGTCTTTTCTAGCTTTTCCTCGACCGTCTGGCGCATTTGTTCTAAACGTTGCTCATTGGACTCCTGCAGGGCTTGGAGACGTTGGTCGGTCTTGTCTCTGGTTTGAAGGAGATTCTCGTTCATCTCCTGTCTAACTTGAGTCAAGCCTTGGTGCAACTCCATTCGCACCTCCTGCAAGCGATCGCTGACAGCCACTTCTAAGTCTTTTTGATCTAGTTGACTGGCTTGTCTGGCTTGTTCAAAGCGATAATCCAGTTGATCTGAAAGATTGTCTGCTTGATCCTCCAAACTCTTGGCTAGGTACTTGTCTTGCTTATCCTGCCTTTGCCAAATGAGAAAGAGCCCAGCTAGATTGGCAATTAATAATAGTAGTAATACAGTCTCCATCCTACCTCCTGTCCTTGCTATGCAGCACGACGACATAGCCATCTGGGCAAGTAACCGAAACTTCCCTATCTATATATTCGTTAGAAGCGTACACTTTTTTAAAGAAAAAATTTTCCTCTGTCAACTCGTACTTGGCTCCGAGAATAGTCAGCTGGCTATCCCGAACCGGCATAAAAGCTAGATAATCATAGTCTGAACGGGGTTCTAGCTGACTGGTCCCTTCTGGACAATAGCTAATCACATTTTGCCCATCCTCAATCGCTATCTGACGCATATAGGGTGCCAACTTGGGATTGCTAGGTAGAAAAACATTGGCCAACATATGGTCAATCCGGCCACCTAGGGCACCGAAAATAGTGACCTGAGCCTGAGGATTTTGCTCAAAGACGGTTAAGAGAGCCAATTCCAGATCTGTATCATCTTTTTCTGGTTGAGCTTGGACAAAATGCTGGGCACGTTTTTGAATCACCTGCCGCTCTTCTGCAGTCACCGAATCAAAATCCCCAACTGCTAGAGTGAGAGGAAGGTCTTCTTCCAAGACCCAGAGCGAACCGCGATCCACACCGACAAAGCAATCAAAATCCGTCCGATAATGACCGCGGTCTCCGCCAGCAAAAACGGCAACCCTAGTCCAGTTGTTTTCTGAGAGTTTGTACTCGCTCATTGACATCTCCCTTAAAGACATAGGAACCTGCTACAAAAACGGTCGCACCAGCTTCTTTGGCTTGGGCAATAGTTTGATCATCAATACCACCATCCACTTCGATTTCAAAGTTCAAACCTTTTTCCTGACGAATGGCAACCAACTCACGGACCTTATCCATGGTTTCAGGCAGGAAGGCTTGACCACCGAAGCCAGGGTTAACCGTCATGACCAAGACTTGGTCAACTAGGTGAAGCACGTGCTTAATCGCTTCAACAGGTGTCCCGGGATTGATAACAACCGAAGGTTTAACACCAAGCGAACGAATTTTTTGGAGGGCTCCATGGATATGAGGCGTCGCTTCTACATGGATACTGATAATGTCTGCACCTGCACGCGCAAAATCTTCTAAGTGGTGTTCAGGATTTGCTACCATCAAGTGGCAGTCAAAGACCATCTTACTATGTGGACGAAGAGCTTCGACCACACCTGCACCAAAACTGATTTGTGGTACAAAGTGACCATCCATGATATCGATATGGGCGTATTCTGCACCAGTTGCTTCTAGGCGTTTGATTTCACGTTCAAAGTTGGCATAATCTGCTGCCAGAATTGACGGAGCAATCTTGTATTGAGACATGGGTTTCTCCTTATTTTGGAATTTTTTTGCTGACTTTTTTATAGGTTTCTCTGCGATTTTCAATTTCGCTGAGGAATTGTAGGTAGTTGTCAAAACGGAAGTTGGCAATGATGCCCTCTTCTACAGCTGGCTTGACGGCACAGGACGGCTCATGGGTATGGGTACAGGTACGGAATTTACAGTCTCGACTGACACTAGCAATCTCTGGAAAGGCCTGATTGAGGTCTTCTGCTGTTGACACTTCATAATCCAGTGATGAAAAGCCTGGCGTATCTGCGATTTTACCACCATTAAGATTGTAAAAACTAACAGCACGAGTGGTGTGGCGACCACGACCTAGACTATCTGAGATTTCTCCTGTTTCAAGATTGAGGTCCGGTGCGATTTTGTTGAGAAGGGTTGACTTCCCAACACCTGTCTGCCCCATAAAGACTGTAATCTTGCCTGTTAACAAGGGCAGGAGTTCCTCCTTACTGGTCACAAAGTCATAGCCAATGGCACCGTAGGTCTGCTGGTAAAAAGCCAGTTCTCCTCTATCTTCCAGCAAGTCCATTTTAGAAATATAGACGATAGGATGGATACCCTTGTGCTCCAAAAGAACCAAGAAACGATCCAGCAAATTGCTGTTGAAGTCCGGTTCCTTGACGGACATGATCACCACAGCTTGGTCAATATTGACAATAGGTGGACGGACCAGACTGTTTTTCCGTTCGTGAATCTTGAGAATATAACCTTCAGAATTTTCCTCCGCAGAAAAATCTACCCAGTCTCCGACGTATGGCGTGTGGCCTTTTTTACGGAAATTTCCACGCGCGCGTGTTTGATAGACCTGACCACCACTCTCTACATAATAGAATCCTGCCAAGGCTTTAATGATTTGTCCCTGCATCTTAGAGCCCTTGTCCTTTAAGCGCATCTGCTAGGCTAGCAAATTCTGCCAAGCTGAGAGCTTCTCCACGTACACTTGGTGACAAACCTGCTTGATCCAAAGCCTTGGTCAGTTTGTCCTTAACTTCCTCGGTCTTTCCAAAGTAACCTATCAAGTTGTTCCACAAGGTCTTACGACGATGGGTGAAGCTAGCCTTGGAAACCTTAAAGAAAAAGTTCTCGTCTGTTACTGCTACAGCCGGCTCTGGACGGCGCACCATTTTTAAAATGGCTGAGTCCACATTTGGTGCTGGCACAAAGACCGTACGAGGTACGATGAAGGCAACCTTGGCTGTCATGTAATACTGAACCGCAATCGATAAGCTGCCGTAAGCCTTGGTATTTGGCTGCGCTGAGATGCGATCCGCCACTTCTTTTTGCATCATGACGACAAACTCACTAAAAGGAATGCCACTCTCGATCAAGTGCATGAGAATAGGCGTTGTGATATAGTAGGGCAAGTTGGCTACCACTTTGATTGGCAGGTCTGGATTTTTGAAATTCTGGATATGCTGCGTCAAATTGACCTTGAGAATGTCCTCGTTGACTACGGTCACATTGTCAAAATCACGCAGGGTATCAGCTAGGATTGGCACCAAACGGTGGTCAATCTCAAAAGCCATGACTTCAGCTGCACGCTCAGCCAAAAATTCTGTCAAGGCACCAATCCCTGGCCCGATTTCAATGACATTGACCTGGTCATCAATTTCAGCCGTATCCACGATTTTTTGAAGGATATTGGTATCCGTCAGGAAATTTTGCCCGAAGGACTTTTTAAAAGTAAAACCGTGACGCTCCAGCACTGCCTTGGTCACGCTATAATCTGCAATTCTCATTTATTCTCTTTTCTATTTATTAGCTAAAAACAATATATAGAACCCATATAATTCCTAGTACCAATACAATCCAAAACACAAAATGAATACGATGCTTGTTTGAATCGGATCCAGTCATATCAAGCGCTTTCTTATCTTCTTGGGGGTTCATTTTCTTCAATTCATCCTGATAGGCAACCGAATCTAGAATATTGTCTTCTGGCAATAATTCTGAAGCATAATAATCAGGAAAACCCATAGCAAGGCCAATTAGGTTCTTATCCGTTAGAGAAAAATCCAAATCTTCTGGTTGATTTTCCTGAATAGCTCGGATATTTTTTAACAGTTTATCAGAAACTACAGACACTTGATTCATAAAAACTACATCCAAAACATCAAATCCAAGCACATCACCGTCTTTGACATTTGCAAGAATATAACGAACAAAGGCATCATATAGTTGCAAGGCTTGCGGGACATTTTCTTCTAAAAAAGAGCGGTTTTGGAGGGCATTTTGCTGGAATTTTTCAATAGAAAGTAAGATATCTACATTCTGCTCTTGGTAGAACTTTTCTGCTTCCTCTTCATCTTCTTCGAGTTTTTCTGCTGTTTCCCAGAGAGCAATAGGAGCTTTTAAATCTTCTTCATCCCAAAACAATTGCCAAAAATAAGGTATTGTGTAAATTCCCTCTGTTAGAATACGGGCTTCATCTCCGTTTTTTAAGTAAATATGGCTTCTATTGGCCATGTTGTTTCCTTTCAATTTTTTAAAAGTAAGATATGGAATTCTACTCATCCCTCTTCCGTAGATAAATCTATATAGACTTTCAACATATCTTCAGAAATTTCAAGTTCTATCTTATGAGGTAGGACACCAGTTCCCATACAGCCAGCATCTCAATCTATTCACTTCTATTGTAACACATTCCGCCTACATTTTGGGACGGTTTCTCAATCCTCATAACTGGTCATAGCATCTTCAACTTCAGCTAGACTAATGCCAAACAACTCTAAGCGCTTAAGGAGTTGCTTGCCGTTAGAATAGCCGATTCGGAGCTGTTCGCCTAGATACTCTCGGCGTCTACGGCTGTCTGCTCCCGCTAGAAAACCTAGGCGAATCAAGTCACCACGACTGATGTCAAACTCGTTCTCGTTTTCAAATTGCTCTGTCACCTGAGCCAGCGCTGTTTTTAGGTCTTCATAGCTGGCGTGTTCGATTCCCAGAGAACGTCCCTTGGACTTGGATTTGGGAACAGCCTCATCTCGCTTGAGAAAGGCATGCTGTACCGTTGGAATGGCCGTCATAATCATGCGACGAATCCGCTCCCCATTAAAGTCAGGGTCTGTAAAGACAATGACTCCATGCAAATCATGCAGGCGCTGAATGCGTTCTATATCCTGGTCATTAATGGCAGAACCTCGTGTTTCATAGGTCTCTACATCAAAGTAACGTTTGAGATTGGCCGTATCATCGCGACCTTCAACCACGATGACTTGGGAAATTTTTTCTTTCATCACTTGCTGTCCAATCCAAAGATACGCTCTGCATTTGCAGTCGTTACTGCGGCTAACTCCTCAGTCGTCATCCCACGCAAGTCGGCAATAAAGTCCACCACATAGCGTGTGTAGGCTGTTTTGTTTTCACGGCCACGTTTAGGAACAGGAGCTAGGTAAGGGGCATCTGTCTCAACAAGGATTTTATCCAAAGAAAGTTCCCTAGCAGCCTCTTGGATATCTGTCGCTTTCTTAAAAGTCACCACTCCTGAGAAAGAAATGGTCATGCCAAGTTCGACAAACTTCTCAGCCCACTCCAAAGAGCCTGAAAATGAATGCATAATCCCACCACGAGGACCAACGCCCTCGCTCTTAATAATCTCATAGGTATCTTCCAGCGCATCCCGGGTATGGACCACAAAAGGTAAATTCAAGTCCTTGGATAACTGAATCTGACGACGAAAAACCCGTTCCTGCACTTCCTTAGGTGCTGTCATCCAATGGTAGTCCAGACCAATCTCACCTAAAGCAACAACCTTGGGATGTTTTAGCTTTTCAAGCAAGTAAGCTTCGACCTCATCTGTGTATGTACCTGCTTCAGTAGGATGCCAGCCAATAGTCGCGTAGAGTTGCTCATACTCATCTGCCAACTCTAGGGCACGTTCAATGGTCGGCTTGTCAAAACCAACAATGTTCATCCGCGTCACACCCATCTCAGAAGCCAAGGAGATTTCTTCGGCTTCACGTCCTGCAAATTCCTCTACATTTAAATGTGTGTGTGTATCAAAAATCATCTCTTCTAACCTCGTTTTCTTCCCTCTATTATACCAAAAATAGCATCCCTCGGCTTGTAAAAATATTCTAATACCAATCGTTCTCCCTTGACTACCTTTTTTCAAAGCAGTATAATAACACTTATTGAAATTTTCAGTAAAGGAAAAGAAAATGTTTAGAAAATTAAAATATACCTTTATCGGTCGGCCACTCAAGTCTCTCACAGACAGCGAAGGGGGCTTATTAGGAAAAATGCAGGCACTTGCAATGTTATCCAGTGATGCCCTGTCTTCTATTGCCTATGGACCTGAACAAGTCATTCTCGTTTTAGTCAGCCTCTCTCCTCTCGCTATTTGGTGGAGCCTCCCTATCGGTATCTTTGTCCTTTTACTCCTCGCTAGTTTGACCATTTCCTATCGTCAAATCATACACGCTTATCCTCAAGGCGGAGGAGCTTATATGGTCACTCGGGAAAATCTCTCCCCCGAACTAGGCTTAATTGCTGGTGGTAGCCTCCTTGTTGACTATATGCTGACAGTAGCCGTATCCGTTGCGTCTGGAGCTGATGCTATTACAGCAGCCATCCCTGCCCTCCATCCCTACAATCTTCATATCTCTATTTTCCTAGTCTGCCTGCTCATGCTCTTGAATTTAAGAGGCTTGAAAGAATCTGCCAGCTCTCTGATGATTCCCGTCTACCTCTTTATCTTCAGTACCGTCTTTCTCTTGCTTTATGGGTTCTTTCAACTATCTACAGGCTCCCTAAACTATCAAGCGACTTCAACCATTGGGCAAACTGTTCCAAGCCTTTCCATCGTTCTCCTATTGAGAGCCTTTACTAGCGGTTCTGCCTCTCTAACTGGGGTTGAGGCTATTTCAAATGCAGTCCCATTTTTCAAAACTCCAAAAGAAAAGAATGCTGCTCAAACCTTGACCATCATGTCACTGATTTTAGGATTTCTTTTTGCAGGCATCACCTTCCTAAACTACTGGATGGGCATCACGCCTCAAAACGGAGAAACCATCCTTTCGCAAATGGCCAAGGGCATTCTTGGTGATTCATTTTTTGGTCATGCTAGCTACTATCTCTTCCAGTTCTCGACAGCCTTGATTCTAGCTGTAGCTGCAAATACTGGATTTTCAGCCTTCCCTATGCTGGCCTACAATATGGCAAAAAACAAGTACATGCCCCATCTCTTTATGGAAAAAGGGGATCGTCTTGGCTACTCCAATGGTATCTTAACTCTGGCTTTTGGGGCTATGATCCTTCTTCTCATTTTTAATGGGAATACTGAACGCTTGATTCCCCTTTATACTATCGGGGTCTTCGTTCCCTTTGCCCTATCTCAAACTGGGATGATTCGTCATTGGAAAAAGGAAAAAGGAGCAAACTTCTTAAAACCTGCCTTTGCTAATATCCTTGGGGCCATCATTTGTTATGCCATTGTCCTCATTTTACTCCTCTTCAGACTAGGTGATATCTGGCCATTCTTCCCAATTATCCTAGTCTTAACCTTCCTCTTTTTGTCCATTCACAACCATTACCAAAAAGTGGCAAAACAACTACGACTCTACGAAGGAATTGAAAAACGCACTTATGACGGTAACCTTGTTCTTGTCCTAGTAGGAAATGTCACTCGAGTAAGTGTCGGAGCCATCAACTACGCTCAAAGTATCGGTGACGAAGTGTTAGCCATGCACATTTCTACTAAAGAAACGGCAGAAAAAGACCAAGAAATCCTCCAGGAATTTGCCGATTACTTCCCAAATATCACTCTGAAGAATATCAATACCAGCTACCGCGACATCATCACCCCTAGCGTCAAGTATGTCAAACGAATCGCCCAAGAAGCTAAGCAAAAAAACTACACCGTTACAGTCCTTGTACCACAGTTCATCCCTAACAAGCCTTGGCAAAATATCCTGCACAATCAAATGAGCCTCAAACTAAAATACGCTCTCAGATGGCACGAAGACGTCGTTGTCGCTAGCTACTCTTATCACTTAAAAGAATAAACAAAAGCTCAAAATCATTTGTTTTTGATTTTGAGCTTTTTTATCTGAACTTCTCAAATTTTCTTATAGATCAGAGACTTATTCCATGATACAAAACTCATACTGAAATGTATGAATTTTTCACTATCTATACTTGTTAAGCAAAACAAAAGCCAGTAGACTCGAGTTCCTACTAGCTTCTTTGCTGAATTTGTTTGGATTATGCAGCCAAAACTTTGCGTCCTTTACGACGACGAGCTGCCAATACGCGACGACCGTTTTTAGTTGACATACGGTTACGGAATCCGTGTTTGCGCGCACGACGAATTTTACTTGGTTGATAAGTACGTTTCACGATGAATACCTCCTCATAGATTTTGTATTCGTTTAGCCGGCTATAAAGTGATCAGTTACTAAACATACTTTACTATTCTATCTGATTCTGATACTTTTGTCAATAGCTCTAGGCAAATGTTTCCAGCTTTTTCTAATGTAAGCCCTATCTACGATACTGTTTCAAGAAACGAGTCATCTTTTCTTGGATTTGTGCTAATTCGTCCACACGAGGAAGGTAAACGATACGGAAATGGTCTGGTTCTTGCCAGTTAAAGCCTCGACCATGAACCAAAAGAACCTTCTCTTGCTTCAAGAAATTGAGGACAAACTGTTCATCATCATCGATGCGATACATATTGCGATCAATTTTAGGGAAAATATAAAGTCCGGCTTTGGGTTTAACAGCAGATAAACCAGGAATATCTTGAATTGCATTGTAAATAAAGTTTCTTTGCTCGTAGATCCGTCCACCAGGAAGGAGCAATTCGTCCACCGACTGGTGCCCACCTAGCGAGGTTTGTACGACTTGCTGGGCCAAAACGTTAGAGCAAAGGCGCATGTTAGACAGCATATTAAGACCTTCAATATAGCCCTTGACATGTGTCTTAGGTCCTGATAAGACCATCCATCCTATACGGAAACCAGCGATACGGTGAGATTTTGAAAGACCGTTCATGCTGACACAGAAGACATCTGGAGCCAGACTAGCTACCGAGACATGCTCATGACCGTCCATGACCATACGGTCGTAAATTTCATCCGCAAAGATAATTAAGTCGTTTTGACGTGCAATCTCAATAATCTCCAACAAGAGTTCCTTGGGATAAAGGGCTCCTGTCGGATTATTTGGATTGATTAGAATAATAGCCTTGGTATTTGAAGTGATTTTTGACTTGATATCGTCAATATCAGGGTACCATTCTGCAGCCTCATCACAGATATAGTGAACGGCATTTCCCCCAGCTAGGCTGACAGCGGCTGTCCAGAGAGGATAGTCCGGCATAGGCACCAAGACCTCATCTCCATTGTCCAAAAGCCCCTGCATGGACATGACAATCAGCTCACTGACACCATTTCCAAGGTAAATATCATCAATATCCACATTTGGGAATTTCTTCAGTTGGCAATACTGCATGATAGCCTTACGGGCTGAGAAAATTCCTTTAGAATCAGAGTACCCTTCGCTATCACGCGCATTCATAATCAAATCATGAATGACCTCATCCGGCGCTGTAAAGCCAAATTCTGCTGGATTCCCTGTATTCAGGCGTAAAATCTTTTCTCCATTTGCTCGCATCCGCATGGCTTCTTCCAAAACAGGGCCACGGATATCATAAGCCACATGCTCTAATTTGCTAGATTTGTTAAATTCTTTCATCTTTTTTCCTCAATTCGTCAGGATAGTAACATTATACCACTAGAAAATCGCTGCGACAAGCTTCCATAAACAAGGAAGCAAAAGAAAAAGTATTGACAATGAGAATCTTCACCAACTTTCTTTTATTTATATATACGCACTAAGTCTATGACCAACAATATGATTTAAAATATGATTTTTACTTTACTTCTTTAGTGAAAAGGGTTACAATTAAAGCAAGAAAATTTCAGGAGGTTTCATTATGGCACAACATTACCAAAATGTTATGGTCGCAATTGATGGTTCTAAAGAAGCAGACTTGGCTTTCGTCAAGGGTGTTTACACTGCCCTACGCAATGAATCCAAGCTCACCATTGTCCATGTTATTGACACACGCGCTCTTCAAAGCGTATCTACCTTTGATGCTGAAGTTTACGAAGAACTCCAAGTTGACGCTGAAAGTTTGATGAAAGAGTACGAAAAACGTGCAAAAGATGCGGGTGTGACTGATATTCATACCGTCATCGAAATGGGAAATCCAAAAACTCTCCTTGCCCGTACCATTCCAGACGCAGAAAATGTTGACTTGATTCTCGTCGGTGCAACAGGGCTTAACGCCTTTGAACGCCTCTTGGTTGGCTCTTCATCTGAATACATCCTCCGCCACGCAAAAGTTGATTTGCTCGTCGTGAGAGAACAAGAAAAAACATTATAGGAACATAAAAGGAGCCTGCTAGGCTCCCTTTTTTCTTACTTATTTCTCTCTTTATGTCGCTCATAAGCCTTGAGCTGACGCTGCAGTTCCTTTCTGATAGCAGGTTCTGGAGCATATTTTTCGTCCCAGTCATCCGGTTTTAAGATTTTATGTGTAATTGGATCAAAATGGGCTTTTCCGTCAGGAAAAACCTTCCCCATGTTTGCCTCATGCACAATATCAAAGATGCGTTCTGGATCCACTCCCATCAGGGCAAAACTGCCGTAAGTAAAATACAGTGTATCGATTAAGGCATCAACCTGCCCGATTAGATCTTTTTGGGCAGGCGTTTTTTGCCTCACCTTTTCGGCCGCCTTATCAAGTGCCTCGTGCATACTTGCAAGGGAGTCTTGGAATTCTTCCTCTGAAGAACTTGCTGCCCGGACAAACTCTACTAATTCTTCAATTTTAAAGTCTGCGCGGTGGGTTGCACCTTCAACATCCCATGCCTGTGGCTCTTCCTGAGTTCGTTCATCCATCATGTGGTGGAAGGTCTTGACTTTATTAAAGTGGTAGTCCCGACTGACAAACACTTTTTCTGAAGCTAAAACGCCAAAGTGCTCAAGCGCCTTATGGATGCCATCTTGTTGATTACTTGCCGTAATGTGTTTAGCAACCTCTTTGGCACTGCTGCTGCCATTTCCCATAGCAACTGACATACCGACACCTGCCAACATCTCCAGATCGTTATCTGAATCACCGAAGGCCATGACTTGGTTGAGATCAAAGCCATATTCTTTCCCAACTCGGCGAATGCCTTCCAGTTTGGAATTTCCTTGGTTAATGATATCTGCGGCAAAAGGATTGCTTCGAGTCAATTTCAAGTCTTCAAAATCAGCTGCTGCCTTCTCAGATTCTTCTGGCGTCATCAGCATCAAAACTTGGTAAATGGGTTGATTAATCAAGTTAAGCAAGTCGTCTTCCTTTTGAGGAACTGCCTTGCTGACCATTCGATTAAAAGAGCGACTAACAGTTCTTGTCAGAACGGTCGGAATAAAACGACTAACCAGTTGGGAAAAGGAGCCAAGACCAAATGACATAATTTTCGAACCAACAACGGCATGCTCGGTTCCAAGAGCGATTTCTTTACGCTCCCTTTTAGCATAAGCAATCAGTTGACGCAAGCTTGACTTAGCAATCGGACTAGCAAAGAGCACCTTTTCTTTATTAAAGATGTATTGGCCGTTGTAGGTCACCGCAAAATCCAAGTCCAAGTCTTCCATCAATTCCTTGACAAAGAAAGGTCCCCGTCCTGTCGCCACCCCAACAAGCACCCCTTGCTCTTTGACAATCTTAATCGCGTCCTTAGTGGATTTCAAAACACTCTTGCGATCGTTGACTAGCGTTCCATCGATATCAAAAAAAACGGCTTTGACTTCCATCCTATTCCATTCTCCCCTTTTGTGTTACAATGATTATACCACATTTCAGAAGGAGTGACTAAATCATGCCTAAGAAAATCCTTGTTTTACATACAGGTGGGACTATTTCCATGCAAGCAGACGCCACTGGTGCCGTTGTAACTAGTCAGGACAATCCCATGAACCATGTTTCCAATCCACTTGAAGGGATTGAGGTTCATGCCCTAGACTTTTTTAATCTGCCAAGCCCTCATATCAAACCCAAGCATATGCTTGCACTCTATCATAAAATCAAAGAGGAAGCTGATAACTACGATGGAGTTGTCATCACACATGGTACAGATACCTTAGAAGAAACAGCTTACTTCCTTGATACCATGAAAATTCCTCCCATCCCCATCGTTCTAACAGGGGCCATGCGTAGTTCAAACGAACTTGGTAGCGATGGTGTTTATAACTATCTGAGCGCTTTACGAGTTGCCAGCGATGATAAAGCAGCCGACAAGGGCGTTTTGGTCGTCATGAACGATGAGATCCACGCAGCCAAGTATGTTACCAAAACTCATACGACCAACGTCAGCACCTTTCAAACCCCAACACATGGACCACTTGGCCTCATCATGAAGCAAGAAATCCTCTACTTCAAAACGGCCGAACCTCGTGTCCGTTTTGATCTCGAGCATATTCAAGGTCTGGTTCCCATCATCTCAGCCTATGCAGGTATGACAGACGAGCTGATCGATATGTTAGACTTGGAACAACTGGATGGCCTAGTCATTCAGGCCTTTGGAGCAGGCAATGTTCCCAAAGAAACAGCTCAAAAGTTGGAAAATCTCCTCCAAAAAGGAATTCCAGTCGCCTTGGTCTCACGATGTTTTAATGGTATTGCTGAACCTGTCTACGCCTACCAAGGTGGAGGAGTGCAGTTGCAACGAGCTGGTGTTTTCTTTGTCAAAGAACTCAACGCTCAAAAAGCTCGCCTCAAATTATTAATCGCCCTTAATGCTGGACTAAAAGGACAGGCTTTAAAAGACTATATGGAAGGCTAATCCTCTTCTCTAGAACGCAAAATCAGGAAATCTTCACGATTCCCTGATTTTTTCTATTTACGTTTTCGTGTAGAGCGGCGTTCTGTCAAACCATGAGGTAGGAGAACTTCGCGTTCTTCCAACTCTTCCTTATGCATAATCTTAGTCAACATACGCATGCTGATAGCACCTAAGTCATAAAGAGGTTGGGCAATAGTCGTCAAGTTTGGACGAGTGAATCGTGCAATTTGAGAGTCATCCGTCGTAATGATTTCAAACTCTTCTGGCACAGATACACCATGGTCAGCTAAACCATTTAGGACACCTGCTGCCAATTCATCACCTGTTACAACTGCGGCTGTAGCTTGTGATGAAATCAAGCGTTCTGCCAAGGCATAGCCATCGTCATAGCTGTATTTTGATTCGAATACCAAGCCCTCACTATAAGAATGTCCAGCTTTTTTTAACGCTTCCTTATAACCGATCAAACGAACCTTGCCATTGATATCATCGACAAGTGGGCCACTCACAAAAGCAATTTTCTCGTTTTCTTTGAGAAGATAGCTCACTGCGTCAATCGTGGCTTGTTCGTAGTCGATATTCACACTTGGAAGTTGGTGTTCTACATCCACCGTACCTGCAAGAACAACCGGTGTCCGTGAACGAGAGAATTCTGAACGAATCTTTTCAGTCAAGTGATAGCCCATAAAGATAATCCCATCGACTTGTTTTGAAAAGAGAGTGTTAACCACTGAAACTTCCTTTTCATCATCCTCATCACTATTTGCTAGGACAATGTTATACTTGTACATTTCAGCAATGTCATCAATCCCCTTAGCAAGTGTCGAGAAATAACCATTGGTAATGTTAGGAATCACAACTCCGACTGTCGTTGTTTTCTTGCTAGCCAAACCACGTGCTACCGCATTTGGACGATAGTCCAAGCGATCAATCACTTCGAGGACTTTTTTTCGAGTATTCTCTTTAACATTCTTGTTGCCATTAACGACACGGCTAACTGTTGCCATTGAAACTCCTGCTTCACGGGCAACGTCATAAATCGTTACTGTATCATCTGTGTTCATTCCGTTTCCTTTCTATATTGAAAATTTCGCTTTCACGCATCTGTTTACTCCATTTTATCACTTATTGTAAACACTTTCAAGCATTTTTAGGAGAAACTTTGAAAAAATTTCATTCTTCATTCTCATTTTGAAAAAGCGAGTACGATTTCTTGATTTTTGAGATATTTTGCTGTATGATAAGAAAAAAATAAAAGGGGGAGGAAAACATGGCTTTTACAAATACTCAGAGACGTTCTGCTAGCTTCGGTGTTGTGACCAGCCTACCCAACGATGTCATTGACTCTTTATGGTTCATTATCGATCATTTTTTGAAAAATGTCTTTGAATTAGAAGAAGAACTCGAATTTCAGCTCCTCAACAACGAGGGGACAATTACCTTCCATTTCTCTAGTCAGAACCTTCCGACTAGCATTGATTTTGATTTCAATCATCCTTTTGATCCCCTTTACCCTCCTAGGGTCCTTGTTGTAGACATGGACGGTAGAGAAACCATCCTCCTTCCAGAAGAAAATGACCTATTTTAAAAACTCTAGCTTCTCGGTGCAAACTGCTGAGGAACTAGAGTTTTTTCTAATAAATAGAGCGACTGACAACTAGACCGTTTGGTTTTGTATACTCTAAATCAAGGTAATCCTGATAAGTTCCTGGTACAATGAAGCCTTGGGGACTCAATATATCAGTCCCAGCTTTTCCCACAATAGAGTCTGCCAGCAAGACACAATTGGTACTTAGAACAAAGTAGGTCTTAAACTCAGATGAGCTGAATTTATAGAGGGTCGCATCTGCTTCCTCTTTCAGTTGGTAGGAGTAGGTATGCTTTACCTCGCCCTCTCTTCTTTTCATCAACTGTGAACTTGGTTCCCAAGGAATCAACAGGTCTTCTATCTCTGCTAGACGAGCTTGGATGGCTGCTTTCTGTTGGTCTGTTAAACTCAGACCATAAGCAAACAAGGTCTTCTGACTTTCCCTCTTACAGAGTTCGATGTATTTTTCCCGATTGGCCTTAAACAAAACACCATCTCCAACCATGCCGAATAAACGCTCCGAGTGAGGATCATAGGAACCATAGGAAATAACCGTCCCTTGATAACAAATATCCACATGTCCCATAGCGAGAAAGAAGGAGGTTTCTGAGGTATGGATAAAAATTTCCAGATCAACCGTCTGGTCGTTTTTTCTTTCTGAATGAACTTCCCCTTCTTGACTTTCATGACTTGACAGCCACTCATTCAATTTGCGCAAGGTACTGATAGGGATCAAAGCCGTCACAAAGATTGGCAAGGTCATTCGCATTCGTCGTTTCAGCTTGGGATTGTTTTCTATCCTTTCAAAAAAGAAACCGTCCCGAAGGCTACTAGCACCTAGCATGAGCAAGTAAAACCCAAGCAAGAGCAATTCAAAATTCGCTGCATCGTGAAAAGGAGAGATGCTATAAAGCCCGAATCCTATCATCCATACAGCATCGAAGAGATGATGAAGCCGAGGATGAATAGCATTTTTTCGATAGAGAGACCAGGTCACAAGACTAATGATGCCCGTAAACAGCTGGTAGCTCGCAATGATAAAAACCAGGAGATAGAGGGCAAGGTCTTGCAAGATGATAGAGTCAAACACGAGAGCCGCAACCACCAGCTTGGCCAAGGTTACAAAGATGTTTTCCCGACGTTTTTTATCCTGAAACCAGCGAGTCAACAAGTGCCAAACTGCTGACAAGGAAAAGTAGCCCATCAGCAACTGGTACCCCATCCGCGGAATAACCTGTCCAAAACAAATCAGGAGAAGCCCTAAAACAATAGCAAGTAGTCCTTCCCCGATACTCTTCCACTTGCTATAGGTCTCGGAAATTTTAGGCATTTCCTTGCTCCAGCTGGTCAACCAAGTAGCGAATTGGTTGTTTTAAGATTGGATGGATAAAATGGGGAGCTATTTCCACTAACGGCTCAAGAACAAAGAGGCGTTCTGCTATATAAGGATGAGGCAAGATGAGGTCATCTGTATAGATGACTTGGTCCTCCACAAAGAGCAAGTCCAAATCAATCAAACGAGGCCCCCAATGCACTTCTCTCACTCGTCCCATTTCTGACTCAATGACTAATAATGTTTCTAACAAGACTGGTGCTGGTAGCCAGGTTTCTACTTCAATCACCTGATTGGCAAAACTATCTTGCTCCACACCCCCCCAAGGGTCCGTCGTCAAGACACTAGACTCTTTGAGAATATGGATACCTCGAGCTCGCAGTTTGTCAATGGCTTGTTCCAAGTTTGCTTGCTTGTCCCCTATATTGCTTCCTAGAGCGATAAAGGCCCGTTGCTTACGACGGTGAATGGTCACCGAGCAGGTATCTAACGGTAAATGAACTGGAGCCCACGGTTTTTTTAGTTCCAACTCAATCTCTTGGACAAGAGGATAGGTCTCAAAGGTACGTTCAACTAGTTTGTAGGCTACCGTTTCAATCAAGTCCTCAGTACTTTCCTGAAACCAAGTCGTCCACTGCTGACACAGTTCTCCGTAATGGATAGAGGCTGTTAAATCCAAGTCTGTAGCCGCCTTGGTCATATCATAGGATAAGCTTGCGGAAATAACAAACTTCTGCCCCAATTCCTTCTCACTAGGAAAAAGACCGTGATAGGCAAAAATTTCCAAATCTTTAATCTGCAGTTGATCCATAACTAGTCCTTTCTAGAAAAATCCGCATGAAGCGGATTCTTTTTATAGTCCCATTAAACGATAAGCCTGGTCTCGGAGGTCTTTATCTGTTTCAAATAGACCACGAGCTACTGTCGTCAAGGTTGCAGTGCCTGGTTTTCTGACACCACGCATGCTCATACACATATGTTCTGCTTCAATAACAACAAAGGCTCCCTTAGCCCCCAGATAGTCCATCAAGGCATCGGCCACTTCAATATTCAACCGTTCTTGAATCTGTGGTTTTTTAGAATAAACTTCAACCGTACGTGCTAGCTTGGACAAGCCTGCCACACGGCCATCTGGAATGTAGGCAATGTGGGCTCTACCATAAAATGGCAAAAAGTGGTGCTCACACATAGTATGGAAAAAGATATCCTTTTCCACTACCATATTATCGTCGATAATCTCAAAGGATTTTGACAGGTGTTCCTCAGCAGTTTGGCCAAGACCTGAAAAAATCTCTTGGTACATACGGGCTACACGAGCAGGTGTTTCCTGCAAGCCCTCGCGGTTAGCGTCCTCACCAACAGCCTCGATAATCATTTTTACAGCCGTTTCAATCTTTTGTGTATCCATTCTCGTTCTTCCTCTCCATCAGATAGGCTCTCACTTGGCTCAAGAAATACAAAGAACCTGTGACAATCCTAACTGTTTTTTTCTCTTCATTTTTATCTGTCAATTTCTGCTCTAGAAAATCCTGCCAACTTTGGTAATTGAGATTTCTAGACTTAGCAGCCTCTTTCAGCACCTTCTCATCAGTCGCCCGACTATCATCAAAATGGGTTAAAGTCAATTGACTATCTGGCACCGTTTCTAGCAAGTCCAGCATATCCTCCAAAGCCTTGGTTTTGATGCAGGTAAAAAGGATTTCCTTATGATAATCCGCAAAGCGTTCTTGCAAGGTTGCTAATAAGGCCTTGATAGCATGGGGATTGTGGGCCCCATCCAAAAACAGCAAGGGGGCACTAGACACGACCTCCAAACGCCCTGGCCATCTGGTTTCTTTCAAAGCTTGAGCAACCAAGTCATTACTTGCTAACTCCCGCCCAGTCTCCTGGCAATAAGTGTCTAGGAGGGCAAGCGCCATCCCCGCATTTTCTATCTGGTGCAAACCAAGCAGACCTGTTTGAAAGCGACCTTGTCTGACAGAACTGGTATAGTCAAAGATTTCACCCGCTACCACGCTTTTTTGATGACGAACCTGGTAATCACTTCCATAGGCAAGTCTAGGTGCATTTTTAGCTTCTGCAATAGGGTCGATCACAGTCAAGGCTTCAGGAACAATATGACCTGTCACCAAGGGAATGCCTTGTTTGATAATACCTGCCTTCTGCTCTGCTATGGCTTCCAAGGTGTCACCAAGTAGGGCTACATGGTCCAGTCCAATGGTTGTAATTCCTGTCAAAATTGGTTGACAGACATTGGTACTATCCAAAAGACCACCCATACCGACTTCCATGATGGCTACATCTACTTGTTCTGAGGCAAAGTAATCATAGGCAAGGGCTGTGATAATCTCAAACTCGGTTGTTCCTTGTAATGCAACGCTCCTCTCCCCCTCAAGCAAAGAGCGATAAACTGCCATGAGGGCCTCCAGCCTCGCTTCTGGGATGGATTCCCCATTGATGCTAATCTGGTCTGTATAATGAATGAGATAGGGCGAGCTGAACACACCAACTCTTAGACCTAGCTTTTCCAGCATCTTTTTCAAAAAAGCAATTGTAGACCCCTTGCCATTGGTCCCTCCGATATGGATGACCTTAAGTTTGAGATGGGGATTGCCTCGTAAAGCTAGGAGTTCCACCATTCGTTCCAAACCGAAATGCGGTTGGTCCGTCCGGTAGTGGGCAATCCATTGATTGTTTTGAATTTCGTTCATCTTATTTATATTGTTTTAAATCTAGATTTTCCGCATCTTCTGCCAATCGAATAGCAGAGGCAATTTCAACTGCCATCCTATGACTGGCTACATCGTGCACGCGCACTACTTCGACACCCTGTCTCACAGCGATACTGGTCACATGAGCAGAAGCCGTGTCCCGATTACGGAAACCAAGTTCTGTCTCAGGATTGACTTCAAAACCATTTTCTTCCAGGATATTGATAACAAATCGCTTACGCGAAATTCCAAGAAAGATTGGATAGCCTTGCTGGTGTAGTTTATCCAGATCCCGTAGAAGGAGCAGATTTTCTTTCTTGGTCAGACCAAAGCCAATTCCTGGATCCAGCAAAATATTTTCTCTTGCAATCCCAGATTGATCCGCTCTCGCTAGAGCTCGTTCAAAGAAAGCCTTCATCAGGTCTTCGATTGGCATTTTTTCAAAGTCAGCTAACTCTTCCTCTGTAAAGGCTTGCCCAAAACCAAAATGAGGAAAGATGAGCGAACTAGGATGCTGAGGACGAGCCATAACTGGATTAAACATGATAACCACCTTCGCTCCAGCCTTAGCAACCACATCCGCCATTTTCTCATCTCCCATGAGACCAGTGATATCATTGACCAAATTGGCACCAGCAGCCAAGGCAGCTTCTGCCACCTGACTTTTCCAAGTATCGATGGAAATGAGAACATCACTTTTCTCACGGATAGCTTTAATCACTGGAACAACACGCTGGATTTCCTCTTCTATCTCAACATAGCTACTGCCCGGTCGAGTCGATTCTCCACCGATATCTAGCATGCTCGCTCCTTCTGCTATCAATTTACGAGCTTGCTGGAGCGCCTGGTCAAGAGCAAAAAATTGACCGCCATCCGAAAATGAGTCTGGGGTTACATTGATAATGCCGCAAATGGCTGTTTTTACGTGGTTGACTTTATTGGACATAACGGTTACTCCCTTAAGGTTCTTTACCATATTATCTCTCTATTTTACCATAAAAAGAAAAAGATGGACACGCTAGTATTCATCTTTTCCAAGTAGGTCAATGGCTTAGAATGATAGGCCTAGATTTCTACTAATCAATACCAATAAGGCCAACAAACAAAATGCAATACCATTGAGAATCATATGAAGCAAAATGGACATCTCCAAACGCTCAGTCTTATAGGCTGTCCAAGTCAAAACTGTTGACATCCCTCCATAAATAATCACAGAAGGCAGATTGGTTGGCGTATGGAGCAAGGCAAAGACGATTGCACCAACAATAAAACCTAGTTTTTCTTTTCCACGGAAAATCTTTTGGGGAATAATCCCACGACATAAAATTTCCTCACAAATCGGAGCAACCAATACAATCAAGAAGAAGGTAGAAATCAAGGAACTATTCTGAACCAAACCATTAAGCGTTGATTGATTACTCGTCGTTGTTTCATTCATCATGCGAAGCAAAGCTGAGCCCAACAAATTAGTAGCAAAGATTACTAGATAACTCAATACCAAGCGAGCTAGGTCCTTAGCTTTAAAAAAGGATAGATTAAAAGTAGCAAGCTTTGTTTTCCGCGCACCAATGATAAATACCACCAAAACGACAATAGACAAGGCACCAACTAAGAGTCCTGACTGCAAAAGCGGAAATTGTCTAGAAGTCAACCAAGCGGATAACCCTAAAGGAAATTGTGATAGGACAAAAGCTGCTAAAAGGATGAGGATCCACTTCCCTCTGTCCCAAACCTCTCGCCAGATCGTCTTTTCTTTCATGATATACCTCCTTATAGTAAGAAGGGGGGGCCCCTTTCTTACTATTATATCATTTAAAGCGCCATACTGATATAGTTAAGGATAAACAAGGCATCCAAAATCCAAATCATCGCGTGCACATCCTTGGCTTGACCTTTGACAACTTTTGTTAACGTATAAGTCAAGAAACCAACTGCAATCCCTTGTGTGATAGAGTAGCTGAATCCCATGAAGATAGACGTAAAGAAGGCAGGGACAGCTTCAGCCATATCATCCCAATGGATGTTTTTCAAGCTACCGAGCATCATAATCCCAACGATAATCAAAATTGGAGCCGTCGCAGCTGATGGAACAATTGCCAAAAGTGGACTAAAGAAACTTGAAATTGCAAAACAAACCGCAACCACCAAGGCTGTCAAACCAGTACGTCCACCCGCACCGATACCCGCTGCAGACTCAACATAGGTTGTCACGTTTGAAGTACCTGCGATGGCACCAATTGAAGTACCAATCAAGTCAGAGTAAAGAGCCTTATCCAACTTATCTGATTGGTGATTTTCACCATTTGTCGCTACGATACCGACTTTTTCACCTGTACCAATCAAGGTACCAATTGTGTCAAAAATATCTGTCAACGAGAAGGCCAGAATAGCCATAAGTGTTTCCGGTAGACGAGCAGTGTCTGAGATTAAAGCACCCAATCCTTGTGAGCCAAGTGCTGCACCAAAGATTGTCTTCAAATCTTCAAAGGCTGCACCTACATGGTTATTAGAAAAATCAATGCTTGATACATCAACCAAACCAACAGCGATAGCAAGAACTGTCGTTGTTAAGATAGAAAGAATGATTCCTCCCTTGATTCCCTTAATAACAAAGAAAATCGTAATAGCCAAACCTGCAATAGCCACTAAAACAGCCGGATTATTAAAGCTAACCAGACCTGGAACTGCTGAAGAGTTTGCTGTAATGGCTGCTTGGGCCTTATCAGCACCCTCACCAGCAACTGTATAACTTCCTGGATCAATAGAGAATTTCAAAAGACCAGCATTCTTAATCCCTACATAGGCAAGGAAGACACCGATACCTGCTGAAATAGCCGAACGAAGCGCATTGGGAATGGATTCAATAATCATTTTACGAACATTTGTTAAGGTAATGATTAGCGAAATAATCCCACAGATAAAGACCATAGCCAAGGCTTCTTGCCATGAATAACCAAGCCCAAATACGACTGTAAAGGTAAAGAAGGCATTGAGTCCCATACCTGGCGCTTGAGCGTATGGCAGGTTCGCATAGAAGGCCATCATCAGGGTACCAGCTACTGCACCAATAATCGTTGCTAGGAAGACACCTTGAGCAGGCATCCCTGTCTGCGCAAGCATTTGTGGGTTTACAAAGAGAATGTAACTCATTGCAAAGAAAGTTGTTAAACCAGCGAGAACCTCCGTACGAACGTCCGTCCCGTTCTCTTTTAGTTTAAATAGTTTATCCATTATGAATCTCCTTTTGTTTTTTACGAACAATATCAATATTATACCACTTATCATTCACCTTTTCAACATGTTTATTTGGTTTATTTACCAAATTGGAACAATTTTTGTTTTTTATCTCGAGTCTGCTTTTCTTTTTTCTTTTTGATATAATAGTAGACATCTTATCTGGAAACGACTAGGAAGGTTCATATGACTAAAAAAATTATCGCAGTCGATTTGGACGGAACCCTGCTTAATAGCGAAAGCAAGCTCTCCGATTTTACCAAAGAGACAATCAAAAAAATTTCAGAAAAAGGACACCATGTCATCATCACGACGGGGCGTCCGTATCGCATGGCAAAAGACTTCTACCGCGAACTAGAGCTACATACTCCTATGATTAACTTTAATGGTTCCCTCACCCATCTACCAGGACAGGCTTGGGAGCACGAAAGATGCTTAACCTTGGACAAAAAATATCTCCTAGATATGGTCAAACGTAAAGAGGATATTCAGGCCGACTTTATTGCAGGAGAATACCGTAAGAAATTTTACATTACAGCTCCGAATGAAGAAATTGCGGACCCTAAACTATTTGGCGTAGAGAACTTCCAACCGGAAAATCAATTCAAACCCGAACGAGTAACCAAGAATCCTAACTGCATTCTCTTGCAAACAAGGGTTGAGGACAAATACGCTCTAGCGGACGAGATGAATCGTTTTTATCAGCATCAACTAGCTATCAATACCTGGGGTGGCCCTCTCAACATCCTCGAATGTACTCCCAAGGGGGTAAACAAGGCCTTTGCTCTAGAGTACTTGCTCAATGTGATGAATCGTGATAAAAAAGACTTAATCGCCTTTGGTGATGAGCATAATGACACTGAAATGTTGGCATTTGCAGGCAAGGGGTATGCTATGAAAAACGCCAATCCTGCTCTTCTTCCATATGCAGACGAACAACTTCCTCTGACCAACGAAGAAGACGGGGTAGCCCACGCTTTACAAACTTTATTCCTATAAAAAAGAGGATTGCTATCCTGCAATCTTTCCTTTTATTTTCATTCCATTTTCATAAAGATCACTCATTTTCAGTATTTTTATATTAAATTTTCCATTGCTATTTTCATATATTTTTTAAAATTATTTATATATTAACATTTTGTAAGCCTATTTTCATTGAAAACTTTTACAATTTTCGAAAAAGTAGTTGATTTTTATATGAAAACGATTTATACTAGGTACGTCTGAGGTTTTTTAGGAAACCTATAAGTCAAACATTTTAAAAGGAGGAATGACAATAATGAGTATCGGAATCATTATTGCGAGCCACGGCGAATTTGCTGCGGGTATTCATCAGTCAGGATCTATGATCTTTGGTGAACAAGAAAAGGTTCAAGTTGTAACCTTTATGCCAAATGAAGGTCCAGATGATCTTTACGCTAAATTCAACAACGCTGTGGCTGCATTTGACGCAGAAGATGAGGTTCTAGTATTGGCTGACCTTTGGAGTGGATCTCCATTCAACCAAGCTAGTCGCGTGATGGGAGAAAATCCTGAGCGTAAGTTTGCCATCATCACAGGGCTTAACTTGCCGATGTTGATCCAAGCCTATACTGAGCGCCTTATGGATGCTACTGCAGGTGTGGATAAAGTCGCTGCGAATATCATTAAAGAAGCCAAAGATGGCATCAAGGCTCTTCCAGAAGAGCTTAACCCAGTTGAGGAAGGGGCTAGTGCTGCGGCTGCTCCAGTTGCCCAAGCTGCTATTCCAGAAGGAACTGTTATCGGAGACGGTAAATTGAAAATCAATCTTGCCCGTCTTGACACACGTCTTCTTCACGGACAAGTCGCAACTGCTTGGACACCAGATTCAAAAGCAGATCGTATCATCGTTGCTTCAGATAACGTTGCAAACGACGAATTGCGTAAAGAATTGATCAAACAAGCAGCTCCTAACGGAGTAAAAGCCAACGTTGTCCCAATCAAAAAATTGATTGAGGTTGCAAAAGATCCTCGTTTTGGTAACACACATGCTCTTATCTTGTTTGAAACACCTCAAGATGCCCTTCGTGCCATCGAAGGTGGCGTGCCAATCAAGACCCTTAACGTTGGTTCTATGGCCCACTCAACAGGTAAAACAATGATCAATAACGTCTTGTCTATGGACAAAGATGATGTTGCAACATTTGAAAAAATGCGTGACCTCGGTGTTGAATTTGATGTACGTAAAGTACCAAACGACACGAAAAAAGATTTGTTTGACTTGATTAAGAAAGCAAACGTCCAATAATTTTAATCTGTTTTATCATTTTTGAAAACAGGATTAAATACTTTATTAAAACTAAATAGAAAAGGAATAAAACCATGTCAGATATTTCAATCATTTCTGCTATCTTGGTTGTAGTTGTTGCCTTCCTTGCAGGTCTTGAAGGTATCCTCGACCAATTCCAATTCCATCAACCAATCGTCGCATGTACCCTTATCGGACTTGCAACTGGTAACCTCGAAGCAGGTGTTATGCTTGGTGGATCTCTTCAAATGATCGCCCTCGGTTGGGCAAACATCGGAGCTGCCGTAGCTCCTGACGCTGCTCTTGCATCTGTTGCTGCAGCAATCATCTTGATCAAAGGTGGTAACTTTACTACTGAAGGTATCGCCGTCGCAACAGCCACAGCTATCCCTCTTGCCGTAGCTGGACTTTTCTTGACAATGATTGTTCGTACAATCTCAGTTGCCTTGGTTCACTCAGCTGACGCAGCTGCAAAAGAAGGAAACATTGCAGCTGTTGAACGCGCTCACTACTTTGCTCTTGTTCTTCAAGGTCTTCGTATCGCGATTCCAGCAGCCTTCCTTATCGCTATCCCAGCTTCTGCTGTTAAAGACGCTCTTGGTCTAATGCCAGAATGGTTGAATGGTGGTATGGCTGTTGGTGGTGCTATGGTCGTTGCCGTTGGTTACGCTATGGTTATCAACATGATGGCAACTCGTGAAGTATGGCCATTCTTCGCTATCGGTTTCGCTCTTGCAGCGATTTCTCAATTGACTTTGATTGCCCTTGGTGTCATCGGTGTTGCCCTTGCCTTCATCTACCTTAACCTTTCAAAACAAGGTGGAAACGGTGGCGGCGGAGCTGCGACTTCTAACGACCCAATCGGTGATATCCTAGAAGACTACTAGAAAGGGGAACAATCATGGCTGAAAAAATTCAATTATCAAAATCAGATCGTCAAAAAGTTTGGTGGCGTTCACAATTCCTTCAAGGTTCTTGGAACTATGAACGTATGCAAAACTTGGGTTGGGCTTACTCACTAATCCCAGCTATCAAAAAATTGTACACTAAAAAAGAAGACCAAGCGGCTGCTCTTGAGCGTCACCTTGAGTTCTTCAACACTCACCCATACGTAGCTGCTCCAATCATGGGGGTTACTCTTGCACTTGAAGAAGAGCGCGCTAACGGTGTTGAGATCGATGACGCGGCTATCCAAGGGGTTAAGATCGGTATGATGGGACCTCTTGCTGGTATCGGTGACCCAGTATTCTGGTTTACAGTTCGTCCTATCCTTGGAGCCCTCGGTGCATCACTTGCTGCATCTGGTAACATTGTTGGTCCTCTTCTCTTCTTCTTTGGATGGAATGCTATCCGTATGGCCTTCCTATGGTACACACAAGAGTTCGGTTACAAAGCTGGATCTGAAATCACTAAAGACATGTCTGGTGGTATCTTGAAAGACATCACTAAAGGGGCATCTATCCTTGGTATGTTCATCCTTGCCGTTCTTGTACAACGTTGGGTATCTATCAACTTTACTGTGAACCTTCCAGGTAAACAATTGGCTGAAGGTGCCTACATCAACTTCCCAGAAGGACCTGTAACAGGTGGAGAATTGAAGGGAATTCTTGGTCAGGCTCTTAGTGGTTTGAGCTTGGATAGCGTTCAACCACAAACACTTCAAGGTCAGTTGAACTCATTGATCCCAGGATTGATGGGACTTCTCCTTACTTTCCTCTGCATGTGGTTGCTTAAGAAAAAAGTATCACCAATCGCAATCATCCTTGCTCTCTTTGCAGTAGGTATTGCAGCTCGTTTCTTCGGTATCATGTAATCCAAGCAATTGAGGATATAGATAAAAAAGAATCAGGATTAAACCTGATTCTTTTTGTGTATCAACTTTTTTTCCTAGTAAGATAATGAAAGCACCCAATCACCACTGCTAGGATGGCAACATAGAGAAGCTGTTGGGTTTCTAAAGGCACAAACGCTCCTTGCAGGATAAAAGTATTGGCAAGTACGCCAACAAGGGCTGCAAGGCTCAACAGTGTGAGCAAGACTAGTTTGTATCGATTAAATGGCAGACTGACCTTGGCAACTAGACACAGACCATTGATCAGGGCAAGGAGGAAGCAAATAAATTTGACCTGACCTGGGACAGTGATAAAGAAGTTAGTCAGGAGAACACTAGCAACCAGAATGCCACCACCAATCGCAGCATTGGTCAAAATATCTCGCATAAAATGTGTGCTAACCTTTTCTTTATTGGACTCAAAAGTTAGGAAAAAAGATGGAATCCCAATCGTAATGGCTGAAATGATTGTAAACTGAATGGGGATAAAGGCGAATTCCAAACCAAATACCACACTCAAAATTGCAAACACGATGGAGAAGAAGGTCTTTGTTAGAAATAGAGAGGCTACCTTTTGGATGTTATTGATGACCCGGCGTCCTTCCATCAAGATATCATAAAATACTGCAAAGTCATCAGTGAGAAAAACAATATTGGACACACTTTTGGCTGCACTAGTAGCACCATTCATAGCAAAACTGATATCTGCTTTCTTGAGAGCCAGAACATCATTGACCCCGTCACCACTCATGGCAACTGTCTTACCCGCATTTTGCAAAATAGATACCATCTTTTGCTTCTGTTCAGGTGTCACACGTCCAAAGATATCGTGTTCCAAGACCACTCTTTCAAAGTCCTCATCACTCACCTTGGTCATATCAATCGTACGGGCTTCTTCCTTAAAACCTGCCTTACGAGCCACCCCATATACAGCCACATGATTATCACCACTGATAATCTTCACTTCAACACCTTGAGATTCGAAATAGTCAAAGGTTTCCTTGGTATTGTCCTTAATCTCATCTGACAAAACGACGTGTCCTAGTAATTCCATATTGGCTGGACTCGTGATTTGGTCCTTACTATGAGCAAGGGACAAAATTCGAAAACCTTGCTGTTTCAGATGCTCATAGTAGGCATCCATCGGCTGGGTAAAGCCTAGAAATTCATAGGCTCCGAAGAAATAGGTCCCACCATCTTTTACTTGGACAAAGGAATACTTGTTTTTGCTTGAAAAGGCACCGACTTCTTGAACTTCCCACTTTTTCTCACAGGTTAAGTAAGTCTTCAGAGCTCGGGAAGTTGCATTTTCATCTTCGAAATAAGCCAAATAAGAAGACAGTTTCTCTGCTACATTAGCATCCATTTCTTGGACCTTCATATTCCCCGTCGTGATAGTTCCTGTCTTATCAAAACAAAGAACATCTACTCGCGCCAAGGTCTCTACACAGTATAGCTCCTGCACTAGAACCTTCTTTTTAGCCAACTTCATGGCTGCTACCGCTAGGGAGACGCTAACCAAGAGAATCAAGCCCTCTGGAATCATGCCGACCAAGGCACCTGAACTTCCCAAGACAATTTCAACATAAGACCGTCCTAGACTAAAACCTCTGACATAGAGCAGAATGGCAACTGGCACCAGCAAGATAGAAACGATTTTTAAAATCTTATCCATATAATCGCGCAGTTGAGAAGGGTATTTTTTGAATTCCTTGCTGGATTTTGCGAGCTTATTGATATAACTATCGGGACCCACAGCTGTCGCCGTGACCAGACAAGTACCGCTGACGACATTGCTTCCGCTCATCAGCTTATCACCAACCGTTTTAAAGACTGAATCACTCTCACCAGTCAGTAAAGACTCATCCACTTCAATATTCCCTTCAAGGACTTCTGCATCGACAGGCACCTGATCACCCAGATTGAGATGCAGATACTCCCCTAGAACGATGTCCTCCGGATCAATCTCAATCGTTTGACCATCTCGATTGACTTTGTACTTACTTTTACCAAGCAAACTCAGCTTTTCTAAGGCATTTTTTGAACGCACTTCTTGGAAAATCCCGATGGCTGTATTGATGGCAATCACACCTAAAAAGAGCATGTTCTCAAATCGCAAGGTTGTGGCTACCAGAACTGCCAGAGCCAAGTTCATGGCATTAAAGAAGGTAAAGATATTTGAAACGACTATTTCCTTGGTTGTTTTATAGGGTTTAATGTCACTGATGTTTCGTTGACGATCCTTGATATCTTGACTACTTAAATACTTCATTTCTACTCCGATATCCTTTTGTACTACTATAGTAACACATATCTTTTTCTCTGTCACTTAAAGACTCAAAATAAGAAGAACTCACTTGGCAAGCATCATCTATCGCAACTTTAAGAAGGACTAAAAAAAGAAGCTAGGATTCCCCTAACCTCTTTTCTTTATACTTTATTCTGCCAAGGCACCCATTGGATCCCATGGTGCTAACACAATTGGTTCTGCTTCATATGCGGCTTGTTCTTCTGCTGTCAGCAATTCCTTACGGACAACGATTTGGTAAGTGTATTCATCCATCCAAGCATCTGAGGCAACGAAGTAACCATCTGTACCGACCTTGTCTCCCCAAGAGTTCTCAACCTTCCACTTAGTTGACTTGCCGTTTTCATCCAAATCCACACCTGTCAAGACCATGGCGTGGGTCATCAAGCTTTCGCTGTAGTCCAAGCGTCCAGCCTTGTCTTGAGTGAGTTTAATATCCATGCTTGATTCAAAGTCATAAACATCTGTCGCAAGGATTCCAGCTTTACGGTTGCTGAGTTGGCCGACATCTGAACCAAACCAAACAGTTTCTCCTGTCTGCATTTGGGCAATCGCTAATTCCTTCAAGCGCTCCATTGGAACGTTGATGTAGCGAACTGCACGGCTACCGACGACATTTCCTAACATCTCAACTGTGTAAGATTTGCCATAAGGTTTATCAGCAGTTGGAGCATTGATAACAGAAACGTAGTCTTCTAGAGGAAGGTCAACATATTTTTTGTAAAATTCTTGTGGTGTAATGCCCTTTTCACTTTGGTAGTTATCATCCTTGTCACGATAAGCAAAGTCAAATTTACGTGGTGGAAGCCCTAGTGACATAGCAAGGAAGTTAAAGATTTCTTGCAAAAGCTCTTCTTTCTTGGCTTGAACAGTCGCTTGATCTGCACCAGAAGCCAACAAATCACGCAAGATTTGAGCATCTTGGCGAAGCAATTTGTTGAGGATAGCATTTAGCTCACGGCTGTTGCTAGATGAGATAGACTCAGGGTAAACAGACTTGGGTACGACACCGTATTTCTCAAAGAGGGACACTACCATATCCCACTGACCACCGTCTTGTTGGGGTGTTTGGAGTAGGAAGCTAACCTTGCGACTCGTCAATTCTTGGTCTGCAGTCGCAATGACTTGCTCCAAGAACCAGTTTGATTTCTCATACTTGTCCCAGAAGAAGGTGTGGGCCTGAGACAATTCAAAGTTCTCTAATTTGTACTGAGAGATGAGTTTGTGGCGGAAGGTGTTGAGAGCTGCGAACATCCAGCAACGACCAGACGCTTTCTGGTTGGTCACCTTGTCCTTGGTCAAATCAAGCGAGAAAACAGGTGTATTGTCAACATGGCTTTGACGACGCTCCAGGGCTGCAAAAATTCCGTTGTGACTGGCAGCATTTTCAATCGCTTGGTATTTGACATTTGCTTCATAGTTAGCAAATAATTTATCTGTAAATGATTCTTGAATCGCGTTCATAGATTCCTCCTTTTATTCTACTGTCTATTATAACTCTTTTCACAAAGGAAGCAACTGAAAAACGAAAAAGGTAAGGACATTCTCCCTCACCTTTTCTAACATAATCCAAACTAAGCAATACTAGCAAGGAGATTCTCTAACTCCTCCTTGGTCAAGCGACGCCATTCTCCTCGTTCTAAGTTCTCATCCAAAACTAGAGTCCCCATCGTCAAACGTTGCAAGTCCACGACTTCCTTGCCACAGTAGGCTACCATGCGTTTAACCTGATGAAACTTCCCTTCTGCTATGGTCACCCGAACCTGGCTCTCATCCTTATCTGAATCCACTGACAAAATCACCAGTTTGCCCGGCTGGCAAGTAAAATCCTTAAGCGGAATGCCCTTGGAAAATGTTTCCACATCTTCTTGGATCATAATCCCCTTGACTTGAGCCAAGTAAGTTTTATCCACATGACGTTTAGGCGAAAGCAACGCATGGGCCAGCTGACCATCATTGGTCAAGAGCAAAAGACCATGGGTATCAATATCTAAACGACCGATAGGAAAAACTTCCTTGGCGCGAGCATAGTCATCTAACAAGTCTAAAACAGTTCTATGCTTGGGATCTTCAGTCGCCGAAATGACTCCTTGGGGCTTGTTCATCATGTAGTAAACAAACTCCTCGTACTCTAGCACTTGACCGTCAAAACGAATTTGGTCTCTTTCTTCGTCAATTTGCAGTTTAGCTGACTTTTCCTTTTTGCCATTTACCGTCACGCGCCCAGCCTTGAGCAAGTTTTTTACCTCTGTCCGACTTCCCACAGCGCAGGCAACTAAAAATTTATCTAATCTCATAGAACTATTATATCATACTCAAAAGGAGGCTGGCTCAATGACCAACCTCCTTTTCTTTTCAGATTTAGGAACTTAACTTCCTCGTCTCCAGAAAATAGCTAAGACAAGCATAGCTCCTAAAATAGCTGGGATAATAGCTGTTCCTGCTAGGATTGGACCCCAAGTTCCAAAGAGCAAGTGGCCCAAAAAGGCACCAATCCAGCCGAGAAATATTTTTCCAAAGCATCCCATGCTCTCTCCACGATTGGTCAAAGCACCCGCCAAGAGTCCCACTAGGAGACCAACAAACATACTTCCAAGCATAGCTTCTCCTTAAATTGCCCAATCTCCATTACGGAAGAGTGGTACGCGTGTTCCATCCTCACGGATACCATCGATATCCATTTGACTCGAACCAATCATGAAGTCCACGTGAACATCTGATTGGTTAAGACCTGCTGCTTCAAGCTCTTCTTCGCTCATCTCTGCCCCTCCAACAACGCTGGTCGCATAGGCTGCACCGATAGCCAAGTGGTTTGAAGCATTCTCATCGAAAAGGGTGTTGAAGAAGGTAATGCCTGACTGTGAAATTGGACTTGGATCTGGTACCAAGGCACATTCACCCAAGGCACGTGCGCCCGCATTTTCAAAGACAAGGTCTTTCATGACCTGATCACCCTTCTCAGCAGTGATATCTACGATTTGACCATCCTTGAAGGTTACTTTAATCCCTTCGATGATATTTCCATTATAGCTAAGTGGTTTTGTAGAAGTGACATAGCCATCTGCACGACGGAAGTCAGGGGCAGTGAAAACTTCCTCTGTCGGCATATTTGGCAAGAATTCTTCGCCCTGTGCATTGATAGCACCAGCTGATTCCCAAACGTGGTTCTTAGGCAAGCCAAGTGTCAAATCTGTCCCTGGCGCTGTATAGTGAAGAGCTGAGAATTGCTCCTTATTAAGCATATCTGCCTTACTCTTAAGAATGGCAGCGTGTTCTTCCCAAGCCTTAACAGGATCGTCTTCGTAGACACGGCAAGTTTTGAAGATTTGATCCCAAAGGAGATCGACTGCTTCTTCATCGCTCGTAGCATTTGGAAAGACCTTCTTAGCCCACTCGAGTCCAGCAGCGGCAGCCACTGTCCAGCTAACCTTGTTAGACTGAGTTGCAATACGCATTGGCTTCATAGCGAGTCCCATCGCTTTAGCAGAAGCTGAAAGCTTGTCAGCGTCCACACCGTTCAAGGCACCTGGGTCAGAAGAACGGACACCAAGACGGCTAGCCTTGTTCTCCAAGAGATAGTTCATCTCAGCAATCTTGTATTCTGGCACATTGTTCAGACGCTCTATCGGCGCGTGGAGGAATTTCTCACGGTTGATCACATCATCTGTCCACTGAACAATAACCTCATGCGCACCCAAGACATAAGCTTCTTTCACGATCAAATGTGCCAACTCACGTTGCTCCACATCGATAGAAAGAGCCAAGGTGTGACCAGGTTGCACATTAATTCCGTTTGCAACCAACAATTTAGCATATTTTTCTAGATTTTCTTTAAAATTTGGTAAAACCATTTTGTTTTCTCTTTTCTATTGTTATTTCTCTTTAAACAAGGACAACAGGCTAACCGCTGCCACAGTGCCGCAAATCAAAGCGGTCATTCTCAAAATCGTATCAGGGTCAAGATCCAGCTGGTAATCAAACACCTTTTGCGCTGGCTTATCCTGAGCAGAAATAGTAAGTTTCATAAAAACCTCTTTCTATATTTTAGAAAAACTCATCAAACAAACTCAATTGGTTATCCTCTGGCATATTGCCGAGAATCCCCATTTCATCCATCTTTTCAACCAAAGTTGATGAGAGGCCACCGCGTTTGCGCAATTCTGTTTTAGAGAGGAATTCTCCCTCTTCACGCGCTCGAACTAACTGCTTGGCAACGTTCTCTCCCAGACCATCCATTGCTACAAATGGCGGAATGAGGGTATCCCCATCGATGAGGAACTCTGTCGCCTGACTACGGTAGAGATCGAGTTTTCCAAACTTGAAACCACGCTCCCACATCTCATTGACAATCTCAAGAGTGGTATAGAGGTCAATTTCCACATTAGAAGCTTCATTGTTCTTCCGTTTTTCAGAGATTTCTTCCATTCTGCGCTTGATAGCATCCAAGCCTGCACCCATAGTCTTGATATCAAAAGCCTTAGCGCGGATTGAGAAGTAAGCACAGTAATAATAAATGGGATGGTGAACCTTGAAGTAGGCTACGCGAAGGGCCATCATAACGTAGGCTGCCGCATGGGCTTTAGGGAACATGTACTTAATTTTCCCGCAGGACTCTATATACCACTCTGGTACCTTATTGGCCTTCATGGCTTCGATGTAGCCATTTCGCTCCTCCTCGGAAATCTTCAACCACAAGCCTTTACGCACCCGTTCCATGATGGTAAAGGCCATCTTAGGTTCAAGACCAGCATGCATGAGGTAAACCATGATGTCGTCCCGACAACCGATAACGGTTGATAGGTCCGCAATCCCTTGCTTGATCAGATCCTGGGCATTGCCCAACCACACATCGGTACCATGGGACAGTCCTGAGAGCTGAAGCAATTCCGCAAAGGTTGTCGGATGGGTTTCATCGACCATCCCACGTACGAAGTTAGTTCCAAACTCTGGAATTCCCAGCATACCTGTCGCCGTTCCGATTTGCTCCGGCGTCACGCCAAGCACATCCGTACCAGAAAAGAGGGCCATCACGCCTTCATCATCCATAGGGATTTCATTAGGATCAATACCAGATAAGTCCTGAAGTTTGCGAATCATGGTCGGATCATCATGCCCCAGTACATCAAGTTTGAGGACGTTCTCATCGATATCGTGGAAGTTAAAGTGAGTGGTCTGCCATTCAGCCGTCACGTCATCTGCTGGATACTGGACAGGCGTAAAATCGTAGACGTCCATGTAGTTAGGAATAACAACGATCCCCCCCGGGTGTTGTCCTGTTGTTCGCTTGACACCAGCCGCACCTTGAGCGAGGCGTTCCACCTCCGCATCACGATAAAATTTGCCATAGTCACGCTCGTAACCCTTGACAAAGCCATAGGCGGTCTTAGCAGCAACTGTACCAACCGTTCCTGCACGAAAGGCATACTCTGAACCAAAGATATCACGCACATCCAAGTGAGCACTAGGTTGGTCTTCTCCCGAGAAATTCAAGTCAATATCGGGAACCTTATCTCCATCAAAACCAAGGAAGGTTTCAAAGGGAATATCCTGCCCATTTTTGCTGAGTTTGTGACCGCAGTTTGGACAGTCCTTATTGGGCATATCAAAACCTGAACCGTAAGAACCATCGGTGATAAACTCACTGTACTGACACTGACCACAGACATAGTGAGGAGAGAGGGGATTGACCTCTGTAATTCCAATCATGGTCGCAACAAAACTGGACCCAACAGACCCACGAGAACCAACCAAGTATCCCCGTTCATTGGAACGTTGCACCAGCATCTGCGATGCCAGATAAATCACGGCAAATCCATTCCCCAGAATCGAAGTCAATTCCTTTTCAATCCGCAAATCAACGATATCTGGCAGAGGATTTCCATAAATCTCAAAGGCCTTCTTGTAGGTCAACTCAGCAACCGTTTCTTCAGCCTTGTCGATGAAAGGCGTGTACAAGTCACCCTTAACAACCTCAACAGGTTCAAAGATATCTGCCAAGGCATTGGTGTTTTCAATAACCAGTTTACGAGCCAGTCCCTCTCCCAAGAATGCAAATTCATCCAACATCTCATTAGTCGTTCGAAAATGAGCTTTGGGAAGAGGAGCTGGTTGGGCATGTTCACCGTGACCAATGGTTCGGTTAATCATAGCACCCTGCCCCAAACTACGGACGATAATTTCACGGTAAATCTCTTCTTCCGGTTCGATATAGTGGACATTTCCCGTAGCTAGAACAGGCTTACCAAGACGGTCTCCGACCTCTATCAAACTCTTGATAATGGTCTGGAGTTCTGCCATATCCTTGACTTGCTCCTTAGCAATCAATGGCGCATAGATAGCTGGTGGCATGACCTCGATAAAGTCATAATACTTAGCCACCTCAACCGCCGCATCCACACCTTGGGAAACAACTGCGTCAAAAACTTCACCCTCGGAGCAAGCCGACCCCAAAATCAAGCCCTCCCGATGGGCATCTAGAACCGTTCTCGGAATCCGTGGTACTCCTTCAAAGTACTTGGTATTGGACAAAGAAACCAGTTTAAAGATATTTTTTAGACCTACCTGATTCTTGACATAAATAGTCGCATGCTTGATCCGAGCTTTTTTATAAGAATCTGGACTAATCAAATCAATGTTTAGTCTAGCTAGGTCGGTCACACTATGTTTTTCTGCTACCTCTTTGATAAAGATGAAAAGCAGACGACCAGTAGCTTCCGCATCGTAATTAGCCATGTGGTGGTGTTCAAGTGCTACACCAAAACGCTTAGTCAAAGGTCCCAAACCATGGCGTTTATACTCAGGATAGAGATTTCTAGCAAACTCCAGCGTATCGATAACTGGCTGGCTAATCTTAGGCAGACCATGACGCTCATAGTTGGCATTCATAAAGCCAACGTCAAAGGTAGCATTGTGGGCGACTAAGACTGTATCCTTGCAAAATTCTTGGAATTCTTGCAAAACTTGTTCTAGTGGTTTGGCATTTTTGACATAATCATCTGTAATTCCAGTCAATTCTGTGGTAAAGGCTGACAAGGGGTGACCTGGGTTGATAAATTCATCAAATTCGGCAATAACATTCCCCTTATACATCTTAGAGGCCGCAACCTGAATCAAGTCATTATAGATGGCTGATAGACCCGTCGTTTCCACGTCAAAAACCACATAGGTAGCTTCTGACAAGTCCATCTCCACTTCGTTATAAACGATAGGAACGCGGTCTTCAACGATATTGGCTTCCATTCCATAGATTAGCTGGATTCCCGCTTTCTTGGCTGCCTTATAGCCATGTGGGAAGGACTGAACATTGCCATGGTCCGTGATGGCAACCGCCTTATGTCCCCACTTAGCCGCTGTCTCAACGATTTTTTCTACCTCTGGTAGAGCATCCATAGTCGACATGTTAGTATGAGCATGAAACTCAACCCGACGCTCACCTTCTGGCATGAGATCCTTTCTTTCATGATGCACCACTTCCTGCACATCCTGCACGTTCATAGTCAAATCGCGTGTGAAGTTATTCATCTCTACATTCCCACGAACACGAAGCCAGGAATTTTTCTTAATGATGTCAAACTTCTGAGCCTCTTCTTCGTTCTTAACCCACTTTTGCATCGAAAAACTTGAAGTATAGTCGGTCATTTTAAAGTTGATCAAAACGCGCCCTGTTCTGGTCACTTTTTGCTCCACATCAAAAACAACCCCTTCAAAGACCAGACGATTTTCCTCAGTCGTGACATCAATCATCTGGGTCACTTCAGCCTTATCCAATTTTGGCTTAGTCGCAGCTTTTTTAGCCTGAAAATCGAAGGCTGGTTTCTCTTCTACCGGTAGAGGAGCCATTTGTTCCAGTTGTTCCATAGCACGTAAAGCTTCTTCGTTGGCAGCTTGAACGATCTGCTCATTCTCCGTATGGAAGGCTTCCTCCTGCTCCTGCGTAAGAGCATCATTCTTTTCGATTTGGAAGACAAAAGCTGGAAAACCAAATTTTTCAAGTTGCTTTGTTAAATTAGGAAGATGATTTTTCTTAAAGTGTTCCTTATCAATCACCTCTGAACCTTCAATAAAGAGCTGATTTCCCTCTGCACGAACTTGCAAATTCTGATAAAGCGACTTAAACCCTTGGCTAGCACATGGACCTTCAGAAAAAGCCTCCTTATAGTAGGCCTGCAAGAGTTGATTTGAAAAATCTTGAGAAAGAGCCTTGATTTCAAAAACAGCTTGATTCCCTGTCTTAGAAAATTCTTCACTCAGCCCTTTCTTTAACTCTAAAAAGATTTCAATCGGTAAAATATTAGAAAATACAAAATGAAACTCCCAAACCTTACTAATTTTATGAACCACGACACGCTCAATGCTTGCATCAATAAGAGCAGGATCCTGTTTCAGTTGATCAGAAATTCCTAGTTGATTCATTAAAATTTCAAACTTACTTGACATTCATTTTCCTCACATTATTCTCTTACTATTTTACCATAATTAAAGAAAATATATAGCTGATGTCATTTGTTAAACTCTTTTATATTCCTCTTATTTCTTTCTTAAAAATAACTCTATAATTCTGTAGTGGGTAAATCCCCTATGGATATTATGGAGCCTCTTTTGTTGTAGAAAAAAAGTCCCATAAGATTTATAATGAAAAGCGACCAAACCATCATTAGAAAGAATCATATGGAACCATTACATTTTATCACAAAACTACTAGATATTAAAGACCCTAATATCCAGATTGTATCGTTAATATGAATACCTACAAGGAAGTCATCGCTAAACTGGACTACGACGCCCCATCTTGTCCTGATTGCGGAAATCAAATGAAGAAATATGACTTCCAAAAACCTTCCAAAATTCCTTACCTTGAAACAACTGGTATGCCTACTAGAATTCTCCTTAGAAAGCGACGTTTTAAGTGTTATCAGTGTTCGAAAATAGCGGTCGCCGAAACCTCTCTCGTCAAGAAAAATCACCGAATCGCGACCATCGTCAACCAGAAAATCACTCAAAAATTAATCGAGAAAGTCCCTATGACAGCTATTGCAGAAAGTCTATCTGTCTCAACTTCGACAGTCATTCGTAAATTGAAAGAATTCAAATTCAAGACAGATTTATCTTTTCTTCCAACCCACATGTCTTGGGATGAATACAGCTTCAAGAAATGATTTTCATAACTCCGAACATCAAAAAAGAAAGGACGAAATTCGTCCTTTCTCGATCTTAGCTGACTTCAACCCACTACAGTTGACAAAGAGCCACAAAAAAGAAGATTCTCAGAATCTCCTTAACATATATAAAAAAGATACCCTTAAGTATCCTCGTAATCGATCGGGAAGACAGGATTCGAACCTGCGACACCTTGGTCCCAAACCAAGTACTCTACCAAGCTGAGCTACTTCCCGCGTTAAATAAAAAAATGCACCCTAGAGGAGTCGAACCTCTAACCGCCTGATTCGTAGTCAGGTACTCTATCCAGTTGAGCTAAGGGT
>NZ_NCUG01000004.1:0-217 GCF_002096275.1 Streptococcus oralis subsp. tigurinus | reverse complement strand
TGCCAACAACTGGACAGCCAGCTTTGAGCAACAGCCAGTCTCTGCGACCCTTGGTGGCGAAGCTCATCAGTACACCGTCAAAGAAGTTGGCGAAATCTTAAACAACATTCAAGTGACAGGCAAGTGGTATGGAGTCGGTTACGCAGGAAGCATGAAAGAAGGCTTCACCATTACCAATAAGGAAAAGACTCCGTGGGCTCCAATGATCCCACCAACC
>NZ_NCUG01000007.1:0-245 GCF_002096275.1 Streptococcus oralis subsp. tigurinus | reverse complement strand
GCAGAGACTGGCTGTTGCTCAAAGCTGGCTGTCCAGTTGTTGGCTTTGGTCAACTCTTGTACTTGACCAGTTGCCACGCCGTCTTTATAGAGTTCAACTGTGACACTGTCTACAGGCGCGTCAATCTTGTTGCCATCTGAGTCTTGCCACTCTTTTGTGACCGTGATCGCTCGGGTTGGTGGGATCATTGGAGCCCACGGAGTCTTTTCCTTATTGGTAATGGTGAAGCCTTCTTTCATGCTTCC
>NZ_NCUG01000005.1:0-245 GCF_002096275.1 Streptococcus oralis subsp. tigurinus | reverse complement strand
TGAAGTTTCTTAGTCTCTACGAAGCGATAACCTGGAATATCTTTCTTAGGTTGTTCGCCATCTTCACTTGGATATCCTGGAATGTCGTTGCCTTCCTTATCCTTGTGACTGGTCTTCACTTTTTCGTAGACATGTTCAGTGTCGCCGTTTGGAAGTTTCTTAGTCTCTACGAAGCGATAACCTGGGATGTCTTTCTTAGGTTGTTCCCCATCTTCACTTGGATATCCTGGAATGTCGTTGCCTTC
>NZ_NCUG01000017.1:0-258376 GCF_002096275.1 Streptococcus oralis subsp. tigurinus | reverse complement strand
CACAGCTCACAGCTCACAGCTCACAGCTCACAGCTCACAGCTCACAGCTCACAGCTCACAGCTCACAGCTCACAGCTCACAGCTCACAGCTCACGCTGATTATGTAATCAAGCGTATTTTTTGTCAAGCCCTAAAACAGACTTTTTCACATTTTTGTGAGAAGGTCTTTTCTGTTGTGTATGAAAGTGAGGTGCTTGTATGAGTCAGACATTGGAAACAGTGATTCAGCAGGCACTTCGTGAAGTGGTGGAAAGTTTTAGTGAACGCTATATTGTTGATGGACTTTTGAAGAAGGATGCCATCATAACAGACTTAGACAAGTATACACCTGAATTGGTGGAAAGCATCTTAACAAATGCAATTCTAAATGAAGCATTTACCGAGGATATTGCTGGTGCGACAATTTTGAAAATCAATGATATCATTCAAATGCTTGAAGTTGATGAATATTGGTCAAACTCTTATACGCGTTACACCAATAAAATCGGATTAGCGACAAATAATCACTATTTAGACGAAATGACAGATGTCGTCCTAGATTTTCCTTACAAAGATACTATTTTAAAAGCTGGTATGACTAAAGATGATGTATCGAAGGAAGATGCTGAAGAATCCTTTTTAAATGAGATAGTTGCTCGAGAGGAAATTGATGTTCTTCTAGATAAAAAGATTTTAAAAAATGCAAAGAAATATACTAAAGATGGTGTTTTTGAAGCTTCAGAAATTCAGGATACAGATAATCTAATTATAAAAGGAAATAATCTCCTAGCACTCTATAGTTTGAAAGAACGATTTGCTGGAAAGGTGAAATTGATTTATATTGACCCACCGTACTACTTCCTGAAAACTAAACCGACAGATACGTTTACCTATAATTCTAATTTTAGTTTATCCAGCTGGTTAACCTTCTTAAAGAACAGGCTATCAATCGCTTATCAGCTTTTATCGTATGATGGTTTACTTTTTTTAAGCATGAGTGATGAAGGAACTCACTATCTTAAAGTCATGATGGATGAGATTTTTGGAATTGAAAACTTTATTGCCGATGTTACTTGGGAAGCTAGAAGTTCAGTTTCAAGTGATGGTTTGTTTTCAATGAACAGTAATCATATTTTGGTCTATGCTAAAAATAAAGACGCCATTGATAAAAATGATTTTAGGTTAGCTCTTGATATTGAAACATTTAAGTATGATGATAATGATGGACGAGGTCCATATAGGCTTGAACCATTCGATGCTCCAAATATCCGAAAAAATCTTCAATATGAAATAACCAATCCCAATACCAGAGATATCTACATACCTCCAAAAGGACGATGCTGGAGAACTACAAAAGAGAATTATGAAAGATGGTTGGCTGATAATCGTATTCGATTTGGTGTCAACGGAACATCAAAACCACAACTTAAAGCCTATTATTCAGAAGTAAAAATGGCAGGTAAAGGTAAGGCAAGTAGTTCAATTTGGACAATTCAGCCTAATAGTATTACTTGGAGAGAAACCAATACAAATACTTCTGCAACAAAGCACCAACAGGAGTTATTTGGAGAAGAAGTATTTACTAATCCAAAACCAGAAGAGTTAATTAAACGCGTCTTAGAACTATCTACAAATGAAGGTGATCTTGTCCTTGACTTCTTTATGGGTTCGGGAACTACTGCAGCAGTTGCTCACAAGATGAATCGTCAGTACATCGGTATTGAACAAATGGATTATATTGAAACCGTAGCGGTAGAGAGATTAAAGAAAGTTATTGATGGAGAACAAGGTGGCATTTCTCAAGATGTTGCTTGGTCTGGCGGTGGTTCATTCATTTATGCTGAATTAATGGACAAAAATGCAACCTTTATTGATGCTGTTCTTAACTCTAAACATTCTGATGAATTAAAGGCTATCTTTGACGACATGAAAGCCACACTTGATTTTGATTTCAGAGTGGATTTACAAGAAGTCGACCAATCTATCTGGGATGAAGATTTTGAAATGCAGAAAAAAATTCTTGTGAAGATTATTGACAAAAACCAGCTCTATCACAACTACTCTGAAATTGATGATGAAACCATTAAATCGCAATTATCCCAATCAGATTATGATTTCAATAAGAGTTTTTATGGAGAGAAATGATGGTTAGAAAAGCAAAGAAAAAAGAACTGATCTTTGAACTCTTCGATGAATTGAAACAGCTGGATATGGATATTTTGAACGAACAGCATGGTTGGGAATTACCACAGTATATTGTAGAAAATCTCAAGCATGAACCACGTTCTTATCAGAGTGAAGCTATTCGCTATTTTCATTACACTCAAGCATCAGATACTTTCAAGTTTCGAAAACCAAGACAGCTGATGTTCAATATGGCAACTGGTTCGGGAAAGACTGATTTGATGGCTGGTTTAATCCTCTATCTTTATAAAGAAAAAGGGTATCAAAATTTTCTGTTTACAGTGAATACAAATGGTGTTCTGAATAAGACTATTGATAACCTAACGAGTGCTAAATCTACTAAGTTTCTTTTCAATTCTAACTTAGAAATTAATGGGGAACATATCTTTATCAACCAGATTTCAGGAAGATTTCCAGATTTTCCTAATAAAAATGTAATTAATATTAAATTTGTTTCAATTCAAACATTGACAAATGACCTCTTCACACAGGCAGAAAATATCATGTCATTAAAAGATTACCAGAAGACAAAAATGATTATTCTGGCGGATGAAGCCCATCACTATTCTGCTTCTACGAAAAAGAAAAATAAAGCAGAATTGGAAAAAATCTCATGGGAAAAAAGCCTACTTTCTCTTCTTCATGCACATGCTGATAATCTCTTGCTAGAATTTACCGCAACACTTGATTTTGACGATGAGACCATTTATCAAAAATATCGAGATAAGATTATTTACCGTTATACCTTGGATTCATACATCAAAGAGCGATATTCAAAAAATGTAAGACGCATTCAGACGGGAAATTCCAACGAAGATAACATGCTTAGCACCGTTCTTCTGAGTGAATATCGTCGCAAATTTGCTCTAGAAAAATTTGGGATTGAGATAAAACCAGTCATTCTTTTCAAATCACATAAAATTGATGCTTCCTATGAAGCAAATAATCTATTCAATGAGATGATTGATAGTCTGACTGTAGAAAGTTTAAGGTCGTTCCTTATTTCACAATTGAGAAGTGTATCAGAAGAGCAAAGCCATACTCTACAGCTAGCTTATCAGTATTATCTCGAAAAGGATGATCTTTCAACTGTTGTTCGAGAAATTAAGCGTGGTTTTTCACCAGCTAGAATTCTAAATGCAAATGATTCAGATAGTGGCTCAAAAGGGTTGCTAGAAACAGGACAGTATCAAGCCCTCAATTCGCTTGAATCGCCCAATAATCTGTACCGTGTAGTCTTTGCCGTAGCAAAATTAACAGAAGGTTGGGATGTCCTCAATCTTTACGATATCGTTCGTATTAGCAACTTGGGAAAAATGAATGATAAAAGAGATGCTAAATCAACCAATTCCGAGGCTCAGTTGATCGGACGTGGGGCGCGATACAATCCTTTCTCCTTAAATCAAAAGATTTCTTACCAAAGACGATTTGATGAATCAGATGAAACAGCAAGTCTTTTGTTGGAAACACTACACTACCATACCCTTAATGAGCCACAATACATTAAGAATTTGATGGCATCACTTGATAAGATGAATCTTGCGACTGGGACTGATGAAAAAAATCCTCCAATTGAAATCAAACTGAAACCCTCTTTCAAGAAAACCCAAATCTTTAAAACAGGTAAGCTTTACTATAATGAAACTGAGGAAATTCCTGACAGTCACTATGTAAATTTACGTGCATATGGTATTGAAATTTCTAAGCTAGCCAATGTAACCTATTTAAAATCCACCTATGAAACAGCTTACCTTTCAGCTGAAGCAATAGAGTTAAAAACGTCCCAATTGAGGGGAATTGATATTCGTTATTTTAAAAAATCAATTAGCCGCTCTAACTTTTTCCGATTTGAAAATCTGAAAAGATATCTTCCAAATCTCAAGTCTATGGAAGATTTTTGGGGAGAAAATTGGCTAGATTTGCAAAATCTTACACTCTCTGTCACAACAGAAAAAGAAACCATTGTAGAAGATTTTTCCGCTATGGAAAAGTTGAAAATTGTTGATAACTTTTTTAACCTACTGGCTGCCCAAATAAAGGCAGGTTATCGCAAGGCAAGAGGTACGAACCGCTTTATCGGATATCCAATTACAGAATATCTCGTTGATTATCGCAAACGAATACCTAATTATGATACGGCTAAACAGAGTAGCTCCTTCATCGAACAAAAAGTAGCTAATATTAGTTTTGAAAAATTTGACTTTTTTGCTTACCAATCTGCTATAATCAATAGAAATGAAGAAAATCTAGTTAATGCTATCGCCAATCACATTGATGAACTAAGAGAACAATACGGTGATGTTTTCCTCGTTCGAATGGACGAAAACATGCTAAAGGGGACAGATAAAGTTGAACGATTGAAATTGCACCAATTTGAAGAGAATCCACGGGAAATCAATTTTTCAGGGTTTCAACCAGACTTTATCCTACTTCTTCAAAATAAGGATTACTATCTTCAAATCTTCATTGAACCCAAAGGTGAACAATTGGCAAAAAAAGATAGATGGAAGGAGGAACTTCTTTCATACATCAACGACCATCAAGAAGATTTGATTTTCGAAGATGAAATTGATGGAGTTATCATCAAAGGACTTAAATTCTATAATCAAGAAAATAGTAAACAAACACTCAATCAATTAGCACAGATAGCTCTTGAAAAACCACATTTTGGTGGAAATATTAGGCTGGACTTATTCTAAATATCAAAAAGACGATTTCCGCTTGGATAATCGCCTTTTTTGCTATTTTATCTTGTAGTTGGTATAAGCTGGTATATATTCCCTAGAAAGTATGCTCTATCCCTTGTACCAAAACTGTAGTCCCCATTAATCGGTGTGTAGCTGTCATAGTCTTTCATCTGAATGGAAGTTCTATCTACACTATCAAAAATCGTTCTCTCTGTTCTTTTGATTCCCTCTGAGTTTGGGACTGATCCAGACTAGCATAGCAATAATACTTGATTTCTTTTCAGGATAAATAACTTAGTCATTAATACAGTGCCTCCTTACCCAAGGATACCAAGACAGAGCAAAAAAGCCTAGATCAACTAGACTTTCTTTGTTTATTCTACTGTTACTGACTTAGCAAGGTTACGTGGTTTGTCCACATCAAGGCCACGGTGAAGTGTTGCAAAGTAAGCGACCAATTGCGTTGGTACGACCATTGAGATTGGTGAGAGGTAAGGGTGGACGGTCGTAAGGACGATATCGTCTGTCTCTTTAGCAACATTTTCTTCTGCAATAGTGAGAACCTTAGCACCACGGGCTGCGACCTCTTGGATATTTCCACGAGTGTGGTTGGCAAGAACTGGATCTGACAAGAGAGCCAAGACAGGTGTCCCATCTTCAATCAAGGCAATGGTTCCGTGCTTGAGTTCTCCTGCCGCAAAGCCTTCACATTGGATGTAAGAAATCTCTTTGAGCTTAAGACTGGCTTCCATGGCTACATAGTAGTCTTGACCACGTCCGATGTAAAAGGCGTTGCGAGTGGTTTCAAGAAGCTCACGAACCTTGGCATCAATGGTTTCTTTTTCTGAAAGAGTTGATTCGATAGACTGAGCTACGATTGACAACTCATGAACCAGGTCAAAGGCTTGCGCTTTGGCATTCCCGTTTGCTTCTCCGACTGCTTTTGCAAGGAAGGCAAGGGCTGCGATTTGCGCTGTATAGGCCTTGGTTGACGCCACAGCAATTTCAGGACCCGCGTGAAGAAGCATTGTATGGTTGGCTTCACGTGAAAGAGTTGAGCCTGGTACGTTTGTCACTGTCAAACTCGGAATCCCCATTTCATTAGCCTTAACCAAAACCTGACGGCTGTCAGCTGTTTCACCAGACTGGCTGATAAAGATGAAGAGCGGTTTCTTGCTGAGAAGTGGCATACCGTAGCCCCACTCAGATGAGATTCCAAGTTCTACTGGTGTATCTGTCAATTCTTCCAACATCTTCTTAGAAGCAAATCCTGCGTGGTACGATGTTCCAGCTGCAAGGATGTAGATGCGGTCTGCATCTTGAACAGCCTTGATGATAGCTGGATCTACGACAACTTGACCTGCCTCATCTGTGTAGGCTTGGATGAGTTTACGCATAACCGTTGGCTGCTCATCAATTTCCTTGAGCATGTAGTAAGGGTAAGTTCCCTTACCGATATCTGACAAGTCAAGTTCCGCAGTATAGCTAGTACGTTCACGGCGATTGCCATCATAGTCTTGAACTTCAACGCTATCAGCTTTCACGATAACCAACTCTTGGTCATGGATTTCCATGTATTGGTTGGTCTCACGAATCATAGCCATAGCATCTGAGCAGACCATGTTATAACCTTCCCCAAGACCAATCAAGAGTGGTGATTTGTTCTTAGCGACATAGATGACATCTGGATTTTCAGAGTCAATCAAGGCAAAGGCATAAGAACCACGGATGATGTGAAGGGCTTTTTTGAAGGCTTCTAGAACTGAGAGACCTTCTTCTTCTGCAAATTTCCCAATCAAGTGAACAGCGATTTCCGTATCGGTTTGCCCCTTGAAGTGGTGACCTGCAAGGTATTCTCCCTTGATTTCAAGGTAGTTTTCAATCACCCCATTGTGCACCAAGACAAAACGTCCTGTCTCAGAGCGGTGTGGGTGAGCATTATCCTCAGTTGGTTTTCCGTGAGTCGCCCAACGCGTATGTCCGATACCAGTTGTCCCCTCAACACCTGCTGTCTTGGCAGACAATTCTGCGATACGACCGACAGCCTTAACTAGATGATTTTCAGCACCACCTAGGACAAAAATCCCCGCAGAATCATAGCCACGGTATTCGAGCTTTTCAAGCCCTTGAATCAAAATATCAGTTGCATTTGTGTTTCCAACAACACCAACAATTCCACACATAGTATATACGACACAGACCAGCTGTGCTTTCTCCTTGAATTGGTATAGTCTAATTCTCACTTTACGGAATCAGCAAAAACAGTATATACTTGTTTTTCTCACTTGTCAAGAATAAAAATTGGTATAGTTTTTCTATCTGGTATTTTATCAAGATTTCACTTGATACCTGACAAGTCAGCATCAATTACTTATAATAAAAAGAGGAGGTATTTGCCATGTGGTTTTTCTTCGCACTTTTATCTGCTATCTTTGCAGCCTTAACATCAATTTTAGCCAAGATTGGGATCGAGGGAGTTCCATCCAATCTAGCAACTGCTATTCGTACGGTCGTCGTCATTCTTATGGCCTGGGCCATGGTTTTCTTTACCAATAGTCAGACCGAAATTGTCAACATCAGTAGAAAAAGTTGGCTCTTTCTCATCTTATCTGGTCTAGCCACTGGCGCCTCCTGGCTCTGCTACTACAAGGCCCTACAGATGGGCAATGCGACTGAGGTATCTGCTGTCGATAAATTCAGTCTCGTCATTACCCTCGTTCTAGCCTTTTTCTTCCTACAGGATGTCCTGACGTTTAAAACAGTTATTGGCTGTATCCTGATTACGATTGGGATCTTGGTGATGATATTGTAATAAAAAGTGAGATGAACACCATCTCACTCTTTTTATTCTTAAAATCCATTATGGTCGCTGAGTTCTTTGAACCAATGGCCTGATTTCTTCAGGCGACGTTCCTGTGTTTCCAAGTCAAGTTCAATCAAACCATAACGATTTTTATAGCTGTTGAGCCATGACCAGCAGTCTATAAAGGTCCAAATCAAGTAACCCTTACAGTTGGCCCCGTCTTCAATGGCACGGTGGAGTTCACGCAGATGTCCTTTTATAAAGTCAATACGATAGTCGTCTTGAATCATCCCATCTTGACGGAATTTTTCTTCCCCTTCAACACCCATGCCATTCTCTGTCAGCATCCACTCAATATTACCATAATTTTCCTTGATATTTTGAGCGATATCATAAATCCCCTGCTCGTAGATTTCCCAACCGCGGTGAGGATTGATTTTACGGCCCGGCATGACGTAAGGCTCATAGAAATGCTCTGGCAAAAGCGGGCTATCAGGATGTTTAGCAAAACGTGGAGCCATGACGCGCAAGGGTTGGTAATAGTTGACTCCAAGAAAGTCCACAGTATGCTCCCGAATAAGGTCCAACTCTTCAGCTGTAGAATCTGGCAGCAAATCATGCTCAGACAAGATTTCTACCAACTCCTGTGGATAAGCCCCCAAGACAGACGGATCTAGGAAAGATTGGGCTTGGAAGAGGTCGGCAATGCGAGCAGCCTTGACATCTGCAGGATGCTGGCTACGTGGATAGGCTGGTGTCAAGTTAAGGACAATTCCAATCTTGGAATCAGGCAAAACTTCATGACAGACCTTAACCGCAAGACTGCTAGCCAGTTGCGTATGATAAGCAACCTTAACCGCCGCTTTGGCATCTACCTTGTGAGGATAGTGGGCATCGTAAAAATAGCCAAATTCTACAGGAACGATGGGTTCATTGAAGGTGATCCATTGGTCCACCAAGTCACCATAAGTCTCAAAACAAAAACGAGCATAGTCTTCATAAGTCTTGACGGTTGTCTTATTTTCCCAACCATCCCCATCTTCTTGGAGGGCAAAAGGCAGGTCAAAGTGATAGAGATTGACTAAGAGACGAATCCCCTTGGCCTTAATCGCTTCAAAGACCTGACGGTAGAAAACCACACCTTGTGGATTGACTTCTCCACGGCCCTGTGGGAAAATACGAGACCACTGGATAGAAGTTCGGAAGGCTGTATGCCCAGTCTCTACCAAAAGCTCAATATCCTTTTCCCAGTTTTCATAGAAAGTTGATGTTTTGTCAGGTCCAATCCCATTGTAGTAGCGATTTGGCTCTACTTGGAACCAATAATCCCAGAGATTGTCTCCCTTTCCGTCACCAGGTACACGACCTTCTGTCTGTGGTCCAGAAGTAGAGGAACCCCAGACAAAATCCTTTGGAAATTTTAACATTATTATACCTCTTAACTTGATTATGTATTTATTCACTCTCATTATATAGAAAAAACAAGGTAAAAACTAGTTACATTTTTGCCTTGTTTTTCTTCTGATTATAGTTTTTATTTCTTGCTTAGGATTTCAAGGGTTTCGAGCAAGTTGTCTGCGTGAACTTCGATGGTGTCACCAGTCGCCTTAATCTTAACTTCTACGATGCCATCGGCTGCTTTCTTCCCAACAGTGATACGGATTGGCAGACCAATCAAGTCACTATCGCTAAACTTCACTCCGACACGTTCGTTACGGTCGTCTGTCAAGACTTCGTAACCAGCATCCATCAAGTTAGCTTCAAGTTTATCTGTCAAGGCTTGTGCTTCTTCGTCTTTGACATTGACAGTGATCAGGTGCACATCAAATGGTGCCAATTCTTTAGGGAAGTTAACTCCCCAAGCATAACGATATTCCCCTTTAGGCGTTTTGTTGACAAAGAGTCGAGCATGTTGCTCCATAACCGCTGAAAGGAGACGACTAACACCGATACCGTAGCAGCCCATGATGATTGGGATCGCACGTCCATTTTCGTCCAAGACATCCGCACCCATGCTTGCTGAGTAGCGAGTTCCGAGTTTGAAAATATGACCGATCTCGATACCACGCGCGAAGTTAAGAACACCTTGTCCGTCTGGTGAAATTTCACCCTCACGAACTTCGCGGATATCCACGTATTCTGCAGTAAAGTCACGACCTGGGTTCACACCCGTCAAGTGGTAGCCATCTTCGTTAGCCCCCACAACAGCATTGCGAACATCTTGCACCTTACGGTCTGCAATGATTTTCACATTTTCTGGCAAACCAACTGGACCAAGTGAACCAAAGCCAGCTGGGATAACATTTGCTACTTCTTCCTCGCTCGCAACATCAAAGAAATCTGCACCCAAGTGGTTCTTCAACTTGACTTCATTGAGTTGGTCATTTCCAACTAGAAGGGCTGCAACAAGCTCACCATCTGCCATGTAGAAGAGGGTTTTGATTGTTTGTTCTTCTGGGACATTTAGGAAGGCTGCGACTTCGTCAATAGATTTAACACCTGGTGTTTCCACGCGAGTTACTTCTTCTTCCGCAACGACACGGTTGCTTGGTTTGTACTCGTTTGTTGCCATTTCTAAGTTAGCTGCATAGCTAGACTCACTTGAGTAGGCAATGGTGTCTTCACCAGAAACCATCCATTTGAGCAATTCTGCCTTGATTTCTTCTTGCACTTCTGCAGGAATTTCGTCAAATGAGGCAACTGACTTGTCCAAGACAACCCAGCGGTCAAGGTCTGTACGAGCAGGAGTGATGGCCATAAATTCTTGGCTATCCTTACCACCCATGGCACCACCGTCACCGATGATAGCCTTGAAATCCAAACCACTACGAGTGAAAATTCGTTCATAGGCCGCCTTGTACTCGTCATAAGTCACATCCAAACTATCGTAATTAGCATGGAAACTATATCCATCTTTCATGATAAATTCACGCGTACGGAGAAGTCCGTTACGTGGACGTTTTTCATCACGGTATTTCGGTTGGATTTGGTAAAGGTTGAGTGGCAATTGCTTGTAAGATTTCACAGAGTCACGAACAATAGCCGTAAAAGTTTCTTCGTGTGTCGGACCTAGGATAAAGTCTGACTTTTCACGGTTTTTCAGTTTATAAAGGTCTTCACCATAGGTTTCATAACGACCTGATTCGCGCCAAAGATCGGCACTGAGAAGGGCAGGAGCCAACATTTCCACCGCACCAATCTTATCAAACTCTTGGCGCATGATGTTCTTAGCCTTTTCAATCACACGGTTAGCGAGTGGTAGGTAAGAATAAACACCAGCAGAAACTTGACGAACATAACCAGCACGCAACATAAGGGCGTGGCTGATAACTTGAGCATCACTTGGCATTTCGCGAAGCGTAGGGATTAGCATTTTACTTTGTTTCATAATATTCCTCGATTATCTAAAAGAAGAGTCGCATAATGTCATTCCAGGTCACAGCTAGCATCAAGGCAACCATGATAACTACACCAGCCATGGTGACATAGGTTTCAATTTCTTGTTTAAGGGGTTTCCGGCGGATAGCCTCTAGGATATTGAGCACAATCTTTCCACCATCCAAAGCTGGGATAGGGATCAAGTTAAAAATCCCGATATTGATGGAAATCATAGCTAAGAAGTAAAGGACATTCTCAAGACCATTTTTAGCAGCATCGCTACTTGCCTTAAAAATAGCAACGGGACCACCGAGTTTGTTCAAATCTGGATGGAAAATCAAGTTTTTCAGAGCCGAAAGGATACGGAGCCCTGAGTCAGCAGCAGTTGTAAATCCACCAACAAACATGGATAGAAAGTCTGACTTGACTCCCGGTTGAACCCCGAGAATGTAACGCCCTTGATTCTCTTCTGGAGTCACCGTGACTTGTTTTTCGCTACCATTTTCAGAAATGGTCACATCTAAGGTCGGGGCGGTCTTGTCCTTGGTATCTGCTTCCACAGCCTGGGTCAAGTCTTGCCAATTCTTAACCTCATGCGAGCCGATCTTGGTAATTTGGGCGGTCTCAGCTACACCTACCTTAGCCAAAGCTCCCTCAGGCATGACATGAAAGAGATTGGTTTGAGTATCTCTAACACCGCCTTGCAAAAAGATCAGGATCCAAAAAACAACAACTCCTAAGATAAAGTTATTCATAGGACCTGCAAAGTTGGTGATGAGCTTGCCCCAGATAGAAGCATTTTGATACTGTACATCCAGAGGGGCAATGCGCACTTCGGTTCCGTCTTCTTCAACAACCGTCGCATCATGATCCACTGCAAAAATCTTTTCTTCTTCCAAGACCAAGCCTTTAATGAAGAGCTTGTCTTCAAAGTCAAACTGGGTTACCTGCATAGGGAGAGCTGTTTGATCCAGTTTCTTCCCAGATAGATTGATCCGTTTGACCTTACCATCCTCTGCAAGTGTTAAACTGACCGGAGTTCCTGTCTTAATCTCCGTCGCATCGTCACCCCAACCAGCCATACGAACATACCCTCCTAAAGGAAGGATCCGAATGGTATAAGCAGTACCGTCCTTACCGATATGGGCAAAAATCTTAGGGCCCATACCAATAGCAAACTCACGGACTAAAATGCCTGATTTCTTGGCAAAATAAAAATGTCCAAACTCATGCACCACCACGATAATCCCAAAAACCAGGATAAAGGTTAGCAATCCAATCATTCAATCTTCCTTTCTTTAAAACAGGCCAAATAAGTGCATCATTGGAAATACAATCAGCATGCTGTCAAAGCGATCCAACACACCGCCATGTCCAGGGATAAATTTTCCAGAATCCTTGACACCAAAATGGCGTTTCATGGCACTCTCAATCAAGTCACCAAACTGGCCTGCCACACTGAAGAAGGCGGCAAAAAGACTCATCCTATAAATTCCATAGGGAAGAGCAACTGTACTGTCCACTAGCATGAAGAGTACTGTTATCAATACCGCACCTAGAATACCCCCAACAAAGCCCTCAATACTCTTATTAGGAGAAACTCTCGGGGCTAACTTATGCTTGCCAAAATTCACCCCCGTCAGATAAGCTGCACTATCTGTCGCCCAAACGATAAAGAGAGCCAGAAGAACCTTATCAAATCCAGCTATACGAGCATCTAGTAAGGCATTGAAGCCAAAACCAACATAAAAACTCACAGCAATCGGAAAGGCGGCATCTTCAATCGTATAGCTTTTACTGAAAACGGTCGTCCCTAACATAATTGTAATCAAAACACTGTAGGCAACTACATTGCCATCAACCGGCAAAAAAGTTAGGTAATTTTCTAAGGGGATTGTGAGGGCAAAGGTTGCAAGGAGGGTCAAGGTGCCCTCAATGGTCATAGTCTTTAGTCCCTTCATGTGCAGGAGCTCATGGACGCCTAGCATTGCTAACAAGCCAATCCCTATCTGCAACAGGAGCCCGCCAACAAACAAGACGGGAAGGAAGATAACCAGAGCCAGTCCAGCAAATAGTGTTCTCTCTTGTAAATCCTTGGTCATATTTTCTCCTAAACTCCTCCAAATCGGCGATGACGACGATTATAGGCAAGAATTGCTTCCTGTAAAGCTTCCTCGTCAAAATCAGGCCACAAGGTATCCGTAAAATAGAGCTCACTATAGGCTCCCTGCCATGGAAGAAAATTGCTCAAGCGTAATTCTCCACTGGTACGAATAATCAAGTCCGGATCTCGCACATCCTTAGGCAAATGTTGGGTGAAGAGATAGTTGCCAATCAATTCCTCTGTGATATCACCCGGATTGATTTTCGCATCTAAAACATCCTGAGAAATCAGCTTAACAGCCTGTGTAATCTCAGCACGTCCACCATAGTTAAGGGCAAAATTGAGAATCAAACCCGTATTGTTCTTAGTCAATTCCTCTGCTTTTGTCAAAGCTTCAAAAGTCGGCTTAGGCAGACGGTCCGTCTCACCAATCATCTGAATTTTAACATTATTTGCATGCAATTCAGGAACATAGTTGTCATAAAACTCGACTGGCAAGTTCATGATAAACTTGACTTCCTGATTCGGACGAGTCCAATTTTCCGTAGAAAAAGCATAGACCGTAATAACCTTAACGCCCAGTTTGTTGGCTGCCTTGGTCACCTTTTGAAGGGATTCCATCCCTGCCTTGTGTCCGAAAACCCGTGGTTGCATGCGTCTCTTAGCCCAGCGACCATTCCCATCCATGATGATGCCAATATGATTAGGAACCTGTATTGGAACCTCTACTTCTGCAGCTTTATCTTTCTTAAAAAATCCAAACATGATCTTATTCCTATTCAAAAATCTATCGTTTTATTATACCATACTTCCCTATTTTCTTCTATTGCTAAGTTACTATCATTACTTGTAAGTAACAAAAAATAAGCCGCCTGATTGGGCGACTTAGTTTTATAGGGAGATTATTATGAAAAAGTTTTAGGAGTTTAAGTTAAGTTCCTCTTAACTTATGGACTTAGTATACTGTTCCTAACTTAAATTTTTCTTAAGTTTTTTTGAAAAAGTGAGATTTTCCCATTTTTCTTGCCACTTTTTCTTGGACAAGCGTTCTTGATAGAGCTCCATCCGGTCCTCATTCTCTAAGAAATGAGGAGTCGGAGAAACTTGAAACTTTAAAACATCCTCTAAACCATAGGGGGCAAAGAGCTCTAAAGTTGCATCGGCATGCAAGCGAAGGCCTATCGCCGTACAGCGTTCCGGATATTTACTCATGGCATCACGAGAACTCGTGTAAGGCGCTGTGTGGGGACTGTGCAGATGCATATAGACCTGATTTTTCAACTCCCACTGATACTGAGGAAAGTCCTCTCTCAGCTTTTTCTCTAGGGATACCGTTTCCTCATAAGAAACATCTGGATCAAAGAAAATCACATCCACATCCGTTTCACGGTCAAAGGCTGATTTATCTGACAAGAGATTCCAGATGAAATTTCGGACCGAACCTGCCGCCAACCACGAGTCTTTCAGATCAAGGTCACGAAGGATGGTCAGAATGGTCATCATATCCGGATTTTCTCTGAAAGCCTCTAGAATTTCGTGCTCATTTTTCATTGTATTCATACCCTAAATGCTCATATGCCTTAGCTGTCGCCACCCGTCCAGACCTTGTCCGCATGATAAAGCCTTTTTGGATTAGGTAAGGTTCATACATATCTTCTACCGTCTCACGCTCCTCGGCAATATTAACAGAAAGGGTTCCCAGTCCTACAGGACCACCACCGTACATCTCAATCATGGTACGAAGGATTTTCTGGTCCACATAGTCTAAGCCTTCGTGGTCTACATCCAGCATGGTCAAGGCCTTATCCGTAATCACATCATCAATCAAGCCATCACCCATAATCTGTGCAAAGTCGCGCACGCGCTTAAGGAGGCGATTAGCGATACGGGGAGTTCCTCGACTGCGTAAGGCCAGCTCTGCAGCTGCCTCATGGGTAATTTTCATCTCAAAAATATCAGCCGTCCGCTCAACAATTTCCGTCAAGTCAGCGTGGGCATAGTATTCCATATGACCTGTAATCCCAAAACGTGCCCGTAGAGGATTTGAAAGCATCCCCGCCCTTGTCGTCGCACCAATCAAGGTAAAAGGTGGCAAATCCAGATGTACACTACGACTGCCTTCACCAGCCCCAATCATAATGTCGATGTAAAAGTCCTCCATGGCACTATAAAGTACCTCTTCCACCGACATGGGCAGGCGATGAATCTCGTCAATAAAGAGGACGTCTCCAGGTTCCAAATCATTCAAAATCGCTACCAAGTCACCCGCTTTTTCAATGACAGGCCCAGAGGTCTGCTTGAGATTGACTCCCAGTTCGTTGGCAATAACAAAGGCCATGGTCGTTTTCCCCAAACCTGGAGGCCCAAATAAGAGTACATGATCCAGTGCTTCATCCCGCATTTTGGCGGCTTCGATAAAGATTTGGAGCTGGTCCTTGACCTTATCCTGCCCAATATATTCACGTAAATATTGGGGACGGAGGGTACGTTCTACCAACTCCTCATCACCCATGATTTCATAATCTAAAATTCTACTCATGCTCCTATTATAGCAAAAATCCAGCCTACAAACAAAAAAGCCACCTGATTGGGTGACTTCTTTAGGGAGATTATTATGAAAAAGAAAAGTTTAGGATTTCATTAAATAAAGGGTACTCAATGAAAATCGAAATCAGACTAGGCAGATAGACGCAAGCATAACTATGGTTAGCTAAGTCGACTCTAACGAAGGTTGATGAGATTTTCGAAGAGTATTAGGAGGTCTTTATTTAATGATTATATAATACACAAGGAGACTTAAAATTCCCTTAATTTTTAAATCCATTACTAACAATTTTCTTGAACAGCTGTTTGACCTGCAATACGTCCAAAAGTAAAGATATCCGTAAGCGAATTTCCTCCTAGACGGTTACCTGCATGGAGTCCACCTGCGACTTCTCCGGCAGCATACAAACCAGGAATAATCTGACCTTTTTCGTTCAAAACGTGTGTTGAAGTATCAATCTTGAGTCCACCCATTGTATGGTGAACGGCCGGTTTTCTCGGTGTTGCGTAAAATGGCGCAACCTCACACTTGAGATCAAAACTTCCTTTATTAAATTCAGGATCAAAACCTGCATCTACATAGGAATTGTAATTCTTAATCGTTTCCACTAGAACTTGTGGATCCATACCAATCTGAACCGCCAACTCTTCTATCGTATCTGCACGATAGAGAGTTCCTGCCTTGACTTGGGCATCGATTTTTTCTTGGCTAGTGTTGTAGGCAGTTTCCTTGATGCGGTCATCCGCAATCAAGTAGAACAAGCCACCATTATCAATCGCCGCTTGAGATAGCTTGTCTCGGCTACCGTACTCATCTACAAATCGCTTCCCTTGAGTATTTACCATGATGAAGTTAGCTGGAGGAACTTGAAGTCCTGAGAAGAGAGCTCCTGTCACTGGATCGGATACTGGCATCATTTGACTAAAGCCCATACCCACCAAATCTGCACCTACACTTTGACCTAAAAGAATACCATCCCCTGTTACAGCTGGTGTATTAGATGTGGCAATATCATCTGCAATTTCAGTCCAGTAGGTATTGTATTTTTGTAGCATCTTGGTATTGGCACCAAATCCTCCAGAAGCTAGAACAACAGCATCTGCATTGACAATGATGGTTTGACCGTTTCGACCTTCTGCTCTGACACCCTTGACAGCCCCGTCTTTTACAAGCAATTCTTTAACTGGAGAGTCAGTCAAGATTTTGCCTCCATTTTCTAGAACATATTTTTGTAAGACGGATATAAAGGCATACCCCATTGGTTGAACCGGCTTATGACCACGACGCCAAAGGGCTCCAACTGGCATTGTCACTTCGCTACGAACAAATTCAACACCAATGTCTTCCAACCAACGAACAGACTCTAGGGCCCGTTCGGTTAAAACAGATACTAAATCGTATTGGCCATGAATTTCATTTCCTTGTAAATCTTTTCGTTTCCCACCGATATAGGTTTGGATACGGTAAAGTAAGGTAGAGTCAAACAAATAGCTCGGGTCCTGTAAATACTGTTCAACCTCAACTTTCAAGGCTCTAAAGTCCTCTAAATATTCTGGGTCAATCGTTGATTCATCTGTCGCAATCAATTCTTGAAGCGTATGTGCCTCACCTGGATGAGCTGCGAAGGTTCCTTGCCATGCTGGATCTGGTGCATTCATTGGACCACCTGCACGAACAGTATTTCCTCCAATTGCTGGGAATTTCTCAACAATAATCGGCTTCTTACCAGCTTGTAAGACTGCAGCAGCCGCAGCTAAACCAGCTCCTCCACCTCCAACGATGACAACGTCTGCCTGATAGGTTTTATCTTCTTTATCTAGGGCAGATGGCGCTTTTGAACGCTTGCGTAAAACATCTGGATTTGCACCCGCTTGTTTGACTGCATGCGCAACTCCATCTAAAACACCATTTGAAGTCACAGAAGCTCCTGACACCGCGTCAACGTTTAATGTTTGCCCCTCAATGATTTCTGCTGGAATACGGGTAAAGACGACATCTGCGATTCCTGAAGATTCTCCAGAAGAATCGATTTCGATTTTTTCAATACGGTCCTCAGAAACCGTTACATCCATTGGTAATTTACCATTATGACCTTCAGTTGTAACATGGTAAGTCCCCGGTTCAAATCGAACTTCTTCAGGAAGGTTTAGTTGGTTTGTAATAGATACAAAGCGAAGGAAGCGATAAAAACAACTATCTAGGAAATCAACGGTTCGCTCATCAATCAAATCTCCATTGTCATCAAACGCTCGATGCGCTCGACCAAGTAAAAACTCACTACCTGGCATAACTGTTGCATTTACCCCAGGAGCATCCAAAATCTGACGAAGATGAAGTTGGGCACGTGAAGAACCTTGAATATCGTAGGAAGCTCCGACAATCATTGTCGGCTTTCCGTCTAGTGGATGAATGTTAAAAGACAACCACTCGAGCAAGCTATTCAAACTTGATGGAATCGTATGATTGTGCTCGGGTGTCGAGATAATGACACCATCAGCTTCTGAAATAGCTTTATTAAACTTCTGAATAATAGGTGTATCTGTTTGATCATCTGTTTCATTGAACATTGGTACATCTGTTATTTCTAAAATCTCAATATCCGCTTTCTGAGCAAAATGTCTTTTCATAAATTGCAACAGGTTGCGATTATAGGATTTTTTTGCATTAGTTCCAACAATAGCTACTAATTTCATGGACTGCTCTCCTTTCTTGAAATACTTATGCTTTCAACCATTCTTCCCAGATGAATGATTTTTTTCGATTTGTATCTTCAGGTTTTACTAAAGCTTTTGTTAATTCAACAAAATTTTGAAACTCTGAAAAATGTTCTTCTAGTTCTGCAACCTTTTCAGGATTATTCAAATGACACTCATCATCTAGGACTGGCTCAGAATGACCTAAAAAGAACTCTGTACCCGGCATAACTCTCGCTTTAAGCTCCGGCGCATCTAAAATCTGACGTAAATGTGCCTGCGCTCTAGATGTTCCTAGCAAGCCTAGAGAAGCACCTACAATCATAGTTGGTTTATTAATTAAGGCACGACTGGTATAAGCAATCCACTCCAAAGCGGAGGCCAAAGGTGCTGGTATTGTGTGATTGTACTCAGGTGTTGAAATAATCACACCATCTGCGGCAAGAATTTTTTCTGAAAAAGCTTGAACTTCAGCTGGCGCTTGCTTGTCCTCAGGTTCGTTAAATGCTGGCAATTGTTTGATTTCCAATACCTCAATGTCGGCTTTATCCGAAAAGTGCTTTTGCATAAATTTCAAGAGTTTCCGATTGGTTGAGCGATCCGAATTGGTTCCAACGATAGCAACTAGTTTCATCTTGGTACCCCTTTCATTTATTTAATCTACTTTCATTATACTACTTTAAAAAATCTTGTAAATCCTTGATAATAAAGATAGTGTTATTCTATCATATTATCGTACTTTAGTATAAGTTAGTGAAAAAATTAACAAAATATCTTCATAAACTATTGACCATCTTCCTTAACTATGATATAGTCTTGGTGAAAAAATATACATTTAAGGAGGATGTTTTTATGAAAGAGACATTCAATCGTTGGCGGGTTTTAGTCGCGTCTACAGCCATTCTTCTTTGCACAGGTGCCGTCTATTCCTTTTCTGTTTTTGCCGGACCACTTAGCAGTTCAACAGGCTGGTCCATGTCTGATATTATGTTAGCATTTGCTATCAACTCTGCAATCGGCCCTATCCCCATGATTCTAGGAGGTTATTTAGTTGACAAAGGTTATGTAAAATGGACCATCGCCCTTGGCGCTCTCCTATTTGCTAGCGGATTTTGCTTAACCGGCTATGCCAATTCACCAGCCATGCTTTATTTGACCTATGGATTAATGGCCGGGCTTGGTCAAGGTTTTGCCTATTCAGGTGCCCTCTCCAATTCACTTCGCCTCTTCCCTGATAAACGTGGCTTAGCCTCTGGAATTCTGACAGGCGGCATGGGATTTGCTGCGGTTATTGCTTCTCCAGTCGCAAGCAGTCTCATTCAACAACAAGATGCCTTCTTTGCTTTTCGTACAATTGGGCTAGTCTATATTGTTGTTATCAGCTGTGCAATTTTCTTTATTAAGGCAGCTCCAAGCGGCTACCAACCAGCAGGCTGGAAAGCTCCAGTACAAACTAAGCAAGGACCTACTAATAAAAACTGGAAACAAATGCTACAAAGTCCTCTGTTTTACATTATCATTAGCATGTTCTTTGTTGGCGCCTTTTCTGGTTTGATGATTGCCTCTCAAGCATCACCAATCGGTCAATCAATGTTTGGACTCTCTGCAGGCACTGCAGCTCTCTATGTCTCTCTTTATTCAATCGCAAACTCTAGTGGTCGTTTTATCTGGGGATCACTCTCTGATAAAATAGGCCGTTCAAAGACCTTATTGATTATTTATTCTGTCATTGTCCTAGCTTTATTCTCCCTAACTATCGTCCCTGGTCAACTCGGCTTCACCTTAGGAATTATAGGACTTGGTATCTGCTTTGGTGGTGTTATGGGGGTCTTCCCATCTATCGTCATGGAAAATTACGGTCCTGCAAATCAGGGAGTCAACTACGGTATCGTCTTCACTGGATATTCTTTAGCAGCATTTTTCGCTCCCAAAGTCGCTGTTCAAATGGCAATGGCTAATAATGGAAATTATAGTGTAGCTTTCTATGTTGCTATCGCTTTGGCCTTCATTGGACTTATGCTTACTCTTTTTTATATGAAAAAGAAAGCTTAAATCTAGAAAACTTCCTAGATAAGGAAGTTTTTTTTGTATAATAAAAGTAGTAATAGTATATTGGGAGGATTTACTATGGCAGACCGTTCACGTTTCTTACGAGATAACCCATCTGACTTCCCATATGATTTTGAAAAACAAATCCTATCCAAAACATCTCCTGACACAATCTATCATTGTCATCCTGAACTAGAGATTATTTACGTTACAAAGGGTTCTGCCATCGTTCATATCAACTCAGAACGCTTTGAAAGTCGCGAAGGAGATATATTTCTTATCCAACCGACCTCTCTCCATGCTATCTATTCTCACAAAGATCAAGAACTATTTTCTACCAGCTTTCGGATTCATCTAGATTATCTTGGTAGAAGTCAAATTGACAGCTTTAGCCAACGCTATATCCAACCCCTCCACTCTGGTCACTTTTGCCTTACTCCTCGAATATCATCAGGCGATAAGGGCTATAATCAAATTCAATCCTGCCTTCTTTCCCTCTTTTCTATCCTTGAAGAAAAAGGCATATACTACGATTTACTCGTAAAATCTAAACTATACGAATTGCTTCATCTTCTCTTTAAGTATAGATATGTCAATCGACACTATACAGATGATACCTACCAAAAATACCAAAAACTAAAAGAAGTGATTTGCTACCTTGAACAGCACTACGCAGAACCTGTTCATATCGAGCAACTAGCTGCAACATTTGGATATAGTAAAAATCACTTTATGAGTATTTTTAAGCAGCATACTGGAGCCAGTTGTATGGACTACCTGCTCCAGTTACGTCTTGAAAAATCCTGTGAGAAACTCGTCCAAACCAACCTCAGCATTCAAGAAATTGCAAGCCAGGTCGGTTTCACCAACCTTTCTAACTTCAATCGTCAATTTAAGCAACACTATCACTTAACACCTAGACAGTATCGAAATCAACAACTTAAAAAGAAAACATGATTCTTTCTCCGTAGTCTTTTCTAAGGAGTTTTTTCAAACAAAAAAGCCACCTGATTGGGTGGCTTCTTTAGGGAGATTATTATGAAAAAGAAAAGTTTAGGATTTCATTAAATAAAGTTAGGAGGTCTTTATTTAATGATTATATAATACAAGATGAATCTTAAAGCTAACTTAATTTTTTCTCTGATTTATCATTTTTTTAAAAATTTTTTTCGAATGGAATTTTCCTCTCCAAGCCATAAAAAAGCCACCTGATTGGGTGACTTCTTTAGGAGATTATGATGAAAAAGAAAAGTTTGGGATTTCATTAAATAAAGATAGGAGGTCTTTATCTAATATCTATATAATACACGAGGATACTTAAACTTTACTTAAGAAAAAATAATTATTTTATTTTTTTCGTTCTACCCAAATCATTCCTGTGCTATCATAAGTAGATAAGGTTTCAAAGCCCAAGGAACGATAAAATTCCAAATTTTTCTCTGTTTGGTCGGTCGATAGTTGAACTCGATAAGCATCTTTGAAATCCCTTAAAGCCTCTTTCATCAAGGCGCTTCCAATTCCTTGGCGCTGATAGCTCGGCAAAACAATTAAATCCTGAACAAAAACCGATGAAAAACCATCTCCGACCAAACGAACCAAGCCAACTATTGCCTCACCATCAAGTGCCAGGTAAATCGCTAATGAGTGAGACAAGGACTTCTCCAGCATCTGGGGTTGATGTGTATAATTTGTCCAACCGACTGCCTGATAGAGATGCAAAACATTCTCTAACTTGACAACTTCTTGCTTTCTAACGCTAATCATGTCACCACCTCTTAGAGTTCTCTCAAGCTCTTGTACTGCTGCCCATTTTTATCAAAATTTTCAGGAGCCAGCCATGCTTCCAAACGAGCTTTGACTTGAGGCCAGTCCTTATCAATCATAGAGAGCCAATCCGTATCTCTAGTCCGTCCCTTATAAACGATAGCCTGACGGAAAGTGCCTTCATAGACAAAACCCAAACGTTCTGCTGCTCGTCTTGATGGCAGATTTAGAGCATCGCATTTCCACTCGTAGCGACGATAGTTAAGCTCCTCAAAAACATAGCTCGCCAGGAGATACTGAGCCTCTGTCCCTATCCTCGTCCCCTTAAGTGCTGGTGAAAAGGTGACAGCTCCCACTTCTATTACTCGGTTATTCTGATCAATTCGCATGAGAGAAAAAGTCCCCAAAGCCTTACCAGTTACCTTGTCTACAATCGCATAGTAAAAGCGATCCTTGCGAGCCAACATCTGGTTTAAAAGGCTAACAAGTCCCTCCATATTTGCCACTGGCTCCTGAAAGAGGTAGGTCCACATCTCCCGAGGAGTATCTGGACCATAAACAGCTAGTAAATCCTCCGCATGCTTTTCCACCGAAAGAGCCTCTATCCGAGCATAACGCCCTTCTAAAAAATCAATAGCAGGCAATTCACCAGACGTGTGACCGACTACAGACTCGCCAATCATCTGACCATATTCGTTTACTGGCATAGCTTTCTCCTTGTTTTACTTTTCAAACTTTATAGTTGCCCATAGTATATCATACTTTCATAAGAAGATTCAAAAAATCCTCCAGATTCTACTCTGAAGGATTCATTTCTTATTTCACAACAATATTAACAAGTTTAGTTGGCTCAAACAGTTTGGGGAACTGTTTGAGTTTGCAAACGAGTGAATAACGTAGTTATTTTTGTCTAAAAAATCCACTTCTCTATACAATCACAAGATAAGCACTTTCTTTCTAATTAAAATCAATCTAACAATATAAACAAAGCGAACTCTTGTGTTGTTTTTAATCATCGGATTGATTTGAACTCGTAAAGCGCTTCCTAATATATTTCAGCCGATAGTTTCTCAAATTCTCCATCAGAAATTCTTACACTATCAGCGGATATTAGCACACTAGTGATTGTTAATAATGGAGTTAATATCGAAATAGCTTTCAAATCTGAAATATCTCGCTTTTTCAATGTTCTTATATAGACATCAATATATTTTTTTAGTAATTCATCCACATCATCAATAGTCCTCAGATCTAATTTTTTCAACCTCTGAATTAGGGAAGATAGTAAAGGGATATTAATAGTAGTAATGCACTTTATACTATTCAATGCTTGAATTACCTCACTCAAGCAATCAGCATAAAACTGATCTTCTTTTATATAAGTTTCAAGTGTAGTACGATCTATTGGCAATTCTGCTTTTAAATTAGCTAATTTTTCTTTTGCCTCTTTCTCATAGTTAACAATATTATTTTTTAACTGTACAAAATTATCGTCAGCTAATTCAATTAATCCTGCCAATATTGAAAACTGCCTTCTATATTTATCGGGTATATCTTCCTCACTTTTATATCCTAGATCATGTTCAATTTCAGCCCAAGCATGTTGCATAACTGTCCTAATTTGTATCTCTAATTTTATATTCTTAAATCTACCATATAAAGTAGGTGAAGTATTCTCTTCTTTTAAACCCACCACATAATGAAGTGAAACATAACCAAATTTTGTTGGATCCTCACTTTTACGTTTATCAATAGTATTCTTGACATCAACCTCGAATTCTTGACTGATTAACTCAGCTATTTTATCAACATCATCACTAAAGTACGTTATGATACGAATACCACATAAATCGGTAATCTCAGCTAAATTAGAATAATTTTTCCTTTTTACTTTGCCTTCAAGAGACTCTACAGTTTTTACTCTCCCAATTATTTCATGAACGTTAATAGATTTACTTTTAATAATATTCTTTACAGTATTCTCTACATAATTTAAGCAATCTTCATAACTCCCACGTGAATCAGAATATTCTTCAACAATCTCCTTCTGACTTTTATTTACCATCAATACCTCCGAAAAATGAACAAAAACTGTTTCTCTTCTTAATTGACTATAATTTAAAATTATTTCACAACGATATTAACCAATTTAGTTGGCTTCAATAGTCCAGTGGACTATTGAAGGTGGCAGATAGAGCTAATAAACTCGTTATTTAACGACGATATTAACGAGTTTATTAGGTACCGCAATCACTTTCACGATTCCCTTACCGTCGATCTCTGCTTTGACTTTTTCATCTGCTAGAGCGATTTCTTGCAATTCTTCGCGTGATAGGTCTTTCGCAACCATGAGTTTGGCACGGACTTTACCTTTGATTTGGACGACGATTTCGATTTCGTCTTCAACCAATTTACTTTCGTCCCATGTTGGCCAAGCTACGTAAGAGATGGATTCACCTGTTGCAGCAACAGTTTGCCAGAGTTCTTCTGCCAAGTGAGGTGCAAATGGGGCAATCAATTGGATAAAGCCTTTGGCGTAGTCTACATAGAGTTTGTCTTCCTTGTTGGCAGCGTTGACAAAGACCATGAGTTGGGCAATGGCTGTGTTGAATTTCATGGACTCGATTTGCTCAGTGACAGCTTTGACTGTTTCATTGTAGACCTTGTCAAGAGCACCATTGTTTTCCGTAGCGATTTCTTTACTTGTAATCAAACGGTAAACACGGTCGAGGAATTTACGGCTTCCTTCCAAACCTTCTTCAGACCAAGCAATTGAAGCATCAAGTGGTCCCATGAACATTTCATAAACACGAAGGGTATCAGCACCGTATTGTTCCACTACGTCGTCTGGGTTGACAACGTTTTTGAGCGATTTAGACATCTTGGCTGGCGCTTGCTCCAACTCTTCTCCTGTTTCCACATGGAAGAAGGAACCATCACGTTTTTCAACCTTATCAGTTGCCACAAGAGCCCCGCGGTGGTCACGGTAGCTTGTTCCCAATATCATTCCTTGGTTAAAGAGTTTTTGGAATGGTTCCTTAGTCGGAACAACACCGAGGTCATAGAGGAATTTATGCCAGAAACGAGCGTAAAGCAAGTGAAGCACAGCGTGTTCTGCACCACCCACATAGATATCGACTGGCAACCATTGTTTGAGGAGATCCTCATCAGCCAATTTCTCAGTATTGTGTGGGTCAATATAACGGAGGTAGTACCAGCTTGAACCAGCCCATTGTGGCATAGTGTTTGTTTCACGACGACCTTTGACACCATCTTCACGAGTCACTTCTAGCCAGTCGATCAAGTTAGCCAATGGGCTTTCCCCAGTACCTGAAGGGCGGATATCCTTGGTTACAGGCAAAACAAGTGGCAATTCACTTTCTGGAACAGCTGTTGAAGTCCCATCTTCCCAATGAATGATTGGGATTGGCTCACCCCAGTAACGTTGACGACTAAAGAGCCAGTCGCGGAGACGGTAGGTAACCTTCTCTTGACCACAACCTTTTTCTTCCAACCAAGCTACAATTTTAGCAATCGCATCTTCTTTGTTCAGTCCATCTAGGAAGTCTGAATTGACATGAAGACCATCTTCAGTATAGGCAGCTTCTTCTACATTTCCACCTTCAAGCACTTCTACGATTGGAAGGTCAAATTGTTTGGCAAATTCCCAGTCACGTTGGTCATGGGCAGGCACAGCCATGACAGCACCTGTTCCATAACTAGCAAGAACATAGTCCGCGATCCAGATTGGGATTTCCTTTCCATTGACAGGATTGATGGCATAAGCACCCGTCCAAACCCCTGTTTTTTCCTTGGCAAGGTCGGTACGAGCCAAGTCAGACTTGAGACTAGCTTGGTGTTTGTAGTCAGCTACTGCCTCAGCTTGTTCTGGACTTGTGATAGCATCTACTAGTTCATGCTCAGGAGCCAAAACGGTGAAAGTCGCACCGAAAAGAGTATCAGGACGAGTGGTAAAGACTGTAAATTCCTTGTCTGTTCCCTTAACTTTAAAAGTTACATTAGCACCAGTTGATTTACCAATCCAGTTGCGTTGCATATCCTTGATAGACTCTGGCCAATCCAACTCATCCAAGTCATTGAGCAAGCGCTCTGCATAGGCAGTGATTTTGAGCATCCATTGGCGCATTGGTTTGCGGACAACTGGATAGCCTCCACGCTCAGAAGTTCCGTCAGGAAGGACTTCTTCGTTGGCAATGGCCGTTCCCAATTCTTCGACCCAGTTTACTGGCACTTCCGCTTCATAGGCCAAGCCTTTTTCGTACAGCTTGGTGAAGATCCACTGCGTCCACTTGTAGTAGTTTGGATCTGTTGTGTTGACTTCACGATCCCAGTCGTAAGAGAAGCCAAGCGCATTGATTTGGCGTTTGAAGTTGGCAATATTTTCCGCCGTAAATTCTGCTGGGTCATTTCCTGTATCCATAGCATATTGCTCTGCAGGCAATCCAAAGGCATCCCAACCCATTGGGTGAAGGACATTGTAGCCTTGCGCACGTTTGTAACGACTGAGGATATCGGTTGCTGTATAACCTTCTGGGTGTCCTACGTGCAATCCAGCTCCTGATGGATATGGGAACATATCGAGAGCATAAAACTTCGGTTTTGATGCGTCTGTTCCTGTCTTAAATGTATGATGTTCTGCCCAGTAGCCCTGCCACTTGGGCTCAATTTCCTTATGATTGTAAAAACTCATGCTATTTCTCCAATTTTATGATGTTACTATTATACCATTTTTGGGGGAATTTGAAAGTCGAGAAATGTTCTTTTAAACTTAGATGACGAGAAATACTGAGTCGCCAATCTAACTTATTTAACAGTAAAAAAATTAGCTCCTAATCGGAGCTAACTTCTATCAATTTTTTATTTCATCCATCTTCTCACGTCCGAGCTCTCGGTAACTACGGTCACCAACAACCTCAACGCTAAACTGGCCGTTCTCATATTCAAGGATGGTCACACTACCATTATCCAGACCATGTGGATGCATGCCATTAATCAGATAAACAATGGTACCAATGGTCATTCCATGGCTGACGACAAGAGCATTGCCCCCACCTTGTTCTTCCATCTCTTTGGCAATCGCTTCAAAGCCTTCCTTGATTCGACCACTGAGTTTTTCCCAACCTTCTGCCCAGCCAGCTGTATCAACTTCTACCAAACCTTCTGCTAGCTCTGCATAGGACAACTGATGAACATGGTCTACATTGAAAATTCTCGGAATCAATCCCATAAAAAGGTCCCCATCATAGGCCCCATCAAAACTACCAAAGCACCACTCTCTGATACGCTTGTCCATGCGGTAAGGGATTTTCCCCTGCAATCCAAGTTCTTCTAGGATAATTCCCATGGTTTGAATAGTCCGCCCTGAATCGCTGGAATAAGCGCGGTCAAATTGTAAACCAGATTCTCTCAAGCCAATTCCTAACTCATGAATTCCCAACTCACCTTCTGCGGTTAGAGGCGTATCACTCCATCCTTGAGCACGTCCAATCGTGTTAAACATGGTTTTCCCATGACGGACCAAGTACAATCTTACTTTAGACATTTTCTATCCTCCATTTTCTTCTATTATATCATGGATCAAAGAAATATTCGGCTTTCAAAAGCAAAGCCAACATTTGTAAATTATCCAAAAGAAAAGCTACCCTCATGGTAGCTTCCCTAGGAGATTATTATGAAAAAGTTTAGGATTTCTATTAAATAAAGTTAGGAGGTCTTTATTTAATGATTATAGTATACACAGTCATCCTTAAACTCAACTTAAATCTTCTCTCTTTTTTATTAATTTTTAAAACTATGGATTGGAGCTGGGATTTGCCCACCGCGAGAGATGAAATCAACAGACGAAGCCCCGTTGACCTTCATCACTGGAGCTGTCCCTAGCAAACCTCCAAACTCAATCATATCGCCTTCTTTGCCCTTTGGAATAATACGGACAGCCGTTGTTTTCATATTAATAACACCGATTGCCGCCTCATCCGCAATCATAGCCGCAATGGTTTCAGCAGGCGTATCTTCCGGAATGGCAATCATATCCAGCCCAACAGAACAGATAGCCGTCATAGCTTCTAGTTTCTCTAAATTCAGAGAGCCATTTTGCACTGCAGCAATCATACCCTCGTCTTCAGAGACAGGGATAAAAGCCCCTGACAAGCCACCAACCTGGTTACAAGCCATGACTCCACCCTTTTTAACTTGATCATTCAAAAGAGCGAGTGCAGCAGTCGTCCCATGCGTACCAACTGTTTCTAATCCCATTTCCTCAAGGACACGTGCCACAGAATCACCAACTGCAGGAGTTGGCGCCAAGCTTAGGTCGACAATTCCAAAGTCAACACCCAGTCTCTCGCTGGCCATCTGACCAACTAATTGACCGATACGAGTAATCTTAAAGGCCGTTTTCTTGACTGTTTCCGCTACTACATCAAAGCTCTGTCCACGAACTTTTTCCAAGGCACGCTTGACAACACCAGGGCCCGAAACTCCAACATTAATGATAACATCTGCTTCACCGACACCATGGAAGGCACCCGCCATAAAAGGATTGTCCTCAACGGCGTTAGCAAATACAACCAATTTGGCAGCTCCCATATCTGATAAGTTCGCTGTTTCCTTGACGATACGTCCCATATCTGCAACTGCAGTCATGTTGATACCTGACTTGGTTGAGCCAATATTGACGGACGAGCAGACCTTGTCCGTCTCAGCTAGAGCGCGTGGGATAGAATTGATGAGAACTTCATCTCCTTTTTGGTAGCCTTTTTGTACCAAGGCCGAAAAACCTCCGATAAAGTCAACACCAATCTCCTTGGCAGCCTTATCAAGTGCCTTTGCCAAAACAACATAGTCCGTCGCGTCAGTCGCAGCTCCAATCAAGGAAATCGGAGTCACCGATACCCGTTTATTAACAATAGGAATCCCAAGTTCTGCAGCAATTTCATCTCCCACAGCCACTAGATTTGCAGCTTTAGTGGTGATTTTTTGGTAAATTTTTTCAGCAGCACGTTCGATATCCGGATCAATACAGTCCAAAAGGGAAATCCCCATGGTGATGGTTCTGATATCGAAGTTCTGCTCTTCGATCATGGCAATGGTTTCCGTAACTTGTCTAATATCCATGATAACCTCCTAGATATTGTACATAGCGTCAAAAATCGCCGCACTTTGAATATTGATTTTAACATTCAAGGTTTGCCCAAAACTTTCAAACTCATTTCGAAGAGTGGTGAAATCCTGCTTTTCGTCACTAGAAACGACCGCCATCATGGTAAAGTATTCATCCAGTACTGTTTGAGAAATATCGTCAATATTCAAACCCAACTCTGCAATCTTAGTAGACACACCTGCAACAATCCCAGCCTTGTCCTTACCAACCACTGTAATAATAGCCTTCATCCTTATACCCCATTTCTACAATTTTTAGAAAACCTGAACGTTTTTGATTTTCTTTTTTCCTAGTATAGCATATTTCCATAGAAAATACTAAAAAACGCCTGCTTACGAAGTTGTTCTTAAGAAAAAAACAATTTCGTAAACAAGCGTCTACCCTATCAAATGATGATGAGTGTTCCCGCTAGGACCGAAGTCCCAGCGGTAGACCAGAGCTAGACTAAGAGCACAAGACTCCATCATCATAACACTCAACAAAATTGATGATTTTATACTAATTCGATGATCGCCATTGGCGCAGCATCCCCACGACGTGGTTCAGTTTTAAGGATACGAGTGTATCCACCGTTACGTTCAGCATAACGAGGTGCGATTTCTGAGAACAATTTTTGAAGTGCTGTAGTAGAAGTGTACTTATCAGTTGCTTCATCATAGTTTTCAGATGCGATTTCATTACGTACGAAAGCTGCTGCTTGACGACGTGCATGCAAATCACCACGTTTACCTAGAGTAATCATTTTTTCAACAGTTTTATTCTTGCTATTGCGCTAGCATCTATTATTTTCCGAACGATTGAACTTATCCGCAAGCAAACAGAAATTGTCAGCTTTAAAGATTCTCTTCGTGGCTTTTAAAGTGATTTGATCGGAAAGATCTTTGTAACAGTTCTTGTTAAATCATTATTACTTTTTCTATGGGGTCTAATATGGGCGCTGTCCATGACTTTCACCTTCGGGGTATTAATCTATGTACTGATGTGGTACATCGTAATAGCTAATGGAGGAATTGAACACTGGGGTAGAATAGTTAGTGAATCTTTTGAGCAGCTCCCTAATGCATTTAATAATGAGTACCTGCTAAACAACGGGTTGATCACCGTAGCAATCATTGCAATCATTGTTAGTATTCCCCTCGGTATCATTGGACTATCTATCTACCTGCCTAAATATTATGCTTATTCTCAAACAGAGTAGGTTCTTTACGATCAGATTACTGAGAGACGTTATGCAAGGCCGCTTGGAGTTATTCGCGAGAGTAAATCATTGATGAAAGGCTACAAGTGGAAACGTTTCTGTTAGAAAAATAGATAAGTTATCTGGTTCCACCTTTTCCTTTAGCATCTCACGCCGGACAAGATCCTGTGAAATCACAAGCATCCCACGACCAAAATGATTTTGTAATTTTTTAGCTAGGCTGGTTTTCCCAGAGTCGGAATTACCCCGAATGATGACTAGTTGCGCCATTAGTCAATCTCCTTCACCAAACGATTGTACTCGCGCTTGATACAACGGTTCATGACGATATGATTGCGACCTGCCACCCGCAAAATTTCTTCCGCTTCTTGACTTTGAAGTCCCAGCTGCGCCCAAAAAATCTTGGCATCCGTCTCAATAAAATCACGCGCCACATCCGGCAAAAATTCGCTTCGCCGAAAAACATTGACAATATCCACGGAAATAGGAATATCCTGCAAACGCGCATAAGCCGTCTCGCCCAAAATCTTTTGACCCGCTAACTTAGAATTGACCGGAATGATCTGATAACCCAGTCCCTGCATGATCTTTGAAATACGATTGCTAGTCGTTTCCTCACGGTCAGAAAGTCCGACAACTGCAATCACTTTGCTCATCTCCAAATAGGTCTGAATCATGTAATCACTAGGATTTTGAAATCGTACATAAAACACCTCACTTATTTCCTTATGACCAGTATAGCATTTTTTGAAAAAGGAGGTAAAGATTGGAGCTGGGATTTTTTTAGTAACGAATCAGCAAATAGAACCGCTATTTATGATATAATGGTTAAGTAGATAAAAATATAATAATCTTACCAGCGACAAAAATAACTGCCAACATCAAAGGAATATAATGAAAAAATTTTTTAATTTATTGACAAACTTAACGATTATAGCCGGTATCCTCATCATCAGTTACCCTGTTGTTAGCCAAATTTATTACAATTACCAGACCAAACAAGAGGTTAAGGACTTTGATTCGTCTGCACAAAAATTAACTTCTGAAGACGTGACGGAACGGATAAAACTAGCTACTGCTTACAACCGCTCTTTACAAAATTTGACAATAACAGATCCCTATACCAAAGAAGAAAACGCTAAAGGGCAAGCAGAATATGCTCGAATGCTGACTGTTCATGAAAAAATAGGTAGAATCTCCATTCCTAAAATTGATGTTGACCTGCCTATTTATGCCGGTTCAAGTGAAGAAGTCTTACAAAAAGGGGTGGGGCACCTTGAAGGAACCAGTTTGCCGATTGGTGGTCAGAACACCCACACTGTTCTAACTGCCCACACGGGCTTGCCCAATAATCGCCTTTTTACCGACTTGGATAAAATGAAGGTAGGCGATAAATTTTTCATTCAAAATATCGCTGAAACACTTGCCTACGAGGTTGATTCCATAACGGTGATTGAACCGACTCAATTTGATTCCTTAAATATCGTACCTGACAAAGATTATGTGACTTTGCTGACTTGTACTCCTTATATGATCAATTCACACCGTTTACTTGTGCGAGGCCACCGTATCCCTTACAAACCAAGTGAAGAAAAAGTGAAAAGTCCGATTAGTCATATCTCTATTCCACCGCTTTATCTAGTCGTTTTCGCAATTCTATTCCTCATTTTCATTATTTTGGCTTGGAATAAGTGGAAATCGAAAAAAGCATAGAAAGAGCTATCATGTCAAGAAAAAAGAAAAACAAAAAATGGTTACAACTAAGCCATAAGATACTTACCATTCTGGGTTGCTTGATAATCTGTTATCCCTTTGTCAGTCAGATTTATTACCAATATGTGACTATGCAGGAAACAAAGCAATTTGACGACGAGAAAGGTAAATTAGTTGATCAAGATGTTGAAAAACGCATTGAACTCGCTAAAGCCTATAACAGCACCTTGTCCCCGGAAAAAATAGGAGATCCTTTCTCAAGCAAAAAAAAAGAGGAAGGTGTAGCCGAATATGCTCGCATGTTGCAACTGCAAGAAAAGATCGGCTATGTCACTATCCCTTCTATCAATCAAAAAATTCCCATCCGAGCAGGTTCATCTGAGAATGTCTTGCAAAATGGAGCAGGCCACTTAGAAGGAACTAGCCTCCCTGTCGGTGGAGTTAGCACCCATACGGTCATCACCGCCCACAGGGGACTGCCCACAGCCAGACTTTTCACTGACCTGGATAAGGTGAAGGTTGGAGATGTCTTTTACATCACTAATATCAAGGAAACCTTGGCTTATCAGGTAGATGAGATTTTAACCGTTGAGCCTACCGATTTCAAACCAATACTGGTTAAAGAAGGCGAAGATCGTGCCACTCTTTTGACTTGCACGCCTTATATGATTAATTCTCATCGCCTACTCGTTCAAGGCAAACGCATACCTTTCCACGAAGCTGAAAAGAAGGAAAAAACAAAGATTGACTTTTTTGCCCAATACAAATGGTTTATCCTTCTTGCTGCCGGACTCGTCCTCCTACTCATAGGCTATCTGCTCTTTAAAATGTTAAGAAAGAAAGGAAAAGAAACATCACTTTCATGAAGAAGAAAAAACAATTACTCGGGCTGAGCCTTCTATTGATTGGAATCGCGCTCTTCCTCTTTCCTTTTTTATCTATGATTAAAGAGGACATCTGGCAATCCAATGCCCAGCGCACCTATCAGCAGACCAGCGAGGAAACATTCCAAAAACTACGAACAGCCTTAGAACAAACCACTGTCACCGGAGCTATCCAAGATATTTTCCTAACAAAAAAAGAGACCGACGCCAAGCAAAAAACGCCCTACTCAGATCTGCTAGATACCAATCAAGTCGCTGGACGCATGACCATTCCTGCTTTAGGACAGCATTTCGACCTCTATCTTGACGCTGACTATGATAAGCTCCTAAAGGGCGTAGCGACTCTCGTCGGAACATCTGCTCCTCTGGGTATAAAAGGGCAGCGACCGATTATTGCAGGACATAGAATTAATTATAATGACGTGTCTTTCTACTTTCTCCCCTCTCTCAAAAAAGGAGATAAAATTTATTTCGATATTCTTGGAAAAAATCTAGAATACGAAGTGACCGATAGCGAGATCATTGATGAATACGAAGGCGAAAAACTTAAACCAATCGAAAATGAAGACATGGTTACGCTCATGACCTGTATGAACGAACCAAGCTATGACAAACGGCTCCTTGTCAATGCAAAAAGAGTTGTTTCAGATAGTGAAAAAAAGCAAAATGTATCTACTAATCCCTTGATTCCCTTTGTTAGCAACCAACATATTAAACTTGGTTTCAAATTACAAAGGCTTGCCCCTTATTTGATTGTGATTGTCGGAACAGCGATCTTTCTCTTTTTCAGCAAACGGCTATGGAATATCATAAAAAAACACTGATTCATCAGTGTTTTTTCTCGCTTTTATAAAGCTTATATCCTATCCCGATTAAGACAACGGCAATTCCTAAAAACCAATAAATGGCTAAGGTTCCCGTTTTGATAATCGGTGTTCTTGGCGAAGTAGGCGGCACCAGAGTATTGGTAATCACAGTGCCAGTTTTATCTACCATGTTTTGATAAGTTGCTATATAGCCGTTAGGAACATCTTCCTCAGCTGTGTAGGTGTAATCTTTCCCTGCCGCATCTGTTTTTTCTAAATTCATAAAGGTATGTTCCCAGTTGTTGCTGTCATTCAACTCAATTTCATCAATGACTTGCCCATTTTGTTTGAGACGAACAGTGATACTATTTAACTTTTTACCTTTCCATTCTTTTCGAACTTTAAAGCTGGTCTTGTCCTCTCTCTGTTTTAAAACCTGCTTGGGATAGACATGAACGGCGTCATTTCCTACCGTGAAATAGCTACCGTCGGGTTTTGTCACAGGCAATTCCACTTCTAATGGAACTGGTGTCGCATCACCCAACGTCTGATTTCCTGCTAACTTTGATTTTTCTTTATTGACAACAATATAGTACTTACCTGCCTTCAAAGCGCTAAAGATGAGACGACCACCATTTTCAGTTATCTTTGTTTGAACAAGCTCTCCATCCGCCTTATCCTTATGAATATCAAAGGCAACGCCATCAATGGTTGAGGCCTCACTACCAAAATAATTCTCAATGTCTAATGGTTGTCCAGAATAACTATCTTTTCCTCCACCTTTGGGCCAACCATTCAAATCTTTTAACTTAACCAAGGTTAACACAATATCGTAGGTTGCATCTGACGAGGCTTGATTTTCCTGAGATGAGACGGTTGTAAATGGCCGCAAAGCTACCAAAATAACAATGGCCGTAAGTATGGATAGCAGACTGCTCAATATACTTTTTCTTGTCATAGTATCCTCCTAAAACATAGCACTTGCACTCTTCACTAGGATATTCAACTCTTTTAAATACCCTAGTGAAGAGGTAAGGATTGTCCTTACTTCTTCATTTTATTACTTAGCTGAACGACGTTTCGCAATGAAACCTAAACCAACAACCAAGACACCCGCTGCAATCACGAGAGCAGAACCGATACCACCTGTTTGTGGAATTGTTACCTTGTTGTTGTTAACTTGGTTAATTCCACCTGTGTAAGTTGTTGATGAGATAGTGAACTCAACTGGTTGTTGCAACAAAGCGTAACCTGTTGGTGCTTCAACTTCGACCAATTTGTACTTAGTTTCACCAGTGGCGTTGTCATTTCCTTTTACACCATAAGGAAGCCCCTTAACTTCAAAAGTACCATCAGCTGCTGAAGTGAAGACAGTTGCATCTGCTTTATTAGCAACCCACTCATTTTTAGCAGGAGTTGTTCCTGATGCAGCTGTTTGTTTCAAATACTTGTCACCAGCTTCATTTGTAACAACAAACTTAGCCCCTGCAAGTTTAGCTGATGTCGCTTTGTCAATTTTTTCAAACTTAGCACCACCAGTGTGGAGTTCTGGAGTTTCATTAGGTTTAACTTCTTTTGTTGAATCTGGGTTAGTACCATAAGTCAACTTAACATCATTGGGGTTGGCTGCACCCATAACCGCTTCTTCATTGATGACTGCGTCATAAGTAATAGTGATAACATCTTTTGGATTTAATGTTTTGATGTAATCTTCATTGAAAGCAATGCTAATTGCTGCTCCTTTTGTACCAACTGCAGCTGTACCAGTAGTTGAATAGTTAGAAGGATTTACAACAGTGCCACCATTTTTAACAACAAGGTTGCCTGTGTAAGTCAGACCTGCTGAGAACTTATCGGTGAATTTTAAAACTTTATAGTCTTTAATACCTTCTGGCATTGTAGAAGTGACATTGAAGGTCTTTGTTTCACCAACAAGAGCAGTATCGTGTTTAGCATCTTCGCTAACTACTTTGTCAATACTTGGTTTGTCAACGGTATTTTTGGGATAAACATGAACAGCGTCAGTACCAGTTGTGTACCATCCACCTGTAGCCTTAAAGACTGGAAGATTGATTTCCACAGGAACAGCAGCTGAGTTAGCCAATTGTTCATCTGAAGTAAGTGTTGATTTTGCTTTGTTTTCAACGATATAGTATTTACCAGCTTTGAGACCAGTAAATGTAACAGTACCATCAGCTCCTGTTGCTGCTCCAGCTACAGGAGTACCTGTTGGAGTGTCTTTGTAGACATCAAACCAAACATTTGCCAATGTTTTAGCTCCAGAACCAAAATAGTCTGTCACATTCAATTTTTGACCAGTGTAATCTTCATTGTTTACACCAGTTTGTTTTGGCCAACCTGTCAAGTCTGACAGTTTAACCTTTGTCAAAACAACATCGTAGGTATCGTTTTCGCCAGGTGCGTTGTCTTGCGCAAAAGCTTTAACTGCTCCAAATGCTAAAAGCACGATACTAAGAGCTGCTAAGAACGAGAGGAAATATCGTTTTACGTTTTTCATTGTTTTGCCTCCTAAAAAGCCTTTCTATTTTTTTGCATATAATGTAAAATTACTGCCAATGTTAATGTTAAAGCTCCCATCAAAATATATGGTAGGATACCTGAGCCACCTGTGTTTGGATAAGTCGGATTCACCTTGTTTTTCACCGTCAGGGTTGCCGTTTCACTGATATTTGTATCTGTAAAGGTAACTTTCTTTTCAGAGGCATTACTGATTTCCAAATAATACTTTGGAACAACCTCCTCGATGTAGTAGGTGTAGTACTTACCGGTGGTCTTATCCTTAGGTGGGTAGCGTTTTGTAGCTTCCCATAGATATGGAGCTGTCGCATTTCGTTCCAACTGAATTGTCTCAACAAGCTCTCCATTTTGAGTTTGTCCGTCCGTTGTCCGGTACAACTTAACCTCTAGTTTCTTCGGTAGCTGGTCATTCGCAATCGGATTGCCGTCCTTGTCATACCAGAGTTTCTGGATCTTAATTGACGGATACCTCGTGTTGGTGATGACAAATCCATTTTGAGCGTCACCGCTATAATCGGCATCGTATTCAGGTGGAATCTCCTTTTCTCTGACCACGTACTTAAAGTCGGTGATTTTCTTCTCCGCTGCGGCTTTTTGTAATAGTTTCGCAGCAGATTCCTCATCTGGTATCGGACTAAAGGTGTCTTTCCAGTTATTGCTGTCAGAGAGCTCTTTTTCTTCTTTAAGCTCTTCTTTTGCAACACCGTCTTCCTTCCAAGTCGCGTAGAGCTGTGCCGTTATTTTAGAATGTGTTGTTTCAGAGTCACGCCACTTCTTCTCAACCGGAATGGTAATCCGCTTGTTGACTTTATTGGTAACTACATTAGATTCACCGAATTTTGGATCGGTATTATATTTTACTTGGAAAGTATTAACAGCCGTCTTGCCACCAATATTATTATCCTTGTCATAAGCCGGAGCTTTCATATTCATGATTGCATGCAAAATGGTGTATTTATGAATGACCGTTGTTGGTTTAGAAACAATCTTGATCGCTGTTACATCTTTGTAGTCGCTTGGGTTCTTTGTCCAATTTGAACTATTTACCTCTGTGTCAGCATTCATGGTCGGATATTTATCCGTTCGATAGTAAATATCAAAATCCGCTGTCTTATCTTCATCACCGACTTTCACAGTGATTGGGCCTGTCAAGGTGTTTGAAAAGGCAGATTCAGCACCACCCGCTGTCGTTCGACCGCTGTCTCCAACATGAGGAAGAACATCGTAGATTTCTACTCTTGTCAGATCACTATCGTAGTAATTTCGCACTTGCAGGTCATATTGGAAATGTCCCGAAGTGGAAGTTAACCCACCGTACTCTGTTTCAATACCGTCTTTACTGAAGTCTCGACCATAATATTGAGGTCCACCTTCCACCAGCGGCTCCGTGCTACGGATCGTCTTGACACTCTGCAGACTCTCTGTTACATTCCCTATAACCTTTGAAGTAGCCTTTACGACCTTGTCCGTAGTGTCGCCGTTTATATTGATATCTCTTTCGTCATCCACAATCTGATTTGAATCGGAATGAATGGCATCCGGGAACGGTTGGCCATTGTCTTGGTAGAAATAAAGTTCATTCGTGTTATTGAAAGTTGGGGTCTCTGCTTTACTTGGGATAATGTCACTATTGATTTTTAATCCCTTTAGTTTGAAAGCATAACCTGTCCCGTTATTTAAGTCTTTTACCAGACCTGATTTTAATTTGATTTTGATCGCTGTCCGACCACTACCATTGTAGTTTTCAATGACTGAAAATTTATCAATCATGTCCAGATTTGCTAGCCCAATTGCTTCGAGCATATCTTCCGCTTTTGTTTTGTCTACACCTGGTGCAATACTAACCCCTTTAGGAAGAAGATCAACAAGCGTTGGATTCTTTAGATAGCGGGCTTTGGAAAGTTGTCCAAGTTGTAACCCTAAGAGGAAGAAAAGTGATTCTCCTTCAACGCCTGAAGTTTGTCCATCTGTAGACTTTGATAGACCAATCTTTTCAACAAATGGTACAAACTGTTTGCTCCATTCATCGGATATATTAATTGGAACATCTTGATTTTGAGAGTTTTTCACTTTAGCTTCAAGACCGACCACATTTTTTATATCCTTTGCAGCAGAATAAGGAACATGATAAGGGTCTTTAAAAGCCATATAGACGAAACCATCAATGTACTTTCCAACTGGTAATTCATAGCCCTTAATAAAGTGGATGGTTATTTTAGTATATTTTGGAGTGACGGCCGGCGCGTCTGCTTCCGTTAACTCACCATTTCGGATCTTTTCAGCCGCAGTATTTAGTTCGTCTTGTGCATCCTTATTAATTTGATCCCCCGGAGCAAAAGTGTCATAAGTTCCATCGCTCTTATAGGCACGTATTTCCATCTTATCATTGATAGGTTTACTATTTGAGCCTTGTCTTTCAAAGAAAGAATCAACACTAGTGAAATACAGTCTTGAGTCAAACTTGCTGGCATCTTCAACCAGAGTAATCTCTTGCATTGGTTTTGATAGCTTGTTTTCTACCTTGACTGTATAGTCTAGTCGCTGTGCGTAAAGTCCAGCTACATCGTGTTGCACCGTCTGGTGTTCTGTCCTCTTGGAAAGAAGCCCCGTCCCACTGAAATCATCTGCAATGAGATTAAAAGTTATATCGTCACTATTTTTATATTCTTCATTTGCTGACGGATTAAAAGGAGTTGCAGTGATTTCTGCCTGATTTGTAAAATTAGGTTTGTTGTTGCCGTCTTTATACTTAGCATCAGGGAAAGATAGGTACAACATAGCCTTACTGACGTCAATATTGTGACGGAAGTCCGTATCAAATTCACTTTCTAAGAATTCCTTTGTATAGGTCACTGTGCCAGTGCTACTATCATAAGTCCAGCCAGGATTAAGGGCTTGGTCAAATTTAGCAGTAACCTTTTGACCCTGACTATTCGTATAAGTCGGTAGCGTATCCTTGATGACGACTTTTTTCATCATCCGCTGCTGACCTGAATTTGCCTGTACTTGATATGTGAAACTGAACGGTATAGGCTCTGCACCGGTTTCAGAAATTCTAGTCGGATCTTCTGTCTTAGCTGTTCCTCCGTAGAGAAGCTGACCATCTTCGCTACTAGTAGCAACTACCTTTGTTAGGTTCATATTTGGATAAGTTGGAGTATACTCCTTATCATCGCCTGTATATAAAACTGTGCCATTCTTATCCTTAAGAGTAACCTTTGGTTGTAGCTTATAGTCTTTTGGAACTAACCCGTTTGTAAAGCTAAAAACATAAGGTATGCTAATCTTGGTTGTTGATGTAATGGAATTGAAACGAATACGATAAATCGTCTTCCCATTTTCCACTATTTTTTCTGCGCTTTTGATTAGAGGGATACCTTCGGTCGGAACCGTAAAGTTATCTAGATAAGCATCTGTGTTTAGCACCTTACCGCCCGGATATAGAGTGGTTGGCATTTCAATATCTAGATAAGGTCCTTCTAAATCTGAGGTTAAACTAGTTCCATCAATATCCACATAAGTGGTAATCTGTTCATCTGTACGATAAGCTGTCTTTGTATTTGGCTTTATCGTGACAGTTGGAACTGTTGCCGTCGGTGTAGGAGGAGGGCCCGGTGGCAATGCATCGTCATCATCTTCTGATCTAGTCGCAGCTGAGGTTGTTTGACTCGTTGAATTGCTACTTTCTTGACTAGAAGAACTACTAGAACTGTCCTGTTTTTCACTATTCGTGCTGTCCGAGTCTTCTTTTTTGGTAGTTTCAGCAGGGTTACTCACTAGAGCAGAAGACGGGCTGGTCTGTCCTTGTGCAAAAGCAATAGAAGCACCACTCACTCCTTGTAAAATTGTGTTCATAAGCAGAATTAGAACTAAAAATAGACTGCCTTTTTTCTTCATTGCCTCTCCTTTTCTAAAATTATTTCACCTTCCGGACGAAATTCATTTCTGTATGGAAGTTATACCATTCCCTCTAGGACCTTGATTTAACGAAGCCCAAAAGAAAATCCCAACAAACGAGAGTTCCTCATGGTGTTTGTTAGCTGAAACAAGCTAACGCTTTCTTACACACTGGACACTTTCAATCATTGGTTGTGTTACATACTTATACAAGTGTGAAATCTTGATAAATACAGCCCTAACTACATCGTAGCACATTTATTTAATTAAGACAAGTCAAAAAGTTTAATTTTCAAATTATTTCTATATAATAAGAATAATAAAAAAACGCCTGCTTACGAAGTTGTTCTTAAGAAAAAAACAATTTCGTAAACAAGCGTCTACCCTATCAAATGATGATGAGTGTTCCCGCTAGGACCGAAGTCCCAGCGGTAGACCAGAGCTAGACTAAGAGCACAAGACTCCATCATCATAACACTCAACAAAATTGATGATTTTATACTAATTCGATGATCGCCATTGGCGCAGCATCCCCACGACGTGGTTCAGTTTTAAGGATACGAGTGTATCCACCGTTACGTTCAGCATAACGAGGTGCGATTTCTGAGAACAATTTTTGAAGTGCTGTAGTAGAAGTGTACTTATCAGTTGCTTCATCATAGTTTTCAGATGCGATTTCATTACGTACGAAAGCTGCTGCTTGACGACGTGCATGCAAATCACCACGTTTACCTAGAGTAATCATTTTTTCAACAGTTTTACGGATTTCTTTAGCACGAGCTTCAGTTGTCACGATTGATTCGTTGATCAAAAGGTCAGTTGTCAAATCGCGAAGCATTGCTTTACGTTGTGAGCTAGTGCGTCCTAGTTTACGGTAAGCCATGTATTCCTCCTTTATTTATCTTTTAATCCAAGACCCAAGTCAATGAGTTTGAGTTTCACTTCTTCCAAACTCTTGCGTCCAAGATTTCGTACTTTCATCATCTCTGCTTCAGATTTTTCTGTCAAATCATGCACAGTATTGATACCGGCACGTTTCAAACAGTTGTATGAACGCACAGACAAGTCCAGTTCCTCAATCGTCCGATCCAAAATACGATCGTCAGATTCAGTATCAGCTTCTTTCATCACTTCAGTTGACTTAGCAATCTCAGTAAGATTTGTAAACAAATCAAGATGTTCTGTCAAGATACGTGCTGAAAGCCCTAAAGCATCTTCTGGAATAATTGTTCCATTAGTCAAGATTTCAAGGGTTAATTTGTCAAATCCATCATTGCTACCTACACGAGCAGGTTCAACTTGATAGTTGACTTTTGTAACTGGTGTATAAATAGAATCTACAGCAAGTGTTCCAACTGGTGCATTATCTTTTTTGTTTTCATCAGCAGGTACATATCCACGACCACTGTTAACAGTCATTGTCGCTTTTAGGGAAGAACCTTCACCGATTGTAAAGAGATAATGATCTGGATTTACAATCTCAATATCACTGTCAGTCAAAATATCTCCAGCTGTAATTTCAGCAGGACCTTCAACGTCAAGTTCAATGATTTTTTCGTCTTCAACGTATGATTTCACTGCAATCCCTTTAATGTTCAGAATGATTTGCATCACGTCTTCACGAACACCTGGAACTGTGTCGAACTCATGCAAGACACCTTCAATATTGATAGATGTCACTGCTGCTCCTGGTAGAGAAGCTAGTAGTACACGACGAAGAGAGTTACCAAGAGTTGTCCCGTAGCCACGTTCAAGTGGTTCGATTACAAACTTGCCATAATCTTTATTTTCATCAATTTTTGTTATATTTGGTTTTTCAAACTCAATCATTTAGTTACTCCCTCTTAAACGAAAAGCAGTGTAATGCGATGATTATACACGGCGACGTTTTGGAGGACGAGCACCATTGTGTGGCACTGGAGTCACATCACGAATTGCTGTTACTTCAAGACCAGCGGCAGCAAGCGCACGAATAGCTGACTCACGACCAGAACCTGGACCTTTTACAGTAACTTCAACTGATTTAAGACCGTGTTCTTGTGCAGATTTAGCAGCAGCTTCTGAAGCCATTTGAGCAGCGAATGGTGTAGATTTACGAGAACCTTTGAAACCAAGAGCACCAGCTGATGACCAAGCAATTGCATTACCATGCACATCAGTAATCATAACAATAGTGTTATTAAATGTAGCGTGAATATGAGCAATACCAGATTCGATATTCTTTTTCACACGACGTTTACGTGTTGGTTTAGCCAAGACTTTTACCTCCTATATTATTTTTTCTTACCAGCAATCGCAACAGCTTTACCTTTACGAGTGCGAGCGTTGTTTTTAGTGTTTTGTCCACGGACAGGAAGTCCACGACGGTGACGAATACCACGGTAAGAACCGATTTCCATCAAACGTTTGATGTTCAAGTTTACTTCACGACGAAGGTCACCTTCAACTTTGATTGCATCCACTTCACGACGGATAGCATCTTCTTGATCTGATGTAAGGTCACGTACACGAACATCTTCTGAGATTCCAGCAGCAGCCAAAATTTTCTTAGATGTTGCAAGTCCGATACCATAAACGTAAGTCAATGAGATTACTACGCGTTTGTCATTTGGAATGTCAACTCCAGCAATACGAGCCATGTTTTCTCCTTTCTATCTTATCCTTGACGTTGTTTGTGTTTTGGATTTGCTGGGCAAATTACCATAACACGACCATTACGACGAATTACTTTACAGTATTCGCAAATTGGTTTGACCGATGGTCTTACTTTCATTTCTTATCCCTCCAAGTTTTTCGATTATTTAAAGCGGTAAGTGATACGTCCACGTGTCAAGTCATATGGACTCATCTCGACAGTAACACGATCTCCCGCTAAAATACGAATATAGTTTTTACGAATTTTACCAGAAACTGTTGCTAAAATCTGATGTCCATTTTCAAGTTCAACCGTAAACATTGCGTTAGGCATTGTATCGACTACTTTGCCTTCAACTTCAATCACATCGTCTTTTGCCACGCAAAAGCACCTCCATAAATTTCGATTTGATGCCTCTAAACATAGAGACAACAATTATAAGTCAGACTATCTCAGTATAACATTTGTAGCGATTTTTTGCAAGTGTGAAAAACGCTTTATTTCAAATTTGTCAATACTTTTTTGATGTCTTTGAACACATCATTGATATCTTGATTTCCTTCGATATCGTGGACCAAACCTTTGGCACGGTAGTGAGCAATGATTGGTTCACCTTGTGCGATATTGACATCCAAACGACGTTTAACTGTCTCAGGTTTATCATCTTCGCGTTGGTAGTAATCCTCTTCTTTGTAGTCAACTGGTGGATTGAAAACTTTGTGGAAAGTTTCACCTGTTTTGCGGTGAATGATACGGCCACTCAAGCGTTCCAAGAGACAGTCTGGATTCACTTCGATGTTGATTACTCCTTCAAGTTCAATACCAAGTTCAGCCAATGTTTTGTCCAAGGCATGCGCTTGTTCAATCGTACGTGGGTAACCATCTAACAAGAAACCTGTTTCTTTGATATCGTCCTGTGAAAGGCGTTCTTTAACAATACCATTTGTAACTTCGTCTGGGACCAACTCACCTTTGTCAATGTATGACTTTGCGAGTACACCCATTTCAGTTTGATTTGCCATTGCAGCACGGAACATATCGCCTGTTGAGATATGTGCAACATGGAATTTCTCCACAATTTTAGCTGCTTGCGTTCCCTTACCTGCTCCAGGTAAGCCCATAATCAAAAGATTCATGATAGGATCTCCTTATTTTGTATTTAAATAGAAGCAGAAATCTATTTCAACCCCTATTTAAAAACAAAATAGAAGAGAGGAGATAAAAATCTGACAAAGTCTTCGATTTTTACACTCCACTCTCTGAGCAATAGTCAATTTTATTTCCTATTACAACTATTCTGTTGTGTCTAAGAAACCAACATACTTACGTTTCAATAGATACCCTTCCAATTGTTTAATTCCTTCAATACCTGTCGAGATAATGATTAGTAGACTTGTTCCCCCAAAAGCAACAACTTCTGAAAGGCCAAATACATCTTTAGCTACGATAGGTAAGATAGAAATAACACCTAGGAAGAGAGAGCCGACAGTAGCAAGACGACGAAGAAGTTTCGACATGTATTCTTCTGTCCCTTTACCAGGACGGACCCCATGAATGTAGGCCCCACTCTTTTGCAAGTTTTCTGCTGCTTTCTCTGGATTGATCTGTACAAACGTATAGAAGAATGTAAAGAGAATGATCAACAAGGCATACATAGCAACACCTGTCGGAGATGTTGTAGATAACATTTCCTGTGCTGTACGTACCCAAGCCCAATCATGACCTGTAGCACTCAAAAATTGAAGAATGGCTGCAGGTGCTGCTGTAATGGAACTTGCAAAGATAACTGGGATAACCCCTGCTGGGTTTACCTTCAAAGGGAGGTATGAACTTGATGGGGCTCCTTGAGCAACTTTTGTATATTGGATTGGGATTTTATATTCTGCCTGTTGAACATATGTTGTAAAGTAGACAATCAACAAGACAGCGATAATCAAAATAACAACAAAGATAATAGATGAAGTCAATCGGCTACTTGGGATATTGACAAAGTAGTCAACATAGATACCCTTAATCATCTCAGGAATTGAAGCGACAATACCTGCAAAGATGATCATAGAAACACCGTTACCATATCCTTTATCTGTAATTTGTTCCCCAAGCCAAGTTACAATCATACTACCTGCTGTTAGGATGATCCCAATGGTAACAAAGACTTGCGGAGTTAAATCTGTCGTTAATAATTTCGCTCCAGATAGAGTATTAAACCCTGCTGTAATCCCGATAGATTGAACGAATGCAAGCACAAGTGCAATATATCGAGTAGCTTGGTTTAGTTTTCTCCGTCCTACTTCTCCTTGTTTGCCCCATTCTACAAACTTCGGTAAAATATCCATTTGTAGCAATTGAACAACGATGGAAGCAGTGATATACGGACTTACTCCGAGTGCGAAAACGGAGAAGTTCTTCATGGCATTCCCTGAAACAAGACTAAGCATGTTCAAGAAAGATAATCCGCTGAGAGCTTCCAAACTTTTCGCATTCACACCTGGAACAGTAATACTTGTCCCAATACGGAAAACAAGAATGATAAAAATCGTAAAGAGAATTTTTGATCGAACTTGTTTAACCTTGAGCGCTTCTTTTAATAATTTAAAAAACATGGGTCACCTCTCTTAGATGACTTCTACAGAACCACCTTTAGCAGTGATAGCTTCCTCAGCTGATTTAGAGAATTTAGCTGCTTTCACAGTCAATTTCTTAGTCAATTCACCGTTACCAAGAATTTTAACGCCTGATTTTTCAGCTTTCACAATTCCTGCTTCGATAAGCACAACTGGAGTCACTTCAGCACCATCTTCAAAGACGTTCAATTGGTCAAGGTTTACAATTGCGTATTCTTTAGCGTTGATGTTAGTGAATCCACGTTTTGGAAGACGACGGAACAATGGAGTTTGTCCACCTTCAAAACCAAGGCGAACTCCGCCACCGCTACGAGCTTTTTGACCTTTTTGACCGCGACCAGATGTTTTACCGTTACCTGATGAAGTACCACGACCAACACGGTTACGTACTTTACGAGAACCTTCTGCAGGTTTCAATTCATGAAGTTTCATTATTATTTTCTCCTCTTTTGTAAAATGCTAGCGCCGATAAGAGAGAAAAGGTTGTCTCCCTTATCAACTCGCCTATACATCGTCATCTTAGATGACTATATCTAGTTTTAGGGGATGAGTATTGCCACATCCCCTAAAAATCATTAGTTTACTTCTTCAACTGTTACCAAGTGAGATACTGCTGTGATCATACCACGGATAGCAGCGTTATCTTCTTTAATAACAGAGCTGTTCAATTTGCCAAGTCCAAGTGCTACAACAGTTTTACGTTGTGATGGAATGCGTCCGATTGGAGACTTAGTCAAAGTAATTTTAATTTGAGCCATTTTATCCCCTTTCTTATGCCAAATCAGAAACTGAAATACCACGAAGGGCAGCAACTTCTTCAGCGCGTTTCAATTGTTTCAAACCTTCAACAGTTGCGCGAACAATGTTGATTGGAGTGTTAGAACCAAGTGATTTAGATGTAATATCTGCCACACCTGCCAATTCCACAACGGCACGAACCGCACCACCAGCGGCAACTCCAGAACCTTCTACAGCAGGTTTCAACAATACTTTAGCTCCACCGAATTCTGAAAGAACTTCGTGTGGGATTGTTGTTCCAACCATTGGAACTTCAATCAAGTTTTTCTTAGCATCTTCTACTGCTTTGCGGATTGCTTCTGGAACTTCTTGAGCTTTACCAGTACCAAATCCTACACGACCGTTGTGGTCACCGACAACAACAAGAGCTGCGAAACGAAGACGACGTCCACCTTTAACAACTTTTGTAACACGGTTGACAGCAACTACGCGTTCTTCTAATTCAACTGCATTGTCTTTAAATGCCATTTTCTAGTGTCCTCCTATTAGAATTTCAATCCGTTTTCACGAGCAGCATCAGCCAAAGCTTTCACACGTCCGTGATATAGATATCCACCGCGGTCGAACACCACTTCTGAAATACCTTTAGCGTTTGCACGTTCTGCAACGAGTTTACCGACAGCAACGGCTTGTTCAGTTTTAGTTCCTTTTGAAACTTCTTTGTCAAGAGTTGAAGCACTTGCGAGCGTTACACCCGCTACGTCATCAATCACTTGAGCGTAGATGCCTGTATTAGAACGGAATACGTTCAAACGTGGGCGATCAGCAGTTCCAGAGAGTTTTCCGCGAACGCGACGGTGGCGTTTTTGACGGAGTTTGTTTTTATCTGGTTTAGAAATCACAGTTTTCACCTCTTTAGTTTTAAATCGCGTGCTATGCACAAAATTGGAAAATAGGTTGATGGTTGAAAATCAACCACTCAACATTATTTACCTGTTTTACCTTCTTTAAGACGAACGTACTCTCCAACGTAACGAATACCTTTACCTTTGTAAGGTTCTGGTGAACGAAGGCTACGTACGTAAGCAGCTGTTTGACCAACTACTTCTTTTGAAATTCCGCTAACAACGATTGTTGTTGGGTTTGGAAGTTCAAAAGTAATCCCTTCTGGAGCTTCAACTTCATCTGGATGAGATTTACCAACAGCCAAAACAAGTTTTGATCCTTGAAGTTGTGCACGGTAACCAACCCCACGCATTTCAAGTTCTTTCTTGAATCCTTCTGATACACCAATTACCATGTTATTCAAAAGGGCACGAGTAGTTCCGTGGATAGTTTTCATTTCTTTTGAATCGTTTGGACGGTGAAGAGTTACTTCAGTACCTTCCACGCGAATTTCAATATCTTTTGAGAACTTACGAGTAAGTTCTCCTTTAGGTCCTTTTACAGTTACTACGTTGTCATTGTTAGTGACTTCAACACCAGCAGGCAACACGATAACTTTATTACCAATACGTGACATGTTTATTTTCTCCTGTTAAATTGTCAGGCCTTGACGGCCAGTTTTCACGGGGTTAAAGATACTTGTTGAGTTCAATAGCTAAATTGAACACGCTCTAAGAACTGTGCAAAATAGATAAGTTGGCTTGTTTGTAAACAAACTTCTCCAACTTCCTAATTTTGCTTTGTTCTTTACGAGCTTTGTATCTTGATTTTACCAAACGTAAGCGATAACCTCACCACCAACATTCTTTTGGCGAGCTTCTTTATCAGTAAGCAAACCTTCAGAAGTTGAAAGGATAGCAATTCCAAGTCCGTTAAGAACTTTTGGAAGATCTTCACGTTTCTTGTAGACACGAAGTCCTGGTTTAGAAACACGTTTCAAGTTAGTGATAACTTTTTCACCGTTTGGTCCGTATTTAAGGAATACACGGATGATGCCTTGTTTGTCATCTTCGATGATTTCTACGTTCTTAACAAAACCTTCGCGTTTAAGGATTTCAGCAATCCCTTTTTTGATGTTTGATGCAGGTACTTCAAGTACTTCGTGTTTCGCTTGGTTAGCGTTACGAATACGAGTTAGGAAGTCTGCGATTGGGTCAGTCATAACCATTTTGTTTTTCTCCTCTTACTAGTAGTTTGCAAGTTGCACTTGCTAGTTAATGATTGAGCTGGGCTCAGATAGTATTGACACATTCAAATGAGAGAACTCTTATTTGAACACGAGCTACAACCTGTGCAAAAAAGATAAATTTGTTTTGGAGCATCGCTCCTTCACCAAATTTCCTATTTTTGCTGTGGTTGTTACGCTCTTTGTATCATGATATTACCAAGATGCTTTTGTTACACCAGGAATTTGTCCTTTGTAAGCTAATTCACGGAAGCAAACACGGCAAAGTTTAAATTTGCGGTAAACTGAATGTGGACGACCACATTTTTCACAACGAGTATAAGCTTGAGTAGAGAACTTCGCTGGACGTTTGTTCTTAGCAATCATTGATTTTTTAGCCATTAGATTTACCTCCTATATTATTTTGCAAAAGGCATTCCAAGGCCTGTAAGCAATGCACGTGACTCTTCGTCAGTATTAGCAGTTGTTACGATAACGATGTCAAGACCACGAGTTTTGTCAACGTCATCAAAGTTGATTTCTGGGAAAATCAATTGTTCTTTCACACCAAGTGTGTAATTTCCGCGTCCGTCAAATGATTTTGTTGGAACACCGTGGAAATCACGCACACGTGGAAGTGAAACTGAAACCAATTTATCCAAGAATTCGTACATACGTTCACCACGAAGGGTAACTTTTGCACCGATCGCTACACCTTCACGAAGACGGAAGCCGGCGATTGATTTTTTAGCTTTAGTGATAAGTGGTTTTTGACCTGAGATAAGCGCCAATTCTTCAGCAGCTTTTTCAAGGCTTTTAGCGTTTGATACAGCTTCACCAACACCCATGTTCAAAACGATCTTATCTACTTTAGGCACAGCCATCACTGATGAGTAGTTGAATTGTTCTGTCAAAGCAGGAACTACTTCATTAAGATATTTTTCTTTTAAACGATTTGCCATTATACTTCTCCTTTCCTTCGTGATTAATCAAGCACTTCGCCTGATTTTTTGTTGTAGCGAACTTTTTTACCGTCTACAAATTTGTAACCAACACGACCAGCTACACCATTTTTGTCCAATACTTGAACGTTTGATACGTGGATAGCTGCTTCTTTCTCGATGATACCACCTTGAGGAAGCTCGTTAGTTGGACGTTGGTGTTTCTTAACGATGTTAACACCTTCAACGATAACTTTGTTTACTTTTGGAAGGGCAGTAAGGACAACAGCTTCTGTTCCCTTATCTTTACCAGCGATTACGCGAACTTTGTCGCCTTTTTTTACAAACATTAGGTTTCTCCTTGATTTTTCTTACGCCCACAAGGGCACCCTAGCTTGAAGCTAGGGGACTAGTTTGTTTCTAAAAATTAAAGTACTTCTGGAGCAAGTGACACGATCTTCATGAAGCCACCTTCACGTAATTCACGTGCAACCGGGCCAAAGATACGTGTTCCGCGAGGAGTTTTGTCATCACGGATGATAACAGCTGCATTTTCGTCAAACTTGATGTATGAACCATCAGCGCGACGAGCACCTGATTTAGTACGAACGATAACAGCTTTTACAACGTCACCTTTTTTAACCGCACCACCAGGAGTAGCTTGTTTTACAGATGCCACAATGACATCACCGATGTTCGCAAATTTACGTTTAGAACCACCAAGAACTTTGATAGTCAAGATTTCGCGTGCACCGCTGTTGTCTGCGACTTTCAAACGAGTTTCTGTTTGAATCATTTCAGTTTTCTCCTTTCAGGCTTGATTAGATGATAACCGCTTCTTCAACAACTTCTACAAGACGGAAACGTTTTGTAGCTGAAAGCGGACGAGTTTCCATGATACGTACGATATCGCCTTCTTTGGCAACATTGTTTTCATCATGTGCTTTGTATTTCTTAGAGTAGTTAATACGTTTACCATAGACTGGGTGGTTACGTTTTGTTTCAACTACAACTGTGATTGTCTTGTCCATTTTGTCAGATACAACACGTCCAACAAGAACTTTACGATTATTGCGTTCCATTGAAATTTCTCCTTCCCTAGTCTATTATTTCGCTTCAGATTGAACTGTTTTGATACGAGCGATTTGTTTTTTAACTTCTTTCAAGCGAGCTGTTTGTTCCAATTGACCAGTAGCAGCTTGGAAACGAAGTTCAAACAATTCTTTTTTCAATTCGTTTTCGCGCTTCGCGAGTTCTTCTTGAGAAAGACCACGAAGTTCTTTAACAAATTCTTTTACTTCATTAAGTTTCATGCCTTCTCCTTATTCTGCTTCACGTTTTACGAATTTAGTTTTAACTGGCAATTTGTGGCTAGCAAGACGAAGCGCTTCACGTGCAATCTCTTCAGATACACCAGCGATTTCGAACATCACTTTACCGCGTTTAACTGGTGCAACCCAACCTTCAGGTGCCCCTTTACCAGATCCCATACGCACACCGATAGCTTTAGCAGTGTATGATTTGTGTGGGAAGATTTTAATCCAAACTTTACCACCACGTTTCATGTAACGAGTCATAGCGATACGAGCAGCTTCGATTTGGCGGTTAGTAATCCAGTGGCTAGTTGTAGCTTGAAGGCCGTATTCACCGAATGCTACTTCTTTTCCACCTTTTGCTTCACCGCGCATTTTTCCACGGAATTCACGACGGTGTTTAACACGTTTAGGTACTAACATTGGTTATTTACCTCCTTTAGTGTTTTTACGAGCTGGAAGAACTTCACCACGGTAGATCCATACTTTAACACCAAGTTTACCGTATGTAGTATCTGCTTCTTCCCAAGCGTAATCGATATCTGCACGAAGTGTGTGGAGTGGAACAGTTCCTTCTGAGTATCCTTCAGCACGGGCAATATCTGCACCGTTCAAACGACCTGATACTTGAGTTTTGATTCCTTTAGCTCCAGCACGCATTGCGCGTTGGATTGCTTGTTTTTGTGCACGACGGAAAGCAACACGTTGCTCCAATTGACGAGCAATTCCTTCACCTACAAGGTGAGCATCCAAATCAGGTTGTTTGATTTCGATGATGTTGATGTGTACTTGTTTTCCAGTCAATTTGTTAAGTTTTGCACGGAGTGCATCAACGTTAGCGCCACCTTTACCGATAACCATACCTGGTTTAGCAGTGTGAAGTGAAACGTTAACTTTGTTCACTGCGCGTTCGATTTCGATAGTTGAAACTGCTGCGTCAGCAAGTTCTTTTTGAACGAATTTACGGATTGCAAGATCTTCATGAAGGTAATCCGCGTATTCTTTTTCAGCATACCATTTGGCATCCCAATCACGGATGATGCCGACACGCATACCAATTGGATGTACTTTTTGACCCACGATGTTACCTCCTTATTTTTCTGCAACAGCTACAGTGATGTGAGCTGTACGTTTGTTGATTGGTGAAGCTGAACCTTTCGCACGTGGACGGAAACGTTTCATAGTTGGTCCTTCGTTTGCGAATGCCTCAGATACTACCAAGTTAGCTTTGTCCAAACCAAAGTTGTTTTCAGCGTTAGCTACAGCTGAGTTCAAAACTTTCAAGATGATTTCAGCAGCTTTGTTTGGAGTGAATGTCAAGATTGCAATAGCGTCGGCTACGCTTTTACCACGAATATTGTCAAGAACAAGACGTGATTTACGAGGTGAAACACGTACTGTACGAGCCATTGCTTTAGCTGAAGTAATTTCTGCCATTTATGTTCTCCTTATTTTCTACGTGTTTTCTTGTCGTCTGCAGCGTGACCTTTGTAAGTACGAGTCGGTGCGAATTCACCAAGTTTGTGACCTACCATGTCTTCTTGGATGTAAACAGGTACGTGTTTACGTCCGTCATAAACTGCAATAGTGTAACCAATGAAACTTGGGAAGATCGTTGAACGACGTGACCAAGTTTTGATAACTTTTTTCTTTTCGTCGTTAGCTTGAGCTTCAACTTTTTTCATCAAATGCTCATCGACGAAAGGTCCTTTTTTAAGACTGCGTCCCATTTTTATGTTTTCTCCTTTAAATGTTGTACCACAGCGGCTTGCGCTCACATGGAGCGCTACCGAGCTGGCGGATTATCTAGCGCTTATGCGACTAGTTTTAAATTATTTCTCGTTGCGACGACGAACGATAAGTTTGTCGGATTTCGCTTTCTTGTTACGAGTTTTAAGACCAAGAGCAGGTTTGCCCCATGGAGTAGATGGCGCTTTACGACCAACTGGTGCTTTACCTTCACCACCACCGTGTGGGTGATCGTTAGGGTTCATTACAGAACCACGAACTGTTGGGCGGATACCTTTCCAACGGCTACGTCCTGCTTTACCAAGGTTTACAAGCCCATGTTGTTCATTTCCGACAACACCAACTGTTGCACGACAAGTTCCAAGAATCATACGTACTTCGCCAGATTGAAGACGAACAAGAACATATTTACCTTCTTGACCCAATACTTGAGCAGAAGCTCCAGCTGCACGCACCAATTCTCCACCACGACCTGGTTTCAATTCGATGTTGTGGATCAAAGTACCAACTGGAATGTTAGCAAGTGGAAGAGCATTTCCGACTTTGATATCTGCTTCTGGGCCTGAAACGATACGTTGACCAACTTCAAGACCTTTTGGAGCGATGATGTATGCTTTCACACCGTCTGTGTAGTGTACAAGAGCGATGTTTGCAGAACGGTTTGGATCGTACTCGATAGTTTTAACAACTGCTTCAACGTTGTCTTTGTTACGTTTGAAGTCAACCAAACGGTAGAAACGTTTGTGCCCACCACCTTGGTGACGAACAGTGATACGACCGTTGTTGTTACGACCAGCCTTGTTCTTCAAAGCAACAAGCAACGATTTTTCAGGAGCGCTTGTTGTGATTTCAGCGAAATCCAAAGAAGTCATATTACGGCGACCGTTTGTTGTTGGTTTATAAACACGAATTCCCACGATATTTCCTCCTTAGATTATTCAGCTTCAGCAGCAAACAACTCGATTGCTTTTGAATCAGCTGTAAGTGTGATGATAGCTTTTTTAGTTTTGTTAGTAAAACCAGTGTAACGTCCAACACGTTTAGCTTTAGGTTTTACGTTGATTGTGTTGACATTTGCAACCTTAACACCTTCAAAAGCAGCTTCAACAGCTTGCTTAATCAAAAGTTTGTGTGCACGAGTGTCAACTTCAAATACATACTTTCCTGCTTCAAGTTGAGCCATTGAGCTTTCAGTAATAACAGGTTTTTTGATAACATCATACAAATTCATTATGCAAGAACCTCCTCGATTTTAGAGATAGCTGCTTGAGTAACAAGAAGTTTGTCACTATTTGCGATGTCAAGAACACTTGCAGTTGTAGCAGTCGCAACTTTCACGTTTGGAAGGTTACGAGCTGAAAGAGCTGCGAATTCGTTTCCTTCTTCAAGAATAACAAGGACTTTAGAATCGATGCTCAAAGCTGCAAGAACTTTTGCAAATTCAGCAGTTTTTGGAGCTGTAAATTCAAGAGAATCAACGGCTACAAATTTGTTTTCAGCAACTTTTTCTGAGTAAACAGATTTAAGCGCAAGGCGACGAACTTTTTGAGGAAGTTTGTACGCATAGCTACGTGGAGTTGGTCCGAAGACAGTTCCACCACCACGCCATTGCGGAGAGCGGATAGAACCTTGACGAGCACGTCCAGTTCCTTTTTGACGCCATGGTTTGCGTCCGCCACCTGAAACAGCTGAGCGGTTTTTAACCGCGTGAGTTCCTTGACGAAGGCTAGCACGTTGGCTGATGATCACATCAAACACAACAGATTGGTTTGGTTCAATACCAAAGATTGCATCGTTAAGAACAACTTCGCCAGCTTGTTTACCAGTTTGGTCGAATAATGTTACATTTGCCATTTTGACTGTATTCCCCTTTCCTTATTATTTACCAGCTTTAACTGCTGACTTGATAGTGATAAGAGATTTCTTAGCACCTGGTACGTTACCTTTGATAAGGATAACGTTCTTTTCTGGAACAACTTGTACAACTTCAAGGTTTTGAATTGTTACGCGATCGCCACCCATACGTCCTGCAAGGTTTTTACCTTTGAACACGCGGTTAGGTGCAACAGGTCCCATAGAACCAGGACGACGGTGGTAACGAGAACCGTGAGCCATTGGTCCACGTGATTGTCCATGGCGTTTGATAACACCTTGGAAACCTTTACCTTTAGAAGTACCAGTTACGTCAACAACGTCTCCAGCCGCGAATGTTTCAACTGTGATTTCAGCACCAACTTCCAAGCCTTCAACGTTTTTGAATTCACGAATGAAGCGCTTAGGAGCCGTGTTAGCTTTCGCTACATGTCCTTTAGCAGGTTTGTTGCTCAATACTTCGCGTTTGTCATCGAAACCAACTTGGATAGCGTTGTATCCGTCTGTTTCTACAGTTTTAACTTGAAGAACAACGTTTGGAGTTGCTTCAATAACTGTTACAGGGATCAATTCGCCAGCTTCAGTGAAGATTTGAGTCATTCCCACTTTTTTCCCTAAGATTCCTTTTGTCATGAGAAAATAGTTCCTTTTCTATATTTTTTATTCAAAAAGTTTTTAACGAGCGTTTTTCATGCTCAAGTCTAAGATGCAAAGGGCGTCAAACTCAAAGCGAAAATAGGAAACTGACGCAGTGCCTAACAGACACTAGGAAGTTTGTCTTTTTCACACCGAGTTTAGCCCGTGTTCAATTAAATTGATACACTAGCTTCTGCTCTTTTATATTTTAGATTAAAGTTTGATTTCTACGTTTACACCACTTGGAAGATCCAATTTCATCAAAGCATCAACTGTTTTTTGAGTTGGGTTGATGATATCGATCAAACGTTTGTGTGTACGCATTTCAAATTGTTCGCGAGAGTCTTTGTATTTGTGAGTCGCACGAATGATTGTGTAGAGGCTACGTTCAGTTGGAAGTGGGATTGGACCTGCAACTTGTGCACCTGTACGAGTAGCTGATTCTACGATTTTTGCAGCCGCTGTGTCAAGCGTACGGTGTTCGTAAGCTTTCAAACGGATACGGATTTTTTTGTTTGCCATCTTTTTCTCCTTTTCGTCTATTTAAGATAATAGGCTAGCTCCACAAGAAAACCGACGCGCGTTGCGTGGCAATGCAACCGAGCGTGTCGCAACCTCTTGCATCAAAGCTAAGGCTGTAATTTACAGCACCATAATAGAATAACACAAAGCCCCTGCGATTGCAAGGGATTTGTGAGCTTTTTTTCGTTTTTTTGGGATGAAACTGTTTTCCTATTTCATCTTCATACAATTACTAATTTACGACTATTAAAACTAATCTTTTCTTCTATGTAATACGAGTCATTTTGACTTTGAATTTGTCTTGCGATTGATCCACTAAGATATCTGCTTTAGACTCGGTTTCTCTATAGTAACGCAGATACTGCTCCCGTCTCATCTGATGGCTAGCTAACACAAAGGAAGCATCTCGATTTCTCATCATCGTATCTCGAGCTAGACGCCTTTTTATTTCTGTTTCTTCGTCCGCGTAGAAGCAGATGGTTTTGTCAAAGAGTTCCTTGGGTAGAAAACCCACAGACATCCCTTCAACAATCAGAATCGGTTTGGCTCCAGATAAGATCTCGCTAGCCTTCCACGGTTCATCGATTGTTAAGACATCCATACCTGCCTGCAAGGCGAGAATATCTCTCTGCAAACTTGCCAGTTCATGCGCCACTGGCAGACAAGCTGTTATCTTTTGATCAGGTGCTTGCTTCGGTATTACCAGGTGACGTTCCGAAGTGATATAGGGATCTGTTTCTAGTAAATTTACTGTAGTAGAATCTAGGGCCTGATATAATTCCTGAGCGAAGGTTGACTTGCCTGAAGCTCCATGACCGTAAATCCCCAGCGTCCTAACCCTTCCCGTTTCAATCTCTGAAACCAGTTGTTCTATCAGGTCTTTTTTCTTCATTCTCTCTTCACCTGTTCATAGCTTTCTTTTCCGTCATTAAGCTTGTCCCAAATCACCACTTGCCCACTTTTGAGAGATTTTTGCACATCGATAATCCGTTGATTAGAGGAACCTCGAAACTGGAGCATGAGATTGCGCTTGCTTTTATCATACCGTCCATCGACAAGGATGTCAATCAGCGATAAGAGTTCCAGTTTATCTGGAGTCTCCAGCATCATTTCTTCCCACGTGTAGCCCGTCCAGGACCAGATGTCTTTATCTGGCAATTCCTTTCGAATACGTTTAACGAGAGGTAAGAGGATACCTGTATTAAGAAAAGGTTCTCCTCCCAGTAAGGTCAATCCTTGAACATAGGGCTGGGCAAGATCTTCCATAATCTGTTCTTCTAATTCTGCTGTATAGGGAATGCCTGCGTTGAAAGACCAAGTCGCAACATTATAGCACCCCTCGCAGTGAAACATGCAACCTGATACATAGAGAGAGTTGCGCACACCTTCTCCATCGACAAAGTTAAAGGCCTTGTAATCAATGATTCGCCCTTTACTAAGCTCCTCGCTTTTCCATTCACCTGGTTTTGGTGTATTCCATGTCATCCTTCTACTCCAAATCTATCCAGTAACGTTCTACGCCATTGCGAACATCTTCAAACACCCCACCATTTGCCACAATCACCGCCCTACTAGCTGGGTTTTCCACACTACAGGTCACAAGCGCTTTTTTGATGTTCTTTTCCTTGGCAACTTGCAGGCCTTGTCTGAGGGATTCTTTGGCATAACCTTTGCCTCTTTCAGATGGACGAATGGAGTAGCCAATATGGCCCCCATTTTCTAGTAAGTAGTCATTTAATCGGAGACGAAGGTTGAGAAAGCCAAGAGCCTGGCCTGCTACGTCAAAACTAACCAGCTGGATAGCAGGAACCCAGTTTTCAGGAATATTGAGTCCCGCTTCCGCTTGAAGATTATCTTCTAGCCACTCTTCATAAACAAAATTGTTGGCGTTCCAAAACCCACCATCGTGGGCTGATTGAGTCTGTTCAAACTCTGCCATCATCTCTAAAACTGTTTCTTTATCTGCCAATGTTGGCCTGCGTAGTATCATTTTCACCTCCAATTAAGAGAAAAGCGAGAGCGGACTCTCACTTTTCTTTTTTCTTGTTCTTGTTTAAAAACTGTTCTCTAAGATTGAGCAAGCGTTCTTTTTTGCCCGTCCCACCTTTAGAATGTTTTTCATGATAACGAGTCACTTGAGCGCGTCCCTTATCATCCAATTGGTATTTCCCCATTCCGTCTCTTTCTAGTTTGTTACTTTATGTCCAGGTGTCTTAATGGTTGAACCATTCATATGTTTCACACGCGCAGCGATTTCCTTATGGCGCCCATTGACCATCGGACGAGCCTGAGGGTTACCTAGATAGCCACAAGTTCGTTTGACTACATCTACTGTTTTAGGGTCGCTATTCCCACAGTTTGGACAAGCAAAGCCCCTCTCTGTCGGTTCAAAATCCCCTTCAAAGTCACACTTATAACAATGATCAATCGGAGTATTGGTCCCTAGATACCCTACACGATCATAGGCGTAGTCCCAGACAGCTTCCAAGGCTTTTGGATTTTGTTGGAGAACTGGATACTCACAGTAGTGGATGAAACCACCTGTTGCACCTGCTTCTGGATAAGCCTTCTCAAAGTCCAATTTTTCAAACGGCGTTGGATTTTTACGCACATCATAGTGGAACGAGTTGGTGTAGTATTCCTTGTCTGTAATATCAGGAATAGAACCGAACTTTTCTGTATCCAAGCGACAGAAGCGATCTGTTAGACTTTCAGACGGTGTCGAGTAGATAGAGAAATGGTAGCCATATTGGTCAGACCACTCTTCCACCCGACGTTTCATATCGCGAATGATATCCAGTGTGAATTCCTTGGCTTCTGGATTGTGTTCCCAGCTATTTCCAAAGAAGACTGTCGCTACCTCGTACAAACCGATGTAGCCCAATGAAACTGTCGCACGACGATTCTTAAAGAGCTGATCAACGCTCTCGTCTTTTCCAAGACGGCGTCCGAAGGCCCCGTACTGATAGAGAATAGGGGCGTTTGCTGGTGTTGCTTCCTTGGTCCGTTCAACACGGTAAACTAGAGCATCTTCTGCGATGTTCATCCGCTCGTTGAAGATTTCCCAGAACTTATTCATGTCGCCCTCAGACTCGAGGGCAATGCGAGGAAGGTTGACCGTCACAACACCTAGATTCATCCGACCAGAATTGACTTCTACGCCATTCTCATCCTTCCATCCTTGGAGGAAAGAACGGCAGCCCATAGGAACCTTGAAGGAGCCTGTCAGCTCGATAATCTTATCATAGGACAAGACATCTGGATACATCCGCTTGGTTGCACACTCAAGAGCCAACTGTTTGATGTCGTAGTTAGGTGAACCTTCCTCTAAGTTGAGGCCTCTTTTCAGCGTAAAGATGAGTTTAGGGAAGATGGCTGTTCGATGTTCTGAACCAAGACCCTTGATACGAATGCTCAAGATAGCTTTTTGAATTTCACGCTCAAAACGATTTGTTCCCAGACCAAAACCTAGCGAAGTAAAAGGTGTTTGGCCATTTGAAGTGAAGAGAGTGTTGATTTCATACTCGAGAGATTGCATGGCATCGTAGATGTCCTTTTGCGTTTTCTTCCAAGCGTAATCTTCCCGTTTGTCAGGTAGGACCCACTCTTCCGCATCCTTGAGGTGCTTTTGATAATTCTTCTCTGCATAAGGAGCCAAGACTTCATCGATACGGTCAGCTGAACAGCCCCCGTACTGGCTAGAAGCAACGTTGGCGATGATTTGTGAAATTTGAGCTGTCGCAGTCTGGATAGACTTGGGACTTTCTACTTCCGCATTACCAATCTTAAAACCATTTTCCAACATGCCTTTAAAATCAATCAAACAGCAGTTGGTCATCGGTGTGTAGGGGCTATAATCCAAATCATGATAGTGGATATCCCCTTTTTGGTGAGCATTGGCTACGTGCTTAGGAAGCATTTGCAGTCCGATTGATTTTCCCACAATCCCTGCTGTCAAATCACGCTGGGTATTAAAAACATCGCTGTCTTTATTGGCATTTTCATTGACAACTGCCTGATCTTTATTAAGAAGCTTATGAATGCTAAAGTTGATATCTGTCGCTTTTGAGCGCTCAAAATCCCTCTGTGTCCGATAGGTGATATACTCCTCAGCCAAGGCATACTCTTTGGCTTCAAGAAGTTCATGTTCTACGATATTCTGAATCTCATAAATCTTCACACCTTTAGGGAAACGACTGTGAATTTCGGTAACGATTCTTTCAACTAGACCATTTAGGCGTTTTTCTACTAGAGGCGTAACGTCCATAACCTTTTCCGCCGCCTTGTGGAGAGCCTTGTCAATCTTGTCTACATCAAATACTACACGTCTACCATCTCGTTTTTCAACGAACAAGGTGGGAACGGTTGCAAGCTTTTCTTCTAATACAATCATATCCATGCTCTTTTCTAAAATATTGTTAAATAGTTTATATTCAGTATTATACCACTCTAAAAATAAAAATCAATATCTTGTGTTAAAAATCCTAAATTTTTTAAAATTCCACAAGATATTGATTTTTGTTATTTGAATTTATAAAGCTTAAACTCGCTAGTATCTGTCTGAACAAGCTCATAGTTTTCACTGAGCCAGCTCTCTACATCTGACCACAAGGCAACTTTTTGATTGACCACAATCATCTTCGGTTGATTCTCTTTCAGATCATTCATCAGTTTGGTTTTATTTTCGTCGCTTGCAGTATAGAGTGTTGGAGTTGATAGAGAAGTCGGCGCCAAGCGTTCACTTGCACGGTAGAAATCAGGACGATCATCCCAAGCATAGACACGATCCTCAGAACTCGTTTGCTGTTTTACCATGCTAGCAAGACGTTCTCTCTCCTGATAAGTCGCTGGATGCGAAAGGTAGCGACTCACGATAGGAAGAACAATAAGATAGGCAAGGGCAATCAGTGGTAGATAGAAATTTCCTTTAAGGAAAGAAGTTTGTTTCTCACGTCCTCTTCTACGACGACTGCCTCCATCCGAAACATCTTCCTTGATTCCTGTCAGAAGGAGCAAGACCAAGAAAGGAATTAGTACCACAAGATGAGTACCGTTGATGGGTTCTTTGGAAAAAATCAAGAGCCCCAAAGAAACCAACAATCCCAAACTAGCAGCAATTGATAGGGAATACTGCTTAGCTGGTTTTGACTGGAACAAACCAGAAAAGAGCAAAGTAAGGGAACCTAGCCCAATGGCAAGTAAGCCGTAGAAGGCTGCATTTTCAAGCAAATGTGCATTTGAAAAGAGGCTAAGAGTATTTACCAGATACAAGGTCTGGCTAATGGCATCCCCAAAACTACCTGTTAATACTGTATAGTAGCCCAAAGGATAGAATAAGAGTGAGAACCCTAAGGCTGACGCAAAAAATTGATATAAACCATGAACAAAGTGACCTTTGCCTAAGTTAAAGCCGATAATTCCCAAGGCTAGTGTAGCTGCAAATAAGGCTGTTGGGATTGGCGCAAGGAAGAAAGCGAGAGCAAGGCTCATACCAACACGTAAAAATCCTTTGTCACCGTTTGGATAAGCTAGGTAGTTCGTAACAATGCTAAGTGAATAAAATAGGAAAGGCAAGGCTAGCAAGAGAGCATAGCCACCACCAAAAGCGAGACCTGCTACCAACAAATTAAACACAAACACAAGCTGCTTGGCTTCTTCTACACGGTCTGTAAGACTATCCGCAGATTTAAAAAGAAAAACGCCTGCTCCAAACAAGGCCAACCACTCAACCAAAGCAATCAGAATACTGCCTTGTGAAAGATAGGTAAGCAGGTAATAGAGCAATCCCTCCGTCCCAAAATAATCTGTATACATTTGACCATTTTGATGCAAAGCCCAACCGGTATAAAGATCCTGAGTTTGTCGCGGACTCACTAAACCAAAAATAAGGGGGATAACCACAGAAATAGCTGTAGCCACTAAACTCCAAAGCAAGATACTAAAAAAGGGAATCGGAGCTCCTTCTCGCTTTTCTGGAACGGACCAGTCTTGGTAATGAGATTCTTCTTGTTTCTCATCTATTTTCCCATATACATTCATTCAATTTCTCCTCTAAGTTTATCTGTTTTAGTATATCAAAATCTTACAGGAATGTCAGCTTGGGATTGATATTTGCTGAATTTCTTATCCAATAGCGCAAAGCGTTCGATTTCACGAAAACGGTGGAATCGACTGTCTCTATACTCTCTAATGAAATCGTCATCTTCTAGATTAAGCATGGTTTTCTCCTTTACCTATCTATTCGTAAGAAGACAAAAAAGATCCAGCCTTGGGCTAGATCTTGATGGATAGTTAGAGCATAGGTGCAAACAACTGGACAATTTCCTTGATCAGGCTTTGATACCAGCTTGTTTTGATGGTGTGGGGATAAATTTCTTGAGAAACTTTAAAAATCTCTTCGAAATCCCTTTCAATATCGATGATGGACTGCGTCCTATAAAGCAAGACGGCATTTTCATAGTGGTGAAGCAAACTCCGATAGTCAAAATTGATGGTTCCCACAGTAGCTGCCTCTCCATCGACAAGCATTTGCTTGCTATGAAGGAATCCCGGGCTATACTCATAAATTCGAACCCCCGCAGATAGCAAGTCTGGATAGGCTCCTCGAGTAACTAACTGAATAACCTTCTTATCTGGGATACAAGGCGTCACAATTCGCACATCTACCCCTCTCAGAGCCGCATTTTTGATACTTTCAGTTAGATCATAGTCAGCGATCAGATAGGGAGTCGTGATATAAACATAGTCTGTGGATTGATTGATAAGGTTTTGATAGACCGTTTTTCCAACCTGGGCTCGGTAGATGGGTTTTGGTCCACTACTATAGGGAATACAGAGCCCCATCCCATCTTTGGGTTGATTTTCGAGATGGTATTGGTCAAAGTCGCTAATTTCCCCACGGTTGATATACCAGGTTGACAAAAAGAGTCTAGTAAAAGCCTTAACCGCCGATCCATCCAGGCGAATACCGCTATCCTTCCAGTAACCAAAGCGTTCGATATGGTTGATATACTCATCGGCCAGATTGACACCACCTGTATAGGCAATTTGGCCATCAATAACCATGATTTTACGGTGGTCACGGTTGTTATAGGCGACGGTTAAGCGCGGAATCACCTTATTAAATTTATGGGCCTCAATTCCTCGACCACGAAGGTGGATGGTGTAATCTCCAGGCAAGGTGGCCATACAACCAATATCATCATAGAGAAGCTTCACCTCTACCCCTTGAGCTGCCTTTTCTTCTAAAATCTCCAAAATACTATTCCACATCAAACCTTCTTCGATGATATAGTATTCGAGAAAGATAAACTTCTCTGCTTTCTTGAGATCCTCTAGCATCTGATGCCACATGCTTTCACCAGATGCAAAAAAATGTGTATCCGTTCGATCATAGACATCGGCATTCGTGTCCATGCTGAGGAGAGATTTGATGACACCGTAAGCCGACTTGTCTTGTTCTTTTAACTCCAAACGGAGAGCTCTGCTATTGTCCTCTCGGTCAACCATTGATTGGAGCTGCTTTAGCTGCTTCATTTCTTTTTTAGATAAACGGCGTTCTCCAAACATGATATAGAGTAAGGGGCCAAATACTGGCACAAAGGCTACTAACAGCCATGTTACTTTACTCTCAGGATTCATGGACCGATTGACAATCGATACAATGGTCGCCATACTCATCAAAATAACTAGAATAATCCAGAGAATCGGAGCCATCTGACCTAGATAGAGAAATAAACCAAAGATGATAAACAACTCTGCTAACATGATGGTAATACTAAAACCATATTTGGACATGAGTAGCTGCATTTTTCTAGCTGTCATACATCCCCTTTCTTTTCTAACATTCTCCTTAATTGCTTGATAAACTAATCTTTCTACTAGTATACCTCAGTTCAGGGGGAGATGGCAACCTTTTACTCTTACCCTTCCATTTTCAGATGCGTATTACAGTTTGAGAGCTAACATATTGACCGTCATACCAGCAGCAGTTCCCATAAGGTAGACGATATCTCCCTCCTTGATAAGTCCATGGTCCAAAGAATAAGCCAAGCCAAACGGTACAGAAACTGATACCATATTTCCATAGTCCGTGACGAGATTGAGGTACTGATCCTCGGCCACACCTAGTTTTTCCATGACCAAAGGAAGAGCACGACTTGCTTGGTGAGGAATGATATAGTCCACGTCTGCCAAGGCTAGCTGTGTTTTTTCTTGAAACTCTTCAAACATGACTGGGATTTTACGAGCAGACAAGAGGAGGATTTTCTTCCCCTTCATGTCAAACATATAGTTGGTCTTCGTCGTCTCAGAGTACTCTTTTGGTTGAAAAGAAGTCAGACCTCCACGAATCTCCGTATCGTGAGCTCCTTCCGACCAAGTACGTTGGAGACTAGCAATGACCCCTTTTTCCTGATGGCTTTTTTGGAAAATAAAGGCTGCTGCTCCATCACTAAAGAGTTCAAAACTTTCTTTTTGCTTGGAATTGAGCCCTAAACTTCCAACCTCACTAGACACGATCAGAACACGATTGTATTCGCCCGCCTCGATCAAGTGGGACATGGTTGATAGAGCAGAAATAAAGCTGGTACAGGTCGTATTGATATCCATAGCTGGGATTGAAAGTCCTTTTGCCACGCGCTCATGAATCAAGGCAGCCGTACAAGGAATAGGCTGAACACCAACTGCACTAGCTGATACAAGGCAATCGATATCCTTAATCTCTAAATTTGCCTTTTCAAGTGCGCGCTGGATAGCTCCTTCTGCCAAGTCGAGTTGCGTTTCTTCATTTTCAACTACACGATAACGCGTTTGGTCTTTAAATTGTACTGTATTTTTTGGCAGGTAAACTCCATATCCTGCGATTTCCACATGTCTTTTTACTTCTGTCATTGTCTTTCTTCCTTTCATAAACGTTGGATACGTTTGAGTTTACGGCTAGTATTCCAGTGATAATCTGAAAATTGGATTTGAGGAACTATGAACTCTTTTTGCTGGGCCAAGAGTTGGAACTGTGCTAAAATTGCTGTCTCTACGTCCTCATCTCGTCGGCTTAGACAAACTTCCACTAATTTCTCGGAATGTTGCTTAACTTGGTAATCTCCTACATTCTCCACAAAGAGGATGCAACGTCTGATAAAGTCTGGATAAATCGTTACCTGCCCCCCATTCTGCCCTTCAAAGTAGAAGATATCATCAGAACGTCCTTCGACCTTGTCAATCCGTGTATAGCAGGAGCCACAGGGACAAGGCTCCGGATTTTCAACCAAAATATCATTGAGCTGGTAGCGATAAACAGGCTGACTACTTCGCTTAAAATCCGTAATCACTGGATAAAAACGGCTGTCATCTAGATACTGCTTTTCCACAAAGATAATGTCTTCGTTGAGATGCAGATTGCCAGCTGAGCAAGTACATGCTAGAAAACCTTCAGTTGCCTGATAAACCTGGTCAATAATGGATAGAGAAAAGGCTTCTGCGATGCGTTCCCTATCCTTATCTTCCAAAATTTCTGCCACCGAAACGATTTTTTGTGGATGAATGGCTAACTCTCCAGCCTTTAGTCGTTTGCTCAACTCGAGCAGCATAGAGGCAGGCGCCACCACTATGGTCGGTTGGTAGCTATTGAGACGGCCGATATGGTCATCCGTATTTTTAAAAATATCAAAGTACTCTAGACGAATGAGCGCTGTATTGATGGTCTGATAGAGTTCATTATCGGCTCTCAGGAAAAAGGCGATGCGGTGGCAAAACAGCTGGCCCTTGGGCAACATCTTGGCTAAGATAGCCGCAGCCCACATACTGCGCTCTTTCTCTGTCGTGATAAAGAGGCCTCGATGTCCAGACGTCCCTGAAGACAGCCCAATCGCTACTTCACCTTTTAGTTCCGTAAAGTCACGTGTCTTCTCACTTTCTATGGCCAGAGCTAGAGCTTCATCTCGATCAACTCCTTGGGTGTTGAGTTCATTGAAATGACTCATCATAAAAGCCTTGTCCATATGATTAAAGTCGGCTGGTATCCCATTTTTAAAATAAGGTGACTCTCGCTTCAAAAAATCCATATAAGCAGATAATTGCTTTTTCTGATAGTTTTCTAAGGCTTCTCGAGACTTAAAATTATGAAGCCAACGAGTTTGGATAAAAGTTTTAAGAAAGGTTATTTTTTTCATACAAAATCCGCTCAATCCTTTCTACAGGGTCATGGCTGACCAGTACCTCGATACCATCTCTTAGAACATTTTCTAAGAACTCTGCCCCCTTGATATAGGCTTTCTTGTTGTCCTGCACCAGGGAAGGAAGCAGGTGCATCTGCTTGGTGTAAGGCAGAAGGTCAATTCCCCAACAGAGGTCTGCTGCAATGAGAAGCTCATGATCAGGAGTAAAGAGACAGGCTTGCCCCTTGGCATGTCCATCTACTGATGCTACTAGGATACTGCCATCTCCAAAGAGGTCACAAATTGGACCATAGGGAAAATTTGAATAGCGCTGATTTGCCTTGATAACGGTCAGTCTTTTCTCAAAATCAGCTGGTAAAAACTCTTTAAAGACCAAATCCTTGAGCTTGGGTTTCTGGTAAACTTCAAAAACCTCTTGAGTCAGGATAAATTGAGCGTTCGGGAAAAAACTTGCCCCTCCTAAATGGTCTGGATGGAGATGAGACAACATGACATAAGTAATCTCTTCTGGTCTAATTCCTTTTGCCTTCAATAAGTATGAAATCTGATCCTTTTCCGTCATCTGAACAGGAGTTCCTAGACGGTAAAAACCATAGCGTAGTTTAGTTTTAATGTTATAGTGATAACCCGTATCATATAGTAGATAGCCCTTGTCTCTGTGCTTAATCAGAAAGACGCCAGCTGGGAAGGTCATCTTTTTATTCTTGACTCCTTTAAATAGCAAACCCGCATAACTAGTACAATATCCGGCAGGGAAATAATCAATACTTTCGATAATCTTGGACATATTGTTCAATCCCTTCCGAAATACTGATTTGAGGGCGATACCCCAAGTCTCGCTCCGCCTTGCTGATGTCCAACGTCTGGCTATAACGGAGCAGATAATAGGTATAGCGTGTCAGAGCCGGTTCACCTTTGAGTTTCAAGACTCTATATAGAAACTCTAAACTACTGGCAATAACTGAAAGAAGAGGAGCTGGCACTTTTCTGTATGTTATTGGATAGCCCAACCCTCTTAAGGTTTCTTCTATCAAATCCTTAAAGGCTCTTGGTTCCCCATTGGTAATATTATAAACTTCGCCACTAGCTTGAGGGGTCTCTAGAGCCAAACGAATGGCCAGAGCAACATTTTCCACACAGGTCATATCCATGAGCTGACGGCCATCTCCTATCAAGGGAATGCCAATCCTCTGACTGAGTTTGAGAACTCGGGGCAAGATACTGGTATCCCCAATTCCAAAAAGTCCACGAGGTCGTAAGATAATGCTCGGAACATCGGGATAATCCTTAAACAGCTTCTCCGAAGCCAGTTTACTACGGATATAGTTGTTAAGCTTGTTTTCCTGCGGAGCTTCGCTTTCTTTGATAGCAAGCTGATCTCGAGGCGCAGCATAGATGCTCGGCGATGATACATAAACTAAACGCTGAATACCGGCCTCTCGACAACCATCCAGAACATACTTGGTTCCCAAGACATTTGTCTGGTAGAAATCCTCCCAAGGACCCCAAACGGTAGAAAGAGCACCCGCATGCACAACCATGTCCATCCCCTGACAAGCCTGAGCCAAATCCTCTTGCTTGGTCAAATCTCCCTGAAAAAATGTTACTAAGGAATTTTCCAAAGACTGACCTGCCTTGGGATTGCGTCCAAAAGCGCGTACCTGATAGCCCTGCTGACTGAGCTCTTCAACAACATACTTGCCTAGAAAGCCCGTAGCACCTGTTACCAATACTTTCTTCATTTTTTACTTCTCCTTGTCCCCTAAGAGCCGATGTATTTCGCTCTTCAGAATCTCTGTTGGCTGATAGATTTGAGCTGCACGACTGAGGTTCTTCAAATCTGGCCAGTTCTCCCGAGCCAATAATTCATCAAAAGCTCGCCCAATCGCTTCCGTATCCTCTCGTTTAGCGGTCAAAGCAATCCCTGTCTCTAAGCCACGAACCGCATAGTCATACTGATCATAGTCATGGGGGAGAATCAAGGCAGGCTTGTCATAGATAATACATTGGTAAAAAATGCCCGCACCGCCATGATGAATCACATAGTCCATCTGGGGAATGTATTCCTTATAGGGAAGATAAGATACCACAGAAACATTGTCCATGATCTCCTCACATTGGAAGTCTTGTCCGCCAAACCCCAGAGTCACAAAGAAGTGACAGTCTGGATGGGCTTTTGCCAATTGTTGGGTCTGGTAGAGGAGGTTGTCTTTGGCCCATGCTAGCTGAGTCCCACAAGATACGAGGACTTTCTTATGATTTGCATAAGGAGCCAAATCTAGGGGATAATTCTCTGCCCTCTCAATCGAAGACCCAAAAGGTCCCACCCAAAGGTAATGCTCTGGAAAACCACTTTTCAGCTCCAACTCTTTCATCCCAATTCCCAAGATGGAATAGGGCGAATAAATGGTTTCCTGACCTTTCTGATTGTAGAGCTTAAAATCGTAACGTTTCAATCGTTCTCTCAATAAAAAGGTTACGATTCGTTTCCCTAAACGAGTCCCTTTTCTTCCTAGCCATTGCTGGGTAGATTGGAAAGGATTCTTTGGACTGCCCATTCCCCCAAAGAAACAAGGCGGTCCATCTGTTGTTTCAATGGCAAACTGTGTCGCCATAGTGGTAATCCAGGGAATATTCAACTGTTCCGCTACAAGTCCTCCAGAGAGGGTTATAAAATCCGCAATCACAATATCTGGCCGATTTTTCTGCCACTCTTCTATTAAATGGTCAGACACCACATTGATCAAATCAAGACTAGCTGACAACTGTCGATAAGCAGAAAACAGGTTTAATTGCCCTTCATTGTTGGCTACTCGCTCAAACTCATCTACAGAATTTTCTAGAATGGGAAGCACCTGAAATCCCATCTCCTCTGCGACCGCTTTTCGTTGCGGTCCTGTAAATAATCGAATCTCATACAGGGGATCCTTCAACAAGGGTGCGAGTAGATTGAGTGTCGGGAAGAGATGCCCACTTAAGGGTACTACAACCACATCAATTTTGATTTTTCTCATATGTCTAGGATAGCAAATTTTTAAAAAAAGAACTACCATAATGATAGTTCTTTCCATTATTATTTATATTATCGGGAATACGTCACTTCCTCTTAAGTTAATCTCTAGAAGAGTTCTTTATAAAGAGCAATGGTCTCTTCTAAAGTCGGCATGAATGGATTGCCTGGCGCACAAGCATCGATCAAAGCATTTTTAGAAAGATAGTCAAAGTCAAAGTCTTTTTCTTGGATACCAAGTTCAGTGAGTTTCTTCGGAATTCCTACTGTTTCAGACAGTTTCTCAATTTCAGCAATAGCATAGTCAGCGCATTCCTGGTCTGTTTTCCCTTCAATATGGAGTCCCAAAGCTTTGGCTACATTGCGGAAAGCTTCTGGCACGCGTTTAGCATTTTCACGTTCAACAACTGGAAGAAGCATGGCACAGCAGACGCCATGTGGTAAATTATACACTGCACCGAGTTGGTGAGCCATTGAGTGAACGTAGCCCAAACCAGCGTTGTTAAAACTCATACCACCGAGGAAGATGGCATTGACCATCGCCTCACGCGCTTCAATATCTTGACCATTTGCCACAGCACGAGGAAGATACTCTTTGATGAGTTCAATCGCTCCGATAGAGAGTTTCTTGGTAACATTATAAGCACCTGGTGTTACTAAAGCCTCGACAGCGTGAGTAAGAGCATCCATACCTGTCGCTGCTGTCAATCCTTTCGGTTTTGAAAGCATGAGTTCTGGATCATTTACAGAGATAAGGGCGAGGCTGTTCTTATCAACCATTACCATCTTGACCTTGCGTTCTTCATCAGTAATGACATAGTTGATGGTGATTTCTGCTGAAGTTCCTGCAGTTGTATTGATCGCAACCACTGGCAACCCTTTTTTAGCAGACTTGTGGAGGCCTTCGTAATCCTGTGGTTTGCCACCATTTGTAGCAATGATAGAGATGCAACTAGCCGCATCCTGAGGAGAGCCTCCTCCAAGACTGATGATGAAGTCACAACCATGCTCTTTCAAAGCAGCCACTCCGTCTGTGACGTTCTTGCAAGTCGGATTTGGCTCCACATCGCTAAAGATCACATATTCAATCCCTTCAGCATCTAATGGTTTTAGGACCTTAGGTAAAATATCACTTCCCTCGATGAACTTGTCTGTCACCAAAAGAGCCTTTTTATACCCCAGTTCCTTGATATACGGACCTACTTCATTTACAACACCTTTACCGATAAGGTTAACTGATGGAACGTAAAATGTAGCCATATGTTTTTCCTCCTGCGCCTTTGCGCTATTTGATTATTTACTATAAGTATACGACCTTATAAGAAGTTTTACAAATATTTGTAAGCGCTTTAAGTAAAAAAACGGTAAAGAAGCACTGGTCACGTTTTTTAACAAAAAAGCTCCAAAAAGATGGATTTTATCTCATTGGAACTTTTACTGAATGATTATTGCTTAGTTAATACCACTCGGTCAGATGGCTCTCGGTCCATATCATCGATAATCAATTGATTACCATTAACCGTGTAAATTTTGATATCATCACCGATAATGACACGTTGATTTTCTGGCTCAAAGCTAACTTGCTTGATTTCCTTATCTCCATCTGGTTCGACTTCAGTCCATGTACCAGTTTTACCTGTTACAACAAGAGTGATTTGGTCATTCTCATCCTTTCCAGTATAGGTACCATCGATATTCGTAGGTTGAGCTACAGTAGTGTCCTGACTTGAGGATGCCTGCGGTTGACTAGCACTTGTCGTAGCGCTAGAAGATGATTCTTGTTGAGTAGATGATTGCTGAGCAGATTGCTGGGTAGGGGCTTGTGCCTTAGGTCCACAAGCTGCTAAAAGACTAAGAATTGCTAGGGAAGCAATAGAAAGTGTGAATGTTTTCGTTTTCATAGCGATTTCCTTTCTTTTGTGCCAATGTTTTGCTGGAATCGTTTCCAGATACACCTCCTACCTACAGTATAGCAACATAAACCTATAAGGTCAACTAATCTCGTCGCTTTCTACCAAACTTGCTCGGACTTCCGAGATAAAGTAGAGGGATCCCGTCACGAAAAGCAAGTCCTGGCCATTGGCCTTATCTTCAAATTCTCTGATAAAGTCGCCATAGGAAGGAATCAAATCATAACCTACCACATCCTTTTCATCCAGAGAGCCTTGGTAGTCAAAGCCTGTTACCTTAAGTTCCACCTGAGGCAACTGCTTAGATAGATAGCCTAGCATCCCCTGATAATCCTTGCGTTTAAGTGCTCCAAAAAGGATGCAAACCTGGTAACCTTGCTGGATTTTCCCCTGGATAAACTCTACTAGACGAGTCAAGGCTGGCAGATTGTGAGCCCCATCTAGGTAAATCTGCGGGCGAATCCGTTCTAATCGACCCGCCCAGTGTGTCTCCTTCAAAGCCTGTCTGACAAGCTCTTCTTCGACTTTTTCCTCTCTTGACGTCATAAACAGAAGAAAAGTTTGTAAAGCCAAGGAAGCATTTTCTTGCTGATAAGCACCTTCCAACCCGATTTCAAGCTGGGAAAAGCTTGCTAGTTTACTTGAAAAATTCCCAGCTTTCAAAGTGAAGTCTCGCCCAGCTTGATAAAGTTCAACATCTAACTCTCTTGCTCTTTTTTGACAGACAAGCTCAGCTTCTGGAGCGAGCTTAGCAATGACCGCCTTCTTTCCAGCCTTGAAAATACCGGCTTTCTGCTCGGCTATTTCCTCCAGACTATCGCCCAAGGTCTCCTGATGATCTAGATCAATCGAAGTAATAACTGCAATCTCGCCTGTTACGACATTAGTCGTGTCAAGCAAACCACCAATTCCCACCTCTAGCAGGACTAGATCCACTCCCTGCTCTTTAAAGTAAAGCAAAGCAATCAGGGTCAACAACTCAAAGAAAGACAATTGATCATGTGTTTCTAAGAGAGTTTTTTCCATCTCCTTGACTTGGTTAGCTATACGAACAAAGTCTTCACCAGCGATTGGTTGCCCATTAATACAGATTCGATCATGGATACTGATGATATGAGGAGAGGTAAAAGTACCAACTTTTTTACCATGAGCTACAAACAACTCTCTCATAAAGGCAATAGTTGACCCCTTACCGTTAGTCCCTGTTACGTGGATAATAGGATAAGTCCTCTCTGGATTCCCCAGCAAATTCACAGCTCGCTGCATTCGTCCAAGACCAGATCTAAAGTTTAAACCAATCCGACTATGAAGCCATTCTTCTACTTCAAACATACATGTCTCCTTAACAAAAGTCCAATCAACTACAGTATCAAAGTATGATTATAAATAAAAAACGAGGTCGGGACTAAAATCCCGACCTCTTACCTGGTTAGCTAATCACTAGCTACTATGAATTTCAACATGGGCTAAAGACGTCCACCGGACATTCCTGCGTTTCTAATTTCTGGCGCAGGGCTAAAAACATCCACTGGATGTTCCAACTCTTCCAATTTCTAGGAGTTGGGGTGATACAGTCTCCCAGACTGTATCACTCCTCCATAAAGCTGTTGAAGACTTCTTCAATCATGTTCCATTCGTCTTCTGAGTCTTCTGGGATTGGTTGCAATTCGCCTTCTGTTCCGTCTTCATTTTCGATGAATGAGTAAGCTTGGATTTCAACTTCACCATTTTCATCTTCTTCTGCGTTAACTGGCACTAGCAGAACATAGTTTTTACCAAATTCTTCTTTCCCATCGATGGTCAAAAGAATTTCAAACAAGGTTTCATTTCCTTGCTCGTCTACTAGTGTAATCAATTCACGTTCTTCGTGGTCATGGTTGTGATCGTGTGACATAGTTTCTCCTCTGTCTTAAAATTTTCTATCTAAATAATTTTGCAAAATCAGCTGAGCAGCCAACTTATCAATAACTTTCTTGCGTTTGTTACGGCTGATATCTGCTTGTTCAATCAACATACGTTCCGCAGCGACCGTTGTCAAACGCTCATCCTGATAGTCTACTGGCAAACCAAAGAGTTCTTCTAGCTTGGCACCATAGGCTTGACTGGCTTCCACTCGCGGACCGCTGGTATTGTTCATGTTCTTTGGCAAACCTACTACAAAGCGTTCCACCTTATAGCTGTCAACCAATTCCTTGATACGGTCAAAACCAAACTGGCCTTGATCCTCATTGATTTGGATGATTTCAAGTCCCTGAGCGGTGAAGCCTAGGGGATCGCTAATAGCCACCCCTACTGTTTTTGAACCGACGTCCAATCCCATAATTCTCATAGATTATAGATCGACTCCTTGTCCTTTAAGGTAGTAGCGTACCAGTTCTTCAACAATTTCATCACGCTCATACTTACGGATTTGATTTCGTGCATTGTTGTAACGAGGAACGTAGGCAGGGTCACCACTCAATACATAACCGACGATCTGGTTAATCGGATTGTAGCCCTTGTCATTCAAAGAAGCATAAACATCTGTCAACGTTTCGCTAATTTCTTTCTTATTGGAATCATCCAATTTAAACCGTACAGTTTCTTCAGTAAATCCCATTCTAACACCCTCTTTCCTTAGAATAGTACTATTATAGCACATTCCCTGACGTTCTACAAATAAGTCAGTCTATTAATTTGGATTTTCTATTGTTCTGTCGCCCCATTTGCCACTCTGTCTGCAATATATTGGCTAGGTTCGTTTTTTAAGAGATTTTCAAGACCGATATTTTTTAAATATTCGATCTGAGATGCCTTTTTGACATCCAATACTTGAAAATCATAAGTCGTTGTTGTCTGGATTTCGGTCTCGCTGAGTAGCTTGGTTTCCAGTGTAAATCCTGCTAGTTTGCGTGCCTCTTGGATGGTCTCATCCTTCTCTTCAGCTTCTTGAAGCGCTTTTTGTGTCTCCTCTAGGCCATTTTCAGAGATAAAGTTCTTGAGTTCATCCCCGACAGGTCGTTTTTGCTGGATGGTTAAGGTCAAAAATTGATTGCCTTTATAGGTAATAGTCTGAATCTGCTGCGTTCCATTTTCTGACTTCGGCATCAACAGGGTCTTGGTGACAACCGTATTCTTTTCGGCATTGTCCAAAACGGGAAGGTTTGATTGGAGAGGTTCAGATGCTGTTGTGGAAGCAGCAGGGGTTTCCTTTTTTTGCCCACATCCTGCAAGCAAAAAGAGGAGAGCAAAACTAGCAATTAGTAACTTTTTCATAATTCCTCACATGATTTTGAAATAAAAGAGAAAACAAGGCCAGGAATCACTCCCAGCCTTGATGTTTTACAGAGCTGCACGTAGACGTGCTTCTGCATTTTCTACATTACGGACAGAGCGTGGCAAGAAGGCACGGATATCATCTTCTTTATAGCCGACTTGCAGGCGCTTCTCATCAACGAGAATCGGACTCTTTAAGATCCGTGGTGTTTCCATGATTAAGTTGAGTACTTCATTCACACTCAAATCTTCGATGTCAACCCCTAAAGCTTTCGCATAGCGGTTTTTTGATGATACAATGCTGGCAATTCCATTATCTGTCTTTGTCAGAATATCAAGTAGTTCTTCTCTCGTAATCCCTTCTTTACCAAGGTTTTGTTCTTTATAACTTAACTGGTGTGCGTTGAGCCAAGTCTTCGCTTTCTTACAGCTTGTGCAACTGGAGACGGTATAAATCTTAATCATGTGCCTACCCCTTTCGCTACATGTTACTATCAGTTTAGTCTATTATACCATAAAAAACATCCGACTTGCGACCTATTTTTAAAAAAAATTAACTTTTTTCGCGATTTTCGTACTTTTTTCTTGACAAAATCAATTTATAACCAACTTTTAAATTTTTTGATATACAATCGTTTTACAACTGTAACACTTATCATATAGAGAACGATAATCAAAAGCAAAAAGAGGAAATAAATGGGTTCCAAAGGGGTTAAATGAAGCAGGCTAGCAATTGAAGAGTAGGGAAGGAAGGTCACAAAACTAGCTGCTAGCAAGGTTGTTCCAAGAACAAACCATGATGGACGACTTTGTAAGAAAGGAAGTTTTGCTGAACGGAGCATATGGATAACCATAGTTTGGGACCACATGGATTCAATGAACCAACCTGTCTGGAACAAGATGATAAAGCCCGTTGCAGACTCTGCTCCGTGAGCATAGGCTTGGCCTGTCGCCATTGGGACAATGACAAAATAGAGTAAGATAAAGGTCAAAATATCAAAGGCAGAAGAAATCGGACCCATCCAAATCATAAAACGAGTAATAGACTTAGCTTCCCACTTATGGGGATGCTTCAAAAAGTCTTCATCTACATTATCAAATGGCAAGGCGATGCAAGAAAGGTCGTAGACGAGGTTCAACACAATCAAGTGAATCGGAGCCATAGGGAGGAAAGGTAAAAAGATACCAGACACTAAGAGTGACAGAATATTCCCGAAATTAGAGCTGACCGTCATCTTGATATATTTGGTCATGTTGGCATAGACTTTGCGTCCTTCAACCAGCCCTTTTTCAAGCACCATCAAATCCTTATCTAGCAAAATGACATCAGCCGTTTCTTTGGCAATATCTACTGCTGTATCAACAGAAATCCCCACATCGGCCACTTTCATAGAAGGGGCATCATTGATCCCATCTCCCATATAGCCGACACAGTGTCCATTAGACTTAATTTGTAAAATGATTCGTGCTTTTTGATCCGGAGAGAGTTTGGCAAAGACCGTCACCTTCTCAACTGCTTGGGACAACTCTTCGTCCGTCATGGCATCAATATCAGAACCCAACAAGATTTGATCAACGTCTAAACCAACTTTTTCGCATACTGCTTGGGTTACCTTCTCATTATCCCCAGTCAAGATCTTGGTTTGAACACCATACTCTAATAAAGCTTGGATAGCAGGGGCTGCAGATGGTTTTGGTGGATCTAGGAAGGCAAGATATCCTGTTAGAATCATCTCCTTTTCATCTTCAACAGAGTAAGCAAAACCTTCCTTTAAGCCTGTTTTATAAGCGACTCCCAAGACTCGTAAGCCCTGTTGATTGAGTTGGTCCACTTCTTTTAAGATTTCCACTCGGATATCATCCGTCAGAGGGCTAATCTGACCTTGATATTCCACATGGGTTGAAATCGCAAGCATCTCCTCTAAGGCACCCTTGGTTACCAAACTAACAGCTTCATTCTCATCCTTGACGATGACACTCATCCGTCTACGTTCAAAATCAAAGGGCAATTCATCTATTTTTTGGAAGCTAGTATCCAAATTTTGTAGAATAGCGTGTTCTTTAGCTTCTTTTTCAGTTCTACTGATAATGGCACGGTCCATCAAGTTTTTCAAACCGGTTTGAAAATAGGAATTGAGGTAGGCTCGTCTCAACACAGACAAATCCAAATCCCCATGTATATCCAAAGGATATTCAAGGACAATTTCGTCTTGGGTAAGTGTTCCGGTTTTATCCGTACACAGGATATCAATAGCACCTAGATCTTGTATGGCATTGAGTTTTTTGATAACGACTTTTTCCTTGGCCATGATAATGGAGCCTTTTGCTAGACTGGCCGTGATGATCATGGGAAGCATCTCAGGTGTAAGCCCGACACCCACGCTCAAAGCAAATACGCCAGCTTCTAACCAATCTCCATCCGTCAAACCATTGGAAAGAAATACGATGGGAACCATGACCAACATCAAACGGATTAAAAGCCAGGAGATACTGTTCATATCCCGTTCGAAAGAGGTAGGCTCGTCATAAGTATTGAGAGTCTGCTCTATTTTCCCCATCATGGTGTCATCACCAACTGCTAGAATCAAAGCCTTGGCACTTCCTGATATCACGTTGGTTCCCATGAAGGCGAGCGCTTCTGCTTCTAGCAGACTATCAAAATTTGACTGACTCATTTTTGACAAAGCCAATTTTTCAACCGAATCACTTTCACCTGTCAAGCCAGACTGTTGAACAAAGAAATCACGTGATTCAATCAAAAGGAGGTCTGCCGGAATCATATCCCCAGCACTCAATTTGACTATATCTCCAACGACCAAATCTTCAATTGCGATCTCTAAACTCTGGCCTTCGCGAATAACCGTAGCTGTATTCACAATCATTTTTGAAAGATTGGTCGCAGCTTTGTCGCTTCGCAGTTCTTGGACAAATCGAATGCCACCAGAAATGAGGACTAGGACAACGATGATGATAGAGGTCGTCGGATCTTCTTGTCCAGGCTTCGCCAACCAGACATTGGTCACCATGGAAATCATAGCGATGACAAGAAGGATGATTGTAAATGGATTGATAATAGATTCGTAAATCTTTTTAAGGATACTGTCTTCTTGACCCTTGGTGATGGTATTTTCGCCATATAGATCACGATTTTTCTCCACCTGCTCCTCAGTCAAGCCTGTTAGACTTGTCTTATAAAAAGATAGAGTTTCGTTTAAAGGTGTGCGAATAGCTGTTGCTAATCTTTCTTTTGTAGTTTTCATTGGTTTCTCCTATCTGTATTGTTTCATACACAGAGACCAATCACTTTATAAGGGCAGAACGACACAAATCAGCGATTGGCTGTGTATGTGCGGTTCTGGGTGGTCGTCAATTTGCATCGTCTGTCTCCTTTCCCTGTTCTAAAACAGTAGAAAATCCTGCCATAAAATGGCAGGATTAAAAAACTAATTATCTGTTTTTCGTTCAAGCTTTAACTCCATAGGGCAATGAAATGAGCTTAGTCTTGGCCTTCGCGACCAGGACTGTTGACCAACGAGTAGTGTCTCCACTACTTTGCGGTAGTCATCCGTATCCCTATGGTAGCCTCACCTACCGTTTTCGTCTATCAGTATAAACCTTTAAAATATAAAAGTCAACGATTTATCTCATTTTTTAGATAACAATCAATTCTTTTGGAGCAAGTGTCAATAACTCACAACCGTTATCTGTAATCAGGATATCATCTTCAATACGAACCCCGTATTTACCTTCAATATAAATACCCGGTTCATCAGTCAAGACCATACCAGATTTAATGACTTCTTTGGAAGTTTGGCTAAAGTAGGGTTCTTCGTGGATGTCCAGTCCGATACCGTGTCCGATACCATGTGTAAAGTATTCTCCATAGCCTGCTTCCACAATGATATCACGAGGAATTTTGTCAAAGTCACGGAAACCTAGACCTGCCTTGGCTTGGTCAATCAGAGCTTGGTTGGCTTTCAGAACTGTGTTGTAGATTTCTGCTTGCTCGTCACTGACATGGCCTAGATAGATGGTACGTGTCATATCGCTGACATAGTGATCGTAGAGACAGCCAAAGTCCATGGTGATGGCTTCTCCCGCTTCAACCGGTTTGTGCATCGGATGAGCATGAGGTTTGGAAGAGTTGATACCGCTTGCTAGGATTGTATCAAAGGATAAGCCAAATGCTCCTAGCTCCCGCATGCGGAAGTCAAGGAAATTGGCAATTTCAATCTCAGTCTTTCCAGGTTTGATAAAGTCAAGTGCATCGTGGAAAGCTTGGTCTGAGATAGAACATGCCTTACGAATAGTCGCAATCTCCTTCTCATCCTTAATCATTCGAAGACCTTCAACAAACTGAGTCTGAGGAAGCAAGTCAATCCCTGCAAAAGTTGCCTGCATACGGTGGTAATAAGAGACCGAAATCTCGTCCTCAAAACCGACGCGAGACAAGCTCATATCCTTAACAATGCCTGCAATGACAGCCAATTCATCGCGGTCAGCCACAATCTCAAAACCTGTCACCTCTTGCTTAGCTGCAATGATATAGCGAGAGTCTGTCACCAAGACCTGACGATCACGGCTGATGAAGACTGTTCCATTTGAGCCCCAAAATCCTGTCAAATAGTAGACATTTTTAAGGTTGTTGATAATGATTCCATCTAGTTCTTTTTCTTGCATTTTAGCTAGAAATGCTTGCACACGTTTATTCATGATGTAACTTTCCTTTCAAATAGTGTCCTGTGTAGCTGACTTCGTTGGCCGCTACTTCTTCTGGAGTTCCTGTTGCGATGATGGTTCCACCACCGACACCGCCCTCAGGGCCCAAATCGATGATATGGTCTGCTGTCTTGATGACATCTAGATTGTGCTCGATAACAAGGACGGTATTGCCATCGTCGACAAAGCGAGCCAAAACTTTAAGCAAGCGAGCGATATCCTCAGTATGAAGCCCTGTAGTTGGCTCATCCAGAATATAGAAGGATTTCCCTGTCGAGCGTTTGTGGAGTTCACTAGCCAACTTCATACGCTGAGCTTCTCCTCCAGAAAGGGTGGTAGCCGGTTGCCCTAGCGTTACATAGCCCAGTCCCACATCCTTGATAGTCTGAAGTTTGCGTTGAATCTTGGGAATGTGTTGGAAGAATTCCACAGCATCGTTGACGGTCATGTCCAAAACCTGCGAGATATTCTTTTCCTTATAGTGAACTTCAAGGGTTTCACTGTTATAGCGAGTTCCGTGGCAGACTTCACAAGCTACGTATACATCTGGCAAGAAGTGCATCTCAATCTTGATGATCCCGTCACCCGAGCAGGCTTCACAACGCCCCCCCTTAACGTTAAAACTGAAACGCCCCTTTTTGTAGCCTCGAATCTTAGCTTCATTTGTCTGGGCAAAGAGGTCACGTATATCATCAAAAACTCCCGTATAGGTAGCAGGGTTAGACCTCGGCGTTCGTCCGATAGGGCTCTGGTCAATGTCGATCAAGCGGTCTACATGCTCAATCCCTGTAATCGTCTTAAACTTACCAGGTTTGTCTGAATTACGGTTAAGTTTTTGAGCAATGGCTTTTTTGAGGATACTGTTGATTAAGGTCGATTTCCCTGAACCTGATACCCCTGTCACCGCAATGAATTTTCCTAGTGGGAAGCGAGCAGTGATATTTTGCAAGTTGTTCTCACGCGCACCTGTCACTTCGATAAAGCGACCATTTCCAGCACGGCGCTCGTCTGGTACTGGAATCGCACGTTTTCCTGACAAATACTGACCTGTTATGGACTTGCTGTTGCGAGCCACCTGCTTGGGTGTTCCTGCAGCAACAATCTCGCCACCAAAAACACCGGCACCCGGACCAACGTCAATTAGATAATCCGCCTCACGCATGGTATCTTCGTCGTGTTCCACTACGATGAGAGTATTGCCCAAGTCACGCATCTTTTTCAAACTGGCAATCAGGCGGTCATTATCCCTCTGGTGAAGACCGATGGACGGCTCATCCAGGATATAGAGGACACCTGATAGGTTAGACCCAATCTGGGTTGCCAAGCGAATTCGCTGACTCTCACCACCTGAAAGGGTCCCTGCTGATCGAGATAGGGTCAGATAGTTAAGCCCCACATTATTGAGGAAGGTCAAGCGATCCTTGATTTCCTTGAGAATAGGACGGGCAATGATGGCTTCATTTTCAGACAGGGTCAGCTGGCTCACTAATTCCAAATGGTCTGCGATAGACAGGTCCGAAATTTCTCCGATATGTGGTCCTTGCTCCCCACCAACACGGACAGACAGGGCCTGATAGTTGAGACGGTAGCCGTGGCAGGTTCCACAAGTCAGCTCATTCATGTAGAGGCGCATCTGGGTGCGCGTGTAATCACTGTTAGTCTCATGGTAACGACGCTTGATATTATTGACAACCCCCTCAAAAGGAATGTCAATATCGCGCACACCGCCAAATTCATTTTCATAGTGGAAATGGAATTCCTTGCCATCAGACCCATAGAGAATCAAGTTTTTATCTTCTTCTGACAGGTCCTCAAAAGGCTTATCCATATCCACTCCAAAGGCTATCATGGCTTGTTCCAGCATATTTGGATAGTAGTTGGATGAGATAGGATTCCAAGGTGCCAAGGCTCCCTCACGCAACGTTTTGCTGGCATCTGGCACTACCAAGTCAGTATCAACCTCCAGCTTGATGCCCAAACCATCACACTCACTACAAGAGCCAAAAGGAGCATTGAAGGAGAAGAGACGTGGCTCTAACTCTGGAACAGTAAAGCCACAAACTGGGCAGGCATAGTGCTCAGAGAAGAGCAACTCCGAATCGTCCATAGTGTCGATAATCACATAGCCTTCTGCGATACGAAGGGCAGCCTCAATGGAATCAAAGAGACGGCTACGGATGCCCTCCTTGATGACAATACGGTCGACCACAACATCGATATTGTGTTGCTTGCTCTTGGACAGTTCTGGCAATTCGGTCACGTCATAGACTTCCCCATCCACACGAACACGAACATAGCCATCTTTCTGAATCTTTTCAATGACGCTCTTATGTTGCCCTTTTTTCTTACGAATGACAGGAGCTAATATTTGCAGGCGCTGACGTTCTGGCAATTCCAAGACCTTATCCACGATTTGCTCTACAGAAGAAGCCTTGATAGCCCCGTGCCCGTTGATACAGTAAGGCGTCCCCACACGTGCGTAGAGGAGACGCAGATAATCGTTGATTTCAGTCGTGGTTCCCACGGTCGAACGAGGGTTTTTGCTGGTGGTTTTCTGGTCGATGGAAATAGCTGGGCTGAGACCATCAATGGCATCCACATCTGGTTTTTCCATATTGCCCAAGAATTGTCGAGCATAGGCTGATAGACTCTCTACATAGCGACGTTGCCCCTCCGCATAGAGGGTATCAAAGGCCAGACTGGATTTCCCCGAACCCGACAAACCGGTCACGACAACCAGTTTGTCTCGCGGAATCTCCACATCGATATTTTTTAAGTTATGGGCACGTGCCCCATGAATCACAATTTTATCTTGCATCTTTGTTCTTTCTAGTCCATTATTGCTTTCCATTATACCAAAAAATGTGAAATTCTATTACCCAAAAAGCTGTTTTTGTAGTATAATAGTACGGTGCAAAAAATGAATCACTGAAATAGTAGGAAAGGATAGGGGATATGAAACAAGTTTTTCTCTCAACAACGACTGAATTTAAAGAGATCGACACGCTTGAACCGGGTACTTGGATCAACCTCGTCAATCCTACACAAAATGAGTCGTTGGAAATTGCTAATGCCTTTGACATTGATATCGCCGACCTTCGAGCACCGCTTGATGCGGAAGAAATGTCTCGTATTACGATTGAAGACGAGTATACTTTGATCATCGTGGACGTCCCCATCACAGAGGAGAGAAACAACCGCACCTACTATGTAACAATTCCGCTGGGGATTATCATCACCGAGGAAACCATTATCACCACCTGCTTGGAATCCCTCCCAGTTCTCGATGTCTTCATCAACCGCAAGCTGCGTAACTTCTACACTTTCATGCGGTCACGCTTTATCTTTCAACTCCTTTATCGCAATGCTGAGCTTTACCTGACTGCCCTTCGTTCGATTGACCGTAAGAGTGAACAAATTGAAAGTCAACTTCACAAATCTACTCGAAACGAAGAGCTAATCGAGCTCATGGAATTGGAAAAGACCATCGTCTATTTCAAGGCCTCACTTAAGACGAACGAGCGCGTGATTAAGAAATTGACCAGCGCAACTAGCAATATCAAGAAATACCTAGAAGACGAAGACCTACTCGAAGACACTCTGATTGAAACTCAACAGGCCATCGAGATGGCAGATATCTATGGAAACGTCCTTCACTCTATGACAGAGACCTTTGCCTCTATCATTTCCAATAACCAGAACAACATCATGAAAACCCTGGCTCTCGTGACCATTGTCATGTCTATCCCAACCATGATCTTCTCAGCCTACGGGATGAACTTTAAAGATAATGAAATCCCTCTAAACGGTGAACCACACGCCTTCTGGTTAATCGTCTTTATCGCCTTTGCTATGAGTGTCTCGCTCACTCTCTATCTCATCCATAAAAAATGGTTCTAAGAGGAATCCCTATGTCTCAGATTGATTTACAAAAACTAACCAAAAAAAACCAAGAATTTATCCACATCGCTACCCAACAATTCATCAAAGACGGTAAAACAGACGCTGAAATCAAGGCTGTCTTTGAGGAAGTCATTCCTAAAATCCTTGAAGAACAAGCCAAAGGAACGACCGCTCGTTCCCTCTATGGAGCTCCAACCCACTGGGCTCACAGCTTCACTGCCAAGGAGCAATATGAAAAAGAGCATCCAAAAGAAAATGACGATCCAAAACTCATGATTATGGACTCAGCCCTTTTCATCACCAGCCTCTTTGCATTGATTAGCGCCCTGACTACCTTCTTCTCTACAGATCAGGCTATTGGCTATGGGTTGATTACCCTCTTGTTGGTTGGACTTGTAGGAGGACTTGCCTTCTACTTGATGTACTACTTTGTCTACCAGTACTATGGACCAGACACAGACCGTAGCCAACGTCCTCCATTTTGGAAATCCATCCTAGTAATTTTGGCCTCTATGGTCCTTTGGTTGGTTGTCTTCTTTGCAACAAGCTTCCTACCAGCCAACCTCAATCCAGTCCTTGCTCCATTGCCTTTGGCTATCCTGGGAGCTGCCCTTCTCGCCCTTCGCTTCTATCTCAAGAAACGTTTCAACATCCGAAGTGCAAGCGCGGGCCCATCACGTTATTAAGAAAAGTGAAAAGCTATGGCATATAGTCAATCTTTAGCTCAGCAGATTCGAAAAATTCTAGCACTTAAACTTCCTCCCCAAATTTTCGAAGAAGAGTTAGAAGAAAAGAAACTGTTTGGTGGCCTGGCCTTTATGATTCGTGGGAAAATGGTCCTTACAGTCAGTTCCAGAAAAGACGAGCTGCTTATGGTGAGAATTGGCAAAGAAATGGAAAAGCAAGTTCTACCCCGAACAGGAGCTCATACTACATTGATGAGAGGGCGACCTTATCATGGCTATATAGACCTAGATATCGAAGGTCAAAAAGAACTTCCTTACTGGATTGATTTAGCCCTCTCCTATAATCAAGAGTTAACCAAGTAACTCATATCTAGTGAGATTAGAAATTAGAAAAACGAAAAGCAACTGCAAAGGTGGTTGCTTTTTCACTTGCTTTCTTGAGATTCAATAGAACTTCTGAGTCTCATTCTTGTAGTTTTCTCTCACCATTTGTGATAAAATAGGCTCAATCTATTTCTAGGAGGATAAGATATGGTTTCTACTATTGGTATTGTTAGTTTGTCTAGTGGCATTATCGGAGAGGATTTTGTCAAACACGAAGTCGATTTGGGTGTCCAACGTCTCAAGGATCTGAGACTCAATCCTGTCTTTTTGCCCCATTCGCTAAAGGGCTTGGACTTTATCAAGGACCGTCCTGAAGCACGTGCAGAGGATTTGATGCAGGCCTTTTCTGATGATAGCATCGACATGATCCTCTGCGCCATCGGTGGGGATGATACCTATCGCTTGCTACCTTATCTTTTTGAAAATAACCAACTCCAAAAGGTTATCAAACCAAAGATTTTTCTTGGCTTCTCAGATACAACCATGAACCACCTTATGTTGCATAAACTAGGAATCAAGACTTTTTATGGTCAATCCTTTCTAGCAGACATTTGTGAATTAGACAAGGAGATGTTGCCCTATAGCCTTCACTACTTTAAAGAATTGATTGAGACTGGAAGAATTTCAGAAATCCGCCCTAGCGACGTTTGGTATGAGGAACGGACTGATTTTAGTCCCAAGGCTCTGGGAACAGCTCGTGTCAGTCATGCAAATACTGGTTTTGACTTGTTGCAAGGAAGTGCTCAGTTTGAGGGAGAAATTCTCGGCGGTTGTCTTGAATCTCTCTATGATATCTTTGACAATTCTCGATACGCAGACAGCACGGACCTCTGCCAAAAGTACAAACTCTTCCCTGACTTATCCGACTGGGAAGGAAAGATTCTCTTGTTAGAAACAAGCGAAGAAAAGCCTGAACCGGAAAACTTCAAAAAGATGTTACAGGCTTTGAAAGAAACTGGGGTATTTGAGGTCATCAGTGGACTCTTGGTCGGAAAGCCAATGGATGAAGCCTTCTATGACGACTATAAAGAGGCACTAATGAGCATCGTTGACAGCAATATCCCAATTGTCTATAATCTAAACGTTGGGCACGCCACACCAAGAGCCATTGTGCCCTTTGGTGTTCACGCTTATGTAGATGCACAGGAGCAAGTCATTCGCTTTGACTATAACAAAGAAAGCTGAGAGGAATTTCTCAGCTTTTTCTCTTGTATAACTACTAAAACGTCACATACTACTGATAACTAAACTAATCAAGGGAAGGCTGTTACCTAACATGTGAACAAGTAGGGGATAGTAGATATTCTCCTTTTCTTTCACATAAATAATAGAAAAGGCGATGCCTCCACCTAGATAACCGACTGCACTGACCCACTCTGATAAAGCCAAACTGTGCATATGAGTCAGAGCAAAAACAAGTCCTACCAGAAGAATGCTTAACCAACTTGGCAGATTTTTCTGCAAGTGATGCAATAAGAGCTGACGGAAAAAGAGTTCTTCCACCAAAGGTCCAATGATGCAGGCGAAAACGGCTATCAGTATTGGTTGTTCTTGAAAGGTACTTTGAATATTCGACTGGTTTAGACCTTGTCCGTCTAGCCCCAAAAACTGTCTCAATATTCCTGATATAAAGCCAAAGAAAACCGTCATCAGAATGAGAAAGAGCCATCCTATTAAGACGCCAAAGAAGAATTTTCTCTTAGCTTTTCTAATCTCATTCCATTGTTGGATTAATCTATCCTTAAATAAAAAAGAACCATACAGAGCTAATACTACATAAACTAGATAATTCGCAATTGAAGATGACATCAAGGAAGCTAACCATTTAACACCGTCAAAAACAAAGAGAGCCGTGTAGAGAATCACAAAAATCAGAATTCCCTTATTTTTGTTAGACATCATTTAATTCCCCTTCCATTCACAATCATTCTCGTGGTCGTCAATCAAACCTGCTGCTTGTAGAAAAGCTAAAACTGCGACTGGACCTGTGAATTTGAAACCACGTTTTTTGAGATCTTGAGATAACTTTTCAGATAAGGCTGTTTTAGCAGGTGCCTGGCGATAGTCAAGAACATCATTCACGATAGTTTTCCCCTCAACAAAGGACCAGAGATAAGTATCAAAAGAGCCATAGGTTTTCTGGACTTGTAAAAATGCTTGGGCGTTGGCACGCGTCGCAAAGAGCTTGGCACGATTTCGGATGATGGCTGGATTCTCTAACAAGGCTTCCAACTCCCCATCTGTTATTTCCGCGACCGCCTGAATTTGATAGCCATGAAATACTTCTCGGAAAGCCTGGCGTTTGTTTAGTACCGTTTCCCAAGACAGACCAGCCTGATAAGTCTCCATACAGAGCAGTTCAAAAAGAGCGCGGTCATCATGAAGGGGCTGTCCCCACTCCTGGTCGTGGTAGGCGATGTAGAGCGGATTGGTCATCTTGACCCACGAACAACGTTTTGGCATACTATTCTCCTATTTGACCAACATCTTAAGAGCCGACTTGATATAGTTCTCAGCTGTATCTGTCGTTCCTTCAAAGAATTTCTTGATCTTCTTGAGTTCAGTTGCCTTGTAGCCCAATGCCAACATGGCTTCCATAGCTTCTTCCAGTTCTTGGTTTTCAGCGCTGGTTTGCACTGAGACCTTGGCAGGAAGGTCATCACTAGCCACGACTACCTTGCCTTCCAAGTCTAGCACCATCTGCTGGGCTGTTTTCTTACCAATTTTAGGAAACTTGGTCAAGTAGGTGATGTTCTTAGTCTCGATGGCTTGAACCAAGCCAGCATTGTCATCGGCTGCGATAATAGCAAGAGCTGATACAGGACCAATCCCTGAGACCGAAATCAGACTAAGAAAAAGTTTTTTCTCATCTTCTGAGCGAAAGCCGTAAAGCAGATGGACATCCTCACGGACAACTTGGTGCACATAGATCTGAGTTTCTTGATTGACCTGACCTGAGTAGGCATAGGGATTGGCTACATGCAAGATATAACCGATACCATTCGCCTCTAGGACAATATATTTAGCAGTGATTTTGGTAATGATTCCTTTTAGATATTCGTACATAATTTTTCTCCATTATTTTGCCTATCTAGTATACCATATTTCCCCAAGACAGACTGCAACAAAAGGTGCAACCTCTGGTTGACAAATAGTACAGGAGATTGTATTCTCATTATAAGTAAAAATTGTTAGGATAGAGGTAGAAAAAGGAGGATAGAATGATGAAACTTGCAGAAAAACTATTTGAGCTCAGAAAGAAAAAAGGTTGGTCCCAAGAAAAGCTAGCAGAACAAATCAATGTTTCGCGGCAAAGCATCTCCAAATGGTAGTCTAGACAAGTCCTTCCTGAAATCGAAAAAATCATTGAATTAAGCAATATTTTTCAAGTGACAACTGACTATCTACTACTGGATGAAAGCTTCGAAAAAGTTTCCACAGCAGTGATTTTGGAGGAAGACAAGGACAACTACTATAAAGAGGCTAAATCCTTTGGTCTCTGGCAAGTGATTTCTATTTTCGTCTTGGCTCTGGCTATCTATCTCTTTTTAGCTGGTTCTAGTTTCCCAGCTGAATTCACCGCCTAGATTTGGCTGACCTTCGTTCTCTTGATTGCGTCCGCAATTGCCATCAACAAGACTCTCAAAACCAAACAACGTTATCTTGATAAAGTGATTGGTCTTGAGAATCCTTCAAACCAAGACGACTCTGCGAAATCTTGAGTCACCTAGTTCAGTTTTCACAACACTTTTTATAGGACTGGTCTTGTCAAGCAAGTGTAAACCTCGTGTCAAGTTGCCCATGTCCATTCAAAATTCCCACCTTAGAAAAACTAAAAAGCCTTGTTTGGAAAAACAAAGGCTTTTTGTGTTCTTAATATTTCCCCAACTCACGAAGACTGGTATGATTTTCCTGAATGCGTCGGAACATTTTTTCCATATCTGACTTGGTAAAATGCACCAAAACGGGACGTCCGTGTGGACAGTTATAGGGATTGTCACACTGAGAAAGCTGATAAAGAAGCTGTCTAGCCGAGTGGTCATCGATGCGATGGTTGGCCTTGATAGACCGCTTGCAGGACATCATAATAGCCAGCTCTGCTCGGTATTTCTTGATCGAAACTTCCTTAGTTAAGAGCAGCATGTCGCACATTTCATAAATGCCAGACTCGATTTCCTCCTCTGCCATCCAAATAGGATGTTCACGCAGGATAAATTGATTTTCTCCGTACTCTGCTAGAAAGACGCCCACTTCCTCTAAAAGTGCCATTCTTTCCTTGAGACGGAGGACATCATCCGCAGGAAATTCAAAGATGTAGGGCACTAGGAGTTGTTGCTGACTCTGGTCAACATTGCCAATACTTTCTCGGTATTCCTCGTACTTAACTCGTTCCTGAGCCGCGTGCTGGTCTATGATGTAGAGTCCATCTCGCCCTTGGGCAAAAAGATAAGTGCCGTGCATTTGTCCAAAAAATTCCAACTCTGGGAAGCTGGATGATTCTTCTCGCTCTAGCTTGTCATAAGCCTTATCGAGGCTAGCAAGATCTAACTCTGGGTGGTCTAGTTGGTCGTAGTTAGCAGGCTTTCTCTCTGCAAAATGCAGTTTTGCGGGCTTGGTTAGCTGGTCCAAGGTTTCCTTGGCAAACAAGGTTAAGTCCTGTCCTTCATCAGTCAATTCTACTTGATAATCAGCCACCTCAGCTTGACTAGGTTTTGAGAGTTCTGTTTTTTCATAGTAAAGCGTATTTTCTTTGAGTGGGAGAATGGTCTGCTCTACCTTTTGACGATTACGCACGGTCGACTTGGCAAGATTTTCTAAAGCATCAGGTATCAAGGCTTGCTCTTTGAGACTATTAGAAATGGCCTCTGAAAGCAGCGCCATTAGTTCTCTTTCCTTAGAAATCCGCACCTCTTGCTTGGTCGGATGCACATTGACATCAGCCAGATAAGGATCGATATGGATGTGAATGACAGCCAGTGGAAAACGTCCCACCATGAGCTTGCTTCCATAACCGTCAAGAATAGCACGGTTGAGTAGAAAGTTCTTGATATAACGGCCATTGATAAAGAGGCTGATATAGTTACGATTTGCTCGTGTCAATTCAGGCAGAGACACAAAACCTGTAATTTCGAAATCTAAGTCAGAGTTCTCAATTTCAATCATCTTCTTGGCACTCGCCAAACCATAAATCCCTGCGATGGCTTGACGCAGTTGACCAGTCCCTGCTGTCCGCGTCATTTCCTTACCATCACTAATCAAACTGAAGGAAATCTCCGGATGAGCTAACCCTAGACGGTTGACAATATCAATGATATGAGACAGCTCCGCTTGCTGGCTCTTCATATACTTGAGGCGGGCAGGCGTGTTGAAAAAGAGGTCCTCCACACAAACTTTGGTCCCCACAGGACTAGTCGCTGGGATGACTTCCTCAACTTCACCCCCACGCGCAACGAGCTTGGTCCCATGACTCGCACCATCCACCGCAGTCAACAGAGTCAAGACACTGACAGAAGCGATAGAGGGTAGGGCTTCACCTCGAAATCCGAGCGTTCGAATCCGAAAGAGGTCTGCTTGATTTTTTATCTTACTGGTTGCATGGCGACGCAAGGCCAACTCCACCTCATCGTGGGCAATTCCATGACCATTATCTGTGATTTGAATCTTCTTGAGACCTGATTCCTCAATCTCAATGATAATCTGGCTAGAACCCGCGTCAATGGCATTTTCTACCAACTCTTTGACTACACTGGCAGGACGTTCAATCACCTCCCCTGCCGCGATCTGGTTTGCCAGCACCTCTGGCAATTCAATAATATGAGACATCTTTCAGCCCCTTTCTGTATCTATTTTCCTAGAAATTGATTAGTGCTATTATACCATATTTCAGATACTATCAGAAAAAGCAAATACCACATAGACTCCAAATCTCTCCACATAGGCAAAAGCTCTTGTCATGGGTCGTAAAATAGTGTTTAATAAAGGTGTACAAGAAGTGATCACAATTTTGTATGAAATGTAAGGAGAGAAATTTATGAAAGTAGAACTACAGATTAAGGAGACTTACAAGGAAGAAAAGCTGATTGTCCAAGCACCTCAAGAAACCAAAAAAGTCCAAAAAGTCATCGAGTTCGCTGAAAATCTTGACCAAAAAGAAACAATCAAAGGAAAGATTGATGGTCAGGTCTATCTAGTTGAAATTGGCAAGATTCAGCGCTTCTATATCGAGAATCGAAAGGTTCTAGCAGAAACGTCGAGTCAGACCTACAGCATTGATTTGCGACTCTATCAAGTTCTTGAAATTCTACCGACCACTTTTATCCAAATTTCCCAATCTGAAATCGTCAATATCGACTCGATCTCTCATCTCAAGCTCACGCCCAACGGTCTGGTTGAAATTTTCTTAAAAAACGAAAGCTTCACCTACTCTTCACGCCGTTACCTAAAAACCATCAAGGAGAAATTAGAACTATGAAAAAACAAGTATTTCACGACGCAGCTGCTGGCGTCCTCATCGGCCTCATCCTCTCTATCATCTTTTCACTCATTTATGCACCAAGTACCTACGCCCCATTAAGTTCCGACTCTCTCATCGGCCAAGTGATGGTTCAACATCAGGTTCATGGTGCCCTGATCTTGCTCTACTGCACGATTATCTGGTCAGCTATCGGCGTTCTCTTTAGCTTTGGCAGCCGCTTATTCAACCGTGACTGGAGCCTGCTCCGTGCCACACTTTCCCATTTCTTCCTCATGCTGGCTGGCTTTGTCCCACTGGCAACTCTGGCTGGTTGGTTCCCCCTCCACTGGACCTTCTATCTCCAGCTCATTCCAGAGTTTGCGATCGTCTACCTCATCATCTGGGTTATTCTCTACAAAAGAGAAGCAAAAAAAGTAGACCACATCAATCAACTCTTGGCCCATAAAAAGTAATGGAGAAAATCCCACTCACAAATGCATGAGTGGGATTCTTTTTATAACTTTTGTTTGAGCTCGACCAAGACATTCATAGCCTGCATAGGTGTCATATTGTACACATCCAGTTTAGCTAATTCTGCTAGGATAGGATGCTCTGCAGGCGCGTCAAAGAGTGACATCTGTTCAGTAACAGTACTTGTTTCTCTCATTGGAGCAGGGCTTTCCGTCCCTTGATTCTCCAGTTGAGTCAATATCTTATCCGCCCTTGCTAAAAGTTCGGCTGGTAAACCAGCGATCTTAGCAACATGGATACCATAGGATTTGTCAGCTGGACCTGGTTCGATCTTGTGAAGGAAGGTAACCTGCCCATCCTGCTCTAAGGTTGCCACGTGGACATTGACCAAGTGTTCCAAGCTATACTCCAGACTGGTCAACTCATGGTAGTGGGTCGCAAAGAGAGTTTTGGCTCCGATATGTTCATGGATGTATTCGATGATGGATTGGGCCAGAGCCATCCCGTCATACGTTGCAGTTCCGCGTCCCAATTCATCAAAGAGAATCAAGGAGTCCTTGGTCGCATGCGAAATGGCATTGTTGGCCTCCATCATCTCCACCATAAAGGTTGATTGACCTGAAACCAAGTCATCTGCTGCTCCGATACGGGTAAAGATAGCATCGAAAATAGGCAAATGGGCGCTCTCCGCCGGCACATACGAGCCCAGCTGGGCCATAACCGCAGTCATGGCTAACTGGCGCATGTAGGTTGACTTCCCACTCATGTTGGGCCCTGTAATTAGCTGAATACTGGTATCTTCTGCCATCTGGATACTGTTTGGAATGTAGGTCTGAGCTCCCATGACCTTTTCGACGACAGCATGGCGCCCTTTCTGGATATCAATTTGTGAATCGTCTCCAAACTCAGGTCGGATCAAATGCTGGGTTTCAGCCACAACTGCGAGACTTTGCAAGACATCAACCGTTGCAATTCCTTGGGCTAAAGCCTGCAAACGCTGGATGTACTTGCTGACTTCCTCACGGATACGCATAAAGATTTCATATTCTAGGTTGGCTGACTTCTCACGCGCCTCCAGCATATCTCCCTCGATACGGGCTAATTCTTCGGTACCAAAGCGTTCTGAGTTTTTCAGCGTTGCCTTGCGGAAAAAGTGGGCAGGTACATTTCCCAGTTGCGAATTGGTTACATGGAAATAGTAACCGTCCTTTTTATTGTAGTCAATCTTGAGCGTACTGATGCCAGAGTTTTCTCTCTCCTTTGCCTCAATCTCAGCAATCCAACCAGTCCCTTCTCTGAGCACACGACGGTACTTGTCTAAGGTCTCATCAAATCCCGTACGGATAATGCCACCTTCCGTAATCACGTGAGGAGCTTCAGGAGCAATGGCAGCACTAATCAAGCTCTCCAACTCAGGGATGGCATCTAACTGTTCGATAAGATAGGTTAGGGCAGGTTGCTCCATGCCTTCTAAAATCGCACGAATCCGTGGCACACTAGATAAAGTGGTCGCTAACTGTAAAAGATCCTTGGGATTGGTCTTACCAAAAGAAACTCGGCTAGCCAAGCGTTCGATATCATAAACACCCTTGAGGCTATCCGTTAAATCGCTGCGCTCAAAGAAGTGGTCAAGAAAGACCCGCACCACGTCTTGACGTTGGATGATTCGCTCTTTATCAATCAAAGGACGGTGAATCCAAGAACGCAAGAGTCGCATACCCATAGCTGTTTTGGTTTCATCTAAAAGCCAGAAAAGACTGCCTTGCTTCTTACCTGAACGGGCATTCTCAACCAAATCCAGACTAGCCTTGGTCGCATAGTCCATCTGCAAGAAATCTTTGATTTCATAGCGGATAACTGGTTTGAGGTGGTTCAATTCCCGCATCTGGGTCCGGTGAACATACTGGAGCAGCTTACTAGCTGCTGCTTGCTCCACAGCTGCCAGTCGTGGATCCAGTAAATGGACATCCTCAAAGCCTTCCTTCTCATAGGAAAGCACCAGATTCATCTGACGGCTGAGGATTTGTTCTTCTTCCTCAGACAAGTCATAACCCAGCACCACTTCACGAGCCTTGAGATTGCGAATTTCCCCACAAACCAACGTGAAATCCAATAGCCCCGTCACATAGAAATCACCCGTCACCAGATCCATATAAGCCAGACCAAACTGACTGCCATCACGATCTAAGGCAACCAAGAAATTATTCTGACTATCCGGCTTACTGCTATCAACGACCGTTCCAGGTGTGATGACCTGAACCACCTCTCGCTTGACAACCCCAACTGCTTGTTTGGGATCTTCCATCTGCTCGGCTATGGCTACCTTATAGCCCTGCTCAATCAGAACATCGATATACTGTTGGGCAGAATGATAGGGGACGCCCGCCATGGGTATCGGATTTTCTGCATTTTTATTCCGACTTGTTAAGGAAATTTCTAAAATTTGTGCTGCATTAATTGCATCTTCATAGAACAACTCGTAAAAATCACCCATTCGAAAAAGCAAAAAAGCATCTGGGTATTGTTTCTTAATATCCACATACTGTTGCATGCCGGGTGATAGCTTTTCTGTTGCCATTTTCCGTCTCTCCTTGCTAAAAATAAGTCTTGAGAGCAACTCCCAAGACCTTATTTATCTTTCATCAAATCTAGCAAACGATCTTCCATCAGCTTGGCAACGTGCTGGTCTCGACAAATAACCAATAAGGTATTAGCACCAGCAACCGTTCCTAAAATCCATTCATCCTTGTTTGCATCTACAATGTTTGCTAAGACTGCAGCTTCCCCAAGTTTGGTATGAAGTACCAAGGTGAACTCAGCTCTTGCAACTCCTTCTAAATGATGAGACAAAAACTCAACTAAATCAATCTTATCTGTCTCATTTGCTAGTACATAATACACCATATCATTTTTCTTAACCTTGGTCAAGCCGATTTCACGCAAATCACGCGACAAAGTCGTTTGTGTCACATAAACATTACGAGCTTCTAAACGATCTTGAATCTCTTTTTGTGTCCCAAGTTTTTCTTCGGTGATCATCTTTTTAATCAATTGATGCCGTTCTCTTTTTCTCATATTATCCTCTTAAGTGAATATTTATAACAAATTTTACATTTATTTTATAACTACATTATACCAAAAAAAATAGATAATTCAAAAAAATTCTTTTCTTTCTCAAAAAATGTAGTAAATTGTGTTAAAATAGTAAAAAAGCCCAAAAGGAGCCCTTATGAATACAAAAGAATTGATTGCTAGCGAGTTGGCTAGCGTCATTGATAGCCTGGATCAAGAGGCTATTTTAAATTTACTGGAAACACCTAAAAACTCAGAAATGGGAGACATCGCCTTCCCTGCCTTTTCTCTAGCAAAGGTCGAGCGTAAAGCTCCTCAAATGATTGCAACAGATATTGCTGAAAAAATCAATAGTCAAGCCTTTGAAAAGGTTGTCGCAACAGGACCTTACGTCAACTTTTTCCTTGATAAAAGCGCTATTTCGGCTCAGGTATTACAGAATGTCATCACTGAAAAAGAGCACTATGCCGACCAAACCATTGGCAAGCAAGAAAATGTCGTTATCGATATGTCTAGTCCCAATATCGCTAAACCATTCTCTATTGGGCACTTGCGTTCAACTGTTATCGGAGATAGCTTGTCACATATTTTCCAAAAGATTGGCTATCAAACAGTCAAGGTCAACCACCTAGGAGACTGGGGTAAACAGTTTGGAATGTTGATCGTTGCCTACAAGAAATGGGGAAATGAGGAAGCCGTTAAAGCACATCCAATCGATGAACTTCTTAAACTCTATGTTCGCATCAATGCTGAAGCTGAAAAAGACCCTAGCTTGGATGAAGAAGCACGCGAATGGTTCCGCAAACTGGAAAATGGAGATGAGGAAGCCCTCGCTCTCTGGCAATGGTTCCGTGATGAAAGTTTAGTAGAATTCAACCGTCTTTACAATGAATTGCAAGTCGAATTTGACAGCTACAACGGGGAAGCCTTTTACAATGATAAGATGGATGCTGTTGTAGACATTCTCGCTGAAAAAGGACTTCTTGTTGAGTCAGAAGGGGCCCAAGTTGTCAATCTTGAAAAATATGGAATTGAACATCCAGCCCTTATCAAAAAATCTGATGGTGCAACTCTCTATATCACACGTGACTTGGCTGCAGCCCTTTACCGTAAAAACGAATACCAATTTGCAAAATCCATCTATGTTGTTGGTCAAGAGCAATCTGCCCACTTCAAACAACTCAAGGCAGTACTACAAGAGATGGGCTACGATTGGAGTCAAGACATTGTCCATGTTCCGTTTGGATTGGTAACAAAAGAAGGGAAGAAACTCTCTACACGTAAAGGAAATGTCATCTTGCTAGAGCCTACTGTTGCAGAGGCTGTTAGTCGTGCCAAAGCCCAAATCGAAGCGAAAAATCCTGAGTTAGAAAATAAAGACCAGGTTGCCCATGCTGTTGGAGTTGGGGCTATCAAGTTCTATGATCTTAAGACCGACCGTACAAATGGATATGACTTCGACCTTGAAGCAATGGTATCCTTTGAAGGAGAAACTGGACCTTACGTTCAATACGCCTACGCTCGTATCCAATCTATCTTGCGCAAAGCCGATTTCAAACCAAATACGGCTGGCAACTACAGCCTGAATGATGCTGAAAGCTGGGAAATCATTAAACTACTCCAAGACTTCCCACGTATTATCAATCGTGCAGCAGATAACTTTGAACCTTCTATCATTGCGAAATTTGCGATTAGTTTGGCTCAAGCATTTAACAAATATTATGCACATACACGTATCCTAGATGAAAGCCCTGAGCGCGACAGTCGTCTGGCCCTCAGCTACGCAACCGCAGTCGTCCTCAAAGAAGCTCTTCGTTTGCTCGGAGTAGAAGCGCCGGAGAAGATGTAAATCGCCAAAGTTACTTGATTGCAAAGCAATCTAAGTAACTAACACCAAATCCTATCAGGGATTTGGCTTGGCGCTTCACTAGTAAAGAAACATAAATATTCTCGATTTATGTTTCTTTACGTCGTAACCAGAGACACTTGCCTAAACGCTTCACTAATTCACCTAACCAAATAATATCGATTTTGTTAGGCTCATGTCGTAATCTTTTAATCACTTTATTGTAAAGCAGTCTAATACTCAATGAAAATCAAAGAGCAAACTAGGAAGCTAGCCGCAGGCTGTACTTGAGTACGGTAAGGCGACGCTGACGTGGTTTGAATTTGATTTTCGAATAGTATAAGTAACTAACGCCAAATCCTATCAAGGATTTGGTTAGGCGCTTCACTAACTTGTCAAACCAAATAACAGCGATTTAGTTGGGGTTAGGTTCTAATCTTTAAATTACTTGAAAGCAATCTGAAAGGTTGAGGCAAAATAATATTTATATTTTGGTCGGCCTTGCAGCTATTCAATAAAACAATTTATTCACTTTTACTATTTCTTTATCATACTGGGAGATACCTTATGAGTCAATATGCTTATATCCTCGTTATAATTAGCTTGGTTTTCCTTTTTCTGCTCAATAAGTACGAGAAGGAAAGACTTCAAAGACTCTACCAAGAGCAACTCTTGAAGGACGAGACATTTAGGTCTGACATCAAAGAGAAAATTCACACGACTGAAAATATCAATGATGTCATTGCACATATCAATAAAACTTACCATCTGGGAATGTTGCTCTCAAAAGACGTCACAGATCAATTGAAATAACCGAAATCCGAGAAGAAAACTTCTCGGATTTTTATTGGCCCTAGTAAACATCATCCCCTTGAAACAGCCACGGTTATTTTCATATGATTTTTGTAATTTTTTTCAGAACTTCCCAACTTTTTTCAAAATATTCTTGCATTTCTTTTAAGTTTTTTGTAGAATAGTAGCTATCTATTCAGATTATTCTGAAAATTCAAAAATGGGAGCATCTATTATGTCACAAGTTACGTTATCAAGCCAGTCAACCTGGGCAAGCAAACTAAAGGCAATGGGGCCAGGTATCCTCATGGCTTCTGCTGCCGTTGGAGGTTCTCACATCGTATCCTCCACTCAAGCTGGTGGTTCTTATGGTTGGTCACTACTCCTCTTAGTTATCTTGGCCAATATTTTTAAATATCCATTTTTCCGTTTTGGTGCCGAATATACTGCCGACACTGGTAAAACCTTGGTCGAAGGCTATGCCGAAAAAGGGAAACTCTATCTCTGGATTTTCTTTATTCTCAATGTCTTTTCTGCCTTGGTCAATACTGCTGGTGTCGCCATCCTTTGTTCAGCTATCATCGCTAGCGCTTTTCCAATGATCGGTCTTAGTATCACTCAATGGTCCCTCATCCTTGTTGCAGTCATTTGGGCCATGCTACTCTTTGGTGGCTACAAACTGTTGGATGGTATGGCAAAATGGATCATGTCAGCTTTAACTATTGCAACTGTTCTTGCAGTTATCATTGCAGCAATTAAGCATCCAGAATACAGCTCTGATTTTGTTGAGAAGACACCTTGGCAAATGGCAGCCCTCCCTTTTATCGTTTCCCTCCTAGGATGGATGCCTGCCCCTATTGAAATTTCAGCCATCAACTCACTCTGGTCTGCTGAAAAGAAAAAGACTGTCAACTTTAATACAGAGGACGCCCTTTTCGACTTTAACGTTGGTTACATTGGAACTGCTATCCTGGCTGTATTCTTTGTAGCACTCGGAGCACTCATTCAGTATCCTACAGGACAAGCAGTTGAGGCCGCTTCAGCCAAATACATCTCTCAATTCGTGGGTATGTATGCCTCTGTTCTTGGAGAATGGTCCCGTTACTTGATCACCTTCATCGCCTTTCTCTGTATCTTTGGAACAGTCATTACTGTTATCGATGGCTATTCCCGCGTTAATCAGGTTTCCCTACGACTCTTGTTAAGTCAAAAAGAGGATGATAGCAAATCTTTGAACATCTGGATGACCCTCACAGCTGTTATCGGTATCATCATCATCAAGTTCTTTGCTGGTCAAGTATCAACCATGCTTCGCTTCGCCATGATTGGTTCTTTCCTGACAACACCATTCTTCGCTCTTTTGAACTATGTATTGGTGACACGTGAAAATAAAAATCTTCCTTCTTGGCTAAAACTCCTCGCTATCGCAGGATTGATTTTCCTCTTTGGCTTCGCTATCTTCTTTATCTATGCACTTGCTATCGGAAAAGCAGGATAGTTTATAAATGGCACCCTTACGGGGTGCTTTTTGTATACACAAAAAGCAGTTGAAAATCTCAACTGCCCCTCAGTACTACTTTATTTTTCTGTTTCTAACTCATACAAATCTGCAATGATTGCTGCGACCTTTTTAATATCTCCCAGCATACCACGCATTTCAAAGTCAGCCAAAACTGGGAAACCAAAGCGCTGACTATACTGCTTGGCTGTCAGACAGTATTGATTGTTAAAATTACGATTACCAGAACCGACTACCCCAAAACACTTACTAGCATTGTCCCCATAGGCGATAAAGTCGCCCACTGGAGTCGTTAGAATCTCAACATCGCCGTTATCGACGCCGTTCCCACCTTCTAGATAGGTCGGCAAAAAAGCGATATAGGGATGTTCCATTTCAAAGAATTCTTGACCTTCCTTGACTAGGTCCTTGATATGGATTTTTTGGACCTCAATCCCTTCGTACTGGGACAAGAGATAGTCCTTGAGTCGGGTTACAAAACTTTCTGTATTCCCACTCAGACTGATATACACTAAGGATATTTTTTTCATGTTGACCTCGATTTTTATGTTTACGATATAAAAAGAACTACCAAAATTGTAACTTGATAGTTCTTTTTTGTCAATACTTAGGCAGCTTCTTCTGCTTCAACTTCCTCAGCCAAGTCCTTTTGTTGGCGCCACATCTTGTAAAAGACTAAGGCTAAAAAGAGAACATTGATGATGATGAACAAAATATTCGTTCCTTTTGCTAATGCTCCCATTCCTAAGCCAAGGGCACTATCTTTGATTAATTGGACTGCATCTTGAACGTTCATATAGCTATAAACCAAACCAACAATAGCTAGTAGAACATAGCCAACATAAGTATAGTTTGCGAATTGTACGTTTTTACGTACGAGAAACACAAAGGCTACTACAACTAAAATTGCAGATAAAATAATCAACAACATATTAAAAATAGAGTGAGAGGATTCTGATACTTTGTAAGTATAGTTGACCGTGTCTTCTAATTGCTGGGCAGTGAGCGTCCCGCTATTTGCCAGGCTAGCACGAAGAGCATCTTTACTTGGCAATGGACTCAAGATTCCAAATAGTGACATAGATGAAATAAGGGCTGATAGAACTAACAAGACCCAAAGATAAATAGGATTCTTTTTCATGTTTTCCTCCATAAGATATTTTGAACATTATAGCATTTTTTGTACAGGAATACAACTTTTACAAGCTGGTTTCAACTTGTTTCCGATAGGCTTTCGGTGATTTTCCGCACAATTTACGGAAAACCTTGTAGAAATATCCAACATTACTGTAGCCAACTGCATAGCAAATATCTTCGATACTATCACTGGTTGAAAGTAAGAGTTGTTGCGCCGCCTTAATTCGCTGTTTATTGAGCAATTCCGCAAAGGTTGAGTTGGTTTCTCTCTTGATTAGCTGACCGAGATAGACAGGATTGATAAAGAGATCCTTGCTGATATCCTTAAGTGAGAGCTCTTTCTGATAATCACGCCCAATCACCTCCAGAACGCTCACCACATTTTCATTCATGCGGTACTGGCCAAAGAACTTGGTCAAGGTTTCTTTGATATAGGCAACCAATTCTTCAAAGGAGTTAATGGCATGGATGGCTTTGACAATCTCCGTCATATCATCTGCTTTTAGGTGTTCAAACAAATGGAAGACATCCATGACAAACTGGGTGAAGAGCTGCTTCGTGATGGCCACGCGCGGGGTATTCTTCAAAACAACCTTCTCTAGCAGGGTTAATTCTTCAATGATTTGATTGATATTCCCTTGGATAATCACCCGATAAATCGGCTCGTAATAAGCAAACAAACTCTCGGATTTTTCTAGATTGACTGAACCGTAGAAGAGGGCTTTTTCAGCATTGATCTTCCAATTCTCAAAGGACTGCTGGTAGGGTGCTTCAAATGGTGTCACGACGATGCCATCGAGCGGTTGATCAGAGATGAAAATCTGCCAGTCTTGCCCCAAAACATAGTAAGGAATGGTAAAAGAGCCTTGCTTTTCCTTTGAAAGTCCTATCCACCAGTTTTCTTTACCTGCTAAGAAACTGATAAAGCCTTCTTCATCTAATTCTTGACTGAGGGTCTGACTTTGCTCCACCTTTTCTTGAAGCTGTAGCGCAATCTTTTCTAATAAATTGCCCAACTCCACCTTGTCTACTGGCTTGACCAGATAATCCACGACACTAAGGTTCATGGCTTTTTTGACATAATCAAACTCCTGATAACCAGACAGCAAGATATAATAGGTATCTGGAAGTAGCTCTTTCATTTCCCTAATCATCTCAAGCCCTGTCTTATCTGGCATGTTGACATCGGAAATGATCACATCCACTGGATTTTCCTTGACGTAATCCAAAGCATCATCTGCGTGATTAGCTGTCGCGACGACTTGCATATCCCATTTTTCAAAGGGGATTAATCGCTTGAGCCCCTCTGTCACCATGTACTCATCGTCTACTAATAAAACTTTATACATTTCTACCCTTTCTATTCATCCTGGATAGTGATATGGTAACGAACACCTTCTTGCTCAGCTGACTCTACACTGATTTGGTAGCGATCCCCAAAGTAGAGAACAAAGCGTTCGTGTACATTTACTATTCCAATTGATTGCCGCTCCCCACTATAGCTTGCCTCGTGTTCAAAACTTCGTTGAGCTAATTTTTCTTGCAAGCTAGCTAGTTTCTCAGAGGACATTCCCCGACCATTGTCTACTACTAAGATTTCAACGAATCCTTGACCCTTCAAGGCTTTGATACTGATGACATTATCTGTTCTGCGATGGTCAACACCATGGGCAAAGTAGTTTTCTACTAATGGTTGGAGTGTAAATTTTGGAATCCTCATTTCTTCCAATTCTGGTGCAATCTTGAAACCATAAGCAATGGATTTAGGATAACGCACCATGCAGAGATAGCTATATTTTCGGCAGAATTCCAACTCCTGCTTCAGCGTGGTTTCCCGCTCGTCGGAGATATTGTTGCGTAACAAGCTACTAAATTCATAGATAATATCTGCCAGTTCATCCTGGCTTTCCATAACGGCATACATCCGTAAAAACTCCAGAGTATTGTACATAAAGTGAGGATTGATTTGAGCTTGTAGGGCTCGCATATTGGCATCCTTTTGACTGAGCTCTAGCTGATAGATATCGTGGATATTTTTTTCTAGGCGATCCAACATATCATTGGTTGTTTCTGCAATGAGAAGCAACTCTTGGTCTTTTTCAGAGGTATCAATTCGAAGCCCTTCTTCTCCTTGAGCAATCACCTCGATAGAATCTACTAGATCTACGACCTGTTTTTGGTAATTTGAGAAAGTCTGTCTAAGAGTCACGTACAAAATGATGATAAAGAGGATACTTAGCCCAATAATAATAGCTGAACTCGTCAAAGTTCCAGTAAGAACAAAATTTTTAGGAACAGCAGCTCGAACCTGATAACCGTGAGAGGTAACACCTACAAACCAGTTTTCTCGCTCGGCTGATACCTTCTCCCCAATATGGAACATCTCGGTCTCAAAAGGCGAAGTTACTGTTACAGCCATTGGGATATGACCCCGAGTATTGTCAATAGCGCCATGTAAAACATCTGGGGATAAGGAGATATAGATCACTCCTAAATCCTTGTCAGACACAGGATCAGAAACAGGAATGGCAAAACTATTGGCTGTCGGCTTAAAATCCTCCGCAGGGACTTTCTCTCCACTGCGTTTCTCTCTAGTCGAAACATAGACTTCCTTATAGTCCTGAAGAACAATGGCCACTCCAGTCACAAAATCATTCCGAACATAGATATTATCAATATTTTCATACAAGGATACAGAAATATAAGGCGAAGTTTTACGCTCTAATTGCCAATAGAAATAGTCTGGGGTGCTAAGACTGAAATACTTGTAAATCCCTTCAATTCGGGCTTGATTTTCAACCAAAGACTGAGCGAGTTGAGTTGACTCTCTGTGATAGTATTCCACTTCACTCACTGTCCGAGTAGTCACACGTTCTGCAACCCTTTGGGCCTCTTTCTCACGTGAATCCCAGTCAGCATACGAGAGCATAATCGCAAAACTGGCAATGATCACAATCATAACCAAACTATAAATACGTAAAAGAGAGTGAAGCCAAAACTGCTTCATTCTATTTTGTCGCCAATTTTTCATGGATACTTTCATAAATAGGTTCCAACATATCACTGATAAAGAAATGCCACATCCCAATTCCTACAAAAAAGAGCAAGGCAGGCATATAATAACCAACTCCTACAAGGAGAGTCGTCCCGAGTAAAACCTTGGCAATCGCAGGTAAGCTCATGAAAATCCCGATAAGGGACAGTTTCAAGGTGTTTTGGTAGGATAAATCAAAGTACACCTGAAGTTTCAAGGAAACAGTATAGGCTAGAAAGACAAGAGCAACTACAAGGACGTTGAGAAAGGTCGCCAAGAGGTGGAAAATCGTCTGATGGGGCAATTGAACTAGAAGATACAAACCATAAACTAGAACAAGATCCACAAACACAAAACTATAGAAAGCCAGATTGCTCTTGATAAAATTGCTCTTATACAATTCCCAAGCTTCCTTCAAATGGTATGCTCGATAGGTATAACCATGTTCTGCATACAAACTCATAAGAGTTGCACTAGCTGGGGCCAAACCAAAGATCACTCCTCCTGCTAGTGTTAATAGCCAGAAATAAGCCGTCGCCATCATTCCCAAAAAGATACGATTAAAGACGAATTCTAGAAATTTTCCCATGCTACTCTCCTTAAACTAACGATGTAACTATTATATCATATTTCAAACGTTTTCAAAAATATAGAACTCCCATTTACAATCCTCAAAAAGCGTGATACAATTGGTTTTGTTAATTCGCATCAAGGAGATTCTCATGAAGAAAAATATCTTAACCACCCTCTTGGCCGCCGTCCTCTACTTTCTCTGTGTAGGGATTGGAGTCTTCCTAGGACACCTAGTCGACCAAACAGGCAATATGTTCTACGCGCCTGCCTTTTCTGCCCTTGTCGGTGGCAGTGTCTACATGCTTCTTTTGACGAAAGTCCCTCGTTTTGGCGCTATTACGACTCTAGGACTTTTTATGGCACTTTTCTTCCTAGCGAGCAAGCATGGCGCTGGTGCCTTTCTCCCAGGACTCGCCTGTGGTCTTGCAGCAGATGTCATCGCTCGTCTCGGCAACTACAGAGGCCGAATCAAAAACACCCTCTCCTTCCTCGTCTTTGCTTTTAGCACAAGTGGCCCTATCCTTCTCATGTGGATTAGTCCCAAAGCTTACGTGGCCACCTTACTTGCGCGTGGGAAGTCACAAGAATACATCGACCGTATCATGGTCGCTCCAGAGTTGGACAAAATTCTTCTCTTTGTTTCAAGCATCCTCCTAGGGGCCTTGATGGGTGCTGTGATGGGGCAATTTCTAAGTCAAAAAATCACCGATAAAATGTAAGGTAAAAGCCCTGAAGACTAGCAATGCCTAGTTCCAGGGCCTTTTTGTATACAATCTTAGAATTCACTATAGATAAATTCTTGAATATTCGAAAAATCAGTCACAAAACAGTAAATCACGATGCTTAAGATAACCGTATAGAAAAATAGTGTCCACAAGATTAAACGCTGTGTGTTAGTTAGCTTGGTTTGCAAATTTGTAAAGTTCTTTTTCAACTTCCATCCATCCTTTCACTCCAACGTGCATCACGTCAAATAAAAAGTAATCATCATACTCTCTGTTTCCATAGTTTAGTACCGTTGCACCATGGCTTTTTGCGACATCTTCTATTTTTTTATAAGTTTTTTCTCGCATCTCTCTTGAGACTCCTGTGTAGTCGTTCCATTTCCCGTTTACTGGGAAAATAATAACCTCAACTTCAATGCCCAATTCTTTAGCAACCGTCAAGAAAAGTTCCATATCTGAATATTCAGGTGACTCTAGGTAGCTCAAATCTTTATTGGAATCTTTTAGTGATGCATAGCGGTCTTTTAAGTAAGTATTGTAGTAGTTATTATCAACAGCATAGTCATTATTGTCTGTTTTCTTTTTGACCTCTTCCACAAACTGATCCGTCATCTTCTGCCAATCATAGTCTGGGGTTTTGTCTCCTAGTGAAGGATAATCTGATTTAGCATGTTTTTGATAAAAAGTCTGTTTGAGCTTAAAGGAATACATCGCGTTCTCAAACTCTAGTAGTTTTTTATCAACAATAGTCCCTTTTCCATCTATGAAATAACTTTTATATTTTTTGTAGATGTCATTTTGTTGCTTGTTTCCCTTGGTGATTTCAATAATACGATTGATCAGTTTTTCTTTCGTTTCCTTACTAATCTTGTCATTATCTAGCATGTGGAAGATATGTTCCTGAGAAGCCTTGTTCAAAAAGGCATCTTGATGGGTCCCATCTTTTTCAAACCACTGAACCGACTCTACTATAGCTACTTTTCGCTTACTCATAGATCCTTCAATAGAACCCAAGGTCGTAGCCTGAATGATATTTTGTGAATAACTAGTCCCAATCTGCATGATATTAAAATCGTTGTAGTTAAAAATTTTATTGGGATGATAGTCTTCATTTATCGTCGCAACCAACTCAGATGAGCCCAATAGAACCAGTGTATTGGGGGTTATATTGCTTGTTAAAATATCTCTACTTTTATACTTTTCATATGAGGTGCTATAGCGAATACTGTTATCCTTGACTTTATAATAATCCTCAATCTTCTTGACATACGTCACATTTAAAAGGGCAAGCGTCGCAATTACGAGCACAAGCGATAGTAAAAATGCTTTTAATTTAATCATCTCGTTTTATCCTATCCCTTCGATCTGGCAGACTTCTTTTCAATCTCTTATCTCTTTAAAATCGTTAGTAAGATTTTATAGGGTTCACCTGAAAAGATAAAGAAACCAACCATAACCAAATTCATGGTCACAAACCAACTCAGTAGCTTATACCAGTTTTTATTTTTATTTTTCTTATAAAAATTGCTTTTCTTTTGATACACTTCAAATCCAGCCATCAAGACACCATGATAAAAACCATAGACAATGTAGCTAACACTAAGACCATGCCAAAAACCCATGACCAACATATTGACCATATAGGCATAGGTTGCATTGTGTAGTCTATTTTTAAACCATTTTTTCCTGATAACCTGCATCAATACTCTTGAAAACACAAAATCTCTCAACCAGGTTGACAAGGTGATATGCCATCTGGTCCAGAAATCCTTGATATCGACACTCAAGAAAGGTTTGTTAAAGTTCATCGGTGTCTGAATACCTAGAATATTACTACTTCCAACGGCCATTAGACTATAGCCCGCAAAGTCGAAGAACAGATACAAGGTATAGAGGTACATATATTTAATTGAGTAGACGACTGTACCCGTATTGCTTAGAGCGAGTAACATCTGGTAAACATAGGTTGACAAAACAACCTTATAAAGTAGACCTAGAACGATACGATACACACCGTCCCCAGCTAACTCTAGATACTCTTTCCGAGGCATGACCTCGTTTATCTCTTTTAAAAATCTCCTACTCCGATCAATCGGACCAGCACTAACCGTTGGGAAAAAGAGTAAAAACTGTAGATAATCTTTTACACTGACTTTTTCTTTGATCAAGCCATCCGATATCTCTAGCATGATCTGAATGGTCTTAAAGGACATGTAAGAAATTCCAATAAAGGCCAACAAATGCAGAGAAGTCAGGGCAAAGACTTTATTGATTACTAAAGGAAGGATGGAAAGGAAAACCAGTGGTTTCAGCCTCTTTACCTCTATCCTCTGTGCTAGAAAAACCAGAAAATATTGATAAACGACAAAGGCAAGCAAATAGACCATCATCGCTCGACTCTTACCATAGATAGCTCCTGCAAATAAGAGGGAGAGCGCCAAAATATAGTAGTCCTTACGTTTTTCAAAAAAGTTTACCACAAAACCAATCAGTAAAACTACAAATAAGAGAAGGAAAAACTCATTCCCCTCGAAATAATTCATACCAGCTAGACTCCTTTACATTATCATCCCTCCTACAGCAAACTTTCCGATTTGCTAATTGAGGGACCTTTCTTTATTATAGCATATTTCTAAAAAGAAGCTTTACTCTTCTTGCATTTCGGCTAGAAAACAAAAAGGAGTCCCGTTGGGCTCCTTCCATTTATTTATGACTTAATTTCTTGGTCAAGAAATCTCCCAAGAACTGGATTGCAAAGATAATCAAGATGATAATGATAGTCGCCAAGATGGTCACATCGTGATTGTAGCGGTTAAACCCATAGGCAATGGCCACGTTACCGATACCACCAGCACCAACCGCACCGGCCATGGCTGTTTCCCCAACAAGGGAAATCAAGGTCACCGTCGTCACACGAATCAAATCTGGAAGACCTTCTGATAGGTAAACACCCACGATATCCCAGAAGGTCGCTCCGCTCGCTTGAGCCGCCTCAATGACACCGCCATCCAGCTCAGCCAAAACAACCTGCACCTGACGGGCAAAGAAGGCAAAGACTGCAAAAGAAAGGGGGACAAGAGCTGCATTTGGCCCGATACTAGTCTTCACAATCAAGTGAGACAGTGGCGACATGATTGCCAAGAGGATGATGAAGGGAACCGCACGAAAAATAGAGGTAATCTTGTCTAAAATCCAAAAGATAACCTTATTTTCCAAGACACCGCCTGGTGCTGTCAAGACGAGGAAAAGACCTGCCACCAGCCCCAAGAACCCTCCGATGATGAAGGAAAGAACTGTCATATAAAGGGTTAGGTAGATAGCCGTTCCCCAGCCTGCTTGACCAGCCCAGCCCATCTTGTAGACATTTGGTAGATAAGTTTGAATCAACTCTGTCATCTTACTGTCCTCCCTTCAATACTTTTAGCTGTACGCCTGCTTGACGAATAGCTCCTTGAGCACCTGCTAGCGCTGCTTTTTCACCTGACAAGACCACAACCAATTCTCCAACAGGAGTGCCATCAAGAATTTCGATATTTCCATAAAGGATATTAGCCGTTACTTGGTAACGCTTATACAATTCATTCAAAAGTGGCTCGTCTGTCGAAGCCCCTGCATACTTGAGCTGCACTAAGATACCGTTCTCAGATAAATGCTCTACGATTTCTTGCTTCTCAATCTTGACCATGGCTTCGTCAATACCTGTGGCAGTTGAGATAAAGTCTTGAGTCAAAGGTTGTTTAGGATCTGAAAAAATTTCAAGAACACTACCCTCTTCAATCAAACGACCATCCTGCATAACTGCCACACGGTTGGCAATGTCTTTGACAATCTGCATTTCATGCGTAATCAAAACAACAGTCAAACCTAATTTTTGGTTCAAATCTTGCAACAAGGCTAGAATTTGCTTGGTTGTCTTAGGGTCGAGAGCAGACGTTGACTCATCTGAAATCAAAATTTTCGGATCATTGGCCAAGGCACGCGCAATAGCTACACGCTGTTTTTGCCCTCCAGATAGTTGTGAAGGGTAGTTTTCAGCACGATCCGCCAAGCCAACCAAGTCTAACAACTTAGCTACTTTGGCCTTCTTTTCTTCCTTGCTGAGTCCAGAGTGTTTAAGGGCAAAGGCTACATTTTCCTCTGCTGTCTTTTGACTCATCAGGTTGAAATGCTGGAAAATCATCCCGATATCCTGACGTTTACGACGCAGCTGCTCTGCCGTCAAGGTCACCTTGCCATCAAAAATGACGTCGTTATCAATGGTAATTTTTCCTGCAGATGGCTTTTGCAAGAGGTTAATCACCCGTACAAGGGTTGATTTCCCTGCTCCAGAATATCCAACGATTCCGTAGATATCCCCTTCTTGGATGTGAATAGTCACATCCTTAACCGCTGTGATGGTTCTTTTCTTTTGGTGAAAAGTCACATCGATCTGATCTAACTTGATAATATCTCTACTCATAGCTTCTAATCAGCTCCTCTACTAATTCAATATGGGTGTAGTAATCGGCGATTCGCACGTTTTCATCTCCACCGTGGTCTCGACTATTGGCATTCCCTAGACCGAAGGCCACCATGGGTACCTCTAAGGCATCAAAGACCGTATGCATAGGTCCAGTGCCTGCTGTAGTCGGCAAGACTGAAACACCTTGTGGATAGAATTTCTTGGCCAACTCGATGACATTGAGAATGGCTGGCGCACTCATATCGCTTCGATAACTCATCTCTCCCAAGGTATAGTATAATTCTACCTTATCAAAGCCATTTTTGTCTAGCTGTTTCCGAATTTTTTCCAGAACATCATGCGGTTCTAAGCCAGGAACCAGACGAACCTCTAACTTAGCACTGGCTTCTGCTGGCAAAATCGTTTTAACACCCTGACCTTGATAACCAGACTGGATTCCTTCGATATTGAGGGCGGGCTCGAAAAAGAAACGTTTGAGAAAGGCAGGCCGCTCCTCTTGTAAGAGGGGCAATTCCAGGCCGTAAATGCGACTGATTTCCCCTGGGTTTCGTTGAGCGTAAGTGTCCACCAAGGCCAATTCTCGTTCATTTGGCTCTTGTACCTCTTCGTACAAACCTTCCACCAAGATACGACCATCTGCTGCACGAAGAGACTGTAAGGCTTGAAGGAGGTACCAAGGAGCTGATTCCACAACCCCACCATAACTAGAATGAATATCCACATCAGCACTTTTTACCTTGGCATCAAAGGTCACGATCCCCTTATTTCCACCAGAAATTTCCAGCTGTTCCAAGGCATTCTTGGTTCCTTGTTCCCAGACCAACAAATCTGCGCCACGGAGTTTATCCGCATGTTTTTCCAGATACTTATCTAGATCCATGGAAGCGGATTCCTCCGCTCCCTCCATGATAAAGCTGATATTGACAGGCAGGTCATCATGGTGCTGCATATACTTCCTCAGAGCACTCAAACGAGCCGTGATATGACCCTTGTCGTCGTCAACCCCACGTCCATACATAAAGCCATTTCGCACAGAAAGGGTAAAAGGATCCTCTGTCCAGATCTGATCTCCGTCCGCTGGTACGGTATCATAGTGGTTATAGAAGATCAAGGTCTTAGCATCTGGACGCGAACTCTTGAAATGTGCCATGACAAAGGGCGCCGTGTAAGTCTCATCAATCTCCACTTCGGCCCCTACTCGCTTGAAAATCTCACCAAGATAGGTTGCGACTTCCTTAAGTCCAACCTGCTGGGCAAAGACTGATTTCTTGGAAATTAAGGTGCGCAAGACTTCAAAATAATGTTGGGCTACATGATCCTTTTCAAATTTTTCAATCTGTTCTTGTTCGCTAGGAAAAACCATATTCTCTCTACCTTTCTATGAACCTATAGTCTTTTTTACAATCCATGCTCTATACAAAAGCAAGAGGTGGAATTTTCTCTCCCACCTCCCTGTTTCTTATTACCAAACTGGTTGATCCAAACCGTCTGATGTTTCTTCGATAACTTTTTTCACTTCATCAGTGTGGTAAGCCGCGATCACTTTCTTGATAGCATCAGCCTTAGGTGATGATTCCCAATCTTTTTTCGCAACGATGATGTTGTACCATTGTTTTGAGTTTTCATCAGCTTGCTCTTTGAAGAGTGCTTTCTTGTAGTCCAATTTTGCTTCTGTAACGAAGGTATTGTTTACAACGGCAGCGTCAACTGATGACAATGAACGAGCTGTTTGGCTAGCGTCCAATTCAGTGATTTTCAAGTTCTTTGGATTTTCTTTGATGTTAGCAACTGTTGCAAGTGCAGTTCCAGAAACATCCAATTTGATCAAGCCAGCTGATTGAAGCAAGTAAAGCGCACGGCTTTCGTTTGTTGCATCGTTTGGTACGGCAATTTCACCGTTATCTGGGATTTCTTCCACTTTGGTGTACTTGTTTTCTTCTCCATTTTTACCTGAGTAAAGGCGGATTGGTGAGATGTACGTATCTGCAATCGCTACAAGATCTTTCCCGTTTTCTTTGTTCCAGTTGTTCAAGAAGTTGTAGTGTTGGAAAGCATTCAAGTCTACTTCGCCATCAGCAGTTGCCTTGTTTGGTTGTGAGTAGTCTGTGAACTCTGTGAATTCCAATTTAATGCCATCTTTTTCAACCAATTCTTGGACTTTATCCCAACGTGCTTCTTCAGAACCACTACGGTTAACTGTTGCAATTTTGACAACTGTTTCATTGTCTGCTTTCTTTTCTGAATTTCCGCAAGCTGCAAGAGCCAAACCTGCGACTGTAGCAAGCGCTGCTACACCGAGCCATTTTTTAATTTTCATGATTCCATCTCCTTTAAAAATAATACCGTAATAGTATCTCATACTTTATTTGATTTCGCAAATTGTTAATAGATAGGAAGACCTATAGTTTGAAACTATACATATTAAGCTAATATTAAACGACATTCGCTTCTGGACCTCTACATAAAAAAAGCTAGCTAGCTGCTCGCTAGATAGCTTTTAAGAATTATTTACCTTGTCTTCTGCGTCGTGTTGCGATGCCTGCTAAGCCGAGGCTCGCAAGTAAACCGTAAACTCCGAACAGAGTCGTTTGTCCATCTACACCTGAGTTTGTTCCTGTATTTGGTAATGCTTTTGTAGAAGCTTTTTCTCCAGGTTTATTAGCTTCTGCACCTTGAGGTTTATCAGCAAGTTTACGAAGATCAAATTCTGGAAGTGGGGCTTGAATTGGTGCATTTTTTGGTAGGCCAATAATCATTCCATCTTTTTCTGCCACTTTTAGCATATTTTCTGCTTCAAGTACATCTAATAAAGCTTGTAGCTTCGCTTTGGCTTCTGCTAGGGCTGCTTGAGCCACTTTCAATTCAGCCTCTGCTTGATCACTAACTTTCTGAGCCTTTGCTCTATCCTCTTCTGCTTGCTTCAATGTTGTTTCTAAGGCTGATGCTTGACCTTTCAAGGCCATTGCTTTATCGCGTTTTTCTTCTGCATTCTTAATAGCTGTAGCCAATTCTGCTACCTTGGCTTGCAAGGCTTTTAGATTTTGGCTTGCTTTAGTTGCCTCTTGTGATTTTGTAGCAACTAATTCAGATTTTGCTTTCGCATCAGCAGTTAAGGTTGCCAAATCAGATTTAGCTTGTTCCAAATCCTTTTTAACTTGTTCACGCGCATTGACTAAATTATTGGCTTGTTTATTTAATTTATCCAAGTTTGCTAACAAGTCCGCTTTTTTAGTTTCAGTAGCTACTTTTTTAGCATCTTTGTCAGCTTTTTCTGCTTTCAACGATGCAAGTTCAGCCTTAAGATCAGCAGATTTGTCAATAACTGTTTTTTCAACATATACAAAGTGATGCTCAGGCAAGAACTTCATGCGTTTACCATAGAAGGTCGGATGCAATTTATCGTCTTCATTAAAGGCATAGAAATTAGAACGGTATTCCTTCACTGTTTCAGGTGTATAGGCATTACTTATATATGTATGATAAATATAATTAGGATTTTTTCCTTCAATTGTTCCTTGGGCTACACCTACTTTTCCTCCAACCGGTGTAAGCAGGGCTCTGCGGTGTCCGTAGTCGATTCCTTTTATATTATTAAAGTCTGCATACCAAGCTAAGAGTGATTGATAAGCAAACTGTTTATAAGTCATGATCTTATCGAAATTATAAATCGTTTGACCGTTTTTAACTTCCACAAAGTTTGGTCCACCATCGGATCCAGGAATTAGATAAGACATTCCAATATTTTCTACACGAACATCTTCTCCATCTGGGTGTGATAACTTGGTATCATGGCTGAGGACTCCAGTGGTAGCCATTTCATTTGAACGTTCTTGTGCATGTTTAATGTAGGCTTCATCTAGGGCTAAGTCTTGTGTAACACCATTAGCATGACGGAGTTCATTTACTAGCTCAATGAAAGCTTCTGTCAATTTGCGATTGTCCACAACAAACTTAAAGACTGGTCTTGTTTTATATTTGGATGGATTTGCATTGTAGTCAGCCATAGCCTTAGTGAAGCGTTTCATTTCTTCAGTTGCTTCTATTTCAACTTCACGAACACCTTGGAAGTAAACATTCTCCATCAAAGGATTGCCTGAGGCATCTTTAGGACGATATTGCTTGTTATAGTCATAATCACTATCAAAAGCTGGAGCTTTACGTCCTTGTTCTTCTGGATTCAAGACCTTTTTCAAAACTGTTGGTTTGTAATTATCAAGCTCCTTTTGTTTGTCTGCGATCTTGTTCGCTACTGCATTTGCTGCTTTCGTTTGTTCTTGAAGAGACTGATCGGCTTTTTTAACCTCGTTTTCTGCATTAGAGATTTGATTTTTAAGACTTTCATCAGTCATGCCATCTAGTTCAGCTTGTTTTTCTTTTACCTCTGCTGCTTTAGCGTCACGCTTTTCATTGGCAGATTGGCTAGCTGTTTTAGCTTCTGTTTCTGCAGATTTAGCTGCTGTTGCTGTAGATTCTGCATTTGCCAAAGCTTTGTCAGCTTCCGCTTTTTCAGCACTCTTCTCAGATGCTACCTTTGATTCCTTTTCGATGATAGCATCAGCATTTTTAGCTATCTCAATAGCTTTCTTAGTATCGGCAATCTTCTTATCAGCCTTGGCTACATCCTTTTTAGCCTCCGCTTCTTTCGGAGCTTTTTCATCTACAGAGGCTTGAGCTTTTTTAACTTCCTCTTGCGCATCTGTAATCTGTTTTTCAGATGATGATGGTGCAACAGCTTTTTCCTTAGCATCTACAGGCTTTTCATTAGCTTGAACTTCCTGATTTATCGCACTTGCTGCTAACAAAGCAGTCGCTAATGTAAATGAGGATAGAAATTTTTTATATTTCATGACAATCTCCTTTAAAGGTATTATATACTATTATAACCCATGTAAGCGCCTTCTGTCAAAGGATATGAGGTAAAGAGGTCATTTTTTGAATGTGCTTACATAAAAAATACCCCTGTCATTAACAGAGGTGTTTTTAATTATTTAATGTCAGCTTCTGCTGGCAGGTAAGTGTCTCCGAAGAATTGTTTTGACAATTTTTCAAGAGTTCCGTCTTTGTAAAGCTCTTGGATACGTTTGTCTACAAATGATTTCAACTCGTCTTGACCTTTCGCAAGAAGTGGGTATACGTAAGGTTGTTGGTCGCTTGGAAGTTCGATAACTTTCAAGTTATCCAAACCTTGGTCCTTGATGACTGTCTCTACACCGATTTTATCAAAAATCTTGTAGTCAAATCGGCCATCACTCAAACGTACCATGATTTGTTGGAAGTCCCCTTTAACGTAGTTAAGGATAGTTGGGTTATCTGAGTGTTGTTTGTTGTAGTCTTCTAGCTGTTTAGCAGATGTTGTTCCTTGAACAACTTCTGTTGATTTTCCACCGATATCATCAAACGATTTGATGCTAGAGTCATCTTTTTTCACTACAAGAACGTTAGGGTTTTTAGCAGTTGGAGCTGCATAAAGGTATTTTTCAGCACGTTCTTTAGTGTAGCTGATGTTGCTAACAGCCATTTGGTAACGATCAGCATCAAGTCCTGCAAAAACACCTGACCACTCTGTCTTCTCAAACTTGACAGTATACTTGTCAGAATCTTTAAAGATAGCGCGAACCACTTCAATCTCGTAACCAGTCAATTCGCCATTTTCTTCATAGTTGAATGGTTTTGGTGTAGCATTGGTTACAACGATAATTTCTTTTTTACTAGATGTTGCTTCACCAGATGCAGCATCTTTCTTTTCACCGCCTGAGCAAGCTACCAATACACCTGCGGCTACAAGCCCTAGAGCAGCAAGTGATGAATATTTAATAATTTTCTTCATAATATTTCCTCCAAAATAGAATATAGTCTTATCTTAACAGAAAAAAGGAATTTACGCCATTATATGATATCTATCTCTGTGATAGTTTTTTTTTATGGCTGATTTAAAAGACCAGACGCAAGACTGCAATCAAGACTACCCCAAAAAGAACCGTACCTACTAGATTGCGGTAGCGAAAGGCTACCCAAGCCGTTGGAAAGACTGCCAAGAAGTCCAGCCACTTGATCTGAGGAAGGCTCCCAACCTTACCTGACACCACACTTGAAAGGATCAAAGCAAAGATAATGGAAACAGGCAAAAACTTCAAAAAACGCTCGACGATTGCTGGCAACCCCTTGTACTTGACTAAGATGAAGGGAATCATACGGGGAATCCAAGTCACCAAGCCAGAGAAAATAACTGCTAATAAAAGATACTTACTGACCATCTAAGATTACCCCCATAGTACAACCTAGCAAGGTCGCAAACAAAACAGCTAGTGATTGAGATACCACTGTCAAGAGCAAAAAGAAAGATACCGCAACCACTGCTAGGATCATCAGCAGATTGCGAACAGAAACCCTTCTTTGCATAATCTGAAATTGCGAAGTGAAAATCCCGATAAACATTCCCACGAGGGCAAAGTCTAAACCAAAGATTTCTGGATTTGGTAGGAGACCACCAAGTGCTGTCCCAGCCACTGTTCCAATAAACCAGGCCACATAACTATTGAGATTGTTCCCGTGCATCCACATGGGATGGACCTTGTCTGTATGGGCTAATTCTCCCATCAAAACCCCATAGGTTTCATCTGTCAGGAGACTGGACATGCCAATATTTTGCCAGAGACTAGTATGACGGAAATAGGTCGATGCATGCAAGCTCAGCAAAAAGAGTCGTAAGTTGATCAAAAAGACCGTCATAGCAATAGCTGCCACAGGCGCTTGTACCGCAATCAGTGCCAACATGGCAAACTGGGCACTCCCAGCATAAACAAAGAGGCTCATCAAGCCCATCTCAACAGGTGTCACATAGGGCGCACCGATAATCCCACAAGCCAGACCAATGCTGACATAACCAAGGGCAGTCGGCATAGCCGCCTGTACACCTTCCCAAAATCCTTTTTCTTTCATCTCTCTCCTCTTATTCTCTTCGTTTGAGGCTGTTCAAGGTCACAGCCACAGCAAGGAATATTATAACACATTCAAAGAAGAGAAAAAAGTTTAGAGTTTGAAACTAGTAGCTAGTAAATATTGTTAAAAAGCATTGCTTGCTGATGAGTACATCCAAAACTGATCAACTCGGATAGTGTACTTATCGGCTTGGCTTTCAACAGACTCATCTTCTGTCGGATAAACATCGATCCAAAATTCTCTACTTTGTCCTTTCAACTTGACTTTATAGCGATAGCCGTCATCGTATAGTCCTACCGTCTCGGTAGTTACAGATTGAAAATTCGGAAGAGCTTCAATTTCTTTTTTTATAGTATGGGATAGATTGTTGAGCACTACATATTGCTCCCCTTTTGAAGCTACAGGAATATGAGCTGTCGCTTCTTCCAAGCGATGCGATTTTGAAAATGTGAATCTTGCTCGACCTGTATAACCATTCAAAGCAATATTTTCGTAATCATAGAAAAGGCGTCCCGTTTTATAGAAATAAGGGTCTTCAGAACGCCAAGTATCTCGATAGGCCATCTCTGTTTCCTCCACTACTTCGCTAGCCTCTCCAAACACTTCTTCAAAGGATTTAAGGGACATATTGAATGAAAGGGATTCAAACAAAACCAGTTGTGTCTTTTTAAAATTCTGGCAAGCTGTTAAAAGCAGGAAAAGAGCTCCTAGAGCAAGCAAACTACTGATTATTTTTGTAAATTTCATATTTCTACTATACTAAAAAACTCTCAGACTGACAAACTTTGATAGAATCGGATTCCGTGATTGGATTTTAAAATTACTTTTTCATTTAAGGTAACAAAGAATTGAGCAAGGACTATTATTAGATATTTTAGATAAAGAAAAAGACTGGGAAGCCAGCCTTATCTATGTGATGTAAAAAATTCTGCCAAGCCTAATACCCAAACACCAATAAACTGACGATAATTAAAAAGCTATTCCACAAGATGTGGAGTGCCATTGACCAATAAATTGAACGTGTATAGCGAAAGAGCATACAGAGTAGCAGACCTGCTCCTGCATAAATGATGAAGTCTGTTATCACCCATCCATATTGCAAAACATGGATGAGACTGAATAGAGTTGAGGAAACAATTATATCAACATAGCGCTTTTTAAATTTAGATAGGGCTGTCATCAGCAGGCCACGGAAGACTAACTCCTCAGCTATCGGAGCAATGAGACTCCCATAGAGAATGCGCGTTACAAAGTAACTAATTCCTATCAAATTAGCTGCTTCTTTCACTATTGCACTCCCATTTTGCATACTGGGGAAGATCTGAGTCGTTATATTTACCCACAAAAACATCAACATAAAGAAAAGAAAGAAGATACCCAGATAGGACCAACGAAACTCGAATCGACCGTACTCTTTCCAACGTTGACTCTTAACAAGAACCACAGTAGCAGCAATTCCCTCAATTACTATCAATAAAATTTGAATCCCATAAAATCCAAAGTCGGATAGTTGGTTCACTGAATCTAATTTTGCTACAAGATTAAAAATCAAGTAATAGGACACAAGCACCAAAATGGTCCCTAGATAAAATTTCGTTTCTTTCCCTTTCATAGTTGTTCCTTTTAAGTTTTATTTACGTCGTCTTTCAGCCAAACCTGCCCAGAGTCCTTTCATCCAATCAAAAGCTCCGTAAAGGCTTGGTCCAGCACTACAAACTGACTCGGGAATTTTATGTCACAGCTAGTGTTCTCTTTTACTAATTAGGATTATTGAAAAACTCTAAAACAACAAGGAGAGAATCTGACCAATACCATTGTAGACTATGTGCAGCCCAATAGCCCAATAAATGGACTTTGTCACTCTAAATAAGACTGCAAATATGAGACCACCACCCATATAGAAGAAAAAGTCTGTCAATACCCAACCGTGGTTACTAATATGCAAGATCCCGAATAAAGCAGCCGAACCAAGCACATCCAGTCCCCATTTCTTAACTTTTTCCAGAGCGGTCATCACCAATCCACGATAGATTATCTCTTCAAAAATGGGACCTGCAATCACAGGATAGAAAAAATACATCAAAAATGCCGTAGCTCCTGTAAAAGTAGGGATGGCGAGTTGATAGGAAATTTCATTTTTGGTAGGTGGGAAAAGATAAAATGTGACGAAATTCCAAATAACAAAAGCAAGAAGAGCTAGGAAGGAATAAAAAAGATAGGATCCCTTAAATTTCCTACTGTTGATTTTCTGCCATTTACCTGACCGAATCATAACAATAATAGCAAGCAGAACCACAAGAAAGTTTAACAGCATATCCGACAAATAATAGGCAAAGTCAGATAGACCAGCAGCAAGGTCGCTATGTAAAAGCAAACGAATGAGGAACTGGTCAGCAATGACAAGCAGAATAACTATAAAAAGGTAGTAGCGTGAGATTATCTTTTTCATATTTCATCTTTCTAATACCCAAACACCAGTAAACTGACGATGATTAAAAAGGTATTCCACAAGATGTGAAGGGCCATTGACCAATAAATTGAACGTGTATAACGAAAGAGCATGCAGAGTAGCAGACCTGCTCCTGCATAAACGATGAAGTCTGTTAACACCCATCCATATTGTAAAACATGGATGAGACTAAAGAGTGTGGAAGAAATGATAACATCAATATAGTATTTTTTAAATTTAGATAGGGCTGTCATCAGAAGTCCACGGAAAACTAATTCCTCAACTATCGGAGCAATAAGACTGCCGTAGAGAATACGTGTCACAAAATAACTAATTCCCGTCAAATTGGCTACGGTTTCTTTTATAGCACTACCATTTTGCGTGTTGGGAAAGATTCGAGTCGTTATATTTACCCACAAAAACATCAATATAAAGGAAAGAACGAAGATACCCAGATAGGACCAACGAAACTGGAAGCGACCGTACTCTTTCCAACGTTGACTCTTAACAAGAACCACAGTAGCAGCAATTCCTTCAATTATTATCAATAAAATTTGAATCCCATAAAATCCAAAATCTGATAATTGATCCATGAACTCTAATCTCACTACTAAATTAAAAATCAAGTAATAAGACATAAGTACCAAAATGGTCCCTAGGTAAAATTTCGTTTCTTCCCTTTTCATAGTTTTTTCTCCTAAATGTTAGTTACGACGTTTTCCAAACAGTCCTTCAATCAGCCCATTCGACCAATCAAATGCCCCATAAGGTCTGGGACTAATACCTCTACCTCCCCAAGCAGGCAAAGCACTACCACCACAACCAATATTTTCACCCACACAAGCCATAGTGAAATTTCCGCCGTAAACCTTCTCCAACTCCACTTCTGTTAGTTCCATTGTTTCTGCAAATTGTAAATTCAACATATTTACACTCCTTCAATTATTTTTATTTGTAAACCACTTCTGCGACCTAGGATTTGCTTTAAGTGTCTTACAACGATAGTATAACACGGAAATCACCACATTTTAGAAAATCGCATATTTGATATTTTTTCTTATAGAAATTTCAGATTTGCGATTTTGATTGATTTGATTATTTCACTGATATAATATAGTTACCATTATGTAGGAGGACATGAAATGAAGAAACAAATCATAGCATTATTGACAATCGTTGCTGATATTATTATCATTTCCCATCTTTAGCTAATTGATAAGTTCTTTATATTGCTGCAAGCGTAGTTCAAAAAGGGCTGTTAATTGTGGATTTTCTAATATTTGCAGAGATTGGATAAAGTGTTCAATTTCTTTCTGATTGCTTCCCTTAGTTTGAAGGAAAATGCTCATCTTCTTTAAAAACTGCCACAATAATTTCTCAAAAACATCGTATGGTCGGAGCATACTCTCCAACTCGGCTTCAAAGATTGGGATATAAGAAAAAAGTTTGCGCTCCATGAGCTCTGATATGATATTCAGAAAGCCACTTTTCATATACAGTCTATTGTGTGCCAATTCTTTAAATTCCTTGGATTTTTCAAGTAAAGAGGTTGATAAAAAAATCAGATCTTGATTACTTAAGAAAGGCATGGTATTGCAAAAAAGATAGAGTTCAAACCAGGTCCAAGACTCGATAGCATAGAGATAGCTAGTCAAAAACTCGCTATCCTCCTCTTCTAGCAGATAGTTTTTATCCAGAGAATGGATAGCGTTTTTAATCACAATAGCGTTCAAACGACGATAGGTCTGCGCCATCTGTTCTTGCTCAACTTCCTCTAATAGTTGCTCTAAGCCAGCCATATCTTGATGGGCAAAGCGATCTACAACCTTTCGTCCAAATCGCATATGTGGTGATTCTTGATAATTGTTAAGCTTGTGTCCAAACTCGTCGAAGGTTACATTTATCCCTTGGATAGCTAGAATCAGTTTATCCGCAGACAACATAGACTGCCCCAGTTCAAACTTAGATAACTGAGAAGCTGTTAGACCCTCACAAGCCACATCTGACTGCTTGAGTTTCCTCGCCAGCCGCAATTCCTTGTAAAATTCTCCCAATTCCATTCTCTCAATCATCTGACCGCCTCCTATTCTTTATATATTATATCATTATTTTTATATTTTTATCAAAATTTTCTGACATTTCGGCGAGCAAAAAAGCCAGCCTTAAGCTGACTCTTTATTCCATAGTATCAAAGGCGAGGCTTGGTTTGGCGTTGAGGTCCAAGCCTGCAAAATTTTCTTTGTTCCACTCGCTGACGCTGGCATAGGCAATCATACCTGCATTGTCTCCGCAAAGGCGTAGGGGTGGGATGATGACCTTGACATCTGTGATTTCAGCTGCTAGGCGTTCTCTGAGACCTTTATTAGCTGCCACGCCACCGGCTACGACTAGAGTTTTAACAGGATATTTTTCTAAGGCTTTCTTGGTTTTGACCATAAGAATATCCATGACTGCAGCTTGGAAAGATGCTGACAGGTCTTCCTTGGACAAGCTTTCTCCCTTTTGCTCGGCATTGTGGTGAAGATTGATAAAGGCAGACTTCAAACCTGAGAATGAAAACTCTAGATTGTCCTCCTTAATCATAGCACGTGGGAAAGAATAAACATCCTGACCTTGATGGGCCAGCTCGTCAATCTCGCGACCCGCTGGATAGGTCAATCCCATGACACGGCCGACCTTATCATAGGCCTCACCAACCGCATCGTCCCGCGTTTCCCCAACAATCTTATAATCGCCAGCCTCAGAAACATAGACCAACTCCGTGTGCCCACCGCTAACCAAGAGAGCTAGCAAGGGAAACTCCAAAGGCTCAACGCTCTGAGCCGCCATGAGGTGGCCCGCCATGTGATTCACGGGGATCAGCGGAAGTCCATGTGCCCAAGCAAAGGCCTTGGCAGCCGACAAACCAACTAGCAAAGCTCCGACCAATCCTGGTCCATAGGTAACCGCAACAGCTGTCACATCTTCTTCGGTTATTCCCGCTTCTGCCAGTGCCTCCTCGATGCAGGCTGTAATAACCTCGACATGGTGACGACTGGCCACTTCTGGCACTACACCTCCAAAACGTTTGTGACTCTCAATTTGACTCGCAATGACATTGGACAAGAGCTCGTCATCGTTTTTCAGTACGGCAACACTGGTCTCATCACAGGATGTCTCAAATGCTAAAATATATCTATCCTTCATCTATTTCTCTCTTCATGATGATGGCGTCCTCGACTGGGTCATGATAGTAAGCCTTTCGCTCAGCGATGATCGCCATCTTTTCTTTCTTGTAAAATGCTTGCGCTCGTTGGTTTGACTTTCTGACTTCGAGGAAAATCTCCTTATCCGTTGGCAATTGAGCAAACAAGGCTGACGCAATTTCCTGACCCTGATAGGCTCCTTTGACAGCGATTTGCAGGACTTCTGCCTCAAATAGATTCTCCTGAACAGCTAGAAAACCAATCACTTCTGCCTCGTCCAAAGCTAGGGCATACCAAGTCTGGTCTTGGGACAGGTCTGCTTGGATTTGTTCCAGCGTCCAAGGACTGACTGGGTAAACAGCTGCCATGACAGCGTAGATGGTTTTAGCTAGTTCAGGCTGTTTTTGGATTCGTTTGATTTCTATCATAGGCGTTTAATGTAGGACTCACCAGACTCGGTGTGGTTCTTGAGCCAATTTTCCTCGGCTTCAACACGCTTGAGGTAATTCGGCACAAAGTCATGCAAGGAGTCTGCTTCCTTGTCCCAGGCCCAAAGAGCTAGATTAGCTGCATTTGGCAAGGTTTGTTGGTAGCTAGCTTGTGGTAGCTGTTCTTGGATCTGCTCCACAAAGGGGCCAACTTCTCCGACAAAGGTCACCTGGTCAGCATCCTTGACTTTTTCTAGCACTTCTGCAAAGGGCAGGTGCGCTTCTGGCATGACAGGTTTGGCATTTTCATAAAATCCTGCGTAAACATTGTTGCGACGCGCATCCATTAAAGGAACAAACAAGCCTTCTTGTTGGCGTGGTACCAGAGACAATAGACTCGACATACCAACCAACTCGATGTTCAGTGTATGAGCTAAGGTCTTAGCAGTTGCTACCGCGATTCGCAAGCCCGTGTAGCTACCTGGCCCTTCCGCAACCACGATGCGGTCCAAGTCCTTAGGTGTCCAATCCAAACTTACCATCAAAAAATCGATGGCAGGCATGAGGGTAATACTGTGATTTTTCTTGATATTAATCGTCGTCTCGGCAAGAACCTGCTTGTCCTCTAAAATGGCTAGAGAAAGAGCCTTGCTGGACGTATCAAAAGCTAATACTTTCATAACACATTCCTATCTTTTTGTCTGTTTACTATTATACTACAAAAGCCAGCGCATGGGAATTTTCTTTGTTTTGAAACAAAAGGGCCTGCCACTTAGGACAAGCAATTCTGCACAAAAAATTTAAAAAATTTTACATTTTTCCTATCTTTTCCGAATATATAAGTGAACAAGAAAAAAGGAGGAAAGTTCAATGACAAATTTTGATGTTCTTGACAATCAATTTTTATCGTTATCTGAAAACGAATTATCTGATATTGATGGTGGTCTCGCTCCCTTAGTTATCTTTGGAGTAGCAGTATCTTGGAAAGCTATTGCAGGTGGAACAGCACTAGTAGGTTCTGGTTTGGCTGCTGGTTATTTTTTAGGAGGTTAGTATGATTAAAGGTTTGGATAAGTATTGTGCAATTTCTAATAAAGAATTGCAAGGAATTAAGGGCGGTTTTGGCGTAGGTGTTGGTATAGCTTTATTTATGGCTGCTTACACTATCGGGAAAGATCTTCGTAAGAAATTTGGATAAGTCATGCTAGATAAAAATTACATTTTTAGAAGGGTTAACTTTTTTCTCTTCTTCGGCTATTGCATGCTCTATCTTCTAAATGATTTAAACATAACTAGAATCTCCTTACCAGTTGATTTATCGGTTTGTATTGTTTTCTTTTTATGTTTCAACTCGATTTTCGATGCGAGAAATCAACATTGTAACAATAAAGATCTCATCTAAATATACAGAAAGTTCATCCCATCTATCAAGACGAGGTGGATTTTCTGTATATCTAGAGGAATAATTGACTTTAGGCATTTAAACCAAAGTAGAAAACGAGCCAGACAACATAGGTTACAAGGAGGAGAAAAATTGAATAGAGCGTCACAAAAGCAAGCTTCCAAAGAAACTTTGTTTTGCGGTGTTCCAGATGCGCAAACAGGGCATTCCCCCCATAGACACAGGCTACAAAGACTATAAACATCAAAAGGCGAACCCCTACTGCAAATTCAAACAAACTAAACATTCTTAATTCTCCTTTTGGTATTCCTATTTTTATATAAACTGTTGACAATGTTGTTCTATCAATGTTAAAATGTAATTCAACACTGGTAGGAAAATCAGGTTGAGTCGTTGACTCTTCGGGTTGCGGTGCTATCCCTGAAACTTCGGTTTCTAAAGAACTGGAATTGCGATTGATTCGTTCGCCCCCAGTGTTAGATGGCTCTTGACTTCGGTCAAGGGCTTTTTGGTGCTTTTAAAGTTGATTCCTTCAGTAAGTTATAGTAAAATATAAATATCGAGAGGATAATGTAGGGCGACTGGTAACAGAGCGTTCAAAGGTACCAACTTCTGGTACGGGTGTGGGACTGCCCTCAGCTTTGAGCTGTAAAGACCCCTGACTACCATTGGTCCTCTCTTTTTGCTTACTCTTAAATTAAGTGCTTGTCTTTGCCTTTTAGTAAGCGCTCCACTCCATCTTGCTATTTCTACATCGTTATACTTATAGATTGACTTCTTAGCCTCATAGATGATAGAATTAAGTAAAGGCTGAGATCGAGTTTGATTTGGTGACAAGTCATTCAAAGGTTGCGATGCATTCGCTTCAGGTAGAGGTGCTGCCACCTGGACTGCTCCAGGAAAATCCCCGAGTTTTGTCTCAGCCTTTTTATTTGCTCTCGAGATTTCTCAAGAGCTTTTTCTTTTTTCAAAGATATCATTCTTCCCAACCATCTACTCTAACGATTAATGAAACTAGAACTATATTCTTCCTTAAATCTACTATCTCTTCAGATTTCCCCTTTAATTATAACACCTAAGCGCTCTCCAACCAAATTCTATCTATCTTTTTGCTCCCTCTTCCCCTTACGACTTTCTCATTTTCCGTCTTTTACTAATTTTTCATTTTGTGGTATAATTGAAATAATTGTAACGAATCAAGGTCAATCTAGACACAAAATGGAATGAAATCAAGCAAATCTCTACTAAAAGTTTGGAATAAGCTGACCTGTAAATAGAAAGGAACTATATGATTTACAAAGTTTTTTATCAAGAAACAAAAGAACGTAGCCCACGTCGTGAAACAACACGCTCACTTTACCTAGACATCGATGCCAGCTCAGAACTTGAGGGCCGTATCGCTGCTCGCCAACTTGTCGAAGAAAACCGCCCAGAGTACAACATCGAGTATATCGAACTCTTGTCTGACAAATTGCTAGATTACGAAAAAGAAACTGGCGTCTTCGAAATCACGGAGTTCTAATATGGCCTATACTCTTAAACCTGAAGAAGTCGGCGTTTTTGCCATCGGTGGTCTGGGAGAAATCGGAAAAAACACATACGGAATTGAATACCAAGACGAGGTTATCATCGTCGATGCTGGGATTAAATTCCCAGAAGATGACTTGCTGGGTATTGACTATGTTATCCCCGACTACTCTTACATCGTAGACAATATTGACCGCGTCAAGGCTGTTTTGATCACACACGGACACGAGGACCACATTGGTGGGATTCCTTTCCTGCTCAAACAAGCAAATGTCCCTATCTACGCTGGACCGCTTGCCCTGGCTTTGATCCGTGGAAAACTCGAAGAACACGGTCTCTTGCGTAACGCCAAACTTTACGAAATCAACCATAACACTGAGTTAACCTTTAAAAATCTCAAGGCAACTTTCTTTAGAACCACTCACTCCATTCCAGAGCCTTTGGGGATTGTCATCCATACTCCTCAAGGAAAAATCGTCTGTACGGGTGACTTCAAGTTCGACTTCACTCCAGTTGGTGAACCTGCAGACTTGCACCGTATGGCAGCTCTTGGTGAAGAGGGTGTTCTCTGTCTCCTCTCTGACTCGACAAATGCAGAAGTGCCAACCTTTACCAACTCTGAAAAAGTCGTTGGCCAGTCCATCATGAAGATTATCCAAGGCATCGAAGGTCGTATCATCTTTGCATCCTTTGCCTCAAATATCTTCCGTCTCCAGCAAGCAACAGATGCTGCTGTTAAGACTGGACGCAAGATTGCGGTCTTTGGTCGTTCTATGGAAAAGGCCATTGTCAACGGGATCGAGCTTGGCTACATCAAAGCTCCTAAGGGAACCTTTATCGAGCCAAATGAAATCAAAGACTACCCTGCAGGCGAGGTTCTGATCCTCTGTACAGGTAGTCAAGGTGAGCCAATGGCGGCCCTCTCTCGTATCGCTAACGGAACCCACCGTCAGGTGCAACTCCAACCCGGTGATACGGTTATCTTCTCTTCTAGCCCAATCCCTGGAAATACCACTAGCGTCAACAAATTGATTAACACTATTTCTGAAGCTGGTGTCGAAGTTATCCACGGTAAAGTGAACAATATCCATACATCTGGACACGGTGGTCAGCAAGAGCAAAAACTCATGCTCCGCTTGATTAAGCCAAAATACTTCATGCCTGTCCATGGTGAATACCGCATGCAAAAAGTCCACGCTGGACTAGCGGTGGATACGGGTGTCGAGAAGGACAATATCTTTATCATGAGCAATGGTGATGTCCTTGCCCTTACTGCTAACTCAGCTCGTATCGCTGGGCATTTCAATGCCCAAGACATCTATGTCGATGGAAATCGTATCGGTGAAATCGGCGCTGCTGTCCTCAAAGACCGTCGTGATTTATCTGAAGACGGTGTCGTTCTAGCAGTCGCAACTGTTGACTTCAAGTCTAAAATGATCTTGTCTGGTCCAGATATCCTCAGCCGAGGCTTTGTCTACATGAGAGAATCTGGAGACTTGATTCGCCAAAGTCAGCGCATCCTCTTCAATGCTATTCGTATCGCACTGAAGAACAAAGATGCTAGCGTGCAATCTGTCAATGGCGCCATTGTCAACGCCATTCGCCCCTTCCTCTATGAAAATACAGAACGTGAACCGATTATCATCCCTATGATCCTCACACCAGATGAAGAATAATACTCTTCGAAAATCAAATTCAAACCACGTCAGCTTCGCCTTGTCGTACTCAAGTACAGCCTTCGGCTAACTTCCTAGTTTGCTCTTTGATTTTCATTGAGTACAAGTCAACAAAACAGCCCCGTCTTCGGAGCTGTTTTTCTCTATGCTTTCTTTTCTTGAGTTTTAGAAATACTACGATTTTTACCTTCAAGATACACCATCAAAATAGAAATATCTGCTGGATTTACTCCCGAAATACGGCTGGCTTGGCCGATGGTTTCTGGATTGATGAGTTTGAACTTCTGACGAGCTTCTGTCGCGATAGAATCAATATCATCCCAATCAATATTAGCTGGAATGCGTTTTTCTTCCATGCGCTTCATCTTGGCAACCTGATCCATGGCTTTGGAAATATAACCTTCGTACTTGATTTCTGTTTCAATCAATTCGATAATCTTATCATCCAATTCCTCTGCAGCTGGACCGATGAAGGCTACCACATCTTGATAAGAGACTTCTGGGCGACGGAGAAATTCCTTGGCTGTCACGGCATCCGTCAATGGCTTGAATCCCATCGCTTCAACCTTAGCATTGGTTTCCTTGACTGGCTTGAGTTTGATGCTATCTAAACGAGCCATCTCATTGTCAAATTGGTTTTTCTTAATCTCAAAGCGAGTCCAACGTTCATCGTCCACAAGGCCAATCTCGCGCCCCATCTCTGTCAAACGCATATCGGCATTGTCATGACGGAGGATGAGACGGTATTCAGCACGACTGGTCAAGAGACGGTAGGGTTCAATGGTTCCCTTGGTCACCAAGTCATCAATCATCACTCCGATATAACCGTCACTGCGCTTCAAAATCAACTCAGGCTTGCCTTGGATTTTCAGAGCCGCATTGATACCAGCGATAATCCCTTGGCCAGCAGCTTCTTCGTAACCTGACGTTCCATTTGTCTGACCAGCTGTGAAGAGTCCTGAGATTTTCTTGGTTTCAAGTGTTGCACGCAACTGATGAGGTAAGACCATGTCATACTCGATGGCATAACCTGTTCGCATCATCTCTGCATTTTCCAGACCTTTAATGGAATGAACCAGCTCACGTTGGACATCCTCAGGCAGACTGGTTGAAAGACCTTGGACATAGACTTCCTCTGTATTGCGCCCTTCCGGCTCTAGGAAAAGTTGGTGACGTTCCTTGTCCGCAAAGCGCACAATTTTATCCTCAATCGACGGACAGTAACGAGGACCTACACCCTTGACCACACCTGTAAACATAGGCGCACGGTGGAGGTTATTTTGGATAATTTCATGACTGGTACCGTTGGTATAGGTCAACCAGCATGGCACCTGATCCTTGACATAGTCTTCATCACGTGACGTGTATGAGAAGTGATTAGGCGCTTCATCTCCTGGCTGAATCTCTGTCACGTCGTAGTTGATAGAAGAGGCCTTGACACGTGGAGGGGTTCCTGTCTTGAAACGACCGATTTCGAGGCCCAGTTCCTTGAGATTGTCAGCAAGGTTAATAGAAGCTAGGCTGTGGTTAGGACCTGATGAGTACTTGAGATCTCCGATGATGATTTCCCCACGGAGAGCAGTTCCTGTGGTCACGATAACAGCCTTGGCAGCATACTCTTGATGGGTCGCCGTACGCACACCGACAACCTTGCCATCTTCCACCAAAATCTCATCAATCATGGTTTGACGAAGGGTCAGATTCTCTTGATTTTCAACTGTCTTGCGCATTTCCTTAGAGTAAAGTTCCTTGTCAGCCTGCGCACGAAGGGCACGGACAGCAGGTCCTTTCCCTGTGTTGAGCATCTTCATCTGTATGTAAGTCTTGTCAATGGTTTTAGCCATCTCGCCACCAAGGGCATCAACTTCACGCACGACAATCCCCTTGGCAGAACCACCGATAGAAGGGTTACAAGGCATGAAAGCCAACATTTCAATGTTGATGGTCGCAAGCAAAACCTTGCAGCCCATACGGCTGGCAGCTAAGGAAGCCTCAACCCCAGCGTGTCCCGCACCGATTACAATAATATCGTATTCTTCCGTAAAATTATAAGTCATTTTTTCTCCTATTCCTCAAGATGAATGTGTCTTAGTTGGCCGTCCCAATCTGGAAGAGCTGTTTTTAAAAAGGCCGGAACCAGCTGGAAATCCTCTAACTCATCCAAGTCAATCCACTCACAGGGCTGCCTTTTCTCATCTTCCTGCATGGTCAATGGGGCATCCTCAAGCAAGTTCACCAGATAATGAAACTCGATGTTGTGATAGGAAACACCGTCCTGTTCAAAACGATTTTCAACCACAAAAGCTAGCTGCCCAGCTTGAGCTCTGACACCCAGTTCTTCCTTCACTTCACGGACTACCGCGTCTTCCGTTCTTTCATTGACTTGAATCGCACCGCCAATAGTGTAATACTTGCCCTTGCCTTTGGTGACTAGGAGCTTGCCATGTTGGAGAATCAAGGCTGTCGCCCGAACACCAAAAACAGTATTTCCCACTTTTGTCCGAAAGTCTTGTTGAGTCATTTTTATCCTTTCCCTTAAACGACACAAAAACAGTCAAAACTCGTAAGAAGTGCAGGACAAAAAAGCCTGCAACATCCATGAGCTTTGACCATCATTTCTATTGCTTTTATTATTGTAGCAGATTGAGAAAATTTGTCAAACTATATGTACTGACAAACCTGTCCGTCACGGTAGGCATTATCAATCAAACCACCACCGAGACACTCTTCGCCATCGTAAAAGACAACTGCCTGTCCTGGTGTGATGGCGCGTTGCGGTTCCGCAAAGATAACTTCTGCCTTGTCTCCTTTGACATGTACAGTCACCTTAGAATCAGGCTGACGGTAGCGGAATTTAGCCGTACATTCTAGCGTAAATTCCTCTGGCATCTCACGAGTAAAGTGGACTTGACTGGCTTCTAGGCTTGTTGACATGAGCGAATCATGGTAGAATCCTTGACCGACATAGAGGATATTCTTGCTCAGGTCTTTTCCGACAACGAACCAAGGGGCATTGTCACCGCCGTGTTGCCCACCGATACCGAGTCCACCACGCTGACCAATCGTATAATACATCAGACCTGCATGCTCACCCATATCGCGACCATCCACAGTCATCATGCGACCAGGCTGAGCTGGCAGGTAGTTGCTGAGAAAGTTTTTAAAGTTCTTTTCTCCGATAAAGCAAATCCCTGTCGAATCTTTCTTCTTGGCAGTCGCAAGTCCAGCTTCTTCTGCTAGTCTGCGAACTTCAGGCTTTTCCAAATGCCCCAGTGGGAACATGGTTTTTTGGAGTTGTTCTTGCGAAAGTTGACTGAGGAAATAGGTCTGATCCTTGCCATTGTCCACGCCACGAAGCATGTGAACGATGCCATCCTCATCACGCGCTACACGGGCATAGTGCCCCGTCGCTACATAGTCTGCCCCCAAGGTCATGGCATAGTCCAAAAAGGCCTTAAACTTGATTTCCTTGTTACACATAACATCTGGATTTGGCGTGCGCCCTGCACGGTATTCCGCTAGGAAATACTCAAAAACGCGGTCCCAGTACTCTTTTTCAAAATTGACAGAGTAGTAAGGAATGCCGATCTGGTCTGCCACCGCAGCCACATCCTTGTAATCTTCGGTCGCCGTACAGACGCCGTTTTCATCTGTGTCATCCCAGTTCTTCATGAAGATACCGATCACATCGTAGCCCTGCTCCTTGAGCAAGAGAGCCGTCACCGACGAATCAACACCACCACTCATCCCAACGACAACACGTGTTTTAGAGTTATCACTCATGGTAAGTCTCCCATCTATTCGTTTATTTATACCCTTCAAAATTCTATTTACTATGACTTTCAATAGAATTTCTTCGAGTATAGTCTTTTCGTTTGCTTTTAGGAGTAAAATGGTCTGGGAGACCATTTTAGCCTATCATCTTAAAATGAAAATATGATAGGCAACGAGTCGCAGGCATAACTTGAGTTCGCTCAATCAGTCTGGGAGACTGATTGAGGTTATAAATCAGACAAGCTCAGCTTGCATCTCATTGCGAGTTAACGACGTAATAAAAGATAAACGAAATGACTAGTTCACGATTGAAGGTCGTGTGTGCTTCACGATTGAAGGTCGCTTGAGCAGTATTCATTATAACACGCTTGGTTGGAGAAGACAAGAAAGAGGCTGATAAATCATCTCAACCTCTCTTTCTTACTTTGTAAACGAATCAATTCTCCCCTTTAAGTTCTTTCTTCGCTTGTTCTATCTGGTATTTCACTTGCTCAAAACCGGTTCCTCCTAAGGAATTCCGTCTCTGAACAGCGGTTTCTGGACGCAAGTAGATATAAATATCCGCTTCAATCAAGGGATGGTAGACTTGCAACTCCTTCAAATCCCAATCTTGGATGTTTTTACCATGCTTGATAGAGTCTAGAACCAATTTCCCTACTATTTCATGCGCTTCTCTAAAGGGGAGGCCTTTTTCTGCCAAATAATCTGCCAGTTCGGTCGCATTCGAAAAATCATTCTCTGTAGATTGCTGCATTTTGGCCTTATTAACCTGCATGCTCGATAGCATACCTGCCAACACATCCAGAGAATTTAAAATCGTTTCTACTGTATCAAACATGCCTTCCTTGTCCTCTTGCAAATCCTTATTATAGGCCAGAGGCAAAGACTTCATAACGGTCAATAGTCCAAGCAAGTTCCCGTAAACCCGTCCTGTCTTCCCTCGAATCAATTCGGCCATATCAGGATTTTTCTTCTGGGGCATGATAGACGAACCCGTTGAAAAGCTATCAGACAAGCTAATGTACTGATACTCAAAACTGCACCAATTGATGATTTCCTCACAAAAACGACTCATATGCATCATCAAAATGCTGGCATTTGACAGAAATTCCAAGATAAAATCACGGTCACTCACTGCGTCCAAGGAATTGGTATAGGGTTGTTGGAAGCCCAATAAATCACTCGATAATTGACGATTGATTGGAAAAGTTGTCCCCGCCAAGGCAGCCGCACCCAGGGGAGATAGGTCCGTATGTTTTAGGTTAAATGCAAAGCGTTCGCTGTCCCTTTGGAACATATTGTAATAAGCCATGAGATGGTGGGCAAAACTAATCGGTTGGGCGTGCTGTAAATGGGTATAGCCTGGCATGATGGTTTCCACATGTTTTTCAGCCAAACCCAGCAAAACACTGTTCAGATTCGCCAACTTATCCAAGACATGGCCAAGCTGCTCCTTTAGATATAAGTGCATATCCGTTGCGACTTGGTCATTCCGAGAACGAGCCGTATGTAGTTTCCCAGCCAGAGGACCGATTTTCTCTGTCAGCAACACTTCCATATTCATATGAATATCTTCATTTGCAATATCAAAATGAAGCTCTCCTGCCTCTAAATCTCGCAACAAAGCTTGCAGACCATCTTGGATCTGCTCTGCCTCTTCCAAGCTTAAAATGCCAGTCTGTCCTAGCATTTGAACATGAGCTAGGGAACCCATCAAATCAAATTTTGCCAGTTGGTGGTCAAAGGAAATACTCGCACCGAACTGTTCTACCCAATCTTCTACAGTGCCTTCAAATCGACCACCCCATAATTTTGTGTTTTTCGACATATCCTGTCGTCCCTTTCTATCGTGTCACTACTCAACATTTTTCTGAACTTCTGAATAAACCTTAGTCGGAAGCCCCCAAAGCTTGATAAATCCAACAGCCGCATCTTGGTCAAAGGTATCCGCACTAGTATAAGTCGCCAAATTTTCATCGTAAAGAGAATTTGGAGATTTCCGAGCCACTACCTGGGCGTTTCCCTTGTAAAGTTTAACTTTTGCAGTTCCATTGACAACTTTCTGTGTCTCCTTGATATAGGCAATCAAAGCCTGAGTTGCTGGGCTAAACCACAAGGCATTATAGATGAGATTGGACAATTCATTTTCGATAATGGGTTTGAAATGAGCCACTTCTCTCACAAGAGTCAAGTCTTCAATCTCCTTATGAGCTGTCAATAAAGTCACAGCACCTGGGCACTCATAAATCTCTCTTGACTTAATACCGACTAGGCGATTTTCCACATGGTCAATACGACCAACACCGTGTTTGCCTGCAATTTCATTTAGCTTTTGAATCAAAGCCGCCACTTTCATCTTCTCACCATTGAGGGAGATGGGCACCCCACAGCTAAACTCAATGTCAATAAATTCTGGACTGTCTGGAGCCTCTTCTGGAGAAGATGTGATTCCAAATGCTTCTTCTGGCGCTTGGTTCCAAGGATTTTCCAAAACACCACATTCATTTGCACGTCCCCAAAGATTTTGATCGACAGAGTAAGGATTGTCAAGGTCAGCAGGAACTGGGACGCCGTTTTCTTTGGCATATTGGATTTCTTCTTCACGAGACCATTTCCACTCACGAACAGGCGCAACTACTTTTAAATTGGGATCCAAAGCTGCAATAGAGACTTCAAACCGAACTTGGTCGTTTCCCTTACCTGTGCAACCATGAGCAATTGTGGTTGCCCCTGTCTGATGAGCTATTTCAACGAGTTTTTTTGAAATAAGAGGGCGACTCAGAGCAGATACCAAGGGGTACTTTTGTTCATAGTAGGCATGAGCCTGAAGGGCCACTAAAACATAGTCATTAGCAAATTCTTCCTTAACATCAATGACATAAGACTCAACAGCCCCAACCTTGAGAGCTTTATCGTGGATGAACTCCAAATCTTTTCCTTCACCCACATCCATACAAACAGCAATCACATCATAGTCTTTTTTTAACCATGTAATAGCAACTGATGTATCCAATCCACCTGAATAGGCTAAAATAACTTTTTCCTTACTCATTTCTCTTCCTTCTTTCTATTTTTCGATAGAGGCTTTAAAAGCATCGTCAATCAATTTGTCCAATTCCCCAGAATCCTTCAACTTCTGGATAGTTTTGTCAACCGCCTCTTTTAATTCTTTATTGTCTTTTTTCATCGCAACAGCGTAGGAATCTTCTTTGTCATTGTCAAAATCAAACTCAGCGATGGCTAGGTCTGGATTATTCTCTACATATCCTTTCGCCACTGGCTCCTCAAAGATAACCGCGTCCAGTTGCCCTGATTTCAAGTCTGTTATCAAATTTCCATTTTTAGGAAGTGAAACGAGAGAAGAATTCTGCAAGGTTTCTTTGACCAAAGTTTCCTGGATAGAACCTTTCTGCGCTCCAACCTTTTTCTGAGCCAAATCCTTCACTGATTGGTAATTCGTTAATTCAGATTTTCTTACGATAACCTTATTTTTCGAAGTGTAGTAGGGAATTGAAAAATCGTAAACTTGACTTCTCTCCTCCGTTTTAGAAACACCTGATATGGCAAGATCGGCCTTACCTGAATCAAGACTAGCTAGTACATTGTCAAAACTCATTGGAGAGAACTCCACTTCTACACCTAGTTCCTTTGCGATGGCTTTAGCTAGTTCAACATCTGAACCTACAATCTGATTTTTCCCATCAACTAATTTTTGATATTCAAATGGAGCAAACTCTGGATTTAGGGCCACCACCAATTTTCCTTTAGCCTTAATGGCTTCAACACCTTGGGATTGAGTGTTACTACAAGCAAATAATAAGGGAAACATAAGCAAACCAAACATCGTCATCAACACCTTCTTCACTTTATTCATAGAAGAACCTCCTTTTATTTTTATACTTTAATATTGTATAAATAATACTCCTCTCATCCTCGTTTGTCAAGGAAAAACTGTATTTTATTTCATTCAAATCAAGAAAAAGCTTATTATATGATATATTTTTACATATAATAAGCTTATTTATACCATTTGAGTTTTAAAACAATTTGAAGATTTTCGTTGGAATTATACAAATGGAGCATTACTGAGAATATCGTTACACCTTTTGTTATAGAGAAACAAAAAAGAGCCCTAAAGGACTCTTGCATTCTTAATACCAACCGTTGTTAAGCCAGAAGTTCTTAGCAGCTGTCCATGAACCGTAACGTCCTGCAACGTAAGCATCTGCTACACGTTCTTGGTTTTCAGCTGAGTAGTCACCATTCAAGTATGAATCTGTCAATTGGTAACGTCCGATGTATTGGCCGTTTGTAGCTGTGTAGCTACCACCTGATTCTTTTTGAGCGATCCATTCTTTGGCTTCTGCTTCAGAACCACTTACAGTAGAAGCTGCTGCAGTGTTGCTTTCTGCTGCTGGTGCTTCATAAGTTGTAGTTGTAGTTGTTGCAGCTGGAGCTTCTTCAACTGTTTCTGTAGCTACTGGAGCTGTTTCTTCCGTTGTTGCTGCTGGAGCTGTAGTAGAAGCTGTTCCTTCGATAACCAAAACTTGGTCAACATAGATAAGGTGAATATCTTTGATATTGTTTTTTGCTGCCAATTTTTCAGCAGTTGTGTTGTACTTCTCAGCGATTTCTGAAAGAGTATCACCTGATTTAACAGTGTAAGTTACAGTTTCTTGCGCAGAGGCAAGAGCCGGGGCAAAGAAAGCAAGCAAAGCTGCTACTCCTGCGATAGTTGTTTTGATTTTTTTAGTTGTTAATGACATATCTAAAAATTCTCCTTCCATTGAATATATCTATGATACCTTTTAAATGTTACCGTTGTTTAACGGTTATATGTAGAAATATTACAAAAATGTTTTATATTTACCGTTTTAAGGAGGTTTTTGTCACAAAAGACCTTATTTTATACCATCTTTAATCATTTTGAGCTTTTGATAAGGGAAACAAGCGCAGAGGTCCATTCTTTGATATAATAGTTATAAGAATCTTTATAAGGGGAAACAGATGCAATCACTTCGTTTTCAATCTGTCTTTGATATTATCGGACCAGTCATGATTGGCCCATCAAGTAGCCACACAGCTGGAGCTGTTCGTATCGGAAAAATTGTCTCTTCCATCTTTGACGATACGCCAACAGAAGTTGAATTCCAATTATTTAATTCATTTGCCAAGACCTACCGTGGTCATGGAACTGACCTTGCTCTCGTCGCTGGTATTTTAGGTATGGATACGGACAATCCCGATATTCCAAATAGCCTTGAGATTGCCCATAAACGCGGTATCAAGATTGTCTGGACCATTCAGAAAGACAGCAATGCCCCTCATCCTAATACCACTAAAATTACTGTGAAGAATGAACACAAATCCATCAGTGTGACAGGAATTTCCATTGGTGGGGGAAATATCCAAGTTACGGAGCTTAACGGCTTTGCTGTCTCTCTCAACATGAACACACCAACCATTATCATCGTGCATCAGGATGTCCCAGGTATGATTGCCCATGTTACTGAAGCCCTCTCTCGTTTCGATATCAACATCGCTCAGATGAATGTGACTCGAGAAAAAGCTGGAGAAAAAGCCATCATGATTATCGAAGTCGATAGTCGAAGTTGCGAAGAGGCGATTGAAGAAATCCGAAAAATCCCTCATCTCCACAATGTCAATTTCTTTAAGTAGGAGGAAACATGTTTTATTCTATCAAAGAATTGGTCGAGCAGGCGGATCTAGACTTCCAAGGAAATGTCGCAGAACTCATGATTGCGACAGAATATCAATTAACCGGTCGAGAACGGCCAGAAGTTCTCCTCCTCATGGAACGCAATCTAGAAGTCATGAAAGCCTCTGTCGAGCTCGGTCTCAGTGAAAACAAATCCCGTAGTGGCCTAACGGGTGGAGACGCGGCCAAACTAGACCGCCATCTCAAAAGTGGCAAGGCCTTGTCGGACTTTACCATCCTATCAGCCGCCCGAAATGCCATCGCGGTCAATGAACACAATGCGAAAATGGGCTTGGTCTGCGCCACTCCAACCGCAGGAAGTGCTGGCTGTCTGCCAGCCGTTCTCACTGCTGCTATCCAAAAATTAGACCTTAGCCATGAAGAACAGCTGGATTTCCTCTTTGCTGCGGGTGCCTTTGGACTAGTCATCGCAAACAATGCCTCTATCTCAGGTGCTGAAGGTGGCTGCCAGGCCGAAGTCGGCTCTGCCTCTGCCATGAGTGCCGCAGCCTTGACCTTGGCTGCAGGTGGAACCCCCTATCAGGCTAGCCAAGCCATCGCCTTTGTCATTAAAAATATGCTGGGTCTCATCTGTGACCCTGTCGCTGGTCTGGTTGAGGTTCCCTGTGTCAAACGAAATGCCATGGGAGCCAGCTTTGCCTTTATAGCGGCAGATATGGCCTTAGCAGGTATCGAATCTAAGATCCCTGTTGACGAAGTCATCGATGCCATGTACCAGGTCGGATCCAGCCTTCCAACTGCCTTTCGTGAAACGGCTGAGGGTGGACTCGCTGCCACTCCTACTGGTCGCCGCCTACAAAAAGAAATCTTCGGAGAATAAGCTTATCTATTAGGAGAAACTATGCCCTCTATCTCAGCAATCTTTTTTGATCTAGACGGAACTCTGGTTGACAGTTCTATCGGGATCCACAATTCCTTTACCCATACCTTTGAACAACTGGGAGTTCCGACTCCTGATGCTAAAACCATTCGTGGTTTCATGGGACCGCCACTTGAAAGTAGTTTTGCAATGTGTCTTCCCAAGGAGCAAATCTCGGAGGCTGTTCAAATCTACCGCTCTTACTACAAGAAAAAAGGCATCCACGAAGCCCAACTCTTTCCCCGAATAACGGAATTGCTCCAAGAGCTTTCGCAAAACTACCCTCTCTATATTACCACAACAAAGAATACTCCTACTGCTCATGATATGACTAAAAATCTAGGAATCCATCATTTCTTTGATGGCATTTACGGCTCTAGTCCTGAAACGCCACACAAGGCGGATGTCATCCGTTTTGCCTTGCAAACGCATCAACTCCCTGCAGACCAAGTCCTCATCATCGGGGACACCAAGTTTGATATGATTGGAGCCCAAGAAACTAGCATTAAAAAGTTCGCTGTTACTTGGGGATTTGGAGAAGAGGCTGATTTACTCAGCTATCAACCTGACTGGATTGCCCATACCATTGACGACATCATTAAGCAACTATAAATAATACAACGATTTGAAATTACAGAGTAAAAAGGCCAAGGTTCTGTACAAACAGAACCTTGGCTTTCTATTTATAATTAATTGGTTGGACACTCTTACTCAACGTGGGTTGTCTCATTTGCAAAGGAAATAATCGCTTCTTTGAGCTCATCTCCGCTGAGTGAACGGAACTCTTCAATCTTTTGATCAATGGCTTCTAGAGGCATGACGTTAACCTTACCAACGAAAATCTTATCCATGACTTGGTTATCAACCAATTCGGTCGAAACCAAGAGTTCTTCGTAAAGTTTTTCGCCTGGGCGAATACCGACTTCAACGATTGGAATTTCACTTTCCGTGTGCCCGCTTAGAAGGACCATTTTCTTAGCCAAGTCGTAGATCTTGACCGGTTTGCCCATATCAAGGATAAAGACTTCTCCGTCCTTAGCATAAGCACCAGCGTGGATGACCAGACGGCTAGCCTCTGGAATGGTCATGAAGTAACGTGTCATACGGAAGTCTGTCACCGTTACGGGACCGCCTTCAGCAATCTGACGTTCAAAGACAGGAATCACGCTACCACGGCTACCGAGAACATTCCCAAAACGAACTGCACAGTAGGTTGATTTGCTACGTTGGTTAAAGCCCGTGACAATCAACTCTGCCACGCGCTTAGTCGCACCCATAACATTCGGTGGATTGACCGCCTTGTCAGTCGAAATCATGACCATCTTAGGTACTTTGGCCTCATCAACAGCCTTGGCAACATTATAGGTCCCGAGGATATTGTTCTTGAAGGCTTCTTTTGGATTGCGCTCCATCATCGGAACGTGTTTGTGGGCTGCAGCATGGTAGATGATAGCTGGTTTGTACTGTTCAAACACTTGTAAAAGACGATCATAATCCTGAATATCTGCAATGACAGGAACATAATCAATCCCTTGGAATTTACGAATCAACTCATGATAAATAAGGTAGATTGAATTTTCACCATGTCCAAGCAAGACGATACGCTCTGGGTTGAAGCGGCTAATCTGGCGACAAATTTCAGAACCAATCGAACCGCCGGCTCCTGTCACCAAGATGGTCTTGCCTGTAATTTCTGCACCCAGACGTGATTCGTCAAGGCGAATTTCCTGACGGCCCAAAAGGTCTGTGATATCAATTTTTTGGAAACCACTACCCGATTGATGTAAACCTTGAACAACTGTCTCAACTTTAGGCATCTTGTAACATTTGACACCTAGTTTATTACACATCTGCAAGATACGTTCATACTCTGATGGATCAAGCGAAGGGATTGCTACGATAACACGCTCGATTTGGTGACGTTTGGCCAATTCAGGTAGATTGTCATAAGAGCCTAGGACTGGGATTCCACCTAGTTTTTGCCCTTTTTTCTTTTCATCATTGTCCAAAATCCCCACTATCTCAAGCTCACTGGTTGGATGTTGGTAGCTATTCATAAAGAGGGCACCACCATCTCCCGCACCAATCAAGAAGGTACGGCGATGCTCTCCATCTCCACTACCCTTTTTACGTTTAGAATAAATCAACTGCCAGGTGATGCGAGGAAGCAAGATGAGGAAGGTACTCAACAAAATGAAGAGCACGATGAAACGGATAGAAAATAATGGAAGAAAGGCATAGCAGATTCCATAAGAAAGAACACTACTGAGTGTCACTCCAAAAAAGATTTTCATAAAATCCGTAATCTTACTGTAGCGACTAATACTAGCATTCAGCCCCCAAAATGCAATTATGATTTGATAGAGAAGGAAGGCTAAAAGAGTGTAGATCACATAGTCCACAGGCGCAGGATTTATTAGGCCGTAAAACAAGATATAAGACACGATGATGGAAACCACCATACTCAGAATATCAAATATCCCCCAAAATACTTGTTTTTGCTGTTTATTTAAAATTTCAACCAGATCAATCACGTAATCTGTTAGTTTTTTATTCATAGGAATTTACTCCCCCTTAAAAGAGTCAGATGATACTATTGTTATGATAACCCGAATCGTTCAATCTATCAGGTCTTACTTGCTCTTTCTTAAAAGTTTGACAAAGATAAACTGACGAACAAAACCTGGACAAAGTGCAACAATTGCCTGAATGAACATACTTTTAGCATATTCCCTGTAAGAAATTTGCCCTCGCTCCAGCATCCGTTGGCGAGCTTGACGATAGAATTTAAGGTAACGCAAGCCACCTCGACGCTCAAACATTCCTGCACCTACACGAACCTTACACAAGATTTGATCTAGGTTGCCAGTCTTGGCACCTGCCGTAATCATATTGAGCCAGAGGAGATCATCCTCCATGTAAAGCCCGTCTTCGTAGTTGCCCGCTTTGAGGACCATGTCCTTTTTGAACATGACTGTCATATGGTTAAAAGCACTTCTCATTCTCTGATAAGCCACAATGTCTGCGTGCTGAGTTGGAACACGACGATAAGACACAATCTCATCTGGATTGTCAATGAACTCTGCAATCTGCCCACCTAAGAGATCGAGATCTTCTTTCTCCATTAGCTGAAGCTGTTTCTCAAAACGATCCGGAACGGCTAAATCGTCCGTATCCATCCGTGCAATAATGTCATACTGACACTGTAAAACACCGTATCGAAGAGCCAAGCCTAAACCTTGATTTTGCTCTAAGGGGCACCGTTTCACTGGAATGTCTGACTGAGCTTCCACTTCATCTAGCACCTGATAGAGCTCTGGCGTGAGGGGCCCATCCTCAACAAGAACAAGTTCACTCGGTTTCAAGGTTTGATTTTGAACACTTTTGATAGCATCTCTCAAAAACGTCGGGCTTTCCTTTACATAGACCGACATCAAGACGCTGATTTTTTGCTTTTCAGGCACCGTTTTTCTCCAATATATAGATTTCCTTCCACTATTTTATCACAAATTTTCTCACTTTCCTATTTTTATATCAAATCAAGGAAAATTCTAGTAAAGAAATGTATCTCCTTTCACTCTATTCTCGCTTAAATCAATCGAACTTTCTTAGCAGTCCTCTCCTTGACATTGTAAGAAAAAAACCTTAAAATAAGCTGTTATTAAAATCATCCTATCGAGGTTTTCATGAAAAAACGATCACTCTTTTTTGTTCTAGGAATTGTCTTAATCGGGACTGTTTTACGCTCTCCTTTCACTGCTCTTCCAACTATTTTAGGAGATATTGCTCAGGGACTAGGAGTTGAGGTTAGTTCTCTTGGGATTTTAACCAGTCTCCCTCTCTTGATGTTTGCTTTTTTCTCTGCTTTTGCGAGTCGCTTGGCACAAAAGATTGGACTAGAACACCTCTTTACTTACTGTCTCCTCCTCTTAACTGTTGGCTCTGTCGTTCGGATTTTCAATCTTCCCCTTCTCTATCTAGGAACTCTGATCATCGGAGCGAGCATTGCTATTTTCAATGTACTCCTCCCAAGTATGATCCAGGCAAATCAGCCTCAAAAGATTAGTTTCCTAACAACTCTCTATGTCACTGCCATGGGGGTTTCAACGGCCATCGCTTCTTATCTTTCGGTCCCTATCACCCAAGCCAGTTCTTGGAAGGGCCTCATCCTCGTGCTCAGCTTTCTCTGTCTGGTCACTCTGCTAGTCTGGTTGCCAAATCATCGCCACAACCACTATCTAGAAGGGCAGCAAGAAAAGAAATCGAAAGAAAATATTCTAAAAAGCAAATCTGTCTGGGCTATCATTATCTTTGGCGGACTTCAGTCCTTGCTCTTTTATACGAGCATGACCTGGCTGCCAACGATTGCTATTAGTGCTGGTCTTTCTAATAGTGATGCGGCTCTTCTAGCTTCTATCTTCTCGCTGATCAGCATTCCTTTTTCAATGACTGTTCCAAGTCTGACAACTCATCTGTCAGACGGCCACCGTCGAATCATGCTGGCAATTATCTCTATCGCTGGGATGACAGGAATTGCCATGCTCTTGTATCCAACCAATAATTTCCTCTACTGGTTAGTCGCCCATCTCTTGATTGGAACAGCCTGCAGTGCCCTCTTTCCCTACCTCATGGTTTGCTTCTCTCTTAAAACCAGTTCTCCTGAAAAGACAGCTCAGCTATCAGGACTGGCGCAAACAGGGGGGTACATCTTGGCGGCCTTTGGTCCTACCTTGTTTGGTTATAGTTTTGAACTTTTCCAATCTTGGATTCCAGCTGTCCTTGCTCTTCTAGCCATCGATATCATCATGACTATCTCACTCTTTATGGTGGATCGGGCGGATAAAATCCTCTAAACTTCTAGTTTTTACTAGGAGTTTTTTTATATATAAAATTTTTACACATATTTCTTGACAGGGCTTTCAACTTGAGATACAATATATTTGAAAAGAGTATATATAAAATTTTTATATAATATAAAGGAGGTTTCCCATGTACTTCCCAACATCCTCTGCCTTGATCGAGTTTCTCATCTTGGCTGTACTGGAGCAGGGGGATTCTTATGGTTATGAGATTAGCCAAACCATTAAACTCATCGCCAATATAAAAGAATCTACGCTCTATCCCATTCTCAAAAAATTGGAAGCCAGTGGCTTTCTGACCACCTACTCTAGAGAGTTTCAGGGGCGTATGCGCAAATACTACTCCTTGACCAATCGGGGCGTAGAGCAGCTCGTTACTCTAAAGGAAGAGTGGACGCTCTATACCGACACCGTCAACGGCATCATAGAAGGGAGTATCCGCCATGACAAGAACTGACTATCTGACTCAGTTAGAAACCTATCTCCATAAACTGCCTGAAGCTGACCGCATCGAAGCTATGGACTACTTTAAGGAACTATTTGACGATGCAGGCCCAGAGGGCGAAGAGGAGCTCATTGCTAGTCTGGGAACACCAAAAGAAGCTGCCCATGATATCCTCTCTGATCTTCTCGATAAAAAAGTCAATGAAGCCCCTGCTCAAAAGAATGACCGTCAACTGCTACACATTGCCCTACTTGCCTTACTAGCAGCCCCTATCGGAATTCCTGTTGGAATTGCAATTATATTAACCATTATCGGGCTTTTTATCGCAGCCGCCTCCGTCATTCTAGCCTTTTTTACCGTTTCGGTAACGGGCATCCTACTGGGCGGACTCTTTATCGTAGAGAGTTTTAGCGTCCTAGTCGAAGCCAAATCCGCCTTTACCTTGATTTTCGGGGCTGGTTTGCTCGCTATCGGTGCTTCTTCTCTTGTTCTACTAGGCATCTCCTATGTAGCTCGTTTCTTTGGCCTCCTGATTATTCGCTTGGTGCAATGGATTCTTAAAAAAGGAAAGAGAGGTGACAGACATGCGTAAATTGACGAAAGGATTTCTCATCTTTGGTGTGGTTTCCACGATCCTTGGTTTTATCATGATTATTGTAGGCGCCCAGTCTAATGGTATTCAAAGTTTGCTTGCCATGTCAAAAGACCCCGTCTATGACAATCGTATCGAAGAAGTGACCTTTGGAAGTGAAGTGGAAAAACTTGATTTGACCCTTGAAGAACACAGCCTAACCATCACAGAGTCTGTAGATGACAAGATCCATATCACCTATCATCCTTCGGTGTCTGGCCGTCACGATCTGACTACTGGCATGAGTGACAAAACACTGAGCGTCACTGACAAACAAGCCTCCCAACATCGTTTTCTCGGTTCAGGAATCGAAGGCCTACTTCGTATCGCTAGCAGTTATTCTAATCGTTTTGACGAAGTCATACTCTCCCTACCTAAAGGAAGAAGACTACAGGCTATCACCGTCTCAGCCAATCGTGGACAAACCACCATCATAAATGCTAACCTTGAAAATGCAACTCTCAATACAAATGGTTATCTCCTCCGAATTGAAGGAAGTCGTATCAAAAACAGCAAATTCACGACACCCAATATCATCAATATCTTTGATACAGACCTTACAGATAGTCAACTAGAGTCAACAGAGAATCGCTTCCATGCTGAAAATATCCAAGTCTATGGTAAGGTTGAACTGACTGCCAAAGATTATCTCTCAATCACTCTGACCCAAAAAGAGAGCCAACGAATTAACTGGGACGTCTCAAGTAACTATGGTTCTATCCACCAATTCACAAGAGAAAAACCTGAATCAAGAGGCACGGAATTAAGCAACCCTTATAAAACGGAAAAAGCAGATGTCAAGGACCTGCTCATCATAAAAGCCAATCAGGATATTTACCTCTCCAAGGAAGAAGAGTACTCTGCCCCACCTAGCAATCATTGACAAAAACGCTTTCATCTGCTAATCTAAAAATAGAAAACGACCATAAAAAAGGAGGTTCCACCATGACACAAGAATGGTTTGAAAGCGCCGATCTTGAGAAGAAATCAGCTCAGTCGAAATCGGAAATCCAGCCTGACCAACCAGAGACTTCGGAAACTGTGGAGACCGAACCACAAGCAAGCCAAGAAACTCCTATCTCACCTAAAGAGTCAGAAACGCATGAGGAGGAAACTCCCGAAATAATCGGGGAAACCCAAACCGAGGAAGAGGGAGAAGGGAAAGCTGAAGAGGAACACAAGCAAGAAAACTCTGTAAAAGAGAAAAGTATTCTCAGCAAGGCTTTAGAAAGTCCCTATATCCCAGACATTGACCCCCGCAAAACTGCTCGACTCAAAGAAGAAATCGCACTATTTTGGTCTTGGCTGCTGGATGCTATCCAAGAACCAACTACCAGCAAGACTAGGGACCAAAAGCATCGTTATAGTGTCTTTGTCCTACTCACCTTGCTGTCGTCAATCAACCTTTTCTTTAGTATCTATCATATCAAGCGCCTCTACTATGGCTATATGATTTCTATTGCTAATAGTTCTCCTAACCAGCTCCCACCTGTAGATCTCTTTGCTGGACTTTCTATCTTGGTCGCTAGCGCTCTATTTTACTTTTCCATCATTTTGGGAGGCTTTACTGTCCGACGTGTGCTGGATCAGGAGAGCGACTTCACATTCCAAGAAGCCTTCGATCGGTATAGCAGACTCTTTGCTATCCCACTTGTCCTAACAGCTCTAGCAAGTTTCTTTGCACTCTTTGGTGGCTTACGATTTGCTGGCATCCTCACTCTTCTAAGCATGGCCATCTTTGCCCTTGGCAATCTCTTTGTGATTAGCAAGCCAAGTAAGACCCGTAGCCTTGATCCATTTTATCGTTTCTTGCTCGCTGTCTTACTTGATGGCGCTATTCTCTTACCCTTCTTCATTGCAGAGCTTGCGCTGACAGTGGACTACCTTCGCATCCTGACCTTCTTTTAACCAAAATCCCTGCCATTTGTTAATGACAGGGATTTTTATGCTTACTCTTTTTTGAACTGTGTCTACTTGATAGTTGCCAATCCTTCAAAATCTTGTCCTAGGATGGCTTGTACTTCTAATTGATTGGCATCTAGTTGCTGGTAAAATGCTGTTGGTAGTGACTCTAGGAATTTTACATAATCTAAGCGAGCGATGGTTTCATAGTCTTCTGCTTTGGACCCATCACCAGAAATCTTCACTAGGTCAATCTCCCAAACAAGTTCCTTTCCTGCCAGCTGCTCGGTATAAGGCACTGGTACAACGGGTTCCTTTGGTAAAATCGTTTTGACTCCCTGAGCTAGGTGATAGATACCGTGTACCTTTCCTTGAGTATCTGGGTAAAATTTCACACTGGCAAGGTAGGAATCAGAACCTTGAACCTTCTTGACCAGCTCTTCAAAACGTGCCAATCCATCCTCAGCCAAAAAGCTCTCGAGGTATTCCTTGTTGAAATAGATAGGAGCCAAGAGCCCTTGGCAGTATACTAGACGAGCTGCTTTGTCAGCTAGATAATTCTGGAGCGTTTGTCGGAAATAAGCTTCAAACTCAAACCCTTCTAACCCTTCTACCACTTGCCCCAACTTGCCAGATAGGGCCTGGAGGAGAGTCTCCACAATCTCCCAGTCCGCTCTAGTAAGGAAATCTGGAATCACCACTTGATAACCTTTTCGACTATCCGCATAGTTCACTTTGAAAAGAAATTGCGACTGACCTACAATCCCACACTCGATATACTCGAGACGATTGAGAGGCTGACGGAGATAGACCGCATCATAACTGTGTGACTCCAAGCCCTCTACCAAGGCCAAGATAGACTTGGCAGTCAAGACCTCCTGTTGTCCTAGAATGCTTTCTTTATTTGGGATAAAAAATGTTTTCGCCATAACTGGCCTCCTTTGAAATCGTTTACACATAGTATACCCTATTTTCCTGAAAGATACAGAAACAAACTTTAGATTTTTAGATAAAAAGCATAGAAAAACAGCCCCTGAAGGCTGTTTGCTTTATACTGTAGCGACTTGATCCAAGCTTTCACCGATAGCTGCTAGGCGCTCGATTACTTCTGCTTGTGTCAATTCATTTTCTGAAACATAGCGGTTGCGTGGGTGAACACGACACTCGTGTGAGCATCCACGAAGGTACTTGTCTTCATTTTCTTCTGATGTTAGGATACGACGGTTACAGAAGGGATTTCCACAGTTGACATAACGTTCACATGGTGTTCCATCAAACCAGTCTTTCCCTACGATGGTTGGGTTGACATGGTTGACATCAACTGCGATACGCTCGTCAAAGACGTACATTTTCCCATCCCAAAGCTCACCTTGAACTTCTGGGTCTTTACCATAGGTCGCGATTCCTCCGTGCAATTGGCCGACATCTTTGTAGCCTTCACGCACCATCCAGCCTGAGAATTTCTCACAGCGAACACCACCTGTACAGTAAACCACGACACGCTTGTCCATGAATTTTTCCTTGTTGTCACGGACCCATTGTGGCAACTCACGGAAGTTGCGGATGTCTGGGCGGATAGCCCCACGGAAATGTCCTAGGTCGTACTCATAATCGTTACGTGTATCAAGGACCACTGTATCTTCATCAAGAAGGGCTTCTTTGAACTCTTTTGGAGATAAGTAAGCACCTGTTGTTTCAAGTGGGTTGATGTCGTTGTCAAAGTCGTTGTCTTCCAAACCAAGGTGGACAATTTCTTTCTTGTAGCGAACAAACATCTTCTTGAAGGCTTGTTCATTTTCTTCGTCAATCTTGAACCAGAGGTCTTCCATTCCTGGGAGGCTGTGAACGTAGTCCATGTATTTTTGAGTTGTTTCATAGTCACCTGAAACGGTTCCGTTAATTCCCTCGTCAGCGACTAGGATACGGCCTTTAAGGCCGATTGATTTACAGAAAGCCAAGTGATCTGCCGCAAATTGCTCTGCGTTTTCAATTGGAGTATAGAGGTAGTAAAGTAAGACACGAATATCTTTTGCCATAAGATTTGTTCTCTTTTCTATTCTTAAATTTTCAGAATTTTTCATTCAACTATTCTAGTATACCCACTTGAGAAAACGAATGCAATTTATTTGACCGGAAATTGTATAGAGAGACCTGCCACTGCACTTCATCAGTAACCATACCGAATAACAGATAATTCTCTCAATTTTTTGATCTGCTCGTCTTGACTTTCTGACAAACTTAGCTTGTTTTCAATCAATACACGCGAAAGGGCAACATTCATTTGGCTCAATATAAATGGAACAGAGGTCCCGTCGTCCCTTAGTCGTCTTTTATAAATCACTAACTGATTTTTCAAGGGAGTAAGTTGAGGCTCATCCTTTATATCTTCCAGTAGATGATCAATGATAGTCATGGCTTCACAACGTCTTTCGCTTCCTCCAGCAAACCATTTTAATGGTGTCATACTTATTTACCTCCTGAAATTCGCTTATAAATTGAAAAACTATAATTCCTAACTCTCCAGCCAGTATTTTACCCAAACACCCTATGTAAAAAAGTCAGCAAAAATGGCAAGGTCGCTACAATATTATTGATCACATGCACTGCATAGGAAGGATAGATGCTCTTGGTATAGCGGGTCAAACCAGCAAAGATGATTCCAGATGTTGTAAAAACGAAAATATCTAACAGACTAGGCAGACTTGAAAAATGAGGAAGAGCAAACAAAATGGAAGGAAGAAGCAAATCAAGGCCAAATCTCGAATGTTTAAAGAAAGCATGTTGCAACAAACCCCTATAGATCAATTCTTCCATCAGTGGAACCAGAAAGAACAGGGCTATATAGATACTTAGCTCTGCAAAGTTAGTCCCACTATAACCAATCAGTACAGCCCAACCTTCCGCAGTTGACTGAACATGTTTAGCTGTCTGAACGTTAAAAGAGATCTGGAGCACTACCACTAATACTGTCAAAATCGAATACCAAAGCCATTTTTTTCTTGGAATGCGAAAGAGATAACCATGGCCTGTCTTAACCAGAATCCAAATCATGACTCCGCTAAATAGCAAACTCAAGATATTTTGAATCCAGAAGAAATTGCCAATCTGGGAAGAAAATTGCCAATAGTTTTGGACAATAAGCGTCAGCTGAGAAAGACCAAATACGAAAAATAGGTAAGAGAAGACAGCACTCATTTTGAAAAGAAGGCGATATTTTTTCATAATAAATCCCCTATAGATGTATGTGTATCACATCGCATAAACCCTCAGAACCACTCTTTTCATGTTTGCATCCTAAAAATCACTACCTCCCCTAGAGAACTAGGGAAGGCAGTGATCACATTTTTAGGAATTAGGAATGAATACACGAAATCAATCGTTCTTATGATTTTTTGTTTTTCAAGAATTCGTCGTATTGTTTTTGCATTTCGTTCAATACTTTTTCGTAGGCACCTTCAGATTTCAATTTTTCCATTAATTCTGGGATTGCTTTATCTGGGTCTACAGTACCAGTGTTGATTGCTGTATCGAATTGTTGCATTGTGTTAGAAATTGCTGAGATTTCAGATTTCACATTGTCAGTGTTAAAGATGAATCCAAGTGCTGGAGATTCTTTAGCTTCTGCCAATTGTTTCTTAGAATCTGCAATTTGTTGGTCTGTAACGTTTTCGTTGATGTAAAGAATCCAGTTGTTACCAGTGTTCCATCCACCCATGTGAGTATTTCCTTTGTAGCCATCAAGGACGCGTACACGGTTTTCTTTACCTTCAATTTTTTCCCAGTTCTTGCCTTCTGGACCGTAAACAAGACCGTTCAAGAGTTCTGGGTTCGTGTTCAAGAGGTTCAACACTTCCATTGATTTTTCTTTGTTCTTAGAGTTGTTTGAGATAACAAAGTTGGCAACTTGTGTTGTTTGGTTTTTCTTGATAAAGTTAGTGATTGGTTTGATTTGGATGTCTTTGTTCGCAACACGTGAAAGCAAGCTGTTACCGTAGTCAGCTGGTCCTACTGTTTCTTCACGAACGAACCAAGTATCTTGTTGAAGGTCAAATGAAGTGTCGCTTGTTGCTACGTCTTTTGGAATGTATCCTTCTTCATAGAATTTGTGAAGCGTCTTCAAGTGTTCTTTGAAGCGAGGCACTTCGTAACGGTTTACGATCTTAGTAGTGTCTCCTTCAAGGTCGATAACAAATGGAAGTCCATTTGGTACTGGGTAGTCAAAGTTATCAGATGGAATAAAGTTCTTCGTAACCGCAAATGGTACTACGTCTGGAGCTTTTTCTTTGATTTGTTTCAAGACTGGTTCAAGTGTTTCGTATGAAGTGACACCTGAAATATCGATACCGTATTTAGCAAGAAGAGTTCCGTTGAAGGCAAAGTTTTGAGATGATGCAACGTTAGCTGCAACTGGTACTGCATAGATCTTACCGTTTACAGTGTTCCCTTTGATGTAAGCTGGGTCAAGTGCTTTGTAAAGCTCTGCTCCTTCTTTTTTATACAATTCAGTTAAGTCAGCATAAGCACCTTTTTGAGCATTTACGACATAGTTAGATGCAAATGCGATATCATAGTTTTCACCAGATGATGTGATAACAGACATTTTCTTATCATAGTCACCCCATCCAAGGTATTGGATATCCAATTTAGCACCGACTTTTTCTTCGATGATTTTGTTTGCATTTTCTAGCAATTCATCCAAGTTGTCTGGTTTGTCACCGATTTGGTACATTTTAAGAACAGGTTTTTCACTTGAAGCAGTGTCAGCAGCTTTTTTGTTATTACCTGTAAGGTTTCCACAAGCAGCAAGACCTGCAGCCAAAGCGACTACGCTAGCAGATGCAAAAGCATATTTTTTCCAGTTTTTCATGATAAAAACTCCTTTTTTTATTTTTAAACTTATAAACGATTTAATAATTTGTAACTTCAGTCACTAAGATGAAGTTGGGAAGAGAGAAACGGTATTTCTCAGCAAATGCTATTCTTTCACACCACCGATCGTCAAACCTTTAACAAAGTAGCGTTGGAAGAATGGATATAGAATGGCGATTGGAAGGGTTGCAACGACAACCATAGCCATACGACCTGTTTCTTTTGGAAGAGCAACTCCCAGTTGACCAGATAGACCGACTGCTTTTGCGATGTAGTCCATATTTTGTTGGATTTGCATAAGCAAATATTGCAATGGATACAAGTTGTCACTCTTGATGTAAAGAAGGGCGTTGAACCAGTCGTTCCAGAAACCAAGAGCTGTCAAAAGCGTGATGGTTGCGATACCTGGAAGTGACAATGGCAAACAAATCTGGAAGAAGATCCGAGCTTCGCTGGCACCATCGATACGAGCGGACTCGAGAATGGCTTCTGGAATGGTCTTCTTGAAGAAAGAACGCATCAGGATGATGTTGAATGGTGAAAGAAGCATTGGAACAATCAAGGCCCAAACGGTATCACCAAGTTGAAGCAGGCGAGTTACCACAATATAGCCTGGTACCAAACCAGCATTGAACAACATACTAAGAAGAGCGAAGATTGTAAAGAATCTGCGGTACTTAAAGGTTGTCCGTGAGATGGCGTAGGCATAAGTGGTTGTGATGAAGACATTGGTCACTGTTCCAACTACGGTTACAAAAACTGAGATAAAGAGCGCTTGGAGGATCTTATCTTTAAACTGAGCCAAGAACTGGAATCCATCTACACCAAACTTCGAAGGGAAAAAGCTATATCCATACTGGAGGATGCTCTTTTCGTCTGTCACTGAAATGATGATAACGAAGATAAAGGGCAAGATACAAGAAAGAGCGATCAAACCAGAGATGATACTAAAGAAGATATCTGCTTTCTTACTGAAGGAGTGAATGCCGACATTATCGATTTTTTCTTTTTTAATTTTCTTTTCTGCCATATTCTCCTCCTTTCTAGAACAAAGCGGAGTTTGGATCGACTCGTCTTGCAAGCAAGTTTGATAGGATAACCAGAATCAAACCGACAACGGATTGGTAAAGACCGGCTGCTGAAGCCATACCGATATCTGCTGTCTGAGTCAAACCATTAAAGACATATACGTCCAAAACGTTGGTTACATTGTAAAGCTGACCAGCATTGTGTGGAATTTGATAGAAGAGACCAAAGTCTGCACGGAAGATATTTCCGACTGCAAGGATGGTCAAGACTGTTACAAGCGGAGTCAACTGAGGAATGGTTACGTTGCGAATACGTTGCCACTTGCTCGCCCCGTCCACTGTTGCTGCTTCGTAGTAGGTTGGGTCAATTCCCATGATTGTCGCATAGTACATGACACTGCTATATCCAAAGCCTTTCCAAATACCTAGGAAAAGGAGAAGGTATGGCCAAATGCCTAAGTCAGCGTAGAAGTTGACTTCCTTCATGCCAATGGATGTTAGGAAATGGTTGAAGACCCCTTTGTCAATGTTTAGGAAGGCATCTGTAAAGAAACTGATGATAACCCATGACAGGAAGTAAGGGAACAACATAGACGTTTGGAAAATCTTAACCATTCTTTTAGAGCGGAGCTCGCTGAGGATGATGGCAATCCCTACTGATACAATCAAACCGATAAAGATAAAGCCGAGATTGTAAAGAACGGTATTACGAGTGATGATAAAGGCATCTTTTGAACTGAACAAGAATCTGAAATTATCTAACCCGACCCATTTACTATTCACAATACTATCTATGAAACCATTACTGGTCATATGGTAGTCTTTAAAGGCGACCACATTCCCAAATACTGGAATGTAAAAGAATAGAATCAACCAGAGTGCCCCTGGTAAAACCATCAAGAGAAAGATCCAGTTATCTCTCAAGGTCTTTGAAAACTTTTTCATAATTTCCTCCCTTTTTATTCCTAAAAACTGATTTCATCGAATTTTTAGGTTTGATAACGATTACATTATTAGTATACTCCTATTTGAAGGCTAGGTTAAACTACTAATTATAGAAAAAACTCCACAAATTATTTTTTGTGGAGAAGTTTTTTATAAGAAATAGGTTTCACGAGAAACATTCTGACTCGGAAAAAAGACCTTTAAGTCGTATAAATCGTCGAAGCTGTCGCAATAGTGTGCCACTGGTTGGCTGTTGTGGCTGTAAATCCCTTGTCTGCGTAGAAGTCAGTAAATGGTAAGATTTCCACTTCTAACTCGTCGATGCGGTCAAGCTGACCAGCTAGATAAGCCTCGATGCGACTTTCTGCTCGCTTGATGCGTTGCAAGAGTCCTCCCATACGGATATCAACTGTGTCCAAGCCAAAGACCTTGTTTTCCTTCAACCATTGATGGCTAAAGAGGGCATGGAAATGTTCAATCTCGCTTCTGAGTTTTGGTAATTCTTGTCTGGCGATTTGCTGTAAGCTGACTTTGTCACCGGCTTTATAAGCTTCACGAATGCGTCGTCCCACATCCACTTTACTGCTTAAAATCTGGTTCAACTGGGCCTGAGTTTCAAAGAGGTAGGCATAGTCCCCAGCTTTTTCTTTGATGTCAAAGAGAATCTCAGCTGCCTGAGCAAAGTGCGGTTTGTCCTGTTCAGGTGTCACGTGCCGGTCAAGAATCGGACAGAGAACATCCTGATAAAAGACATAGCGGTTGGGATTGATCCCGCTGAGATTGCCTGGCAAGTCTGGTAAGAGGTTAGCTAGGTCAATCTGCATAAAGTCCTCAACCGATAGACCTGTATTGGTCTTGAAGTGAGCAGACAAACGGTCGAGGTTATTGCGGTAGCTGAGTTCTGCCCAGATTTGCAAGCTGGGTAGGATAGAAAACTGGGCAGTTTCCCCACCATTGTCCCCCCAACCAGTTACGATGACCTCTTTGATCTGATTAGCACGACAGGCTTTATTGGCCTCGATAGCCACTAGACGGCTGAAATGGTTGTGTGGGGTAAAACCAATCCACTTCCAAGCACCACCTGCAAAGGCTATATCTTGGCTAATCTTGTGGTGATTGCGGAAATTACGATTGTACTTTTCTTCGCTATCTTGGTAATAATCCCAGTAAACCAAGGTTACACGATCTTTGAGACGGTCTAGGTAAACACGAGTTTCCTCAGGAATTTCCACATCACGGTCGTACTGGCCATCTGCTGACATGAGTTTGAAGAACATGTCACTCCACATTTGGCAGTGGAAACCATACTTATCGGCAATATCCAGCACGCGCTCCAAGTGTTGACACATGAGGAGACTACGGTCCACAACACCGTTCAAAATGAGGTAGCGCCCCAAACCAACCAAGTGGGCTTCGTCCATCCCAATATTGACCTTGCGTGTCTGCAGTTTAGACAGAGTGGCAAACATGCCATCAATCAGGTCATACACCTTTTCTTCACCGATAAGGAGAATGTCCTCTACATCACGGAGTTCTTGCACTTCTTTGACACCCCATTTGACGAAGGCTGACAAGTGGGCCAAGGTCTGGATGCAAGGCACAAAGGTCATGTCAAACTGCTGGGCATAGGATTCGATTTCCTGCAACTCCTCAGCCGAGTAGGCACCACGGAAATAACCAAAGTAAGGTTGCCCCTCAATCTGATAAGTATCTTCCATGTAGAGCTCAAAGGTTGAATAACCCATGAGAGCCAAGACCTCAATCATCTGTTTGGCAGAAGCCACATTCAGCACCGCATTTCGAGAACAGTCTGCCATGTAGGCCAAATCTTCATAAGCAGCTTGTTCTTCAAGGTCTACCTTATCACCTTCTGCTAGAGCTGTTGCCAACAAGGACAAGGCGCGGTAGAGTTGGTGAGGTTTTCGATAGGTTAGTTGATAGTGTCCACCTTCACCCTTGATAGAGATAGAGGCTTGGTCAGACTGAGCGACAGCTACCTCTACATCTGGCAGAGAAATGTGATTTTTTAATGCTTCAATAGCTTGCGTTTGTTTGGGACTAAGTCCTGTAAATCTTACCATTGGTTTTCCTCCTGTAGCCAGTTGACTAGGGCACCGTAAAGATTGGCATCTGCGTGATAGGTGCAAGCTTGGATAACTGGTGCGACCGTGTATTCTTCGTAGGTCTCGACAAATTTATCGACAGCTTTTTTGACACCTTGGATAAAGTCTGGATTCTGACTGATAGAGCCACCCAGACTAATGATATCTGGGTCGATGAGATACTGAATATTGAGCAAACCTTGAGCCAGATTACGATTCATGCGCTCAATCGCTTCTTGACAAAGAGCATTTCCTGCTGCAGCTTCTTGGTAAATCTTGCGACCATCCCAGTCAGTCTGACCAGATTTTTCAATCACGTAGCGCACCATATTTCCAGTTGACGCTAGTTGCGACCAGTTGTTAAGTTTTTCTGCTGGTGCGATGGTTGTCATGTAGCCAAACTCACCACCTAAGCCGTGGCGACCACGGTGAAGTTTGCCATTGATAATCATGGCTCCGCCGATCCCAGTCCCAATCACGACACAGGCTGCATTTTCAAGCTCTGGGTGAGCTAGCAATTCACTAAGTCCAACACAGTTGGCATCATTTTCTAGATGGACAGGTAGCTGGTGATGAGCAAGAGCCTCATACCAAGAAAAGCCATGGATGTAAGGCACAGCACTGATTCCCTCAATCACACCTGTTTCTTGATTGACCGCGCCTGGAACACTCATAGCAATACCCTTATAATCTTGTTCTGCCAAGCGTTGGTCTAGCCAAGCTAGTAAATCCTCCAAACTTTCTGGCGTTGGAGTACTTGTCTTATCTAGTATTTTTCCATCGGAAGTTAGACTAGCAAATTTTATACCGGTCCCTCCGATATCAATGGTTGCAATAATCATTGTTCTTTACCGTAAAAAGGGGCGAATCAGCAGTTAGCCCTTACTTTTTCGCCCCTCCTTTCTATCTCATAGTATTAGTTATCAAACACTTTAAAACTGTTAAATGTCTTCTTTTTTGATCAATTCTGTACGAATTTCTTGTGGTGCTAAGAGTCCTGAATGAACGGGATATGGTCGCTCAAGTAAGTCAAGAATAGTTTGTTGGTGTTCTGAGATGCGCACATTTTCTTGACTCATATTGTAGTAACGGAGGACATATCCTTCTTCATTTTCCGCCACTTTAAAGGCTGTTGGGCAAACTTGTGGTAAGCTGAGTGCCGCGTGACTCAAGAGGCTACCAGTTGCTGCAACACTTCCTTCTTGTTTAGCGACCTGAAGACTAGTGAATGGTGTTTGGAAGGCTTTGGCACGACGGAAGGCTGAGAAGCGTTCTTGGGCTTGATGGCATTCCAGAGCAAACTCAACTTCAAACTCACGCAAGCACTGAGCCTCTGGTGTTGGGAAGTAACCCCAGTCACCTAGCTCACCTGAGGCACGAAGAATGGTCACTGCAATAGTGTCGTCTCCAAGGATTTCATACTCGTGCAATCCTTTATTTGCCACCGTCACCCCTTTTTCATCATCATACAGACTGACAAAGGCTTGCTGGTGTTGAGGATTTTCAGGATTTTCCCATGAAGCCGCTGGTTTATTTGGTCGTGTCACCACCTCATAAATGCTTTCAGAATCATTGCTTGGACGCGTATTATGAGTCTTAACCAAGAGACGGATACGGTGATCCTTAGCGGTGTTGGTAAAGCGAGTCTTGAAGCGGATTTGAGGATTGTCAACAAAGACAGTCATCTCTGTTTCCAGAGGAAGGGTTGTCAATTCTTCTGAGCGCCCAGCTTCACGCGTCATAAACTCGATGATGCCTCTTTGTTCTGCATCCAGTTTTTCGTCTGCACTTACTGGAATTGTCAATTCATGCTTGAGCAAGATCTTGGCAAAACGAGCTGTATTTTCCAAGACTTCATATCCTTTGAGTTCTGCGTAGATAGGCTCTGTTCCTTTTGGTTGGAAATAAATGTACTCATTTCCAATGTCACCACGGTCTTCAAAGCGAACAACATCCTCATACGCTTCATGAGTTGTCTTGTCATAGACCGTGATGTTTTCATCCACACTAACCGTTACAAATGGCGTATCAATCACTCCATTTTGGTAAATACCATCACGGTGTTCTTGTTCTCCTTCAAGCAATTGGAAGGTTGTCCAAGAGAGAGGTGCTAGATGAACAGGCACTGTCACGCGCACTTGTCGAGCGATACGAGCCTGACGGAACTTGTCTTTTGGCAAATCATACTCAAAATTAGCTCCCAGATCTTCGATTTTCGCTTCTACAGCATGTCCTTCCAAGTCTTCAACACGGTAGCTTGGCAAGGTCAAGGCTGCCATTTTCTTGTAGCCTTCTGTTGGGTGCAATTCCTTGAAATCACAAATCGCCACATCAATCACTGTGCTTACCGTATCAACCTTATCATGTAAGCCTGTGTTAATGACGGTAAAGAGATGGTCGCTTTGGGCTTCATGGGTTGCGATTTTACCCTTCCACTCGTTGAGAAGATTGGTCTTAACGAAGTTCCCAACTTGGTTGACCTTAGCAAAACGTGTTTCCATCTCACGGTGAACCTCGTCTACGCTACAGCCACAGATACTGTCATGTGGCGCATTTTGTAGAAGGACTTTCCAAGCATAGGTCAACTGGTCCTTGTGGTTATGTCCGCCAGTGATGACCGTCAATGGTTCCACTACTTGTTCTAGCAGGTTGCTATTTTCTTGGAAAGCTTGTTTGAGATAAATACGGGATGAAGAAGTGTTAGCCAGTGTATACCAGCCATCTGTTTCCTGACTGGTCAACTCACCTGTAACCGTAGATAGTTGCTCCGGCAGAGCACTTTCTACTGCGTGGATATAGTCATCAAAGGAACTATGCACAAAGGTCACATCTGGGAAGAGTTCATTGGCCACACGAATGGCTTCACTCAGATTTCGCTGTACAGGCTGGTGGTCACATCCGTTCATCATCAACCATTGGTTGGTAGAAGCGTAGTCACGCACGTCTGCCAATTTTTGTTTCCAGAAAGTCAAGGCCTCGTCTTTATCCACTGGAATTTCATTTCCATTACTGTACCAGTTGGCAAAAAGAATACCGAGGACACGACTTCCGTCTGCACCCTGCCAGTACATTTCTGAAAACTGGGAAGTGAACTGCTCATCTTCGAGGACTTGGTTGTCAAATCCAATCGGCTTGACACCACGGCCAAAGGCTGCCACGTGAATGCCTGATTTTTGAAGGATTTGGGGAGCTTGTCCCATATTTCCAAAGGTATCTGGGAAGTAACCAATCTGGGTTGATTTGCCCCATTTTGCACATTCTGCTTGACCAATCAAGGTATTGCGAACATTGGCTTCGCTGGAAATCAAGTAGTCATCCTGCAAGATGTAAAAAGGACCAATTTTGAGTTTGCCTTGGTCAATGTAACCTTGGACTTTGTCGCGATTTTCAGGACGAATTTCCAAGTAGTCATCAAGGACAATGGTTTGTCCATCCAAGTGGAAGCTCTTGAACTCAGAATCATTTTCAAAGAGGTCAAAGAGATTGTCAAATAATTCCACCAACTGCATACGGTGGCTTTCAAAAGGTAAGTACCACTCACGGTCCCAGTGACTATGTGAGATAATATGTACGACAACATTTTCCATGAAGTAAAACCTCATTCTAACTTAAATTTAAAAATATATTTGTGATTCTTTACCAGAATCTGTTGAGCGATAGCTCACTAGCGAATATCCAGGTAATCCAAGACTAACTCACAGAACATCATGTTGGCCCAAGAGAACCATTCACGAGAGTAGAGCGTTGGGTCATCCACGTGGAAGCTTTCGTGCATAACACCTGTTCCACCATCGCAGGCAACCAGCTGATCGAGCAAGAATTTCTTCTCCGCCTTATCTCTTGTTGTCAAACCTTGGATAGAAAGGGCGATTGGCCAGATATAGCGATAGAAGGTATGAGAACTTCCGAGACCGCTAGCGTATTCTCCTTGGTAGAAGTATGGATTTTCAGGGCTCAGAATGGTCCGACGAGTTGCTTGGTAAACCTCATCGTCAATGTCGCAGTAGCCCAGATAAGGCGCAGCCAACAAACTTGGTACGTTTGGGTCATCCATGATGCTAGCATTCCCTAAACCATCCACTTCAAAGGCGTAAATCTTTTCACCCTTGCTGTTAGTGGTGTAAGCGTAGTTTTCGATTCCTTCTTGGATTTCAGCTTGCAGGCGTTTAGCGTCTGCCACGATGTTTTGGCTGTCAGCTAGGTCCAGTGTTGCAAAGATTTCTTGCACATACCCCAAGACAACTACGGCAAACATATTGGATGGAATCAAGTAGCTATACTGACAGCAGTCATCACTCGGACGAAAAGCTGACCAGGTCATACCTGTCACTGCAAAGTCAGGTCCAAATCCATCATTTACCAAGGTGTCTTCCTTGCGGTCTGTATCACGGACAAAACGATAAGGTGAATTGTTGTGGTCTTGTTCCACTGTCCAAAGATGGAGAATTTCCTTGGTTGCTGCGACAAAAGTCTCATCAAACTGACTGGTCTCACCAGTCTCTTTCCAAAGTAGATAAGCCAGTTGCAAAGGATAGCAAAGCGAGTCCACCTCGTACTTGCGTTCCCAGATCCAACCATTAAGGTCCGTGTGGTCAGTCTCGTGGTGGCCCTTCCAGTTCTCCTCAATATTGAAGGAATTGGCATACGGATCCTTGAGCACCAAGGTCATCTGACGCTTGACCAAACCTGAAATGGTCTGGCGCAAGAGAGGATCTCTTTTAGCCACATGAAGGTAGGGTCTGAGTTGGGCTGTCGAATCCCGAAGCCACATGGCAGGAATATCCCCAGTCAATACAAAGGTTGAGCCATCTTCTAGGATCTCGACCGTATTGTCCAAGGTGTCTGTATAGCAACGCTCAAAGACATCCACCCACTCCGGATGGTCCTTAGCCCGCTCTGCTACTTCATCCAGCCATTCTCTAACAATTTCTTTCGAATAAGTCATCGTGCAGTTTCCTCTTTCAAACAAGTTTCATGTTCAGTATATAGTTTTTGAGACAGAAAATACATACACAAATGATAGTCATTTTTCTACAAAATTGCTTACTTTCGAACCCCATATCTAAAGGTCTCATTTTTCTGATATAATGTAGAAAAACAGCTAAAGGAAAGACTATGAAACCACTACTTGAAACCATCGATACCCGCTTTGGGACTGCTAGCAAGCATGCCTTTTCTCGAGGAAATACCCTGCCCTACACAGGCGTCCCTTTCGGGATGAATTATTTTGTGCCCCAGACCAGTGATCAGGAGGAAGCTTGGCTTTTCGATCCGCATCTACCTATTTTTCAGGGGATTAGATTAACCCACCAGCCCAGTCCTTGGATTGGCGACTACTCTTGGCTCCTTCTGACACCTGTCACAGGCCATCTGGGTGGAAACAGCCTCTTTCACCGTCAATCCTCCTATGATAGGGATAAGGCCTCTTTCCAACCTCATTATCTGAAGATTTTCTCCCTGCGCTATCAGATTGAAAGCCAACTGACACCGACTTGCTATGGCGCTTCTATTCGTTTGGAGCAAAAGCAAGGCAAAGCCCTCTCCCTCTATCTTCACGCAGCAGATGAACTGACAGGAGAACAAATAGATAAGCGGACTCTTGCCCTGCGTCAAGAGGGAAAAACAGAGACCAACAAAAATCCGCTGATACTGTTTACTGCTTTACAAATGAATACGGATATTCTTGCTGTCAGCCAAGAAAGTGGAGACTGGCGAATTGACCTGACAGATAGTCATGCTGAAATCCAGCTAGCAACTTCTTTCATCTCTCCTTCTCAAGCTCTGCTTAATCTACCTCAAACGGACTTTGATAGCTGTAAAGCAAATGCGAAAGCGGACTGGAAAAACCTCCTCCATCGTTTTGATATTATGGAGACAGGAGAAGCTGACCGAACCTTCTTTGATCACTGCCTTTACAGACTCTTTCTCTTCCCGCAGACTTTTTATGAGGTTGATGAATCAGGGCAAGCCATCCATATGGACCTGGCTACTGGTACTGTCAAGCCCGGCGTCCTCTTTAGCAACAATGGTTTCTGGGATACCTTTCGCACCACCTTCCCCCTCTTTGCTCTTATCATACCAGAACACTATCACCGCTTTTTAGAAGGTTTCCTCAATAGCTACCGCGATACTGGATTCCTTCCAAAATGGCTGGCTCCAGACGAACGTGGTATGATGCCTGGTACTCTGCTAGATGGCATTATCGTAGATAGCGCCTGCAAGGATATGGCTCCCGACTTGGAAGAAGAACTCCTCCAAGCCATGCTGGAGACGGCCACCAAGTCTGATCCTCTTGGCATCAACGGTCGCCACGGACTAGCCCAATACCGAGAACTGGGTTATCTCTCTACCGACCACTACGAAAGCGTCAGCCACACCCTTGACTATGATGCCTATAGCGACTTTTGTATCGCCAACTGTGCCGAAAAGCTTGGTCAAAATGACATCGCGGAAACTTATAGAACTTCGTCACAAAATTACCGCCATCTATTTGACGCTGAAACAGGCTACATGCGAGCGCGAGACAGTCAAGGAAACTTCCGACCAGACTTCTCTCCTTATAGTTGGGGACGTGACTACGCCGAATGCTCTGCCATTCAAGCGACTTTAGGCGTCCTCCACGACATCCCTGGCTTAATCCAACTGATGGGTGGAAAAGAAACCTTTAGTCACTACCTTTTGAAAGCCTGTCAGGATGCTCCTCTCTTTGAAACGACTGGCTATGGTTATGAGATTCACGAGATGAGCGAGATGGCTACTGCTCCCTTTGGACAAGTCGCCATTTCCAACCAACCTAGTTTCCACATCCCTTATCTCTTCCGCTACAGTGACTACCCTGACTACACTGCTCTTCTCATCAAGTCGATACGTCAGAAAGCCTTTCACCCAAGTTGGCAAGCCTATCCTGGCGATGAGGACAACGGTAGTCTCTCTGCTTGGTACATCTGGTCGGCTCTTGGATTCTACCCGACCTGTCCAGGCAAACCCAGCTACGACCTCGGAATCCCTCTCTTTGACCATCTGCGTGTCTACCTAGCTAAGGAAAATAAATGGCTAGATATCCATGCTGAGCAAAACTACAGCCATTTTAACTTTGTCAAAGAGTGTCGATTAGACAAGACCTCTGTATCTAGCATCCAACACCAAGACCTCTTGAAAGCTGAGCAACTGATCTTCACCCTCAGCTGGCTACCAAATCACTATTAACCAAAAGAACCTTTGCATCGCGCAAAGGTTCTTTTTTTATGAAACTTGGACCTGAAGCTGGTCAACAAGCTGACCACCCACCGTTAGGTTCAGATAGAAATCCAAGGTTTTATCTCCTGTATAATACAAGGTTGGAAGCGTCAATCTTTTTTCAGTCTCGCCAACTTGAAACTCAATAGCTTGAATCACATCCTGATAAGCGACACCATGCACACCCGTCCCTGGTTGAATCGAAATCTTAGCTTCCAAAGGACCACTACATTCTCTGCGCTTGACTGTAAAATAGGCATTTTCTCCCTTGGTCACAGCTAGACTTTTTTCTGAAAACTCTAGCTGCTGAACAGCTTCTTTTTTTGACAAGCTAGGTGTTTTATAAAGTGAAATCATAGTTAATACTGGCAAATCCTGTGCCTCTGTAATGGTCACACGTATCTTCTGCGCCTCAACGACCGATCCTCGCAAAAGGCGTTTATAGCCCACTGTAAATCCTGATCCAAACTCCTGCCAGATACCATCCAACTCTACCTGAACATGGAAAGCAACGATGCGTTGTCCTAGCTTCAAATCTTCCCTCAGCTCGATCACATCAAAAGTTTTAGGTGACTCTAAATCGAGCTCTAACTGAATTGGCAGTTCTACATCACTAGCCCAAGAACTGGTCTCTAGTCCATCTGTCAGGTGGCAACAAGCAAAGTCTGCTGATAGAGCAGGACCAGATACCTTGGCTCCCAAAGCCAAATCTTCTTTATAGAGCTCGTCACGGTAGGCTCTAAATTCATACAGTCGCTGGATATCCCGTTCATCAAAGAGACCATCTTGGTTTGGTGGGATATTGAGCAAGAGAGGGGTTCCCCGCCCTACCGAGTGAAAATAAATCTCGACCAACTCCTCGAGAGACTTGGGATCCTGATCCTCATGGTAAAACCAACCCGGCCGAAGGGAAACATCTGCCTCGCCGATTGAAAACAGCGTTCCTGAGGGATCACCGTGCTGTAGATAATCTAATGCAGCCTCTGTCCCCAACTGGTCGGGCTTGACTTTTTGCCACAAGGGATCCCCTGCATAGCCCCGTTCATTACCAATCCAGCGAATACTAGTTCCCTCTGTTGAGAATATCAAGCAATCCCCTTGTAGGTCATGAATAGTCTCAAACCAAGTCTCAAACTCATAGTTGACCTGCTGGGTCCCCTCCCCTCGAGCACCATCCATCCAAACCTCGGCAAATTTCCCAGCATTCCCATAGTTAGGATTTGATAAGATTTCCTTCAACTGAGCCAGATAATAGGCATTGTAGTCCGCTTCTCGGTCCACATGATAGAGGGGACTGTGAGCATCCCAAGGAGACAAATACACTCCCATGTCCATGTCAAACTCAGTCGCAGCTTTGGAAACCTCAAGGAGCAAGTCCCCCTTTCCACCCCTCCAAGGGCTAGCCTTGACCGAATAGTCTGTATAAGCTGTCGGGTAGAGGACAAAACCATCGTGGTGCTTAACCACCAAAATCAGTTTTTTAAAACCTGTTTCTTTGAGCACTCGAACCCATTCACGCGCATCCAACTTGTTCGGGTTAAAACGCTTAGGATTCTCTTGCCCACTTCCCCATTCTTGGTCATAAAAGCTATTGGGGCCAAAATGGATAAAGGCAGCTAGTTCATCCTCTAAATAATCCAGCTGGGCCTGACTTGGTAATGGCCTATGTGGTTTTATGTTCGTCATCATCTCATATCTCTTTCTCTTGTTCACAAAGTTATCCACAACTTGTGGATAAGAAAACATGCCTAAAAACTAGTTTTTTTCAGTCTCTAGCTCACCTGTCACCTTAAACATACCTTTGTCAAATAGCTCTGTACTAGGTTTTCTACTAGCTTTCCAGAAAGTCACTAATATACGGAACTATTATCAGGATACTTCAACACCCTGAGTTATATGTCATTTTCCCCTAGACTTATCCACAGACTGTGAATAAACTATTGTTCCGGACTGCTCTCTCCTTGACTATAACAAAAAGCGATAGCAGCGTCAATATGACTAGGATTCCTTCCTAAATCCCCTGAAAAGATTCTATAATTTGTACAATCGTAGCTTTTGTATTTGCCAGCTAGTGAGAATCAACCAGTAGAAAATGACTGCTTTGTCACATTGTGAACAGCACAACTGTGGTACTATAATACCTAACAACCTAATCATTTCTACCAAAAAATCCCGCAGATTTGCGGGATCTTCTCTTGCATCAATGCGCCAACATTTCTTGGGCGATTTCTTGTCCAGATAGGTTATTTGGGTAATAGGTTGGCCAGTTATCCATCTCTTCAAAGAGGGCTTCTTGGCTAGTACCTCCAAAGAAGATATGGAAATGTTCTGCCTTGACTGGGGCGATATTGTGGTCACTAAACTGAACATACTTGAACTGTCCAGCGTCCGCATCTGTCGCTTCAAAGAGGAAGCGCACGCCACGATTGCCTTTCTTATATGTCAAGATTTTCTTGCCGACATACTTGTAAGTGAATTTCTTGCTTTGGCCACCTTGAACAAATTCCATAGTATTATCCGTAATGTTGATTTTAGTCACATCTGTCTGATAACCTTTTTGATAGTAGGCCTTATACTCATCTTTGGTCATCTTGCCAGTCAACTTAGCCTTGTAGTCAAAGACTTGATCAAAAGTTCCATCCTCAAGGAAAGGATAGACCGACTGCCAGTTGCCGACATAGTCACTCAAGGTACGATCTTTGACATCTGCATCCTCAAAGTAACCATTGTGAACTGTCTTGGTATTTTCTTCCTTTTCTGGCTCAATTTCTGGTCCTTCTTGGTCCGTTGTTTGTTTCAAAGCCTTGAGGTTTTTCTCCATGATAGAGATGTAATTTTCTCCCGCCTTGGTGTCCTCTTCTGTCAGACTTTCTAAAGGATTGAGGACATCTGTTTTGACACCTGCCTCTTTTGAAAGTGTATTGGCTAGGGCTTGTGAGGCATTTTCTTCAAAGTAAATATAGGCGATTTTATTTTTCTTGACGTACTCTGTCAATTCTGCCAAACGTGCTGCTGATGGCTCAGCATCTGGTGAGAGACCTGAGATGGATACTTGCTTGAGACCATAATCCAAGGCAAGGTAGTTAAAGGCAGCGTGCTGGGTCACAAAGCTCTTTTGTTTGGCTTGAGACAAACCATCTGTGTAGGCCTTATCTAAGGCTTGCAATTTTTCGATATAGGCAGCAGCATTCTTCTCAAAGGTTTCTTTTTTATCAGGATAATCTGCTGACAAGCTGTCACGGATATGCTCTACTAGTTTAATGGCACGGACTGGTGATAACCAAACATGGGGATCGAACTCATGGTGATGGCCTTCTTCTCCATGGTCATGGTCTCCCTCTTCTTCATCGCCACCTGGCAAGAGCAACATATCGCCTGTCGCCTTGATGGTTTTCACCTTTTTCTTATCCAAGGATTCTAGCAATTTAGGAACCCAAGTTTCCATATTTTCATTTTCATAGACAAAGGTATCTGCGTCTTGGATTTTAGCAACTGCCTTGGCAGACGGTTCATACTCATGGGGTTCTGTACCAGCACCGATGAGGAGTTCTACATTAGCGGTATCTCCTGCGACTTGCTTGGTAAATTCGTAGACAGGATAAAAGGTTGTCACGATATTTAGCTTCCCATCTGCCTGCTTTTGATTGGAACAAGCCACTAAAAACAGAGCACATAGACTAGCCAGTAGTAAGCTAATTTTTTTCATTTCATTCTCCTATTTGATAAAGCGTTTCAGTAGACTGACTAACAAAAAGACAGCTACAAAGATAATGGTGATACTAGCGCTGGCAGGTGTTTCCGCATAGTAGGAAATATAGAGACCTGCCACCATTCCCAAAAAGCCAATAGCACTGGCAAGCAGCATAACCGATTTAAAGTTTTTCCCCAAACGAAGGGCAATGCTAGCCGGCAAGACCATAATAGTCGACACCAAAAGGGCTCCTGCCGCTGGTATCATAAGGGCAATGGCCACCCCTGTCACCATGTTAAAAAGGATAGACATGGTTCGCACTGGAAGTCCATCTACAAAAGCCGTGTCCTCATCAAAAGTCAGGATGTACATTGGTCGCAAAAATAAGAAAGTCAAGAGTAAAACAACCACAGCAATGGCAAAGAGGAAAATCACCTGCTCCTGGCTAATGGTCACAATCGAACCAAAGAGATATTGGTCCAAACTCATGGAACTCGAACTTTTCCCCTTACTCATCACAATAAGGGAGACTGCAAGCCCTGTTGACATGAGGATGGCAGTCCCGATTTCCATAAAGTTCTTATAGACTGTACGGAGATACTCCAGAAAGACAGCAGCGATCAAGACAATAGCAATGGTTGAAATAGTTGGAGAAATCCCCAAAACCAGACCAAAGGCTACCCCTGATAGAGAAACGTGACTGAGGGTATCACTCATGAGACTCTGACGACGTAAGATAAGGAAGGTCCCAAGAACTGGAGAAAAGAGACTCATGGCAATGACCGCCAAGAAGGCTCGCTGCATGAAGTCATAGGATAACAAACTAAGCATGTTCCACCTCCTGGTCGCTTTCGTGAACGTTAAAACAACGCCACGGCGAGTCTTGGTTACGGACTAGGTGAATATTGCGATCCGCGTAGTCCTTGACCTCCTCAGGGTCATGGGTAATCATCAAAACAGCCTTGCCATGATGGTGGGCACTGTGGTGCATGAGTTCGTAAAATTCATTTTTGCTTCCCGCATCCATCCCTGTTGTCGGCTCATCCAGGACAAAAATATCTGGGTCAGAAGCAAACATCCGAGCAATCACTGCTCGTTGCTTTTGCCCTCCCGAGAGGGAACCAATTCGTTTGTCACGGTGTTCCCACATACCAACCGAGTCTAGACTGGCCTTGATATGTTCCTCATCATGAGCATTCAAGCGACGGAACCAGCCCTTTCGCGGATAGCGACCCGACTTGACAAATTCATAAACCGTACTTGGAAAGCCAGCATTAAAACTAGCAATCTGCTGGGGAAGATAAGCTATCCTTAGCTTTTTTCCATGAGTATTTGTCTTTGAAATGGTTACCTTGCCAAATCTTGGTTGCAAGATGCCTAGACTCGCCTTGATAAGCGTCGTCTTGGCAGCTCCATTTTCACCAGTCAGGGTGACAAACTCCCCACTATCAACACTGTAGTTGATGTGCTCGAGGACAGGTTCCTTGTCATAATAGAAAGACAAGTCCTCTACTGTAATATACCGCATTATTTGATTTCTCCTACTAAAGCAGTTAAAAACCGCTGGATAACTTCTTGTTCGTTTGGAGTAAACTGACTTGCCACTTGTTCATAGGCTAAGAGCGTGTGCTCATGATGATGGTGGTGTTCTGCCGCCACTGGTCGAGCTAGCTCTGTCAGTTGATAAAAGATCACACGCGCATCCTTTGGATCTCTGGATGTCTCTAACACGCCCTCTTTGACCAAAGACTTGATAGCCTTGGTCACTGCCGCCTGACTGACATTGAGGCGACGGGCCAACTCCGAGTTGGTTAGGGATTCTTCTGATAAGAGCATGAGGATGTGTTCCTGAGTATTGGTCAAGGCAACGTCACTTGTGCAATGCCCAATCAGAATTTCATGCTGGTTCTCAGATCTCAAAATCACCTCGTTTAAAAAGTTATCGATTTCCTGTGCAAGCTGTCTCATGTGTTACTCCTTCCCTAGCTATCTTTTCCGTAAAAAAACTTAGATAACCACCGATTCTTTACTGGTTAATTATATCATAAACCAAAAAAGAGTCAAGGAAAAAAGGAGTAAAAACGTTTCCCTAGACTCTTCTAGATATGAAATTTAACCTATTTTTGCTTTGGTTTTCGGCTCGATAAGATACCTGCCAGACCGGCTACCATTCCCATCAAGAGCAAGAAGATGGATTGTTCACTTCCTGTATTTGGGAGAGCTTTTTCTGAGACAACTGCCTTCTTGCTAAATTGACCTGCCACCTCATAAGTCAATGGCACATTCGTAGTCGCATCGCTAGCAGCTGCATTCGTTTGAGGCGTTTCTACTGGCAAACTAAAGGTTGTAGAATCCACAGAAATCGTCCGTGAATTCGGATTGATCTTTTCATACTGGGTCAAATCAGCAGTTTTCAAATATTCTTCAAAAGCTGCATCCATAGATGGGCCTTCTTCACGCGCGCCACCTAACATAGTGTAGCCATCGCCACCCGCAGCTAGAAAATCATTAGTTGCAAGATAGTAGGTTTTTGCGAGGTCTAGGAGATCATAACGACCAGTTGTGCGGTTTTTAACCTGAATAGCCAAGACACGTTTACCTGATGGTAGATTAGTATCATAGTAGACCTTCACACCTGAAACTTGCAAGAAGCCACCACTTGGCTCCAACAATGGTTGCCCGTTCTCATCCAAGACCTTCTTGCCATCTTTATCGACCTGCAAGATAGATCCGAGTGACTTTTCAAACATATCCAAGACTTGTTGCCCCGTCACTTGGATTTGTGAGATGGTATTTCCAAACGGAAGAACAGCTATGACATTTCCTTTAGTGATTGGTTTGCCTTTTGCAATAGTTTCACGCAAGCCACCACCATTTGTCACAGCGATGTCAGTCGGATGGCTAAATCCTGTCTGACCATACTGATAGAGGGAGTCCGCTACGACGTTTCCGAGGTTGGTTTCACGAACCCGAACATTTTCACGATCGCCGTTGAGTTCTACAGGGCTGTTTGAAACGACTTCAACAGCATTTTCAGCATCGTATTTTTGTTTAATATCTTTGACTAGTTTTTCAACTGTTGGATTGGCTGGTAATTTCTTAGCATCAGTAGCTGCAATCAACGTAGGATTACCCAAAAGCTGACGTGATTTGTAGATAACTTTCCCAACATTATGAAGGTAGCTTCCTGTTTGGTTATAGGTAACATTGTCTCCATAAGTCGTTGATTCTACTGTATGAGAGTGACCGTCGATTACTGTTACGCGTTTCCCTTTCAAACGAGGATTTTTAGACAAGGCTTCTGCCAAGGTTGAACCACGCCATTCTACTGGGGTTGTGGTATCCACACCCAAGTGAGCCAGCACAACATAGTGTTTGTAGTCCTTACCTTCTGCACGCGCCTTAGCTTGAACTTCTTCGATGACCTTATTGACTTCAGAGATTGGATCTGTAAAAGTTACCCCTTTAATGTTTTTAGGGTGGGTTTTTGTAGCAGTTTCAGGCGTTGTCACACCGATTACAACAAATTCATCACCTTCCACAGTCTTATCTTTATCAACTATTGTAGAAGCTTCAAAAAGACGAGCTCCATTGACATAAGTATTCGAGCTAAGTAATGGGAATTTCAAGATTTCCTTGTATTTTTTAACTTCATCAAGACCAAAGTCAAACTCATGGTTTCCTACTGCCATGGCATCATACTGCATCTTATTAAGAATTTCAGCGCGTGCTTCACCCTTCGTAGAGTTGGAAATCGGTAAACCCTGGAAAGCGTCTCCCGCGTCAACAACCAGAGTATTTTGATTTGATTTCGCACGTTCCTGCTCAATGACAGTCGCTAACTTGGCATCTCCAATTACTCCTTTTTCCTCTACGATACGACCATGGACATCATTGGTGTGTAAGATAACGGTGTCCTTTTCTTCGCTTTTAGTAGATTCAGCAGGAGCTGACGGAGTTTCTGCAGGTGCAACCGCTTCTGAAGTTGCTGAAGTTTCCGGTACCGCAGGGCTCTCAACAGGAGCTGGAGTCGCCGATGTAGCAGGAGTCGATACAACAGCTGAACTTTCTGCAGGAGTTGTTGCTTCTTCAGCATAGACTTGTCCAGCTAAGAAGGCTGGAGCTAACAGGGCTGTCGACAAGACAGGTAACAAAGAACGTTTGTTCATTTTAAAATCCTTTTCTTTTCGTTTTTCCTTTATATTATACGATATTTCTAGAAAATTTGAAACCTTTGACTTATTTTCATCTAAAACATTCGCTATTTAAACAAAAAAGCTTGGGTTCAAATCCCAAACTTTTAGCTCATTTTATTGGAAATCTTTGATGTTCCCATCATAGCTTGCCCAGTCCTCACTAAAGAAGCGGTCATTCATCTTGTAGTCTGGAGCTGGTTTTGGATCCGTCAAGAAGGGATTGGCAACCTTATCAAAAGCCAACCAACCCAACCAACCTATATGAATGGTATCCTTAACAAAATAAGGGTCTCCTCCATTTTTTGAAAAGTCGGCAATATTGGTGAACCCCTGACTTTCTAGCTGGTAACGAATTTTTTCCACAGCATGCTGGTACATCTCTTCGCTAAGGCCTGTGTATTCCATCCATTTCTTATTGACCGGTTGAATGACAAAGAGCACATTGACCTTCGATTTTGCAAATTGATTGAGTACCAACTGTAGATCATTGTACTCCGTTGACTTGAGGAAGCTGTAATTCTTTTGAGACCCCTCCCATTTTTTTAGATCTTTTTTCACCCGAGTATTATAAAACTGATTTTCCATCCCCATATCATTATTGGTCGTATTTGCCTCTGCATCCTTACGAGCGATTTTCTCCAACTCATCATACGAAAACTGATCTGGAAGATCTTTTAAATAATTTTCCACATGTTCCTTGTATTTGAGTTTTCCTCGAATAGAAAATTGTCCAAAGAGAGAGGATTGTTTTTCGTTGAATCGTGCAAAGATATCAATAGTAGCTCGATCAATCTCTGACAATTCCTCGCCCTTCGATAGCTTTTGAACAATTCCTTTTAATGCAACATTAGGATTCTGCTTTAACAAACGAATAGCCGCATGCTGAGTCGCAGTATCACCAGATTGATTTTCCAAAAAAGCTGTCAACTGGTCACTGTTAAAAAAACTCTGGAAAGCCGCTGGATCGGAATCTGTCTTTGTAAACCACTGGGGTGAAATCACAAATACTGCCTGATTGTTCTCTATTTCCGGCAAGATTTGTTGTAATCCAAAATATTGGATGAGAGAGGTTGCTCCTGCCTGACCTAGAAAATAAGGACGATAGGGACGATTGTATTTTTCTGCTAAAACAGCAGGATGCATACTGTCAAACCGAACCCATTCACTTGACCCTAGAAAAGGGATAAAACGCATATTTGGATCCGTAAGAGCTCTCACTTTTTGGCTTCTCTCTTTAAAGCTCTCTGTACTAACAGAAGCCGCCGAGTACTTCTCCTCCGTCAGATTATGGCTTATTGTACCTGGATAAAAAAAGATGAGTAGAAGAACCAAAAAGCCAGCAATGAAGATAGGCCCGAAGATCAGCCACAAGCGTTTAAGCATTCTTTAACTCCGTGATACCTGCTACGATTTTATTAGCCGTATTCCAGTCATCACGACCAAACTCCGTCACTGGAACACGAATGTCAAAACGGTTTTCAATCTCAACAATCAATTCAACCGTTCCCATGCTATCCAAGACACCAGCATCAAAAAGATCTTCATCCATCATGTCAGAAACATCTTCCATAAACAACTCATCAATAATTTCAATAACTTCTGATTTGATATCCATTTTTCATATCCTTTTATTTTTTAAACCATAAATCATTCAAAAATCCAGAAAAGATTAAGAATGAAACCATCACGACATGGAAGGTGACAACCATGCCAAGCAACTGAATCCAGCGATTCTCAGGTAAGGAACCCTTCCCAGCTTTTTTCCGTTCTTTATTGAGCGTTTTTTTCTTACGAACCCAAGCGTCATTGATGACCAGCCCAATCCCATGAAAAAGTCCATAGGCGATGTAGTACCAGGTCACACCATGCCAAAATCCCATAATCAGCATATTGAGAATATAGGCTACACTTGAGGTCACATTGCGATTTTTAAAGACCTTCTTTCTTGTCAACACCATAACCATCCGCATAAAGACAAAGTCACGAAACCAGAAAGACAGACTCATGTGCCAGCGATTCCAAAACTCTTTTAAATCCCTAGACAAAAAGGGCTTGTTAAAGTTGATAGGACTATGAATACCCATCAAGTTTGAAATGGCTAAGGCAAACATAGAGTAGCCCGCAAAGTCAAAGAACAAGTCTAGACCAAAGGTATACATCACCGCCAGAGCATAATGATTAAAGAAACCACCTGTCTGTAAGGCCAAATTTTTCAGCGGAGGCAGTAATATCTCTCCTAAAACATGGGCCAAGATAAACTTGTAAAGGAAGCCAAGCATGATATACTTGACAGCCTCTTCTAGCATATCCATCAACTCATCCCTCTCAGGAATGGTCTGATAATTTTCATTAAAACGCTTAAAGCGATCAATGGGACCACTTGAGAAAGTTGGCATGAAGAGAAGGAAACGTAGGAATTCCCAGAGGGTAAAATCCTTAATCACTCCATCTCTCAGCTCGATGATAATCCCAACCGAACGAAACGTCAGGTAAGAAATTCCCAAAAATCCAAGCAAAGACTGCGTTCCATTGATAGCTGGCTGAACCTTAACAAAGATAATCGGAAGGAGGGATAGAAAACTAACTAGATAGAAGACCCACTTGCCATCCTTATTTTTTCGATAATGCTTATAGAAGAGTACGAGCAATATTTCCCAGCAAAGGTAAATACCTAATGCAGCCAATTGATCGGTCTTTTCACCGACCAACATGGTGACGATAAAGAAGAGACTAACGAGCACCTCGTACAAGGCAAAACGTTTCTTAAAAAAGAGACCAATGAAGATAGGTAAAGTCGCAACAATTACGTATAAAAAGTACTGAAGATCACCATAAGGTTCCAAATGAGGTAGCTGTTTATAAAGCTCCATCATCTACTGTTTACCTCGTTAATCAAGCCCTTGATATCAATTTTACCATTAGGCGTTAGTGGCAAACTGTCTCGATAGAGAAACTTAGATGGCATCATATAGGACATCATGATATCTGCTAAGTCTTCCTTGATAGCCTTGGTAATATCGATATCGCGTTCAAACTGTTCACGAACACCATCTTTTAGGATGATATAGGCCAATAGATTTTGTACCTTATGGTCTTTGTTATAACGTGGGACCGCAACAGCCGAATCAATATATTTTGATTTGTTAAGATTTTGTGAAACATCTTCAAGCTCAATACGATAACCATTAAACTTAATCTGGAAGTCCATCCGTCCACCGTAGAGAAGCAAGCCCTCATTTGTCATAGTTCCTACATCCCCTGTGTGGTAGGCTGGAAGACCTTCGAACTCAAAGAAAGCTTCTGCCGTTTTTTCAGGATTGTTCATATAGCCTTTTGAAACAGCTGGTCCAGAAACGATGATTTCTCCCTGTTCACCATTTGGCAGTTTATTGCCTTCCTCATCAATGATAAAGGTTGGAGAATCAGTCTTGGTATAGCCGATTGGAAGGCGTTTGAGATTCGTCAACATCTCATCCGTTACAGCAACAGCTGACAGGGCTACTGTCGCTTCTGTTGGTCCGTAGGCATTGATAATACGGGCATTTGGGAATCGCTCGCGCAGTTTTTGAGCTGTTTTGACCGTCAATTCTTCACCATCAAAGTAGAAATGCGTGATTCCTGGCATTTTCTTGCTATTAAAGTCTTCTGACAACATGGCCATATCTGCAAAGGACGGTGTTGAGGTCCAGATAGCAATCGGGAGTGAAAAGATGGTCGCAAAGAGTTTTTTGAAGTCCTGAGTAATGGCTGAAGGAAGAGCGAAAAGCGTACCACCAAGTGCCAAGGTTGGTGCCCAGTACATGACAGATAGGTCAAAAGAATAAGGGGGCTGAGCCAGCATTTGTGGACGACTTGGCGTCGCAAATTCCTTATCTGTAATCATCCAGTTGGTAAAGCTGAGGAGATTGTCATGGGAAATCTGCACCCCCTTAGGCTTACCGGTCGTACCAGAAGTAAAGATGATGTAGTAATTATCATCTCCCTTGACTGGATGCGTCATCTCATAGCTATCCCCTTGAGCAAAGGCTTCTTGAACCTGAGCTAAAGTCATCATTGGCATAAAGACTTGCTCCAATGGAAAATCTGAGATGGCAATAATCAAGCTTGGCTCTGCAACTTCTACGATAGCAGAAACTCGTTCCAAGGCTGAATGGCTGTCAATTGGAATGTAGGCATGACCCGACTTAGTCAGTGCTACAAAGGTAGCCAACATCTCATATTCCTGACCACCAAAAACGACGACTGGAGATTTCTCAGGCAAGTCAAGTCGATCGATAGCTGCAGCTAAACTATCTGAATCAGCCTTCAGGTCGCCATAAGTATGCTCTTGACCTAAAACATTATAGGCAGGATATGTTGGCTGTGTTTGAGCAAAGTGCTCAATCGTTTCAATCATATCTTTTATCGGTTTATTAGACACAGTTCTTTTTCTCCTTTAAACTAGAACTCATTATAAATAAAGCCACCTTGTCCCTGCCCAAGGTAACTAAAAAAATAAAGCAAGCCAAGTAAGATTACAAAATATAGGGCCGTTCGGCCTAAAAATATATGTAGATTTCGTTGTTTTTTCATAAGCTATCCATTAATATATCATTTCTATCGACTACAACTACGAACTATTAGTAACTTATCTTCCTAACATTTTACCACTTTATCAACCTTTTTTTCAACTGTTTACCATAACTTAAGAGTTCGTTTTAGGTTATTTTAAGATAAATTAAAATGTTAACAGTAAATGTGAACAAAAATTTCTATTTCTATAAATCTCCTATACCAGTCATCAGCAATTAAACAGTTTAAAGAATGACAGCAAACACACGACTCCCCCTTTGAGCATTTTTATGCTAAAATAGTAGCTATGGATAAAATTATTAAAACTATATCAGAAAGCGGAGCCTTTCGTGCTTTTGTCCTTGATAGCACGGAAACTGTCCGCACTGCTCAAGAAAAACATCAAACTCAAGCCAGTTCAACTGTTGCACTTGGCCGTACCCTTATCGCTAGCCAAATTCTCGCAGCCAATGAAAAAGGAAATACCAAACTAACTGTTAAAGTTCTTGGAACCAGCTCTCTTGGTGCCATCATCACGGTCGCAGATACCAAGGGCAATGTTAAAGGCTACGTTCAAAATCCAGGTGTTGACATCAAAAAGACTGCAACTGGTGAAGTCCTTGTCGGACCTTTTGTCGGCAATGGCCAATTTCTCGTTATCACAGACTACGGTACTGGAAATCCCTACAACTCCATGACTCCCCTCATCTCTGGGGAAATCGGTGAAGACTTGGCATACTACCTGACTGAAAGCCAACAAACCCCTTCAGCAGTCGGCCTCAATGTTCTTTTGGATAAAGACGACAAGGTCAAAGTTGCCGGAGGTTTCCTTCTCCAAGTATTGCCGGGGGCCAAGGAAGAAGAGATTGCCCGCTTTGAGAAACGCATCCAAGAAATGCCAGCTATCTCAACACTTCTGGAAAGCGAAGACCATATCGAATCTCTCCTCAAGGCTATCTACGGTGACGAATCCTACAAACGACTTTCCGAAGAAGAAATCCGTTTCCAATGTGACTGCAGTAAAGAACGCTTCATGGATGCTCTTGCCAGCCTTCCAAGCTCAGACTTAGAGGAAATGAAAGAGGAAGACCACGGGGCAGAAATCACTTGTCAATTCTGCCAAACGACTTATAACTTTGATGAAAACGACCTGGAGGAACTCATTCGTGACAAATCTTAATACACCTTTTATGATTGGCAATGTTGAGATTCCCAATCGTACTGTTTTAGCACCCATGGCTGGTGTCACCAACTCAGCCTTTCGTACCATCGCAAAAGAGCTCGGAGCTGGACTCGTTGTCATGGAAATGGTCTCTGACAAGGGAATCCAATACAACAATGAAAAAACCTTGCATATGCTTCACATCGATGAAGGCGAAAATCCCGTTTCTATCCAACTCTTTGGTAGCGATGAAGACAGCCTAGCACGCGCAGCAGAATTCATCCAAGAAAACACCAAGACTGATATCGTCGATATCAACATGGGCTGCCCAGTTAACAAAATCGTGAAAAACGAAGCTGGCGCTATGTGGCTCAAGGACCCAGACAAGATCTACTCTATTATCAACAAGGTCCAATCTGTCCTTGATATCCCCCTAACTGTCAAAATGCGCACCGGCTGGTCTGATCCATCCCTGGCCGTGGAGAATGCCCTCGCTGCTGAGGCTGCAGGTGTCTCTGCCCTCGCTATGCATGGCCGTACCCGCGAACAAATGTATACTGGCCACGCAGACCTTGAGACCCTTCACAAGGTCGCTCAAGCTTTAACCAAGATTCCATTTATCGCCAACGGTGACATCCGTACGGTTCAAGACGCTAAACAGCGTATCGAAGAAGTTGGTGCTGACGCAGTTATGATTGGCCGAGCAGCCATGGGAAATCCCTACCTCTTCAATCAAATCAACCACTACTTTGAAACAGGAGAAATCCTTCCTGATTTGACCTTTGAGGATAAGATGAAAATCGCCTACGAACACTTAAAACGCTTGATTAGCCTCAAAGGAGAAAAAATTGCAGTCCGTGAATTCCGTGGCCTCGCTCCTCACTACCTTCGTGGTACATCTGGCGCAGCCAAACTTCGTGGAGCTATTTCACAAGCTAGCACTCTTGCAGAGATTGAAGCCCTCTTGCAATTAGACAAAGCATAGTCCCACATCTACAACTCACAAAAACGGCAAAGCTCAAAAATGAGTCTTGCCGTTTTTATATATTTTCATCTTGTAAATCTAATTGCTTCACTCTAGCTATATAATAGGACATAATTAAAAACAAATTGAGGCTGACAATCCATATAGACCATTCATGAAGAAAATGCATCAATACAGCCAAGCTGATTGCGCCCACTACGAAACTTCCCACAACAATCCCATAATTTAAGGCCTGACGACGGTATTCTTGGATATTTCCTTCTCTTCTAGCAATGCGATACAAAGCGGTCAGCATCTTTCGATAATTTCCAGACGTCATAAAAATGACATAGGGATGATCTTCAATCAAACTGCCCGTAAATGTTAGCATCATCATTCCTGTTCCAAAAGCGATGAAAGGAACTTCTAATAGAGGAAATCGTGAAAAGAAAGGTAGAATAAGAGTTCCAATAAATAAAGGGAGCAGCATCTTAACCCGCCAGTAGGCCGTTTTGCGGTATTCTTTCATGTGCAATGCAAACAGAAATCCTAGAGAAAAGAAAATAATGGAGCAGAATCGTAGCATCGTATTGATAACATTTGAGTCGTGCCAATCAGATATCAGTAGGAGAATATTCCCTGTCTGTGTCGCTACCAAACTATGGTATTGAATATGGCAAAACACATCCAAAGAACCACCTACAAATCCAAGAAATACTCCCATCAATCGTGTGTTTTGAGGTAAGATTAATTTATCCGACATGTATTATCACTCGTTTTCCTTTGATTTTTTTATTATACCACTTTCTCTTGGAGAAACTAAGTGAAAAACAGTTGACTCACTCTTTTACAGAACGATTTCTAGTAAGAGTTAAAACACCAAATTTTATTATTGAAACAAGGCAACGCTTGAAACTTTACCATCCGCACCTGTTGTAATTTGGATGATTTTTCCTCCACCGATTTTAGCATTATACTTGCCATCATCAAGGGTGTAAGAGTAGCCTCTAATAGAGTAGTTTTCTTTCTTTCCATCTGCAGTTTCTACTGTAAATTGGCCCCCTGATGAAACCGTAATAGTTTCGCCATTTGCTCCCTTCCAGTTGCCTGCAGCTGCTGAGAAATCACCATCGACCATGGTTAAAACACCCTTGTAGCGTTTGTTGTGTTCTGCTTGCTTGTCTTGAAGTTGGCGGTCAGTTGTTGGATCATAGCCTGACTGGTTAGACTGGGCTTGAGAACCTTGCTGAGTTGAAGGTGCCTGAGATGGGGCTTGTTGACTAGGAGCTGCTTGTTCTTGTCTTGATTCAGGTGCCGGTTTCGCTTGTGACTGGTCTACCGTTGTAGAAGACTGACCAGAAGATGCCTGAGTCTTTTCAGATGAAGCTGAGCTTGAAGATTTTTGAGTCTTGCTTTCTTTGCTAGAAGAAGCCGCTTTAGAGCTTGATGATTGACTTGTCTTTGCAGAGCTACTGGTTTGAGTGGTTTCGTTTTTATTTCCACAAGCTCCCAGTAGCAAGGTAGAAGCCAACACAGTCACTGCCATCAATTTGATATAGGTTTTCTTTTTCATTTTTTACTCCTTTGTAATGTTTTTGAAATATAAAGAAATCTTTTTGTAATATAATTGTAACATTGGGTTTTGAATCTGTCAACTATTTAGATAAACTATTTTAAAAATTGTTCCCTCCACTATTTCAATTCGTAATCGAAACGAAAAAATAGAAAATTTTTTATATTAGAGTCCTATTTTTTGCATCGCTCTTGTGTAATTCTAAGAAAGATAGCCATTCATAAAAAATGATGATAAATAAAAAGGTCGGGAAAAGTTCCCGGCCTCGTTTTTTATTTCAATCGATAGGTTTTTCTTGGTTTCTTTTTAGGTACTCGTTTGAGTCCAACTTCTTCTACATATTCGCCGTATTTTACGAGAAAGTTATTGCTGACGATTGGACGACCGGGGTTGATAAGATTGACCAGTTCAGTCCCTTCGTAGACAGTGAACTCCTCCTCCAGCAGATAGAGGAAGGTCGGATTCCAGTCAAGTCGCCCTTGGATTCGTTTGATGGACTCTTGAATAATGGCATAATGGTCAAAAGCGAATGCTTGATCCTCCAACTCTACTCCCTCTAGGTAGCATTTCCCCGTCTGAAAATCGACATCTACGAAAACAACATCCTTAGCATCGTCTCCTGCCTGAACGAGGTCTAATGCACGACTAGGTAGGTACACCAAGTGGGCAATGGTCACTGTCCAGCCCCGTGGATCACGCCCAGGGGTCGATACGGTCATCAATTGCTCGATTTTTTCCAAAGGTAGATCGAGATTGACTTCTTCACTCACCTCGCGCTGACAGGCATGTGCAGCATCTTCTCCCTTGTCCATAAAGCCTCCAACCAGAGCCAAGCAGTTTTGATAAGGGTGGGCCTTGCGACGGATCAGTAAGAGCTTGATCTTTCCTTCGACAAAGCAGTAAGCCACCATATCCACTGTCACACTTGGTTTTTCATATTGAGGGAGTTCCTGCCTGTAGTACCAGTCTAAAAACTCCTCCTGACTGGCATGGATTTCATAATATTCTTTTTCCGTCATTCCTTCTGGAATCTTTATGTCTGCCATCTTATGCCTCCTTTCGAACTGCCTTGGTCCATTGGTACCATCCCACTAGACTGTTGAGTGTGTAAACCCAGTACATCCCTTGGATGTGGATATTTTCACCCCACCAGAGATAAATACTAAAGAGATTGGTTGCAATCCAGAAAATCCATTGCTCACGGTAGAGACGTGTCATCAAGAGCTGACCAACACCATTGGTCGCATCGGTAACACTATCACGGAAAGGGCGAGCGCTATTGATACTTTGGTAAGCCAAGCCCATACCAATCCAGATAATGGCAGTCAAGGCCAAGTACTTGAGCCAGTCAATCACAGATAATTTCTTAGCTTCAAAGTGAGATTCTTCTGGTTTTCCTTGGTCATTGATACGATTGGACAACCAAGCATAGAGACCAATCGGCTGCATGACAAAGAAGTAAACAGTCGTCAAGACTTCGCCATAAAAAGTCGCATTCATTGCCAAAATCAAATAGATAGCCGAGTTAATGGCTCCAAAGAGATAATTGCTTGCACGACCTTCTGCTACCAAGATAACACAGACAATCCCAGTCCAAGATGCAAACAAGCTCAGCCAGTCATGACTTTCTATATTTTGCGTGAATTCCAAGATCAAGGGAACACTTGACAAGGCGATGAGATACAACCACTGGAAAAGGCTACGGCCGACAAAGAGATCTTTCCAGAGCAGGCGCATGATCCCTGCAAAACCAATCTTGCGGGCTTCGGCATGGACATTTTTAAAGTTTTCGATAAATTGTGTGATTTTTTCAGTTAGTTTTTTCATAATTTTCTCCTAATCTGCTTGGTAAATGGCATCGATAGCCACTTTTGCTGCTTCGTAATTGCCTAGATAATCCTCCGCTAGATAAACTAAAGGAATATTGGTTAAATATCGCTCTCTCATCTGATCCAAATGCTGGGAAAAACTGTAGCGAATATGGTCTTCCGCCATGGTCATATCTCTAAACCCGTCATTGACATAAGAACCGACAGGCTGCACAAAGAGAATCAAGTCCCATTTTTCCTTAGCCAAAATCGAAACAAAAAGATTGTCAAAGGTTTCTCCTGATAAGTCCTCTTGGTCCTCAGTCTCCATGTAATAGTCATAGTATCCTTTTGTTACCAAGGAGTTGGTATCGGCTATCACAAGGCCTCGATTGGCATTGCTATCTATTAGTTTGGAGGTCTGGTCATACTGCCCTAAAAGGAGATAATAATAATCCTTTGGAGTCAATTCATCGTCGCGGACATTGTTTTTGATCTGGTACTCACGCGCGTATTCCAGACTAACAGGCGCATCGTAATACCTTGCCAAATCCTTGGCCAGAGTGGTCTTCCCATTGCTAGCACTTCCCATAATCAATACTTTCTTTGTAAACTGACGACGGAAGGGTTGTGCGATGTATTTCCAATATTTGCTTGGATTTTCTCGAATCATAGTCGCTGAGATACCAAACTTTCTTTCTTGCAAGACGGTTCCAAATCCACGTCTAGATAGCTCTTGCTGGTATTCTTCTTCTCCCACAAAAAAAGTCAGTTCTTGCTGGGTTTCATCATAGGAAATCTCCGCTAACATCTGGTTCAACCACTCCTGCCAGCCCATAGGGTAACGGGGAAGGTTGGTCTCATCCAGCTTGCAGACAGAGGTCAACTCGTCATCACGAAAAGCCTCTCGGATATAGCGAAATCGTTTTTGAAGACTTAAACCTACCTGCTCACCTCGATCTCCCTCGTATCCTGAAACGACTACCCAGACCTGGTCACACTGACGCTTCGCTCGCTGGATCAGATCGATATGCCCTTGATGGAGAGGAGCAAAGGTCCCAAATACCACTGCTGTTTTCTTTTTCATAAACGTTTTACCTTTTTATAATTTTTGATATTTTTATTTTCTATGTTTTTATTATATACTATATTTTTGTTTTGTCAATAGTTTTTTATTACTTTTTATAAAAAGGTAACAAAAAAAGAGAAGGCCATCTTTATAATGCCCCTCAAAAGCTAGACAGAAAAAATCTAACTTTTGCGGTTCAATAGCCTTCTCTTTTTATATCTTAGATTCATCTCTATATGAAATGACTTATCATTATTAGATACCAATTATAAGTAAAATCTTTAGGATCTTCAATGGTTAACCAATCAAATGCTAAATATCGAAAGTGGATATTTTTAAAAAACTGAATCATTATTTTCTTCTTTTCATCGCGATGAATGAAGTTCCAATCAAACCAAGGAGACCAATGATCTCAAGAACTAGATTAGACGCCACTCCTGTAGATGGTAATTTCTTCTCAGTTGCTGATGTAGGATTTCCTTTTGCCGCCGTTTCATTTCCAGTAGCCAGTGGTTTATGATTAACTTCTTTATTCTGGAATTTTCCAGTTTGGCTCTCTCCTATCTGTGTTTGACTATCTTGGATAGACGGCTTAGTCTGTTTAGGTGTAGTGACATTTTGATTCTTAGAAAGTGTCTTAATCGCAAACAAACTGAAGTGGCTCGTTTTAAAGACAACTTGCCCATTTTCAACTTTAGAAGGAATGCGTTCAAGGTCGCCATTTTCCTTTACGTGATAGACGTGAACATCTGATCCAGTCTGCCCAAGCGCGAGCCGAACAGTTCGTTCTCCATTGACATGAGTTTCCTTGCCTCCTTTAGAAAGAGATAAGTCAAACACACGAACTGTTCCCCCTCCTGTTTTACGAGCAATTTTATCAGCCAACTCTTTCGTCGTTACTTCCTTGAGATGTAACTTATCTGCATCTGTAGGTTTATCAAATATTACTGAGACTTTCGTCTTGCCATCTGCTGCTGTAAAGATTTTATGTGTCTTTGGTTGCGCCGGTGTTTGCGGTTTCTTACCTTCCGGTTGAGGACTTGGTTGCATACCTGGTTTTGGAGCAGATGGCTTCTTATCCTCAGTACCAGGTTGTGTCGGTGTTTGCGGTTTTTTGCCTTCTGGTTGAGGACTTGGTTGCATACCTGGTTTTGGAGTAGATGGCTTCTTATCCTCAGTACCGGGTTGTGCCGGCGTGTGTGGTTTCTTGCCTTCTGGTTGAGGACTTGATTGCATACCTGGTTTTGGAGCAGATGGCTTTTTATCCTCAGTACCGGGTTGTGCCGGTGTTTGCGGTTTTTTGCCTTCTGGTTGAGGACTTGGTTGCATACCTGGTTTTGGAGCAGATGGTTTTTTATCCTCAGTACCGGGTTGTGCCGGCGTGTGTGGTTTCTTGCCTTCTGGTTTAGGACTTGGTTGCAAATCTGGTTTTGGAATTTCTTTCTTATCTTCTTTCTTTGGCACTAAGTTGGCCTTCGCTACCTTCAATTCAGATAAGCTCTTCTGAAGCTCTCCTATCTGAGTATCTAGCTGCTTTTCTGTAATATTTACTTGTTCTAGAAGCTCTTTCCCTTGTTTAATGATTTCGCTTGCACGATTTCTGACCTTTTCATAAGCAGAACCAGCTTCTCCTGTTAACTTAGCTCCATCTGGGACTGTCTTCATTTCTTCTTCAAGCTGGCTGATAGCCTTCTGAAGTTCCACAATCTGCTGAATCTTATTAAAGGATGGAAGAAATTCGTTCTTAAAGTAATCCGCTAGATATTTCCCTTCTAAGGTAGCATAATTCTTATTCCATATTTGCTTGATACCTGATTCAAATTCTTTTTCTAAACTAGGAATTTTCGCGTATTTCTCTCGATACAAAGCGACTTGTCTTGTCATCTTTTCGATTTGTGCATGGATTTGATAATAGATAAAGTCATCTATAAACGTTTGGAGAGTTTTGGCAGTGTATGAACCTTTTTCTAACTGCTCTCTAAATGCTTTTATTTTAGCAGGAGCAATCTTTTTAGAATCCTCCCAAATATCTTTTTTCTGCACCTTATAATCACTGTTATTTTCTGGTAACTCTGGATAGTTATTCACTTCAGTCAAAGCTTGCTCTAGTTTTTTTAGCTCTTCCTTAGCCTTATTCTTCAAAGATTCTATCTCTTTCGTTTCTTCAGTCGGTGTCTGAGATTTCCCATCTTTAGTTGGAGGAATATGACCTTCCATATCAGGCTTTCTTTGAGGCTCAGTTGGTTTCGTTAACCCTTTTTTGAATTCCTCCACAGCAGCATTTAGCTCTGACTTCGCTGTTTCTAGAATCCGATCTAGTTCCTCTTTTGTTTGAGCTTTAGAAAGCTCTGATCTATATTTATTTACAATTCCTAAGGCATTTTTAATTAATTCATCAAATTTAGACTCGTCCTCAGATTTCAGATCCTTTTTAGTTCTATCCAACAGCTCACTCATGTGATTAGAAAGCGATAGATTAGCTTCTGAAATTTGTTTAGCCAAATCTTGCTGATCAGTCTCCTTAGCACTTCGTTTGTCTCTCGGTTTCGTTGTCTCTTTATTGCCATTAGATGTTTTGAGTTTTGCAATCTCATCAAGAAGACTGTGTTTAGCCTTCAGCACCTCTTCGTTTTTCGCGGCCTGATCGAGTTGCTGAAGCGCCTTTTTTTCCAACTCGCGTAACTGTTTGATTGTGGCATCCTCGTTTGCTTCTTCTTTGTTTAGTTTTTTCTCCTTTATGTTTTCGTCCACTTGTTCATTGACGTAGTTTTGAATTTCTTTTTCAACGTAAGCTTTGTAAGATTTGAATAACTTACCTAGATCGGCAATAACTTCTTGTTTAATCGTTTGGAGTGATTTATCCGACTCGTTCTTAAAATCATTTACAACTCGCTCTTTGATTTTATTGATTTCGCCTACTAAAGAACTTTTATCCTCTTCGGTGATACCTTTTGTAGTCGCCATATCACTAATCAATTTCTTTTGATGGTCAAGTTCTTCATTGATTTTTTTGAAAGTATCTTCCAGCTCTCTATAACTATTCTCCAAAGTTTCTAGGTTATCACGGTCATCTTCTCCCTCAATCTCTTTTATCAAGGAATCTTTCCGCTCAGTTGGTAGGGTACCCTTTCTGATTTCTTCTTTTAAACGTTTTTGAATTTCAGCGACCGCACCTGTGTTCTCTTTTGTAGAAGTATCGTAAGACTGTTCCGAGCTCTCCTTAGTCGGAGGAACCACCTTATTTTCATCTTTCGATTGATTTTCTTTTTCCTTCCTTTCTTGTTCCATATGCTGCTTTTCATGGTGTTCTAGTAAGTCTAGGTGAAAATCATTATCTATCGAAAGCAAGCTTCCTGTATCATTCGCCTGTTCGATTTTCTGCTGATATGCTGCTTTTTTATCTGCAGGAAGGTCACTTTCCGCTAGCTCTTTTATTAATTTTTCTTTTGCATCTTTCAAAGTTTCTCTAGCTGGCTCTGTTTTTTTATTATTTTCAGAAGAAGTTTCTTTGTTTTCTCCTGCCTTATCCTTAGATGAAGTTTGTTCAGTGACCTTAGCACTATTTGTGGGTGCACTCGAGCTCATCTCACCAGCATGAGCAACACTCCCCATAAAGAAGCTAGCTACTAGTACACTAGCTACTCCTACACTAAATTTACGAATGGAATATCGCATTCTTCGTTCATGATTTGATTTAAACATATCTGTATCCTCCATAATTTTAATTAACTACAGTATATCCTGCTAATATGAATTGTATGTGAAATTTGCTATATTATTTTTGCTATCCTTTCATTCTTCCATTAGGAATGATAACTTCTTGCAGTAATTTCTCTTCTTCTGCTATTCTTTGATAAAGAATAACCGCGTAGACAGGAAAAATAAAGATAAAAGTTACGTAAGCATGACTCACCAAAGCTAAACCAACTAGCTCAGGAAGAATATTTAAAAAGTAATTGGGATGTTTCACAATTCGAAAGAGAGGATGATCTACATATTTGTGATTATTGACAAGCATTAGCTTTACTGTCCAAATATCTCCCAACAAGTGAATCACCAACATCAACATCAGCATAGAAAAAATAAGCAAGACTAAACCAACCATGCTTATGCCATCAAAATTTGTCTTGTGTACCATTGCTTCAACAAAGCAGGAGAGATAGAAAACAATATGAGCCATCGTTAATCGTTTTGTATTCTCAACTCCAAATTCTTTCCCGCCATTGCTAAGGATTCGTTTTTCATTCTCCATCGAACGTTTTAAAAAAATCAATCGAACGAGGAAGGTTACTAAAATAATCGCAAATACCATACCAGTATCCTTTCTTTTTTCTATATTTAAAATAATATTCTCATGTTAAACCTATGTGAACTTTAACAAAAAAGAACGGAGAGATTTCCGTTCTTTTGCTTTATACAACTAATCTGCTTGCAAGCAAATTTTAAATTCCATTCCTTGTTCATAAGGGAGAAAACTATAGGACATTTGATAACTTTCTAGGATGTTATTCACGATATAGAGTCCTAAACCAGACCCTTCAGACTTGTCTGTGACAACTTGAGAGTGGTAAAAAATATCAAACAAATGATTCAACTCTTCTTGATTAAGAGGTTGGCAGGTATTTTTGATAGAAAGATAGCCATCTTGCTCGGATATGATTACGCGCCCATTTTTATCTGAATATTTAATTGCATTACTAATCAGGTTTGTCAAAACCTTATCCAATGCCTTGAGACTCATGACGACCCTAGTAGCATCTGTCAATTGATTTTCAATTTCTATTCCTCTTGAGTGTGCTAATTCCTGATAGCGAGATAAAACATCCGTCAAAACAGTCTGGACTATCAAGGTCTCGCTACACTCTGTCCACTCTTGGAACTTAGAGGACTCCAAAACTTCTTCGAGCAAGTGGCTCATTTGATCAATTTGATCGATACTCTTTGCTATATACTTAGGGTGGTCTTTATAATCCCCAATATTGTACTGCATATTCTCTAGAATAATTCGAAGACTGGCTAAAGGGGTTTTCAACTCATGTGACGCTCCACGAACAAAAGAAACTTTCTGCTTTTGCAACCTGACAATCCGTTCATTTCTTCTCTCAGATTCATCAATGACTGCCAGCAAGTTTTCATACACATCATTGATTTGCTTTCCAACCTCCCCAACTTCATCCTTTCGCGTTTCATCAAAGCGAATATCATGATCCAACTCCTGCATCTTACCTGTAACTTTTGAGATATAAAAGAGGGGCTCCAATAAACGTTTCGTATAGAAGTAGGAAAAGAGAAAGGCAAATACAAGCGTTGCTAAAAAGGTATACGGGAGATAGAGAAGCATAATCCGTGTTGCCTCTTTATAAATATCCACACCTTGAATAAATTGAATGGTTACCTTTTTACCATCAGCTGTCGTAATCTGACGGTCAATCGTTACGATATAGTTAGTGGGACTGCCTTCCTTTATTTCCAAGTCGTGCACAAGGGAAATTCTCTTATCCAGTACGTCATCTTTCAAATGGGCAGAGATGCGAAGAGATTTTGAATAGGACTCCAGCAAACTAGGCAGTTCATGAAAATTTTTGCCTTCTAAGTGCTTGCTCATAATAGTAGCACTCTCATTAAACTTCTCACCCTCTTGCTGAATGTAATAAAAAGGAAAGGTCAGATAGATGGCAATGTGGATGACCAAAGCGATTGCACCTAAAAGCGAAAAACTTCTTAAAAATGATTTGGTTAATAATTTAGGGTTTTTTATCATAAGCTAATTTTATATCCTGCATTTTTCACTGTTACAATACAATCCAGATCCAACTTCTTACGAAGATTTCGAATGTAAACATCAACTACTCTATCAAGAGGCAAATCTGCAAAATCATTTGAGATAGACTCGAGTATCTGCTCTCTACTCAAGACCTGGTTCTTATGTTGGATTAAACATTTTAAAACCAACAATTCTTTCGGCTTAATTGCAACCTCCTCGTTCTTGACTCGAGCTTGGTAGGATGTGAAATCCACTGTCACATCTTGATAATGCCAAATATCCTCCACAACATAGTAACGCCTAAGCAGGGCTTGAATCCGTTTGACTAGGAGCACCAGTGAAAATGGTTTCGTCACATGATCATCAGCATAAAGGTCAAATACCTGCATCTGAGTTTCCTCATCTCCGAGCGCACTTAAGACGATTACAGGAATATCATGATTTCCATTAATTTCTTTTAACACCTCAAATCCACTCCGCTTCGGTAACATCAGATCCAAGACCATCAGATGAATAGGGAACTCATGAAATTTCTCCAAAGCTTCCTGTCCATCCTTTGCTAGAATAACATGATAGCCTTCTTCTCTCAAAAAAGCAGCTACTCCCTCTCTAATCATATCCTCATCATCTACAACTAAAATGTTCATCTATTTCCCTTCTTAACCTATCTAAAATTCACTCTTTGGCTAGGTTTACGTTATTTTCATTTCATACGCAAAAAAAGAAACAGGGCTCTATTGAAATGGTGGAAATTTCAGGAAACTCTGCTCTTTTTCATTCTATACAAATCTTAATATCTATTTATTCTTATTATAACCAATATTTACATATTGTCAACTTATTTCCTTTGGTTTTATAAAAATAAATACAAAAAGAATCAGGACAACTCCTGATTCTCCATTTTTAAGCAATATCAAATTTTAATTGACCAGCTTTTACACCGATTTTGAGGGTCTTGCCTGCTACCAGTTCTCCCTTGAGGAGGAGCTCAGCTAGCTTGTCTTCCACCTCTGTTTGCAGTGTTCTGCGAAGTGGGCGAGCTCCCATTTCTGGATTATATCCTTGACTTGCTAGTAACTTCAACGCTGAAGCTTGCAGTTTCAAGTCGATGCCTTTCTCTGCTAGGCTAGCAATCAATGGTTTCACCATAATCTTAACGATTTCCTGCATGTGTTCGCTATCCAAGCTATGGAAGACCACCTTTTCATCAATACGGTTTATAAACTCTGGTCGATAAGCTTTTTTCAACTCTTCAAAGATTCGTTTTTCCATATTTTCCTGGTCAAAACGAATGTCCTTGGCCCCAAAGCCAACTGTCTTGTCGTCACGAAGAGCTGTCGCACCAAGGTTTGACGTCATGATGATAATGGTATTTGAAAAATCCACCTTGCGCCCCTTGCTATCTGTCAAGACACCGTCGTCCAGAACCTGTAAGAGGACATTAAAGATGTCTGGGTGGGCCTTTTCTACCTCGTCAAAGAGGAGAACGGAGTATGGTTTGTTGCGAACCTTCTCGGTCAACTCCCCACCTTCTTCGTAGCCCACATAGCCTGGAGGGGCACCGTTGAGACGGCTAGCCGCAAATTTCTCCATATACTCACTCATATCAAAGCGGATAAGGGCTGATTCGTCATCAAAAAGAACTTCTGCCAAGGCCTTGGCCAATTCAGTCTTTCCGACACCCGTTGGTCCCAGGAACATAAAGGAACCAATCGGACGTTTGTGACTGCGAATACCTGACTGGTTACGACGAATAGCACGGCTAATACTTGAAACAGCTTGATCTTGGCCGATGACACGTTTGTGTAGTTCTGCTTCGAGGTTAAGGTATTTCTTAGCATCTGTTTGTGTCAGCTTTTGGACTGGGATACCTGACAAGCGGCTCAAGGTGGTCAAAATATCAGATTCTGTCACCAAGTCTTTATAGACAGGCAATTCTTGTTCTTTTGCGATTAGCTGGCCTGCTTGTTTCCACTTACCATCCATCAAGGCCTTGTCAGCTGGACTCAAGTCGGATTCGTCCATTCTCACATGCTTAGATTTGTTTTGCACAGTTGCTGCCGCCTCATCCAAGAGGTCGATAGCAGAATCTGGTAAGTGACGACTGGTCAAGTAACGATGCGCCATCTTGACAGCTGTTTCAACGGCCTCATCTGTGATTTGCACACGGTGGTGTTTCTCATAGGTAGCTTTCAAACCTTGCAAAATGGTCATGCTGTCAGCTAGACTTGGCTCTTCAATCGTCACTTTGGCAAAACGACGAGAAAGGGCAGCATCTTTTTCGATGTGTTTTTGGTATTCTTCCTGAGTGGTGGCCCCAACCGTTCTCAAAGTTCCACGCGCCAAGGCTGGTTTCAAGATATTGGCCGCATCCAGAGTCGAATCAATACCGCTACCAGAACCCATGATGGTGTGGAGTTCATCGATAAAGAGGATAACTTTGCCATCTTCCTCGATATCCTTGATGATATTGTTCATACGCTCTTCAAAATCTCCACGGAAACGTGTCCCCGCAACAACATTCATCAAATCAAGCTCCAAAACGCGCATCTTAGCCATTTCCACAGGTACATCCCCACTAGCAATACGCTGAGCAAGTCCAAGTGCCAGAGCTGTTTTCCCGACACCCGCATCACCAACCAAGACAGGATTATTCTTGGTCTTCCGACTCAAAATCTGAATCATACGTGCGATTTCCTTGTCACGACCAATAACTGGTTCTAACTTGCCAGAGCGCGCTTGCTCCGTCAGGTCATGCGTGTAGTCCTCTAGACCACCACTTTGAGCTTGAGGCATGCCCATCATATTGGCCATAGAATTTTGCTTGTCAGTTACTGTGCGATGGCGTTGACGCAAAGCCTTAAGGTCTTCTCTTGTCCAACCTGCACGTTCCTCTAAATTGCGACGAAGAGCAGCAATTCTGACCTGATCTTTCTGGTCTTCATAAGAAAATCCTGCTCTCTCCAAGATGCGAGTTGCCAAGGCATTGCCATCATGCAAGATTGCATATAATACATGCTCTGTCCCTAATACCTTTGCGTGGACCACTGAGGCTACATACTCTGCTTCTGCAAAGAGAACCTCCAAACGATGGGAAAAGGGCAATTCCGTAAAGGTTTCATCTTGGCTATAGTCGGTTTCAGTCAGTTCCAACGCAACCTCTTCTAAACGGTCCATTTCATAAGGATAATCATTTAGAGTCGCACCTGCCACACTGTAACTGTGATTGGACATGGCAATCAATAAATGCCAAGACTCTAGGTAATGAGCTCCAAAATGGCTCGCAACCATGTAGGCACTTTCGATACATTCATTCAATGCTTTTGAATAGTTCATCTTACTTCTCTTTTCTATCTACCTCTTGTAATAGCTGTCGGAGCATATTGGCACGGACAACTGAGGATTCTTCCCCTAGGATACGATCTGTTGCTACAGAAGTCAGCAAGGTCATTTCCTGCTTGGTCATCAAGTCCTGCTCCACCAAAAGCTGGAGAATATCCTCATAAATCTCCTGACTAACTCGCTCACCAATCGAGTAAAGCAAATCGCGGAGCATTTCATGATGACTGGAAAACTCAATCCGCCCAATGCGAATGTAGCCTCCACCACCTCGCTTGCTCTCAACCAAGTAACCTCTGCTTTCAGTAAAACGTGTCTTGATTACATAGTTGATCTGACTCGGCACAACCTGAAAGGTATCCGCCAACTGACTCCGCTGCAATTCCACGATACCAGACTGGTCTAAAATCGCCTTGATATAGGCTTCGATATGATCTGATGTATTTTTAAATCTCATAGTAAATCAAACTCCTTCTTTGAACCTTGACTATCTTTGACTATTATACCGAAATTTTCTCATTTTTAAAAGAAAAAGGGCGCTGGTAAAGGATAATCTTCACTAACTCCCAATTTTTCTAAGTATTTAATCCCAATTCTGCTAATATTTGTCGTTTGTAGGCAATTTTTTGGACGTCCTTGTCCTCGTCTTCAGACCAATCTAGTTTAATTTCTGAAACAATCTGCCCGGGACGATTTTTCAAGATATAGATGCGGTCGCTAAGATTGAGGGCCTCTTCAATACTATGCGTGATAATCAAGGTTGTTAGCTGCAACTGCTTGTGAATCTCCAGATACCAAGCGTGGAGTTCCATCTTAGTCATCTCATCCAAAGCGCTAAAAGCCTCGTCAAGAAGAAAGAGCTTGTGGCCAAAAAGATAGGTCCGGAGCAAGGCTACACGCTGACGCATCCCTCCACTGAGTTCGTGAGGATACTTGTCCCGTACAGCTGTCAACTGGAAGGTCGCAAGGATTTCATCTGCTCGGGCAATAGCTTCCACCTTATTCACCTTTTGAATCAAGAGGGGCAGGATGATATTGCCAAGCACCGTCTTGTGCTCCAAGAGGAGATCCTTTTGCAACATATAACTCACGCGCCCCTTGGGATTCTCCTCGCCATCAAGGACAATTCTTCCCGACTGGACTTCTAAAATTCCTGCAATCAGATTAAAGAGGGTGGTCTTTCCAACACCACTTGGACCTAGGATAGAAACCACTTCACCCGAAGTCACCTGCAGGTTGATATCCTCTAAAATCTTTTCATCGCCATAGGCATAACTTACATGTTCAAGTCTAATTTCTGTCATTATTTTACAAATTCATTAGTGAAGCCTTTGTCTGTCAAGTCTTCTTTAAGGATACCATTTTCTTTATCCCATTTGTAGAAGGCATTCCAGCGAGCAGCATCAAATTGTCCCCATTTTTCCTTGTCGCTTGCATATTCTTTTGACAAGTATTTTTGAGATTCGATGACAAAGTCACGTTTTTCCTTGAGTTCAGGTGCATTCTTGATGAGGATATCTGCAGCTTCTTCTGGATGTTCCATGGCGTATTGGTAGCCTTTTTTGATAGCTTGGATGACTTTGCGAGCTTCTTCTTTGTTGTCTTTTAGATAGTCGTTGTTTGCGATGATAACGGGTGAGTAGTAGTCAAACTCCTTGACGTAGTCTTTCAAGTACATAAAATTAGCCTCTACACCTTGAGATTTAGCAAGGATACCATCCCAACCGTAGTAGATCCAAGCAGTGTCAAAGACGCCATTGGCAATTGGTGTGATCGAGTTTGAGTCGTTGTTTGGTACTTTTTCAACCTTTTCAAAGTCTCCACCTTGTGATTCTACCAAGGTTTTCAACATAGCAAGCTCCGTTGGGTCATTCCAGGTTCCGTATTTCTTCCCAACTAAGTCCTTTGGACTGCTGACATTGTCAGATTTACGTGAGATGATTCCAGATGTATTATGTTCAACGATAGCAGCAACGGCAGTGATTCCTGCCCCTTTTTCCAATTTCTTAGCCATGTAGTCTTGGAAATAGATAGCAAACGGCGCCTTGCCATTGATCACCAAGTCAGATGAGCTTTCTTCTGGTGGCAATTTCAAATCAACATCCACTCCAGCTTCTTTGAAATAACCTTTTTCCTTGGCAACATACAGCCCTGTGTGGTTGGTGTTTGGTGTCCAGTCTAGGATAAAGTCAATCTTCTTGAGTTCTGCTTCTTTGTTGTCCTTAGAAGCAGTCCCTTGACCACAAGCCACAAGCACGACAGCTACAAGAGCTGTCACAAGCGTTAAAAACACTTTCCATGTTTTCTTCATTTTCATTTCCTCTTTTCTTTTTCTAAAACGCTCTATTTAAGTACGTTTCCATTTAATCACGTATTTTTCACTAATATCGACCAACTTCATACCGAGAAGGCTGATAATCGATACCAGAATAATAATGGCAAACATGGTATCATACTGAAACAGTTTTTTAGACTGAATCATATAAACACCAAGACCTTCAAAACCTCCCAGCCACTCGGACACCACTGTTGTGATAAATGCGTAGGAGACACTGACCCTCAGACCTGCATAAAAGTAAGGCAGACTGACCGGGATTTTAAAATGCCACAGGATTTGCCAAGGATTTGCCCGCATCAGACTAAACAAGGTCAGCATATCCTTGTCACAGTGCCTAAATCCATCTAAAATACTGACGATGATAGGGAAGGTTGTCGTCAAGATTATCAAGACAATCTTGGGCAAAATTCCATAGCCTAGCCACAAAACCAAGATAGGAGCTATGGCAATGGTCGGAATGGTCTGGACAACCACCATCATAGGGTAAATCAAGTCATTGAGCCAAGTCAGACTGTCCATAAGCACCGCCATGAGACAGGCAATCAAGACTCCTAAGACTAGTCCGAGTAAAGCCACTCTCAAGGTCGCCCAGCTATGGTGCCAGAGAAATTCTCTGTCACGAACAAAGGCCTGGAGAATTTCAAAAGGGGTTGGCAGGATAAACTTGGGTAAAAGTTTGAATATTCCCGCTAACTGCCAGATTAACAAGACTCCTAGAAAACCAAATAGACTAATGTGACGTCTCAGTATACTTTTCAAGTTTCTCATCAATACTTAAAATTTCTCCTACATTTATTTTGACATTGGCAAAGACATTATCTGCTTCCTGCCCTGCCACTTCAAGCGCTTCTTTGAGAATACGCATGAGCTCATCAAACTCCCCTTCCAAGACCGTTTCAAATGGTGTCACTACCATGGTCACGGACTGAGCTTGCAGATAAGTAATAACCTGATCGATAATAGCAATTCGATCAACCCCCTGCGATAGGGGCAAGACTTGCAAGGCAATGCTTGCTTTCATAAAAACCTCCTTTTCTCAGGTTTCCTTTTGACAAAAAGAAAACCCCTTCCATATATGGAAAAGGTGCAGAATTCGGCTAAGTATCGTTCCCTACGCTGGCATTACCCAGATCAGGTGCGGTCGAAGTTTAACACTTCCTCTCAGACTGTACACAGACTCCCATATCTTATATGGACATATAGTAACGCAAATACAAGGAAAAGTCAAGGAAACTGCTTACAGAAAATCATGAAAAAGAGTTTGAAGGCAACTGCTTCAAACTCTTTCATAACTTTCTTATTTAGCCTCGTACCAGGTTGCCCCTTCATTTTCATCTGCGATAAGGGGAACACTGAGCTGGATGGCTTCTTCCATTGTTTGTTTCACTAGAGCTTTGACAGCTGCTAGTTCTGATTTCGGAACCTCAAGGACGATTTCATCGTGCACTTGCAACAGCATCTTGGTCTGATAACCACCCTCAACTAGAGCCTTGTCTAGCTGAATCATAGCAATCTTAAGAATATCTGCTGCCGAACCCTGAATAGGGGAGTTAATGGCAGTTCGCTCTGCAAAACCACGAATGTTAAAGTTGCGCGAATTGATATCTGGTAGCTCTCGACGACGCTTGAAGAGGGTCTCTACATATCCCTTATCACGCGCTTCACGTACCACTTCTTCCATATAGTTTTTAATCCCAGAAAAACGCTCAAAGTAGGTATCAATGTAGGCTTTGGCCTTCTTACGACTAATACCAAGATTGTTCGCCAAACCAAAATCTGAAATCCCGTAAACCACTCCAAAGTTGACAGCCTTGGCATTGCGACGGTCGTTTGGCGTCACATCCTCAGGACGTTCAATTCCAAAGACACGCATAGCTGTCGAAGTATGGATATCTGCTCCCTCTTGGAAGGCCTTGATTAAGTGCTCATCCTTAGAGATATGCGCCAAAACGCGCAACTCAATCTGTGAATAGTCGGAGCTAAGAAGGACACTATCCTCCCACTCTGGCACAAAAGCCTTACGAATGAGGCGACCTTGTTCCAAGCGAACAGGGATATTTTGCAAGTTTGGATCTACACTAGACAAACGCCCAGTCTGAGTCAAATCTTGCACATAGCGCGTGTGGATCTTGCCATCATCTAAAATCCAATCCTGCAAGCCAACCACATAGGTGGATTGAATCTTAGCAATCTGACGGTAGTCTAGAATTTTTTTGACAATCGGTGCAATAGGAGCCAGACGCTCCAGCACATCCACTGCTGTCGAGTAACCTGTCTTGGTTTTCTTGGTGTATTCTAGAGGAAGTCCCAGTTTTTCAAAGAGAAGTACGCCCAACTGTTTAGGCGAGTTGATATTAAATTCCTCACCAGCCAGCTCATAAATCTCTTGGGTGAGTCGCTCAATGACAATCTCATTTTCAGCTTGCATCTCAAGTAGGGTTTCTTTTTTGACCTTGATTCCAGCAATTTCCATCTTGGCAAGGACAAAAGCCAGAGGTTGCTCCATGTCATAGAGAAGATCTAACTGCCCATGTTCACTGAGTTTTTCAAGCAAAACAGGCTCCGTCTCAACCAATACAGCAACCTTGCGAGTCAAGTGCTCCAAGAATTTCTCTCTCTCAGGGATAGCTTTCTTGACCCCCTTACCGTAGAAGGTCTCATCATCAGCCAAATAAGTCTGGCCATAGAGATTCGCAATGGTTGAAATTTCATTGTTCTCGACAGTAGAGAGGAGGTATTTGGCCAAACGACTGTCAAAAGCAGGGGCCTGCAAATTCAAGCCCAAACGATTTAAAAGAACCTTCGCTTTCTTAAAGTCATACACTTTCAGAGGTGTTTTTTCTAGAAAATTCTTGAGAATCGGCTCCTGCAAGAGCTCAAGTTTGTCTGTAGCGTAAAGTTTATCCCCACAGGACCAGGCAAAACCAACCAAGTCATCTGTATGGTAATTCTCACCAAAAAGCTCAAAGTGGAAGATAGAGTTGGCGCTCAGCATGTCTTGACTGACTTGGTCAACGATAGTGAAATCCAAACTTTCAGGCGCATCCGTTGATGACACATTTAAAGCTTGCTTGAGCTGTTTGAAGCCCATCTCATCGTAGAATTTCCCGAGATTTTCCACATCTGGTCCACTATAAAGCAAATCATCAAGGCCAATCTCAATCGGTGCATTTGTCTCAATGGTCGCCAAGGTTTTAGACAAAAAGGCTTGTTCCTTGTCATTGATGAGATTTTCCTTCATCTTAGAAGCCTTCATCCCATCGATATTTTCATAAATACCCTCTAACGAACCGTGTTCTAGCAAGAGCTTGATACCCGTCTTTTCACCGATCTTAGTGACGCCAGGGATATTATCAGACTTATCCCCCATAAGAGCCTTGAGATCTATAAACTGAGCTGGGGTAATGCCCATCTTTTCCATAAGGTAATCTGGTGTAAAGGCCTCAAACTCAGCCACACCTTTCTTGGAAATCTCAACCACTGTATGCTCATCCGTCAACTGAATCAAGTCCTTGTCTCCGCTGACAATAGTCACTTCAAAAGAATCCTTCTCAGCCAAGCGACCTAAGGTTCCGATGATATCATCTGCTTCATACTGGGCCAACTCATAGTGGCGAATCCCAAGATGATCTAGCAACTCACGAATGAAGGGAAATTGCTCACGAAACTCATCTGGGGTTTTAGCACGCCCCCCCTTGTAGTCTGCATACATCTCTGTTCGGAAAGTCGTCTTACCTGCATCAAAAGCTACCAAAACATGGCTGGGTTCAACTCGCTCTAAGACATGATTCAACATGAGTTGAAAACCATAGATTGCATTGGTATGAAGACCATTAGCATTTTTAAATCGATCCAGCTGCTGATAAAGCGCAAAAAAAGCTCGAAAGGCAACAGAAGATCCATCAATTAATAATAATTTTTTCTTGTCCATACACCCATTATAAAGGAAAGCAAGGAAAAATACCATCGGAAAGAATAGGCAAATGGTAGTGAAGCCCTCTTTTTTATATTCTTTCTAGATTCTAGCTCCGTTACTATCCACTCGATAGCCATCCACAGTGGTATTCACTGCTAAAGCCCCTGAAGCATTGACGTAGTAATACTTTCCTCCTACTTGGAACCACTGGCTAGACTTCATAGCCCCTGAACTCTCCAAATAATACCATGTTCCATTTTCCTTTAGCCATCCTGTCTGCATCTCCCCTGATGCCTTTAGATAGTACCAATGCGAACCATCCTTCACCCAACCTGTTGACATGGTTCCATTGTCTTTAAAGTGATACCAACTGCCATTTATTTTCTTCCAACCAGTTGCGAGTTTCCCATTCTCTCGGTAATACCAACTCCCTCCTTCTTTTTTCCAGCCTTTTTCTGTATTGCTTAGCTCTGCATACTGCACATATCTTCTAGAACCGCTATAAGACAAATAACCGAGCCACTTATAACCATCCTTTTCAAGAACTTGATCATAACTCACACTCTCACCAGCATAATAGTAGTCAATAACTTGTCCTGTGCTTGATGGTTGGTCCATAATAGGCGATTTCCCCGTGAATACTATTGTCCCACTAGACGGAAGTTCTGAGCTACGAGCATTCTCACCCGCACTATGGCTAGCAGATAAATCCCTGAAATGAATAAAACCTGTCATCGAACTAGCCTTGACTTTTCGACGGTTATACTTTTCTCGAACCCCGTAATTATACTCTTCGATTTCAATCGTATCCCCTGACACATTTGATACCCAGGCCACGTGCCCATAATAACCTTCTGTCGACCAAGCAATAGCCCCAACTTCTGGCTTAGTATCCACACGGTAGCCTTCTCGCCTTGCACGATGTCCCCATTCATTTGCATTTCCGTAGGCAGGAGGAATCTCAAAGCCATTTACACTACTCAAACGAAAGGCCGCAAAAGACGTACACTGGCGAGAATACATCCGCCATTGATCGATTTCAACACTACCATTTTTGTAGTGAAGCGGATAGTCATCTCCACGCGCTACACTATCAGCCTGAACCGATTCCCCACCAAACAAAAAGGTACTTGTAACAAACAAAGTAGCCAGCCCTACACTCAACTGAGTACATCTACTCTTCTTAACTCCTGATTTTAAAAACGTCATTCATTCTCCTTAATAATATAAATTTCCGAGGTTCCCCTCGTTTATACTATTCGGGAGAAAAAGAAAAAAGTGAGCAAAGCTCACTTCATTTTAGGATTCTTAGTCTAGATAGCGAATCAAGTTCTTTTCTGTCAAGATATCTGAGTAGGTGAAGGATTCAACGTAGACATTGGCTTGTTTGTCTCCTTCAACATCCCCAAATTCAACGATAAATAGAGATGGATAAACCTCAATTAGCTTACCCAATCTATTTTTTTGGCGCTTACGGCCATTCTCCAAAGTCATTTCAACGACTTGTCCCTCATGTGCCTTGATTTCTTCTTTGATTTTTTTCATCTTGGCTACATCTGAAAATGCATCTGACATCTTATGCCTCCCTCTTTGAGATACTTGAAAATTTATTGTATTCTTTTTGGAAAATCAATTCCACCGTTCCACGAGCTCCACTACGGTTTTTCTCAATGATAACCTCAACCTTGTTATTTGGAATTCCTTCCTCTTCTTCACCTGCACGATCATAGTAGTCGTCACGGTATAGAAAGGCTACGATATCCGCATCCTGCTCGATAGAACCCGATTCACGAATATCAGACAAGACTGGTCTCTTATCCTGACGCTGTTCCACTCCACGAGATAACTGACTAAGAGCAATTACTGGAACCTTTAGCTCTTTAGCTAGAATTTTCAACTGACGAGAAATTTCAGAGACTTCTTGTTGGCGGTTCTCACGACCAGTCCCTGTGATAAGCTGTAGGTAGTCGATCAAAATCAAGCCTAGATTACCTGTTTCTTGAGCCAGTTTACGTGAGCGCGAACGAATTTCCGTGATCCGAATCCCTGGCGTATCATCAATATAGATACTCGCGTTGGCTAGATTCCCTTGAGCAATGGTATATTTTTGCCACTCCTCATCAGTCAATTGACCAGTACGGATAGAATGAGACTCCACCAAACCTTCTGCTGCCAACATACGGTCTACTAGGCTTTCTGCACCCATTTCCAGTGAAAAAATAGCAACCGTCTTATCCAACTTGGTACCAATGTTCTGAGCAATATTCAAGGCAAAGGCTGTCTTACCAACCGCTGGACGCGCCGCTAGGATAATCAACTCCTCCTCATGGAGACCTGTCGTCATATGGTCCAAATCACGATAGCCTGTAGCAATACCTGTGATATCCGTAGTTTGTTGTGACCGAACTTCTAGGTTCCCAAAGTTGATATTTAAAATATCGCGAATATTCTTGAACCCACTACGATTGGCATTTTCGCTAACATCAATGAGTCCCTTTTCAGCTTGAGCGATGATTTCATCTGCAGGCTTAGAAGCCTCATAGGCTTGGTTGACAGACTCTGTCAACTTGGAAATCAAGCGACGTAGCATAGCCTTTTCGGCTACGATTTTAGCATAATATTCTGCATTGGCTGAAGTTGGTACAGAGTTGACAATTTCGACAAGGTAAGACAAGCCACCAATATTTTGGAGATCCCCTTTGCTATCCAAAATCGTCCGAACTGTCGTCGCATCAATCGCTTCCCCACGATCCGACAAATCTACCATCGCTTGGAAGATCAATCGATGAGCATATTTAAAGAAGTCACGAGAATCAATGTATTCTCGGACAAAAACGAGCTTACTCTCATCTATAAAAATAGCCCCCAGAACAGATTGTTCTGCCAAAATATCCTGAGGTTGAACTCGTAGTTCTTCTACTTCTGCCATCCGACTTTCCTTCCTTTTACAATCTTGTCAAGAAGTTGTAAACTTACCCTTCCTTTACACGAAGATTGATGACACTTGTAACATCTTGATAGATTTTCACTGGTACATCAATCAAACCTACTGCTCGAATTGGTGCTTGCACTTGAATATTGCGTTTGTCAATCTTGATACCAAATTGCTTTTGCAATTCTTCTGCAATTTTCTTGTTAGTGATGGAGCCAAATGTACGGCCATCTGGTCCAACCTTTTCAACAAACTCTACAACCGTTTCCTCTGCTTCAAGCTTAGCCTTGATGGCTTTTGCTTCAGCAATCATTTCAGCATGAGCCTTTTCTTCTGATTTTTGTTTACCACGCAACTCGCCCACTGCTTGAGCAGTCGCTTCCTTGGCCAAATTCTTTTTAATCAGGAAGTTTTGAGCATAGCCAGTTGGCATTTCCTTGATTTCGCCCTTTTTTCCTTTTCCTTTAACATCTGCTAAAAAGATTACTTTCATTCTTCTTTCTCCTTTTCCTTTAGTTCATCCAAGATTAGTTTAGTCAATTTTTCTCCTGCTTCTGACAGATTCATATTCTCGATTTGCGCAGCCGCTAGATTAAAATGGCCTCCGCCACCTAGCTCTTCCATAATGCGTTGCACATTGATTTTACTACGGCTTCGAGCTGAGATAGAGATAAATCCTTGTGTATTTTTTGCCAGAACAAAACTAGCCTCAATACCGGACATGGCCAGCATAGCATCGGCAGCCTTACTGATAACAACTGTGTCATAAGTGGTTGAGTCCTTAGCTTGGGCAATCAAGATATCTGAAGCTAGCTTACGACCTTGTAAAATGAGTTCATTTACCTCACGGTACTCTTCAAAATCTGTCGCAGCAATCTCCTGGATAGCAATACTATCGCTTCCACGTGTTCTCAGGTAGCTAGCCACATCAAAGGTTCGACTCGTTACGCGAGATGTAAAGTTCTTGGTATCCAGCATCATTCCAGCCATCAGTACGCTAGCCTGCATACGACTCAAACGATTTTTCTTAGAATTTTGGAACTGAATCAATTCTGTGACCAGCTCACTCGCACTACTTGCTCCACTTTCAATATAGGTGATGACTGCATTCTCAGGGAAATCCTGATCACGTCTATGATGGTCAATAACAATGGTTTGAGTAAACAAATCATAAAAATCTTTCGATAAGGTCAAAGCCGTCTTTGAGTGATCCACTAAAATCAATAACGAACGGCTTGTAACTAGCTTCATCGCATCTGTAAGAGATAAGAGTTTCGTAGTATCTTCCTTCTTTAAGAACTGGATAGCACGCTCGATATCTGCTGACATTTTATCTGCATCATAGACAGCGTAACTGTTTTCAATAATATTACTTGCAAACAACTGCATACCGACAGCAGAGCCCAAGGCATCCATATCTAGATTTTTATGACCGACTACAAAAACCTGGTCAACACTTCGAATCTTATCAGAAATGGCTGTCATCATGGCTCTCGTACGTGTACGAGTACGTTTGATAGACGCAGCAGTTCCTCCACCGAAGTAGACTGGATTCTTGGTCTCATCATTTTCCTTGACCACCACCTGGTCACCACCGCGAACTTCTGCTAAGTTCAAGTTGAGCAAGGCAATTTTCCCTATCTCTTCATGATTTCCATCACCATAAGAAAATCCCATACTTAAAGTTAGGGCTAGTTGCCTCTGTTTTGATTCTTCTCGGAAAGTATCAATAACAGAGAATTTATCATTCATCAATTCCTCGAGTACTGTATAATCTGTGAATAAATAAAAACGATCCATCCCCACACGGCGAGAAAACATAGCATACTTACTAGCAAATTCTGAAACAAAATTAGCTACAAAGCTATTGATATGGCTGATATCAGAGTCAGACGTCGCATCCTCCAAATCATCGTAATTATCCACTGAGATGACCCCAATGACTGGACGGCTAGTTACCAATTCGACAGTTGCTTCGTACTCCCCAGAAACATCAAAAAAATACAAAACGCCTGAAGCCTTATCCATATGGACAGCATATCGTGTTTCACCCAAGGTAGCATACGAACCAGGATTCCCAACAGAAGCCTTGATGATGGCTTGAATTAACTCAACATCAATTTCCCCTTCTTCATTTGTCAAAATTAACTCAGCATAAGGATTAAACCATTCTACTTCTCCACTTGATAAGTCTAATTTCAGGACTCCCACCGGCATTTGATCAAGCAAAGTACTCAAGCTATTTTCGGCTTGGTGATTTACATATTGGATTTGTTCAATTTCGCTCTTTTCGTACTGTTTTTTTTGCCATACAAATAAAAGCAGATAAAGCAGTACAAATAAAAATAAAACAGTGATTGTTACAGCAAGATTATGTGAAAAAATAATCAGCAAAGTTAAGATTCCGAAAGTTGCAAGTCCTAGCAAGACTGCAGAAAACGGGATTAAATTATTTTTTTTCATTCTAAACCTCTTGCGCATTATTATATCACAAAAGCCCTTAAAAAGCGACCTTTAAAGAGAAAGCACTGCTTTTATTATAGCAAGATGCTCTTAAAGAAACCATATATAAAAAAGGATAGCAAATGCCTCGCTCTCCTTTTTCCACATCAGTGCAGAATCTTCCGTCTAGATTACATTATTCACCTAATTCTAGTCGAATGTCTTGTAGGCACTCTTGCGCCTGTTTCACAATTGATTCTAAAATAGTCTTACATGGTTTGATGTCTTTCACCAAACCCGCAATTTGTCCGCTCATCATTGAACCATGAACTGTATCACCTTCATAGACAGCCTTAGATAGGGAACCGATCGTAATTTCTTCCAGTTCCTCTCGGTTTGTACCTTTCTGCTCTAATTCAATGTAGTGATCCGTCATCTCATTGCGAATACAACGAACTGGCGCTCCCGCAATGCGGCCTGTAACCGCAGTCGCTGTATCACTTGCCGCCAAAATAGCTTCTTTATAGGCTGGAGAAATTGGACATTCTTCTGAAGCAAGAAAAACTGTTCCCATTTGAACTCCTTGTGCACCTAGGGCAATCGCAGCAGCAAGTCCACGACCATCTGCCACACCTCCTGCAGCAATGACTGGAATCGTTACGGCATCAACGATTTGTGGGATAAGAGCCATTGTATTGGTCTCTCCAATATGGCCACCAGCTTCTGAACCTTCAGCGATTACAGCATCAACTCCCAATTCTTGCATTTTTTGAGCATGCTTGACACTGGCAATAACTGGAATAACCTTGATTCCTGCTTCTTTCAAGTAAGGCATGATATGCTTAGGAGTTCCTGCACCTGTAGTTACCACTGGAACCTTTTCTTCGATGATAACGGTCACAATATCCTTGATATTTTTCATCATCAACATGATGTTGACACCAAAAGGCTTATCTGTCAACTTTCTCAGTTCACGAATTTCTTCTCGCAACTGCTCTCCGGTCATACCACCCGAAGCGATAATTCCCAGACCTCCAGCCTCAGAAACAGCTGCTGCTAGTTGATAGTGCGAGATTTGAGCCATAGCCCCTTGGAAAATTGGATATTGAATCTGTAAAAGTTTTGTAATTGACATATGAGTCCTCCTTTTATTTTCTGTTGATTCTTGTTGGCAAATGGATGCATAATGCACCAATATCCCCGTCAACAAGAAAATGTTATATTTGTCTCCTCATATTCTGCTATCCTAAAAAATCTGGCTTACGATCCTGCTGATCTGTAAAAGGAATAAGTGGGGGGCGAGAACGTAGAACATAATCTACAAATTCCTTCCCATCCTTGTCAAACTCTACCACCGCGAAAAATTGATCATGGTAAAAGAAAAACTTATAATGATTCTCAAAAGCCTGACGCAACCACTTCTTTTTGGCTAAAATTGATTTCATAGGATAATCATCAACTGCTGGAACCCAGAGAGGATTTCGATGAACATGTGATAACATCAAGTCCCCCATATGGATCATCGTATCTTTCCCCTGTTTGAGCAAGATAATACTGTGGCCATTGCTGTGACCACTTGTGTGAATCATTTGGATTTCTGGAATGACATTGATATACTCTGAGAAAGTCGTCACCTGATCTTGAATCGGTTCCCAATTTTCTCTCAGATAAGTTCCCCGCGTTCGATCATTAGGGTTTCTCATCTCATACCATTCGACATCATTCACAATAATCTTGGCGTTTGGATACTTGGAAACCAGCTTCCCTTGATCATTCACATACGTCAAGCCACCAGAATGATCGTGGTGCATATGTGTCATCAGCACGATGTCAATGTCTTCAGGCGATAGTCCTAAAAGAGCCAAACTGTCTTCTACCCGACTTTCAGACAAGATTCCTAAGTTACGCCTTTGTTTATCGGATAATTTTGCTGTATCAAAACTTGCATCTATCAAGTAATTTTTACCCTTGTACTGGATCAAAATAGGATCCGTCAATTCTGCCATCATATTAGCATCATTTGTTGGGTAGTAACGAGACCACACAACTTTCGGAACCGGACCAAAAAGAGTCCCTGCATCCGTCAATTTATCGGCTCCACGTAGCCATATCAGTTTCATATCATGAAATTGATATTCCTGTAAGGTGAGTTCTGCCATGCTTTACTCCTTTATCCATTGGGCTGCTATTCTTTTGCGAATCGAATCCCCAGATTTTCCATAGATTTCAATCGTTTTGGCATCCTTTAGATAACGGTCTATGGGGATGTCATCCAAGGTTTGAAGAGGTCCAATTAATCTAATAATTTCCTCAGAAATCTCAATTGCTACTTTTGTCGTATAAAGTTTTATCTGAGATACAAAGAGAGAATCCGCCTTCATCCTGTCCTTGTAGGAAGCAAAGTAAGATTCAGCCGCACACAGCTTAGTATACAAGTCTGCGAATTGATGTTGATAGACTGTCGCATCGATTAATGGTTTCCCAAATCTTCTTTTGACCTTTACAAAAGCCAGACCTGTTTCAAAAGCTCCCTCAGAGATACCAATAGAGATTGCGCTTAATCCTAGCTGTAATTTTTTGATAATATCATTTAACTGAGTTTCCCCATTTAGCGTCAATCCTAGCAGACTATCTTCTGGCAATATGACCTGATCAAAAGTTACCGAATTCACAGGCAAACCCTGTAAACCAGGTTTTGCAATATCATCTCCAAAAGCAACTCCCGGTCGAGTCGTATCAACAATGAAAAATCCGTATCCATCTTCTCCGTTAGCTTCCTGAACCTTGGCTAAGATTAACAAAATATCTGTATAGCGGCAATTTGATACAATTGACTTCTTCCCAGTTAAAGACCAACCTGTTTCTGTTTTCCTTGCAGTTGTTGCAATAACCTCCAAGCTGTCCATCAATTTCCCTTCAGAAAATCCCAAGCCAGCTAAGATTTCTCCCCTTACTAATGGTTCTACATAACGCGATTTTTGTTCCTGACTCCCATATCGTAAAATAGGATAGATACCATAACATGCCTGAGTTAGTAGAACAGCAGAAAAAGCAGGAAAATCTTTTGAAATCAAGCGAATAAAGGTTAAAAACTCGGTTCTCAAAACAGAATCTTGACTATCTAAAAGCAAGGAAAAGATATCAAATTGCTCAATAAACTGATAAAGCAATTCTCTAGGGAACTGTTGTTCATCCTCATGAGACTTGAAATAGTCCCGAATCAACACTTTCACGTCTGCCTTCAATTCTCGCGCCAGCACGTCATTATAGGTCATCGCATTCACCTCATCTTAGTTGTCAGAAAACGGTTGGTAATAATCTTTCAACAATTCTTCATACACATAAGACTCTACTTCATTGTAGGAGTTTTTATAGGGTCTACAAAACCAAATATTAAATGGAATCGGATCCTTGAATCTAACCGCCTTAAAACGACTCTTATCCACAAAATATTCAACCGGCCTTGGCAAAAGGGCAATCAAATCTGTCTGATGAGTTGATTCAACTAGGAAGTCCCAAGTAGAGGAAAGATAAGCAAATTTAGCCTCAATTCGTTGTGAACGAAGTTTTTCTGTTACTAAATCATAAGTCGTAAATGTTTTGTTGAAGGTTGCCAATTCATAACCAACAATATCAGACCATTCCAACAAGCTTTTCTGAGCCAGCGGATGATCCTTATCCATATAAGCAACATATTCATCCAATTGAATGATATGTTGTTCATATTTTTTAGCATCCAGGCTCGTAGGCTCTATCAGAATAGAGAGATTCAAATCTCCATCAACCATTTTTTGACGAATTTCCTTCCCTCCACCTTCCGTAACCTGGATATGGATATGAGGATTATTTTTCAGAAAATGAGGCAAGGCACTAGCAAAATAAACTCGTAAAATCAAGGACGGAATACCAAAATTAATGGTGCCTTTTTGCTTTTGAGCTTCTATATGGATCATGGAAAGCATTTCTTCATGTCGATTCACAATCTCGGTCGCATAACGATAAATTTTGCGTCCCGCTTCTGTTAAACTTTCTAATCTTCCATTCTTGCGATTGAATAATTGAACCCCTTCAGCTGCTTCAAAATTTGTCACAAATTGACTCAAGGCTGATTGACTAATGTGAATCTTCTTTGCAGCAATGGAAAGGTTGCATCCGCATTCTATGATATTGATGAAATAGTTCATTTGGATAATATCCACTTACCCATCACCTAGCTTTCCTTCACTATTTTAGTAAGTCAATTAGACAACTATTCCAGTGTTTGATAGTTGTCTACTGACTTTTTATCGAAATAACATTTCGAATACTTCATTTTAACGTTGTATATAAAGCGCTTACAATACTATCTAGTTTATATCATAACACACTAAGCAGAAAATAGCTCTTTTTTTGCTTAAATCGGCATTGTTTTTAGGTCTTCTGAGACAATGACTTCTCCAGCTGTTTTTTCAAGAACTTCTTCTAATGTCACACCAGGAGCCAACTCTTTCAATAAGAACTTACCATCTTTGAATCCAAAAACAGCTAATTCTGTGATGACAAGATCCAATACTCCTTTAGCTGAAAGTGGCAAGGTACATTCTTTCAACAACTTGGATTCCCCATCAGCAGTTGTGTGTTGAATAGCCCCGATTACACGCTTAGCACCAACCAATAAGTCCATTGCGCCACCCATACCAGGAGCAAATTTCCCTGGGATAATCCAGTTCGCAATGCTACCATCTTGGCTGACTTCTAGCGCTCCCAGAACGGTTGCATCCACGTGTCCACCACGAATAATGGCAAAGGAAGTTTGTAGATCAAACAAGGCTGCTCCGGGCAACAATGTGATAGGAGCTCCACCAGAGTTCGCTAAATTGGCATTATAGGTGTCCTTGGTTGGTGTTTCTCCAAATCGAAGGGCGCCATTTTCTGCCTGCAAAATAACATTTACTCCTTCCGGAATATAATCAGCAGAAGCGTTTGGAATCCCAAATCCAAGATTGACCACATCTCCATCTTTAAATTCAAGCGCTACACGTCTTGCGATAATTTCTTTTGCTTTCATTTTACTTCACCCCCGCCAGTTTTTTTGTCTCTGTCCACAAGTCTCCCATCATCTGATGATGCTCTTGTGGTGTCAATCCTTGAACGACATAGTCAACTAGGATACCAGGGATGTAAATATCATTTGGATCAATTTCCCCGACTTCAACCAACTCGTTTGTCTCAACAATGACTGTATCAGCCGCTAGAGCGAGTTGAAGAGAGATGTTTTTAGTAGTCCCATCTAGATAAAGATTACCATATTTATCAGCCTTAGTAGCTTTAATCAAGGCAATATCAATCTTCAATGGATCATAAATCAAATATTCTTTTCCATTTCGAGTTACTTTTTCGTGCTCATCTTCAAGAATTGTTCCTACACCTGTTGGCGTTAAAACTGCTCCAAGACCTGCACCTGCAGCATGTAAGCGTTCTACGACAGTTCCCATCGGAGTGAACTCCACTTTCATGGTTCCTGAGAAATAATCATGCTGAGCAGCAGCAGATGTCCCTACATGGGCTGCAATGTATTTTGTAACCTGATGATTTTCACAAAGACGACCAACTCCAACTTCCTTACCGGGTTGAGAAGTTACAACAGACACCAAGGTCAAATCTTGCTGGTTTTGACGAACCAGTTCCTCAATTAACTCAAATGGTTCTCCCACTCCGAGAAATCCAGAAATACCAACTTTATCTCCTGAGTGAATCAAGGAAATAGCTTCAGACAATGTTACAACTTTCATAACCTATCTCCTCTCTTATTTACGTTGAAAGACAGCTTTGCGTTTTTCAACAAAAGCGCGCATTCCTTCCACCTTATCTTCTGTTGAGAAGAGTAGAGCTTCCGCTTCTGTTTCCAAACGAATAGCATTTTTCAGAGGGAGTTCTGAGCCAACTTGGATAATATGTTTAGCTTTTTCAACTGCTAGCGGTGCATTTTTCATAATCGCTGCTGCCAGCTCTTCTGCCGCAGGCAATAGTTTTTCTGCTGCTACCAACTCGTTAAGAATTCCAAGATCATATGCTTCCTGTCCTTTAACCATTCTAGCAGTGAAGATTAATTCCTTTGTTTTACTAGTACCAATCAAACGAGACATTCTTTGAGTACCTGCAAAACCAGGAATGATTCCCAAGCCGACTTCAGGGAAGCCAACCATTGTCTTGTCATAGCCGATTCGGATATCAGTTGAAAGAGCTAATTCTAAACCGCCTCCCAAAGCATAACCATTCAATACTGAAATAGTTGGCTGAGTCAATTCAGATAAGCGGGTAAAGGTGTCGTTCGCATAGGTCATGTATTCATGAGCCTGAATTGGAGACATTTGGTCCATCTCTTTAATGTCTGCTCCCGCGACAAATGCTTTCTCTCCTTGACCGGTCACAATGACAACACGAATGTCCTCGCTTGCTTCAATCTGGTCTAAAGCGAGATTCAAATCCTTTAAGACTTCTGAACTTAAAGCATTCAAAGCCGATGGACGGTTAATTGTTAGATAGCCAAGACCATTCTTAACCTCTAATAAAACAGTTTTACTCATTGTTCTGCTCCTACTTGATTTATTTTGAGTACAGAGTACAGCGTCAACAAATACCAACACAAAATGTAAGAGCTTACATTTTCATCATAAACTTTTTTTTCATCCGTCTACTTAATCTTTATTTATAGACCTATAAGTTCAGCTTATAGGATATGGTCGTCCAATCCATCCTTAAAGTTTTGGGAAAAATAAAAATACCTTATCAAGCCCTTTTAGAGAAAGACACTTGATAAGGTATGTAACTATGAGATCGGATCAAAATCTCATTTTGTAATCGTAATATTGAAAAAGAGGAAATGACGTTCAGTTTTCTAATAACTAACGTTCAACGATGAGGGCTGTTCCCATCCCTCCTCCGATACAGAGAGTAGCTAAACCAGTTTTAGCATCACGTTTCATCATCTCATGTACCAGAGTCACTAGGATACGGCAACCTGAGGCCCCAATTGGGTGACCAAGAGCTATCGCGCCACCATTGACATTGACAATATCGGTATTGAAACCAAGTGTTTTCCCGACCGCACAAGCCTGAGCAGCAAAGGCTTCATTTGACTCGATCAAGTCAAGATCATCAACTGTCAAATTAACTTTTTCAAGAGCTTTACGGGTCGCATAAATCGGTCCACATCCCATAATCTTAGGATCCAAACCTGCACTTGCATACGAACGAATGCGCGCAATGACTGGAAGTCCTAATTCTTCAGCTTTTTCAGCACTCATGACCAAGACAGCCGCCGCCCCGTCATTGATACCTGAGGCATTTCCCGCTGTAACAGAACCGTCTTTTTTGAAAACAGGACGCAGCTTAGACAGACTCTCCAAGCTAGCATCTTTTCTAGGAAATTCATCTGTATCAAAGACGATAGGATCGCCTTTACGTTGAGGGATGACCACCGGAACAATCTCTTCCTTAAAACGTCCAGATTCTATAGCCGCCACTGCTCGTTTTTGTGATTCCAAAGCAAGCGCATCTTGATCATCCCGGCTAATACCATATTCTTCGGCCACATTCTCAGCTGTAATTCCCATATGGTATTCGTTAAAGGCATCAGACAAACCGTCCTTAATCATGGTATCTACCACTTTCGAATCTCCCATACGGCCGCCCCAACGGAAGCTTGGCAAAACATATGGAGCCTGGCTCATGTTTTCTGCACCACCAGCCACGACAATATCTGCATCTCCGCACTGAATCGCTTGAGCAGCTAACTGCACTGCCTTCAAACCGGAACCACAAACCTTGTTAATGGTAAAGGCTGGTGTAAATTCAGGAAGCCCAGCATGAATACTCATTTGGCGAGCCACGTTTTGGCCTAAACCTGCGCCTAGGACATTCCCCATAATCACTTCATCTACCTGCTCTGGTTTAATATTCGCTTTTTCCAAAGCACTCTTAATTACCAAAGATCCCAAATCAACAGCAGAAACATTCTTCAAGCTCCCGCCAAAGGAACCTAAAGGTGTTCGCACTGCCGAAACAATAACTACGTCTTTCATGACTACCTCCATCAGTGTCTAGTAAATAAAGAAGCCTTCTTTTGTCTTCCGTCCCAATTTTCCTGCTTCGACCATTTTCTTAAGAAGAGGAGCAGGACGGTATTTTTGATCACCAAACCCTTGGTTTAGGACGCCCATAATAGCCAAACAAACATCCAATCCAATCAAGTCAGCAAGAGCCAAAGGTCCAATAGGATGATTTGCACCAAGTTTCATCGCTTCATCGATTTCTTCGGCACTAGCCACTCCTTCACCTAGAATGTAAATGGCTTCATTGATCATAGGAATCAAAATTCTGTTCACAACAAAACCATAAGAATCTTTAACATCAACTGGTGTTTTACCAATTTTCACTGTCAGTTCACGAACTGCCTGAACCACTTCTTCTGAAGTCTGCAAGGCCTTAATAACCTCTACAAGTTTCATGATTGGGGCAGGATTAAAGAAGTGCATTCCAATCACGCGCTCTTGATGTTTAGTAGCAGCAGCTATATCCGTGATTGACAAAGAGGATGTGTTTGATGCCAAGATAGTTTTAGGATCTGTCAATTCATCCAATTGTTTGAAAATATTCAACTTAATCTCACGATTCTCAGTTGCAGCTTCAATCACCAATTGGACTTGTTTCGCATCTTCATATGAAACAGATGGAAGCAAATTGGCCAATACCTGATCCTTCTCATCCGCAGACATCCGTCCTTTTTCAACTGAACGTTCCAATTGTTTTGTGATATTATTCAAGCCTCTTTGAACAAATTCTTCTTTAATATCGTTTAAGTAAACTGTAAAACCAGCCTGAGCAAATACTTGAGCAATTCCGCTTCCCATTTGACCAGAACCAATAATCATCACCTTAGATATCATTATTTTCTCCTTCTTATTTTACAAAAATCCATTGCATGAAGCAAGGACGATTGAACAGAAATCCTTCAATCGTCCTCCTGACATTAAACAAAGGCACCTAGTCCAGTAATCTCACGACCAACAATCAAGGCATTCACTTCGTGTGAACCTTCATAGGTATAGATTGATTCAGCATCTGCAAAGAAACGAGCAACGTCTGTCTCAAGTGTAATACCATTACCTCCGCAAGTTTCACGAGCAAGGGCAACTGTTTCGCGCATCACCAAGGAATTGTGCATCTTAGCAAGAGCAGAGTTAAGCATCAATTCATTCCCTTTCTCTTGCATCTCAGCAATACGAGTTGAATAAGCAATAACTGCTACAGCATTTGCTTGCATACGAGCCAATTTTTCTTGAACAATTTGGAATTTGGCAATTGGACGTTTGAACTGTTCACGATCTTTAGCATATTTAAGAGCTGCTACATAAGATCCACAAGTCACTCCCATAGCAATGTGAGCAACGTCCGCACGAGTGAAGGTCAAGATGCGGGCTACATCACCAAAACCATTGATATTTACCAAGCGGTCTGAATCTGGAACCTCTACATTCTTCATAGTAATATGGCCATTGCGGACACAACGAAGAGCAATCTTATGTGGGATTGGTTCTGCATGATATCCAGGAGCTCCCTTACGAACGATAAAGCATTTCACCTTGCCATCCGCAACATCACGAGCAAATACAGGAACGACATCCGCAGTATCTGAACCACCAATCCAGCGTTTTTCACCATTTAGAATCCACTTGTCTCCAACACGTTCTGCAGTAGTTGCAAGTCCTCCAGCAATATCAGAACCTGAAAGAGGTTCAGTCAAAGCGAAGCAACCTTGCCAATCAAATGCAGCTAGTTTTGGAAGAAATTCTTTTTGTTGACGCTCATCACCACCCAAGAGAATTGTGTTGTAGCAAAGTCCACCATGAACGGTGTAGAATGTTGCCATAGAAGCATCGAAGCGAGCAAGTTCAAGATACAAGAAGGCAATATAAAGTTCAGATGGTTTCCAGCTACCCTCACGTCCTTCAAACAATTTTGGATTGTTCATAATTTGAGCGCCCTTAGCCACAGCATAGAATTCTTCAAAAGGAAAATCAGGTTTTTCCCAGTATTCATTAATAACCGGACGGAGATGTTTCTCAATCAAACGGCGAGTTTCTTGTAAAACCTCTGCTTCACCCAAAGTTAGACCATCCGCATAGTGAAAAAGGTCCTCAGGATATAGTTCGCGTAAAATTTCTTCTTTTGTTGCCATAGTTATGACTCCTTTATTTGTTATAAGAGCGCTTACATTTTTGTATTCGCTATTTGTTGACAACCCCATTCTATCCCTTAGGGTATTATTTTGTCTACTTAATAAATATAAACACCCCTATAAGTTCAGGTTATAGGGTCCGATTCTGACTGTTTTATCAAGGATTTCCTCGTTTTTCTACTTACTTATAGGCACTTATAGGCACAAGAAAAAGTGGTTTACAAATCAGTAAACCACTCTTATTAGTTATTTCAATTTTATGATTCTTTTACTTCGAGCAAACCAACTTCACCATCTTCACGACGATACAAAACATTTGTTGTTTGATCTTCTACGTCTTCATAGATAAAGAAATCATGTCCCAATAAATCCATTTGAAGAAGCGCTTCTTCTAAATCCATTGGCTTCAAATCAATTTGTTTTGAACGAACGACTTTGGGTTGCACAACATCTGCATCTTCAACTAGAGCATCTGTAAAGAGTTGACTTGTCGCAACTTTATTTTTATTCTTCCGTTCGATTTTTGTTTTATTTTTACGAATTTGACGTTCAATTTTATCAGTTACAAGATCGATAGAGCCATACATATCTTGAGAAACATCTTCTGCACGGAGAGTAATAGATCCAAGTGGAATTGTTACTTCAACCTTTGCTGTTTTCTCACGGTAAACTTTCAAATTCACACGTGCATCCAACTCTTGCTCTGGTTGGAAATACTTTTCGATCTTTTCGAGTTTAGAAACTACATAATCACGAATTGCTTCTGTTACTTCTAGGTTTTCACCACGGATACTATATTTAATCATATAAGTACCTTCTTTCTAAACATTTTTGTTTTTCTAACTATATTATAGCGCTTTCATTTTCATTTTGCAAATTTTTTCCTCATCTTACAAGGGAAAAAGTTTTAACATCCAAAGCTCCTGCTTCTTCCAAAAGACGCTTCACACGATTGACAGTTGCCCCTGTTGTATAGATGTCATCAATAACCAAAATTTTCTTAGGAAGAGGGGCTTCAGTTTTTATAGAAAATGGAATTTCGGTAGCTAAGCGTTCCGAGCGATTCTTAGAAGAACTAGCCGTCTCTTCTCTTTTCCCTAGTAAATCTTGAAAAGAAAATCCTGCTGCCTCAACCAAACCTTCAACCTGGTTAAATCCCCTCTCAAGCAATCTTACAGGACTTAGGGGAATTACAACAAATTGATAACCTCTATACTGTTTCAGCTCCTCAGCAAGAACGGAAGCAAAAACTTTTCTAAGCAAAAAATCGCCATCAAACTTATATTGACTGAAAAAGTCTTTCATAGCTTGATTATAGGTAAAAATCGCCTTATGATCAACCTGCACTCCTTTTTTACACCAAAGTTTACAATCTTGACACTGAGTTGACACCCCTGTTTTCATACAGTTTGGACAATATTTCTCACCAATCTTCTCAAAACTAGAAGCACAAGCTAAGCAAAGATAACTGCAGTCGTCCTTCAAAAGGAAGAGACTACTAAAAGTCAGCTCACACTTGGTAGTCTGTCCACATAATAAACAGTTCATAAACCTGCCTCCATGTTCATCTGCTTGATTTCCTTGATTGCCTTTTTGATGGAAGTATTTAATCCATCATGAAAGAAGAGCAACTCACCAGTTGGTCTGTCCATACTACGCCCAACTCGCCCACCAATCTGAATCAAGCTAGACTTGGTAAAGAGACGATGATTAGCTTCTACAACGAAAACATCCACACAAGGGAAGGTAACCCCACGCTCTAAAATTGTCGTACTGATCAATATCGTCAACTCTCCATCTCGAAAAGCTTGCACCTGCTCTAATCGATTTTCTGTGACAGAAGCTACAAAACCGATATTCTCATTCGGGAAATGCACCTGTAGTATTTCTTTTAGTTTTTCACCTTTCTTAATCTCTGATGCAAAAATAAGCAATGGATAACCTGTTCTTCTCTGTTTCTCAATGTAGGTCTTTAACTTAGATGACAACTGACTTTTCTCTAAACAGCGATTAAAATCTGATAACCAGACAGGTTTAGGAATAATCAAAGGATTTCCATGAAACCGTCTCGGCAAGCTTAGCCTTTTTAACTCTCCTATTCGAACTTTCTTATCTAACTCATCAGTAGATGTAGCTGTTAAAAAGATTCTCATGCCATTCTCCTTTACACTATTCTTTACAGCATGGTAAAGCATTTGATTGTCAACATAAGGAAAGGCATCTACCTCATCCACTATCAACAAATCAAAAGCATGATAAAATTTTAATAACTGATGAGTTGTTGCAACTACTAAGGGAGTTCGAAAATAGGGCTCTGATTCGCCATGGAGTAGCGCTATATCGCAAGCAAAGTCTTTCTGCAGTCGCTTATACAGTTCCAAACACACATCAATTCGAGGACTTGCCAAACAAACTGCACCACCATCATCAATCACTTTGGCAACAACTTGATAAATCATCTCTGTCTTTCCAGCACCTGTCACAGCATGAACTAAGGTAGGCTCTCTCTTTTCGACTGCTCGAATCAACCCCTCTGATACTTTTTCCTGAAAAGGGGTTAACTGACCACGCCATTTGAGAACATCTTGCTTTGAAAAATCTTCCTGCGGAAAATAGTATAAGGCTTGATCACTCCTGACTCGCTTCATCAGCAAACACTCCCTGCAATAGCAGGCACCTATAGGCAAATACCATTCCTCTAGAATCCTACTATTACAACGTTGACAAAACAATTTTCCCTTCTCTTTTCTCATTGCCGGCAGTTTCACCGCCATCTGTCGTTCCTCTTCAGTTAATTCTTTCTCAGTAAACAAGCGACCGAGGTAATTTGGATTTACTTTCATACTTTAATATTCGTAAAAATCTCGCACTTTAGGTATTTTTTTAGTACAATTAAATCATGGAATTTAGAACAATTAAAGAGGATGGGCAGGTCCAAGAAGAAATCAAAAAATCCCGTTTTATCTGCCATGTCAAGCGTATTTATAGCGAAGAAGAGGCCCGTGATTTTATCACTACCATCAAAAAAGAACACTATAAAGCCACCCATAACTGCTCTGCTTTTATTGTAGGGGAACGCAGTGAAATCAAGCGTACGAGTGATGATGGGGAGCCTAGTGGTACTGCTGGAGTCCCTATGCTCGGAGTCTTAGAAAATCATAATCTAACCAATCTCTGTGTAGTAGTTACCCGCTATTTTGGTGGCATCAAACTAGGAGCTGGTGGTTTGATCCGTGCTTATGCAGGTAGTGTGGCCTTGGCTGTCAAAGAAATTGGCATTATTGAAATCAAAGAGCAGGCTGGCATAGCCATTCAGATGTCTTACGCTCAATACCAAGAGTATGGTAATTTCCTTAAAGAACATAATCTCATGGAACTCGAGACAAACTTTACAGATCAAATCGATACCATAATTTATGTTGATAAGGAAGAGAAAGAAAATATCAAGTCTGCTCTTGTAGAGTTTTTTAATGGAAAGGTTACTTTAACAGATCAAGGTTTACGAGAAGTTGAAGTTCCTGTAAACCTAGTGTAAACAAAGGAGAAATACATGGCGTTTGAAAATTTATTCAAGGACTTGCTGGAAACTTTAGCGAGGAAAAAAAAGAGACTCTTATCAAAGAATATGGTCAATACCTACTAGAAAACGAAGAAATTCAAAGCGGGTATAAACTTATTCGTGATTCAATTATCTTTACAAATATCCGTATTATTTTTACTGATAAGCAAGGTGCCACTGGTCGCAAGGTGTCTGCTAAGTCACTCTTTTTGATGAACATTGTAAACGTTGAAATGGAAACTGCTGGAGCAGGTATAGATGATAGTGAGATTACGATTACTTATTTAGAAAATGTCTTTCTAAAAGCACATAATGAGCATTTGAGTTTCCATAAATTTGAATTCCCTAAAAAAACAGACATCCTCCCTCTTTACACCTATTTATTAGAATTGGCTTATCACAATCGATTAAAAATTAATGGTTTAGACCTTTGATATAAAAAAATCCTATCACTTTGATAGGATTTCTATATTTTACAAATAGCCTTAAGCGCGTTATACTAGTATCATCTTATACAAAGAGGTATATCTATGGCTATTTATAATAATATTACTGAACTAATCGGACAAACACCGATTGTTAAACTTAACAACATTGTTCCAGAGGGTGCTGCAGACGTCTATGTTAAACTAGAAGCCTTTAACCCTGGATCGTCAGTAAAAGACCGTATTGCCCTTAGCATGATTGAAAAAGCGGAACAAGATGGTATTCTAAAACCGGGTGCTACCATTGTTGAAGCAACGAGTGGAAACACTGGCATCGGTCTTTCATGGGTTGGTGCCGCTAAAGGATATAAAGTTGTTATCGTCATGCCTGAAACGATGAGTGTAGAACGACGCAAGATTATCCAAGCTTATAGTGCTGAACTCGTCCTCACTCCTGGTAGCGAAGGAATGAAAGGGGCTATTGCCAAAGCTCAGGAAATCGCTGCTGAACGTGACGGCTTCCTTCCACTCCAATTTAATAACCCAGCTAACCCAGAAGTACACGAAAGAACAACAGGAGCTGAAATACTGGCTGCTTTCGGTTCTGATGGACTAGATGCTTTTGTGGGTGGTGTTGGTACTGGTGGAACGATCTCAGGTGTTTCTCACGCTCTTAAAGCAGCAAATTCAAACATTCAAGTTTATGCAGTTGAGGCAGACGAGTCAGCTATCTTGTCTGGTGAAAAACCAGGGCCTCACAAAATTCAAGGCATCTCAGCTGGATTTATTCCTGAAACACTTGATACAAAGGCCTATGATGGTATCGTCCGCGTAACGTCAGATGATGCTCTAGCACTTGGCCGTGAAATTGGTGGAAAAGAAGGCTTCCTTGTTGGGATTTCTTCAGCTGCAGCGATTTACGGGGCAATTGAGGTTGCCAAGAAATTAGGTACAGGGAAGAAAGTCCTTGCTTTAGCACCGGATAACGGCGAACGTTATTTGTCTACAGCACTCTATGAATTTGAAGTGTAGTCTCCTAAATGCACTTAGCCCTTATTAAAGGGCTTTTTATATACTCATTCTAAAACAAAGTTTTGGGGCAGATAAAGGCTTGTTGGGGTTATTGGGGTTACAAGAGATGTGATCTGAGAGGTAAGCATCAAGCAAGAATTAACATGGGATTCATACTCATGGCCAACAACCTCTTAAAATACAATAAGAGAGGGAGTCAAAATTAAAAAGCTAGAGTTCCTCAATTGGAAATCTCTAGCTTTTTTATGGCTGAGAACTATTTGTCTCAGATTTTTTAGTTATTCAAAGCTGCTGCCATTGTAGCTGCAACTTCAGCTTCAAAATCATTTGCAGCTTTTTCGATACCTTCACCAACTTCAAAGCGAGCGAACTCAACTACTGAAGCATTTACTGATTCAAGGTAAGCTTCAACTGTCTTGCTGTCATCCATGATGTAGACTTGTGCAAGAAGTGTGTATGCTTGGTCAACTTTAGTGTTGTCAAGCATGAAGCGATCCATTTTACCTGGGATGATTTTGTCCCAGATTTTTTCGGGTTTGCCTTCTGCAACCAATTCAGCTTTGATATCTTCTTCAGCTTGAGCAATCACTTCATCAGTCAATTGAGCTTTTGATCCATATTTCAAGTGTGGAAGAGCTGGTTTACCAACCATTGCACGGCTATCATTATCTTGGTCAATCACGTGGTTCAATTGTGCCAACTCATCTTTAACGAACTGCTCATCCAATTCTTTGTAAGAAAGAACTGTTGGTTTCATCGCAGCGATATGCATTGAGATTTGTTTAGCAAGTGCTTCATCTCCACCTTCGATGACAGAGATAACACCGATACGTCCACCATTGTGTTGGTATGCTCCAAAGTGTTGTGCATCTGTTTTTTCAAGCAAAGCAAAACGACGGAATGAGATTTTTTCACCGATTGTAGCTGTTGCAGATACATAGGCTGCTTCAAGAGTTTCACCTGAAGGCATTGTCAAGGCAAGAGCTTCTTCGTTGTTAGCTGGTTTTCCTTCAGCAATTACTTTAGCTGTAGCATTTACCAACTCAACGAATTGAGCATTTTTTGCAACGAAGTCAGTTTCAGCATTTACTTCAACTACTGCTGCAACGTTACCGTTAACAAATACACCAGTCAAACCTTCAGCTGCAACACGGTCAGCTTTCTTAGCTGCCTTAGCCATACCTTTTTCGCGAAGCAATTCGATTGCTTTTTCGATATCACCTTCAACTTCAACCAATGCTTTCTTAGCGTCCATAACACCAGCACCAGATTTTTCACGCAACTCTTTAACAAGTTTAGCTGTAATTTCTGCCATTTTGATTCTCCTATATTATTTAAAAATAGGAGAGCCGGGCTAAGCCCCGCCCTCCTAGGTAATGATTACTTATTTGAATTAAGCGTTGTCGCCTTCTACAACTTCAACGATTTCTTCGATTGAGTCTGCTTGAGCTTCTGAAGCTGCAAATTCAGCTTCAACTGCTGTCGCGTCTTCGCCTTGACGACCTTCGATGATAGCGTCAGCCAATTTAGCTGTAATCAATTTAACAGCGCGGATAGCGTCATCGTTAGCTGGGATGATTACATCGATATCGTCTGGATCAGTGTTTGTGTCAACCATCGCTACAACTGGGATTCCCAATTTTTTAGCTTCTTTAACAGCGATTTGTTCTTTATGTGGGTCAACTACGTACATTACATCTGGGATACGAGGCATGTCTTCGATACCACCCAAGAATTTTTCAAGACGTGCACGTTGTTTGTTAAGAAGTGCAACTTCTTTCTTAGGAAGAACATCAAAGATTCCTTCTTCTTCCATACGTTTGATTTCTTTCAAACGAGCGATACGTTTTTGGATAGTTCCCCAGTTAGTAAGAGTTCCACCCAACCAACGGTGGTTGATGTAGTATTGACCTGAACGTTCTGCTTCTTCCTTAACAGCATCAGCAGCTTGTTTCTTAGTACCAACAAACAATACAACTGCATCGTTAGCTGCCGCATCACGCATGAAGTCGTATGCTTGGTCAGCGTATTTTACAGTTTGTTGCAAGTCGATAACGTGGATTCCGTTACGCTCAGTAAAGATGTACTTAGCCATCTTAGGGTTCCAGCGACGAGTTTGGTGACCAAAGTGTACACCAGCCTCAAGAAGTTGTTTCATTGAAATTACTGCCATGAGTATTTCTCCTTTTTGTTTTTTTCCTCTCCTCAACTTCAACTTGCAAAACGACCCGAGGGCAACAGTTTCACAATTCATCAAGAATGAGTATTATCGTTTACACGACAAGTTTCATTTTACCACATTTTAGCCATATTTTCAAGTGGTTTTAATAGATTTCGGCCTTGATTTCGATAAAAAATAATAAAAGAGACTCAAATCGAGCCTCTTCGTTTCATTCATTAGTTTGGATAGATATAAGTAACATAACCTTCAGAAGTTGTAGTTGGGTTGAACCATCCACGTTTGTTACCGATTGTACGATCTCCACCATAGTTTGATTCTGATACTTGAATGCTAGTTGTTGATGAAACTGCTGTAACAACCGCTACGTGTCCATATCCACCGTCATTCCAACATGCAATCGCACCAACTTGTGGAGTTGATCCAGTACGGAATCCTGCAGCCGCTGCACTTGTAGCCCACTGCGCTCCGTTACCCCAGTAATCTCCAGCCCAAGGTGCTAATGTTTTAGCTCCCCAAGTACATTCACCAGTTGGATAACTTGAAGCATTTGTACTGTATGTTGGACGTTGTCTAGTAGGAGTCGGAGTAGGTGCTGGAGTGTAGCTTGAGTCCTCGTCGTCAGATGCTGATGCTGATGCTGACGCTGACGCTGATGTAGATGTTGCTTGCACTTGAGCTGAGAAACTTGTGTTTCCAGAAGCAACAACTGATTGTTGTTGACTTGTTTGACGTGCTTTATAAGCTGCCTCTGCTTCAGCTGCTGCTTTCGCTTCTGCCTCTGCTGCTGCTTTTTGTTCCAACAAGGTAGCTTTCTCACCTTCTGCAGTAGCTTTCTCTGCAGCAAGGTTCAACTCAGCAACTTTTAACTCCGCCTGTTTTGTTGTCAATGTTTGTGCATCGTCAGCAAGCGTTTGTTGGTTCGCAATTACAGTATTGATTGCTTCATTATTTGCAACTTGTTTTTCCGAGATTGATTTTTTATCAGCTTTTTGTTGCTCTAACATTTTGTTGTTAGCTGATACAATCTCGCTCATAGCCGCAACACGGGAAATAGCTTCTGTAATTGATTTTGAATTTACAATTGTATTGATATAGCTAGTTGCAGCACCGTTTGTTTGTGCGCTACGTGCTTGTTTTTCCAAAGATTCATTACGAGCAACAATGTTCTTAGAAAGCTCTGTAATTTCTCCTTCAAGTTTTTTAGATTCCGCCTGTAGTGTTTCATTTTCAGCTTGCAAGTTTGTTTGCTGTGTTTGAATAGCTGTAACTTGCGTTTGGATTTCATCTACCTGTTTTTGAGCTTCTTTTTGTTGGGCTGTCAAGTCACTAATCTTACTATCTTGAGCAGCAATTTTTTCATCAGTTGTTTCAGCGTGAACAGTTGTTAACACCGACACTTGAGACACTAATACTGTACTTAATAAAAGTGACGCTAAGATTTTTTTCTTCATATTGTGTAGATACTCCTTCTATTTAAGACATTACTAGTATACCAAAAAAAGACATAATAAATATTACGCCTTTGTTACATTTTTATTTCTTTCTTATAGATAATATTTTTCAAAAATATACTGGAAAATCACCATCCACAAAAAGTTTAAAATCATTGATGGGACAAGACTGTAGACAATGAAAACTGGCATTGATTCTACTGTCAGTCCCATAGCAAGGGCCAGGAGATAACTACCCATATCAAATAGGAAGCTCATCACAACTATTGTTAACATTCTCGTCCAACGGTTCAACAAAGTCACACTATTAAACTTGTGAAGTGAGGCACCTATCAAGATAAATAAAAGTGTCGCAATTCCTATCAAGTGGAAAAAATAGATATCGTACACCAAACCTGCTATACAGCAATAAGCTAGATAGAAGTATTCTGATACCTCAATTGTCTCAAACAAGAGAAATAAAAACAGGAAATGACTGGCTAAGTGAAAATGTGGATAAAAGGATTCTACTAATTGACCAATATGTGCATCAATTAGCACAAGAAAAGGAAGTAAAAAGAAAATACCAACTTGTTTTAACAGTCTCATTGCTAATTCCCCACTAACTCTACCACATGAAGATTTTTAGTATCAGCACTTAACTTTACTGTTACCTCTCGTGTTAGATAATCACTGCTATGAGTTGTAGCAACAACCTCTCCAACAGGAATATCCTTAACATTAAAGTTTCCAAGTCCCCCTGTAGTCACCCTATCTCCAGCACTAATGTCGCTGTTACTGTTTAATTGACTAATTTTAAGAAGTTCGTTTTCTTTGTCATAACCAACGATAATTCCGTAAATTTCAGTAGAACCATGCAAGATTTTAACGGAAATTTTATCCGAATTTTCGGTATTTGTCAATAAGTTGACAGTCGTTGAATGATCCTCCACTTTTGAAACACTGCCAATCAAGCCCCCATTTGCAATGGCCAACATATTTTCAGAAGCACCCTTTGAACTTCCTGCATCTATCGTTAACTCTTGCTTCCAAAATACCGGTGAACGCGTAATTACATCTGCTGCTATGTTTTTTGTAGCCTGCAATTTTGACTTCATATCCAGCAACTGACGTAGTTGTTCATTTTCATTTTTTAAACTTTCTGATTGATTAGATTCTACCTCTAGTTGATAGAGCTGTTTTTTTAGACTTTCGTTTTCATTGTAAGTCCGCGTCAAATGTCCCAAATCTGATTTGAAAGTATCAAACCACTGAAAAGGTTTTTGAACAATTCTATCTACTAAGGAAATCCCATCTCCTAGTTTCGTCACAATAGCGCTTGAATAGGTTGTCACTAATAGTACAGAAACTGCCAGAACTGTGACAAAAACGATGATTAGATATTTTGATTTTTTAAAACGGTTCATATTCCTACCTTTATACTAAAAACCTGCTACTATGAACTTCTTATCAATCCTACAAACCTGCTAAGATTTTAAGAAAAATAAGAAACATCCCAGTACCAAAATCACAAGAATTGCCAGTGTATCCTTTTGACACCATCTCAACTGTCTATACTGGCTTCTACCCTTTCCTCCCTGATAACCACGCGCTTCCATGGCTATTGCCAATGAATCTGCACGCTTTAAGCTCGTAGCAAACAGAGGAATTAAAATCGGAATCATAGCCTTTACTTTTTGAACGATTCTACCTTCGCCAAAGTCAACTCCACGGGCCTTTTGAGCATTCATAATTCTCGTTGTGTCATCCATCAATGTTGGAACAAAACGCAAACTCATTGATAACATGAGACCAATTTCATGAACGGGAACTTTCACGCGTTTCAGAGGTGCTAAAAGAGCTTCAACTGCGGCTGCCAGGCTCAAAGGCATGGTTGTTAAGGTTAGCAAGGTTGAAAAGAAAATAATCAACACAAAACGACAGAAAATAATCCCAGCTTGCTGCAAAGCATAATCCGTTATTCTTATAAAAGAAAACTCAAATAAGACATTTCCACTTGAAATGAAAAAGAGCTGAAATAGAGTCGTAAAAGCAATCAAGAAAAACATGGATTTTAATCCCTGAACAAAAAATGAGAGGGAAACGCCCGACAAAGCGATAAATATACCTGTCGCTACAAAAAGAATGAGATTAGCGAGAGGATTATTGGCCCAAAATACAATCAAAATCAACAGGATCATAGCGAGCAATTTACTACGGGGATCCAAGCGATGAATGATGGAATCTCCTGGTATATAACGTCCTAAAATCATACTATCCATTTAGCGACTCCTTAAACTCCTCTATCTTGATTGGCAGTTTTTTAAAAGCTACACCCCTATCTGCCAAACGTTTACAAAAGGCTGTGATTTTAGGCACACCTAACTGTACATTTTCCATAGAGGCTACATCTTGGAAGACATCACTTGGTTTGCCACTTTTGACCAAACGCCCCTTTTCCATAACATAGACCTGATCAGCATATGCAGCTACATCATCCATCAAATGTGTTACCAAGACGATTGTCATTCCAGAAAGGTGGAGTTCTTTAAACAAGGTCATCAATTCTTTTCTGCCCAAAGGATCTAGCCCTGCTGTCGGCTCATCCAAAACCAAGACAGTTGGCTCCATGGCTAGCATACCTGCTATAGCCACACGTCTCATTTGGCCACCCGAAAGTTCAAAAGGACTGCGCTCAAAGAGTGACTCATCGATGCCTACCAAGGCTAACTTTTCACGCGCAATTTTCTTGGCCTCTTCCTCAGAAACTCCAAAATTTTGCGGTCCAAATGCAACATCTTTCAAAACAGTCTCTTCGAAAATCTGGTTTTCAGCAAATTGAAACACTAGACCAACTTGCTTTCGAATCTGACGAATTTCTTTATTGGTTGATGTAGGGGTAATGACAGTATCAAAAACTCGAACAGAACCCTTACTTGGTACCAATAGGCCATTTAAAAGCTGTAAAATCGTTGATTTCCCACTACCTGTGTGCCCTACTAAAGCTGTATAGGAACCATCCTCAATCGTCAAAGAAACATCAGTCAAGGCTGATGAAGATAGGGGAGTCCCCTCTTGATAGGTAAAGCTCACATTTTCTAGAGTAATTCCCATAACTTGTCCTCTAGCTCTCCTTCTGTCAAATAGCCATCCGGCAACTGATAACCAGTCTCTCTCAAAGATTCTCTCAATTGATTAGTAAAAGGCTCATCTAACCCTATCTGGTCAAGGTCATCTCGAGAAAAAAGTTCTCTGGGGCTGCTAGTTGACTCTACTTGGCCTTTTTTCATGACCAAGACACGGTCACTCATCGCAACTTCCTCTAAATCATGTGTAATGGAGACGACTGTCATCTGGTGGTCTTTTCGAATCTCTTGAACTGTCTGAATCAGTTCTCTGCGTCCCTCAGGATCCAACATACTTGTAGCCTCGTCCAGAATTAAAATAGCTGGTCTCAAGGAAACAACTCCTGCAATAGCCACCCGTTGTTTTTGTCCACCAGATAAACGAGCTGGTTCTCTCTTCTTAAAGTCCAGCATACCTACCAACTCCAAAGATTCAGCCACTCTCTTCTTCATTTCTTCTCGAGGAAGTCCCTGATTTTCTAATCCAAAGGCGACATCATCTTCAACAGTTGCCCCCACAAATTGGTTATCTGGATTTTGAAAAACCATACCAATTTGACGGCGTAAGTCCCAAACATTCTCAGAGGACAGCAATTGCCCATCTATCCAGATTTCCCCAGACTCTGCCTCAAGCAATCCATCAATCAAACGGATAGTTGTCGATTTCCCACTTCCATTATGACCTACAATCGAAAGCCATTCTCCCCGTTTCACGTGAAACGAGACATTATTAACATCATAATGATCCTGATCTTCCTTGTAACGAAAAGACAGATCTTTTACTTCAATAATCGATTTCATTTCGAACCAAATGTCCCTTTGAATATATGAGCGCTACCCTTGAAATAATCATAGCCAGAGTAGATAGTGAAAAACAAAGCGATATAAAGCAACAGCTGACCAATTAAATTCCAATGTAAGAGCAAAAAGATAATGGCAAACATCTGACTAAAGGTCTTGATTTTCCCTGGCATCGCTGCTGCTAGAACTGTCCCTCCCGTCTCAACAAGCAACAAACGCAAGCCTGTCACCGCAAGTTCACGACAGATGATAATAGCAACAACCCAAGCTGGAGCCATACCCAACTCAATCAACATGATAAAAGCTGACATAACCAACAACTTATCCGCCATTGGATCTGCAAACTTTCCAAAGTTGCTAACCACATTCCATTTACGAGCAAGGTAGCCATCAAGATAATCCGTTATACTAGCAACTGCAAAGATGATCGCTGCCAGCAAATGACTGCCTTGTGAATGGCCCAAAGTCAAAATAAGAATAAAGAGAGGTATAAAGAGAATTCTACCAATAGTTAATACATTAGGAATTTGTTCTTTTTTCATTGATTTTTCCTTAATCTGTAGTGAATGTAAGTGTTACAGTTCCAGTCTGAGTTGTCAGCTTCGAGGTATCGATTGTTTGATTGTCCACAGTCACAGTAACTCCCTTCACTACACCTAAAGTAATGGTAACGGGATTCTTAGTTGAAACTGTTGTTTTTGCATTCTTATTGTCTGCGGACAGTGTCACACCACCCTCCAGCTCACTTCCTGAAACACTAACCCAACTAGTTGCATCTGAAACCGTCAGTTGAACCGTAGCGGTTTCCTTACTCGTTTTATAGAGAGCTTCAATGCGGTTTCCTTCGCCTGACACTGTAATAGTTGATTCCGTAGTAGAAGATGAGCTAGACGTCTGACTACTAGAAGATGAGCTGAATGAGGTTTTGGAACTAGTCGAGCTAACAACACTATAATTTGCAGAAGAAGGACTTGGCTGAGTTTGGATGTAATTCCAAACATAGTAAGTCACAAAAATTAAAATCGACAGAGCAAATAGAACGAAATAAAACAAGGGGAGATAAGACGTTTTTTTCTTATTTGATCGTCTGCGACCAGACAAGTCTTCTTCATCAACATCGACCTCTTCATAAGTAATCATACTACCCGAATCATAGGCATCCAAGACAATTCTCTCATCCAACTCTACTGCCCAGGCATATTTTCTTAAAAAAGAACGAGCATAGAAGGTACTAGGAAGTTGATCAAAATCATCTGCCTCCATAGCTTCTAGAAAGTTCAACTGAATTTCAGTTTTTTCCTGTAATTCTTCCAGACTCAATCCCTGGTTAATTCTAGCTAAACGTAGAACCTCGCCAATTGTTTTTTTTCTCATACGTACCATTCCTTCTTTCTAGTATTAGTCATCTTTTAAGCTGGAAAGATGGTAAAATCAACTAGATTACCATCATCAATCAAACGATGTCCAGCTTCTAGAACATCCTCCAAAGTAATTTCCTGTAAAATTTTTGGAAAATCAAAAATTGTTTCTCCGCGATCCATCGAATCATATTGAGTTGCAATAAACTCCAAGGAGTTCATACTGCTGAAAAACTCCCCAAACATCTCACTCTTAACAAGATCTAAATGTTCCTCGGTAATATCCGCGTCATTACTAAACTGACGAATCGCTTTACGAAATTGATGCGACAGAGAAACAGGCTCTTTGGTGTCCATTGTCAATATCACAAAATGAAAGCGACTGTTGACTTCAACCTCAAGTGACAATGACGCATCTAACTTCCCATTCTCATATAACCTTTGAAAACGGTCAGAAGTCCAACCAAACATCATCGTAAATAGTAATTTCAATAAAATATTGTAACGATAAGACTCAGCTTCTGTTATTTGCCCGTTACCTCTAATCGCAACAGCAAGTTTGGGTGAAGAAACTTCCATCCGAAGGCTATCTGTTTGCTTCACAGGTTGCAAAGGTAGTTTCTCTTTTGAAACCGTAAACTGTTCTAAAGTTTTCTTTTCTTTTTTCGAAAAGTATTCCTCAACAACTTTTGCATCAATATTTCCAACTAAAAACAGTGACATGTTGACAGGTTTGTAAAAGTCTGTAAAGTTCTCTTTTAAATTTGAAACTTGAATCTCAGAAATTGATTTTTCACTTCCAACAATATCTGTTGCTAAAGGAGTATCAGGATAAAGGTTGGCTAATGTTGCAAAAAATAAACGTGAGTCTGGATCATCTTGGTACATTTCTCGTTCTTGCTGAATAATAGCCTGTTCCCTCAAAACAGACTCTTCTGTAAAATGAACATCTCCGACTAACTCATCTAGCAAATCTAAATTCTCTAATAGATGATCAATTGTTGAAAAAAGATAGCTGGTCTTAGTAAAGCTTGTAAAGGCATTACTGTCTGCACCTAATCGAGTAAAAGCAGCCATTATATCCTCAGAATTTTCTCTTTCAAACAATTTATGTTCAAGAAAATGTGCAATTCCTGCTGGATGATAATGCAAACCTTTTTCCAAGTTTGTATAAGTTGCATCTACAGAACCAAATTGAACCGTTACAATCCCATAAACCTCATTGAAATCTTGCTTGGGGAGTAAAGAAACTGTCAATCCATTTGACAATTGTGTTTTGTAGACTGTTTCCTTTACAGCAGGATAGTATTTTTCTTCAAAAGCAACCTTTGTCATTCTACTCCTTCCATAAAGTAAATCGCTTGTAACTTCAAACTGTTGGCAGCTTTACATACCGCTTCTTTATCAACACTCTCTAATTTTGCCACCAATCGATCAATATCAAAGCTTGAATTTCCAAATAGAGCATTCAAATAGGCTCTTTCAACTAGGGTATGCTGACTATCTTGAGCAATCAATAAAGATCTTCGAATCATCTCCTTGGTTTGTTCAAGCTCAAAATCTGTAAAGTTGCCCTTTTTCAAATCCATCAACTGATGATTCATCATTTTTCTAGCTTGATTACGATTTCCTCTATCGATACCTGCATACATTCTTAACAAGCCACTAAACAAATCCAATTGACTAGAGACTGAATAGGCTATTCCAGCATTTTCACGAACATTTGTAAAGAGTTTCGAATGTGCAAATTCACCCAACAGACCATTCATAACAAGCATAGGCAAATGCTCATCATCACTATATTTTACAGGAGAATGATAGCCTAATTCCAAAATAGATTGCCCAACATTCCTCTGAACCATTCCCTCTCTTAAGACATTTGAATAAGATTGATGGTACTGGATAGTGATGTCATTCTCTCTAGCTGTAAAGGGTAATGACTTCAGCGATTCTGTAATTTCTACTTCATTAAAATCACCTAAGAAAAAGAAATCAATTCGATCATTTTTCAGAGCATCTTGAAAGCAAGTGTAGCTACTTTCCGGAGACTCATTTGAAATGCTATTTCGTAAATCACTGTATCTCAATTGAAGACGCTCATCATGGAAGAACAAGCTATCCAACTCCTTATGAGCAAAATAAAATGAATCATCCATATCAGTAGCTAAACTAACCAACAACTGTTTTCTTTCAATTTCAAATAGGGCTGGCTCAAAAGCACCATCTTGAGCTAAGGGAGCAAATAAAGTCTGTTTCACCAATTCCAAAATTCGAGAAGTCAAGACATTCTTTTTACTTAAAAAATCATCCTTCACATAAGTAAACGTTAAGTCAAGAATATGTGCCTGTCCCCTACGATAAGCACTTGTGGAAATATCAGTTCCATATAAACTTGCCAAGTATCTGCGAAATACTTGTGATGTTGGGTAAACTTGATTTGCCGTCTCCAACATACTTGCACTTAACATGCGTCCTGCTATCGTCTCAAGAGATAAGGGAGCAGTAAAACGAATAGTGATTTTATTTGTTTTAAACTTTTTGGATTGAACAAAATGTGCTGAAATTCCAGGCACTAACTCCATACCTTACCTCCTTACATATAGAGTTCTATTATATCACGAAAAGGAAAATATTTCTTATTCTCTTTACCGCTTTTAAAATAAAAATCGTTTTCATTTTCAGTGATTTCGCTCACTTAATTCTAAGAAATATGGTATAATACCTTAGATTGAGGTGAATTATGGAATACAAATTATTTGAAGAATTTATTACGCTCCAAGCCCTCCTAAAAGAGCTTGGAATTATACAAAGCGGTGGTGCTATTAAATCTTTTTTGATGGAACATCAAGTTTCCTTTAATGGTGAATTAGAAACTAGACGTGGGAAAAAGATCCGTATAGGAGATGTAATTGACATCCCTGATTTAAAGATTGACATCACCTTGACACAACCAAGTTTAAAAGAGCAAGAAGAATACCAAGCAGATAAGATTGAAAAAGAGCGGATTGCTAAACTTGTCAAAGAGATGAATAAGGGTGTAAAGAAAGAAAAACAAAAAACTGCTTTATCCCCTAAAACCAAACAAGCTCCACGTTTTCCAGGAAGATAATCATGTGGCTCCAACATTTAACAATAAAAACCTTTCGCAACTACAAAGAGATGAAAATTGATTTCAATCCAAAACTAAATGTCTTTTTAGGCCAAAATGCACAAGGAAAGACCAACATTCTAGAAGCAATCTATTTCTTGGCCTTAACACGTAGTCATCGGACTCGGACAGATAAAAATCTCATTCATTTTGATGAAGAACAACTCCATCTTTCTGGCTTGCTACAGAAAAAAACAGGCTCTATCCCTTTAGAAATTGATTTAACACCAAAAGGGCGTGTAACTAAAGTCAATCACTTAAAACAAGCTCGTCTCTCAGACTACATCGGACATATGAATGTGGTTCTCTTCGCACCTGAGGATCTCCAGTTAATTAAAGGAGCCCCCTCCGTTCGTCGAAAGTTTATTGATATAGAGCTGGGACAAATTAAACCAATCTACTTGTCAGACTTGTCAAACTATAACCATATACTCAAGCAAAGAAACACTTACCTAAAATCCAGTCAAAAGATTGACGAAACATTTCTGTCGGTCTTAGATGATCAGTTAGTAGAGTATGGTTGTCGCGTCATAAAGCATCGGATAAAATTCATCAAAGACTTAGAAAAATTTGGTCAAAAAAAACACTTAGAAATTTCAAACCAATCAGAAGAGTTGTCAATTTCTTATCAATCAACTGTCAACTTCACTAATGAACAATTCTTAATGGATTCTTTTAAAATGGCTTTAGAAAAAAGTAGATCAAGAGATTTATTTAAAAAGAATACTGGTGTTGGCCCTCATCGAGATGACATTGCTTTCCATATCAACGGTATGGATGCTAGTTTTGGAAGTCAAGGGCAACATCGTAGTCTTGTTCTCTCTATCAAACTAGCAGAGATCGAGTTAATGGAAAGTATTACCAACGAGTCTCCGATACTCTTGCTTGATGATGTTATGAGCGAACTTGATAACACCCGGCAACTAAAATTACTAGAAACCATTTCTCAATCTATCCAAACCTTTATCACAACAACAAGTTTGGATCACTTACAAAACTTGCCAGAAAACCTTAGTATTTTCAATATTCAAAACGGTCAGATATCTGTAAATTAAATTGACATTGTTGTAAATAAAAGAACCCCTAATTTTCAGGAGTTCTTTTTTGTTTACATAGAGTAGTTTGGTGCTTCATTAGTAATTTGCACATCATGAGGATGACTTTCTTTTAGACCAGCCCCAGACATTTCAATAAATTGAGCATTATCATGTAGTTCTTTAAGGTTAGCTGCACCACAGTAACCCATACCAGAGCGAATACCACCAATCATTTGGAAAACGATATCAGCTACAGCACCTTTATAAGCAACACGACCTTCAATTCCTTCTGGAACGAGTTTGTTTGCTTCATTAACAGAACCTTGGAAGTAACGGTCACTTGAACCTTTCTTCATTGCAGCGATTGATCCCATACCACGGTAAGTCTTAAACTTACGTCCTTGGAAGATTTCCGTTTCACCTGGCGCTTCGTCTGTTCCAGCAAACATTGATCCAAGCATAACAGCATTTCCACCTGCAGCAAGGGCCTTTACAATATCTCCAGAATACTTGATTCCACCATCAGCGATGATTGTTTTGCCATATTCATGCGCAACTGCTGCTGCATCATAGATTGCTGTAACTTGTGGTACACCAACACCTGCAATCACACGAGTGGTACAGATAGAACCTGGTCCAATTCCAACTTTGACAACATCTACACCTGCTTCGTAAAGAGCACGCGCTCCTTCTGCAGTTGCAATATTACCTGCAATCAAAGTACGATCTGGGAAATGAGCACGAATTTCAGCAATTTTACGCAGAACTCCAGCAGAGTGACCATGTGCAGTATCAATAACAATTGCGTCAGCACCTGCTTCAAAAAGGGCTTCAGCACGTTCAAATGTATCTGAAGTGACACCCACCGCACCAGCAACTAGAAGACGACCAAACTCATCTTTTGCTGCATTAGGAAATTCAATTACTTTTTCAATATCCTTAATAGTAATCAAGCCAGAAAGACGGCCTTCTTCGTCAACCAAAGGAAGTTTTTCAATACGGTGTTCTTGAAGAATATGTTCAGCTGTTGCAAGATCTGTACCAACAGGAGCAGTAACAAGATTTTCACTGGTCATATGGTTTGAGATTGGTTGATTGTAATCTGAAATAAAGCGAAGATCTCGGTTTGTTAGAATACCAACCAATTTACGATTTTCAAGTGTTTCTACAACTGGAACACCACTGATACGGTAACGTCCCATCAGTTCGTCTGCCTCAGCAATGGTATGTTCTGGAGTCAAGAAGAATGGATCAATAATAACACCATTTTCAGAACGTTTTACCTTGCGAACTTCATCTGCCTGTTGCGCAATAGACATATTTTTGTGGATTACTCCAAGACCACCCGCACGAGCAATAGCAATAGCCATTTGACTTTCTGTGACTGTATCCATTGCGGCTGTTATAATTGGGATATTTAAAGTCAGATTATCTGCCAATTTTGTTGTTAAATCTGCATCATTAGGCAACACATGACTTTCTGCTGGAATGAGCAATACATCATCAAAGGTAAAACCTTTTTTTAAAAATTTAGTATCCCAATTAGACATTGAAGTTTCCTCTTTTCTTTCTTTTTGAGCTTGACTCTTTTTGTATTGTATCTATCATACCATTCTATGAAAATTTGTCAATTATATTTATGGTAGAAATCATAAAAAAACTATCCCTGTGAACCTATGGAAGAGATAGTTTTACGATTCATATTTTATCTATTATTTAAAATAATTTAGTCCCATTGCTTTCTTAACTTCAGATAAAGTTTGCCCCGCAACCTCACGCGCTTTCTCACTACCTTTTTGAAGCATATTGTACACTTCTCCCATGTCCTTAGCAAATTCGATACGACGCTCACGAATAGGGCCAAGTTCACATTCTAACATTTCAAGTAGATAACGTTTCGTCTTCACATCACCAAGACCACCACGTTGATAATGTTCTTTCATATCCGCAATTTTTTGAGCATCTTCTGGACGACCAAAAACATCTAGATAATGGAAAACCATATTTCCTTCAATCTTACCTGGATCCTCAACCCGAATATGGTCTGGATCAGTATACATGCTCATGACTTTTTTACGCAAAGTATCCGCATCATCGGCTAGATAAATACCATTATTAAGGGATTTAGACATTTTAGCATTTCCATCTAAACCAGGCAAACGTCCTGCTCTCTCATTTTCTGGATAAATACCTTCTGGTTCCACTAAGACATCACAGTTATATGCGTTGTTAAAAGAACGAACAATTTCACGAGTTTGCTCAATCATTGGTTTTTGGTCTGTTCCTACAGGAACATAATTGGCCTTAAAGGCTGTGATATCAGCTGCTTGCGCAATCGGATAAACCAAAAATCCTGTCGGAATACTTTCTCCAAACCCTTTTTGAGCAATCTCTGTTTTTACTGTCGGATTCCGTTCCAAACGAGCTAGTGACACCAAATTCATATAGTACATAGATAGTTCAGCCAACTCCGGAATCTGGCTTTGAATAAAGATAGTTGATTTACTTGGATCTAATCCAACTGCTAAGTAATCTAAGGCAACATTCCCAATCGATTCTACAATCGTTTGAGGGTCTTTGGCGTGATCTGTCAAGGCTTGTTGGTCCGCCAAAAAAACAAACATCTCATACTTGTCTTCTTCCTGCAGTAATACTCTATTTTTGAGACTTCCAACATAATGTCCAATATGCAATTTTCCTGTTGGACGATCTCCTGTTAAAATAATGGGTTTCGTCATTTTTTTCTCCTTCAAAATAGTCTCTTCAATTATAGCATTTTTTTGTTAAAATAACAGAAAATTATTTAAATCAAACAACCAACTCATTGTAAACAAACCTGTCAATTTAATTGACATAAAATTGACAAACAAAAATTTGAATATTTCTCTCTTTTCTAGTAGAATAAATGTATTACATATTATAGGAGAAAAACATTGCTTACAGTATCTGATGTTTCACTACGTTTTAGTGATCGCAAACTTTTTGATGATGTCAATATCAAATTTACAGAAGGAAATACATACGGATTAATTGGTGCTAATGGTGCTGGGAAGTCTACATTCTTAAAAATCTTGGCTGGTGATATTGAGCCAACAACTGGTCACATCTCTCTTGGTCCAGATGAACGTCTCTCTGTTCTTCGTCAAAATCACTTTGACTATGAAGATGAACGTGCAATTGATGTCGTTATCATGGGAAATGAAAAACTTTATAGCATCATGAAGGAAAAAGATGCTATCTACATGAAGGAAGATTTCTCTGATGAGGATGGTGTGCGTGCCGCCGAACTCGAAGGTGAATTTGCCGAACTTGGAGGTTGGGAGGCAGAGAGTGAAGCGTCTCAACTACTTCAAAATCTTAATATTCCAGAAGAATTGCACTATCAAAACATGAGCGAATTGGCCAATGGTGAAAAAGTGAAGGTTCTCCTTGCCAAAGCACTTTTTGGCAAACCAGATGTTCTTCTCTTGGACGAGCCAACCAACGGTTTGGATATCCAGTCTATTACTTGGCTAGAAGACTTCTTGATTGACTTTGATAACACTGTTATCGTGGTATCTCATGACCGCCACTTCTTAAACAAAGTATGTACCCACATGGCCGACCTTGACTTTGGAAAAATCAAACTCTATGTCGGAAACTACGACTTCTGGAAAGAATCTTCTGAGCTCGCTGCTAAATTGCTAGCAGACCGTAATGCCAAGGCAGAAGAAAAAATTAAGCAATTGCAAGAATTCGTTGCTCGCTTCTCTGCCAACGCTTCTAAGTCAAGACAGGCAACGTCTCGTAAAAAAATGCTTGACAAGATTGAATTAGAAGAGATTGTGCCATCTAGTCGTAAATATCCATTTATCAACTTTAAAGCAGAACGTGAGATTGGTAATGATCTCTTGACAGTAGAAAATCTAACTGTAAAGATTGATGGTGAAACTATCCTGGACAATATTAGTTTCATCTTGCGTCCAGGTGATAAGACAGCTCTTATTGGACAAAATGACATTCAAACGACTGCATTAATTCGTGCAATTATGGGTGACATCGACTACGAAGGAACGGTTAAGTGGGGAGTTACTACTAGCCGTTCTTACTTGCCAAAAGACAACTCAGCTGATTTTGCAGGAGGAGAGTCAATTCTTGACTGGTTGCGTCAATTTGCAAGTAAGGAAGAAGATGACAATACCTTCCTACGTGGTTTCCTTGGTCGTATGCTCTTCTCTGGAGACGAGGTTAACAAACCTGTAAACGTCTTGTCAGGGGGAGAAAAAGTACGTGTCATGCTTTCAAAACTCATGCTCTTGAAATCAAATGTCCTTGTACTTGATGATCCAACAAACCACTTGGACTTGGAATCTATCTCAAGCTTGAACGATGGATTGAAAAACTTTAAAGAATCAATCATCTTTGCTAGTCATGATCACGAGTTCATTCAAACTTTAGCAAACCATATTATTGTTTTGTCTAAGAATGGCGTCATTGATCGTATTGATGAAACCTATGATGAATTCCTAGAAAATGCAGAAGTACAAGCAAAAGTTAAAGAACTTTGGGAAGACTAAATAAGACTTCAAAACTCAGTTGGGGTAACCAACTGAGTTTTCTATCATTCTACGAGGTAACATGAAATCATTTTTTAAAACATATTGGACCTATTTTGTTTCTTTCATCATTCCTTTAGTAATTATGACTGGAGTATACCTAACTCAAGGTATCTACTGGAATAGCGATGCATCTCCACTATTAGGAGACGGTTTCCATCAATACGTTATTTTTGATGTAGCTTTACGAAATATTCTGCATGGAAATGGCAGTTTGTTTTACACCTTTACAAGTGGCCTCGGACTGAATTTCTATGCTCTATCTAGTTATTACTTGGGTAGTTTTCTTTCACCCCTGGTTTACTTTTTTAATCTGTCAAATATGCCAGATGCTGTCTATCTGACCACTCTCTTAAAATTTGGGTTGATTGGTCTGTCAACCTTCTTTAGTTTGAATAGATTATTTAAAGATATCCCAAAATTTTTAAAACTTACCTTATCTGCTTCCTATGCTTTAATGAGCTTCACTGTCAGTCAGTTAGAGATAAAAACCTGGCTAGATGTTTTTATCTTGATTCCTTTAATTATAACTGGTTTACACCTACTTATAACACAAAAGAAGCGCCTACTATACTTTACAAGTTTGTCAATCTTATTTATTCAAAATTATTATTTTGGGTATATGACAGCATTGTTTCTTATTTTCTGGTATCTCTGCCAAATTTCTTGGGACTTTAAAACTCGAAAATCATCTTTTCTTGATTTTGTTGTTACCTCCTTTTTAGCTGGAATGGCTAGTTTGATTATGACTCTTCCTACACTGTTTGATATACAAACTCATGGGGAGAAGTTAACTGCCATCACAAAATTAAAAACAGATAGTAGCTGGTATCTGGATATTTTCGCAAAACAATTCATTGGATCTTTTGATACAACTAAGTATGGATCTATACCAATGATTTTTGTTGGATTGCTTCCTTTTATTTTAACCATTCTATTTTTTACAATAAAATCCATAAGGTTTCACGTGAAACTTACCTATGCAATTTTCTTTACTTTTTTAATAACAAGCTTTTACATAGAAGCCCTCGATTTATTTTGGCAAGGGATGCATACCCCAAATATGTTTTTGCATCGCTATGCTTGGATTTTTTCCACTCTGTTAATTTATACTGCAGCAGAAGTCTTAAATCGTCTGAAAGAACTGAAGCTATGGAATCTATTTGTCTCACTTTTTCTGGTACTAACAGGATTTTTGGCTACTGTCTATTTTAAATCACACTATTCTTTTTTAACTGATTTGAATATCCTACTCACTCTTGAATTTCTTCTAGTTTATGCTCTTTTACTTCTTGCAGTCATTAGAAAATTTATCTCTGTAAATCTATTTGCAATTCTTTTGTCTTTATTTATAATAGCTGAGATAAGCTTAAATGCTTCATCTCAAATGGAAGGAATAGCTAAAGAATGGGCCTTTGCTTCTCGTAGCGCCTATAATAGAGATATCACTGCTATGGAATCCATTCTAAACCAAATTGACAATCCATTTACACGTACTGAAAAACTGCAAATTCAGACTGGAAATGACAGTATGAAATTTAACTACAATGGAATCTCTCAATTCTCATCTGTACGAAATCGTTCAGCTAGCACTAGTTTGGACAAACTTGGATTCAAATCCTCTGGAACCAACCTCAATCTCCGTTATGCAAATAATAGTCTTTTAGCAGACAGTTTATTTGGAATCCAGTACAATATTTCTGAAACTTCACTTGATAAGTATGGCTTTCAAGAGATTTATCAAAAGGATCATTTAACCTTATATAAAAATCAACTCTCTTTACCCATTGCCTTTGCCACTCAATCTATTTACACTGATGTAAACTTTAACAATCACACTCTAGATAATCAAGCTTTATTTATAAACCAGCTTGCTAATCTCAACTTAGATTATTTCTCCCAAATAACATATGATAAAACAGATAATTCTGAAGGTTTAACAAGTATCACAGGTTCTACGAATGAAGATGCCCGAATTGATTATCAAATTAAGGTTCCTCAAAATAGCCAAGTCTATCTCTCTTTTTCAAATCTTCATTTTACAAACGATAAGCAAAAGAAAGTTGACATCATTGTCAACGGTGAAAAAAAGTCTTTTACAACTGACAATACCTTTAACTTCTTTAATTTGGGTTATACTGAAGAACAAAAAACTTTCAATATCAGTGTTAGCTTCCCTGGAAATTCTCAGGTATCATTTGAATCTCCAGCCTTCTATTGTTTAGATACTCAGGCCCTAACTGAGGCAATCCAAAAAATTGAAGAACAACCTGTAGAAGTATCCACCTCTAAAAATAAAGTCTTTGCTACATATGAAGTAAAACAAGATACCTCTATTTTCTTCACTATTCCTTATGACAAAGGTTGGTCTGCATACCAAGATGGAAAAAAACTTGAAATTAAGCAGGCTCAAACTGGTTTTATGAAGGTTGATGTTCCAAAGGGAAAAGGTACCATTACACTTTCCTTTATCCCTAATGGTTTTGTTATTGGAGCAGCCTGCTCACTAACTGCCCTTCTTCTTTTTGGAATCTATAATCACAGACGAAATTTATCTAAGACAGAAAAAGATTGACCAATTCCTTGGCCAATCTTTTTAATCTTCTTCCATTTTCTTAGGTTGATAAGCTAGCATACCTAAAGCAGTAAAGAAAGCTAGTGTTATAATAAGGAAAATCACTTGGTGATGAATATTTCCTGTCATAGAGATTGTTTGTCGTAAACCTGATACAGAGTAACTCATTGGTAACCAAGGATTGACACCCTTAAAGAAATCATTTGTCAAAGCAAGTGGATAGGTCCCTGCACTTGATGCTAACTGTAATAAAAGTAAAATAAGAGAGAAGAAAGCTCCTATACGGCTATTCCAAGTTGTTAAAGCTGTAACCATAGACATGAAAGCTAAACTTGTGATTATAATTAGAATCAAGGTCCTCATCTCATGGTTCGCAGTCAATCCAATAAGATGGACACCTCCATAAACTAAAACACCTGCTAAGACAGCTATAATCCCATTTATTTCAGAGCGAGACTTCAACCAAGCCCAGCGGCTCTCTGGATGACGTCCAGAAGGCAACTTAGCAAAAATCATATTAGTAGATATAGCAGCAACAAAAAGAGCAACTGATATCATATAAGGAGCCATGGCAATCCCATTTACAGGAACTTGGTCATTATCTGTTTTTGAGAGAACTAGAGGATTAGATAATGTTTCTGCATTTTCAGATTCTGTTGATGCTGATTTGAGCTGATTATTAGCATTTCCTAATCCTTGTCCTAATGAACCAACTCCTGTCTGTAAATCTTCAAGACCAGAGGTTAAGCTTGTTCCACCATCTGCTAGTTTTCCAGCACCATCTGCAATCTTCATAGCGCCACTTCCTAGTTGAGATGCCGCAGAAAGTAACTGTGTTGATTTATCTGTTAATTGACCAGAGCCAAATTGTAATTTAGTGAGACCTGCTATTAGCTCTGGGCTCTTATTATTCAATTGAGCAGAACCAGATGACAAACTTTCTATACCTGATACTAATTCTGGAGCTTTTCCAGCTAACGCATCTACTCCAGCTGTCAAGGTTGATGTATTTTCTGTCAACTTACTGGATCCAGAAACTAATTGATCTAGACTAGTTGTTAAATTTTCATTCTTTTCACTTAGTTTATTAGCACCTATAGAAATAGTATCTAGTCCCTTAGTGTAGTTTACAACTCCTTTTTCAATTGACTGACTTCCAGGAACTAACTGATTGTCTACAGTAGTTTGTAATTTTGTAAATCCATTTGACAATGTTGTCAAGGAGCTAGATGCTACAGGTAAGAGTTGATTTGCTTTCGTCTGTACATCAGATAGATTGGTTACTTGTTGTTCTGAATTCTCTATACTTTCTTTCAATCCTCCTACTGTCGTTAAAATTGTTTTTGCTGACTCAATAGTAGAATTAGAATTTTTAGAAATAGCTTCTATCAGTTCTTTCTTTTGTTCCTCTGTGAGAGATTGATAAGTAGCTGTTGATTGAAGGTTAGCAATAGTTTTCTCTTGTTCTGTCTGACTTTTGGTCACAATATCCTGAGCAAGAGTTGTTAGATTTTGAAAAGCTTCTGACAATGTACCTTTCAGTTGAGTATTATCTGACATTGTAAGAGCTTGTAGTGTTTTATTTAGTTCTCCTAAACTAGTTGCTAATTGAGTTATTTGTTCATTCTGTTGAGATGAGGAATTCAGTTGATTTGAAATTTCTTTAATACCAGTATTTAATTGCTCCATTCCATCTCTTAGTGCATCTGATTGATTTGATAATTGATTTGTTCCATTAGAAAGTTTTTCTACACTACTTGTATAAGCATTTACACCAACTGAAAATTGATTGAGACCTATATCCAATTGTGAAACCCCACCTGTATAGGACTTTATACCTGTATTCAACTGATTTACACCTGCCACCAATTCAGGAGTTCTTGAGGCCAATTGACCAAGTCCAGTGTCAACCTGTGAAACTGCATTTGTATAACTTTGTAAACCACTATTAAAAGTTCCTAAACCAAGATGTAATTGCTCTATAGCAGATACATAGGCAGACAATCCCTTTGTAAATTGATTAGCTCCATTTGAAAAAGTTACACTTGAGTTAGCTAGAGTATTGAGATTTGTCGTCAATGTTTGACTTCCTTTTGCTAACTGATTAGTTCCATTAGCCAGTTGCTCACTTCCATCAGCTGCTTTATTTATCCCAGACTTCAAGTCACTCATTTTTTGAAATAGTGCCTTGGTGTATGTTTCAGTTACATTCGTAGAGACGGTTTGTTTTAATTGTGTCATTGCAGAATCACTCATCTTACTTGCAATAAAGCTACGGCCACTTGAAGTTTGATAATCAATTTGCATCTGTTCAGGGTGATTTGTTAGGATCGAAGTAGCTTTTTCAGATAGATCACTTGGTAAAGTCACTACCATATAATATTCGCCATCCTCTAGCCCCTTTTTCCCCTCTTCTTCATTGACAAAATGAAAATCTAAAGCCTTATTTTCTTTTAAATTAGACACCATGTCTTTTCCTATGGCCATTGTATTTCCATTATAAGAAGCTTCCTTGTCATTATTAACAACTGCTACAGGTAACTCCGATACTTGACCATATGGATCCCACATGGATGATAAAAATATAATGTTGTATAGAGCTGGAATAAGAGAAATTCCTATCATTACAATAATGAATGTCGGTTTTTTAAAAATTGCTTTCCATTCTTTAAACATATTTCCTCCTTTTTTAAACATATTGTCTAAATTTTTGATATAATAGATTATACATTAAAAAATCTAAATTACAAGATAAAAAATATTTTTTTAGACATATAGTCTAAATTGTTCATAAGGAGAAAATATGAAAGAAAGTAACAAACGATTAAAAACAAAGAGAAATATTGAAAATGCCATGGTTCAATTATTGATGGATCAGCCCTTCGATCAAATTACTACAATTAAATTAGCAGAAAAAGCTGGAATTAGTCGTTCTAGCTTCTATACCCATTACAAGGATAAATATGATATGATTGAACACTATCAAAGTAAGTTATTTCATACATTTGAGTATATCTTTCAAAAACATGCTCATCATAAAAAAGATGCTATTTTAGAAGTATTTGACTATTTAGAGTCTGAACCATTATTAGCTGCTCTTTTATCTGAAAATGGTACCAAAGAAATCCAAAATTTCTTAAGAAATAAGCTTCATATCATGCTGAGCACGGACCTTCAGAAGCGCTTTATGCAACTACAACTAAATTCAATTGAATTAGAATATAGTAGCATTTATCTAACAAATGCTCTATTTGGAGTTTGTCAAACTTGGATTGCTCATGGAAAAAAAGAAAGTCCGCAAGAAATGACAGACTTCCTTATGAAAATGCTAGGTGATGTCAACTAAAAGAAAAAGAACACCAGATGGTGTTCTTTTTATCTAACTCCGCCAGTAGGACTCGAACCTACGACATCATGATTAACAGTCATGCGCTACTACCAACTGAGCTATGGCGGATAAAATAGTCCGTACGGGATTCGAACCCGTGTTACCGCCGTGAAAAGGCGGTGTCTTAACCCCTTGACCAACGGACCATCTATCTGTAGCAGATATAACCATTATATCAATTTCTTACTTATTGTCAATCACTTTTTAGATTTTTTCTCTAGAATATCTTTTAATTTACGAACTTTCAAACGGGTAATGGGACAACGATGATCTTCATAAAAGACAACTTCTAAATTTTTTCGATCAATTTCTCTCACATTTCCCACATTGACAAGGAAAGATTTATGGGAGCAATAAAATCGCTGAGTATGTTTGTCCTTCTCCTGAATATCTGTCATAGTTCCATAAAACTCTTTGGCAAAATTCTTACCAATAATTCGCAATTTATGAGAAACACCTGTTGTTTCGATATACAGAATATCATGGTAAGGAATTTTCAAATCATTTCCCTTATAGTTGTAATCAAAATAGTCTACAACATCTTCGTTTTCAAGCAGCATGCTCTTAGTGTAAAAAATACTCTGCTCGATGCGTTTTTTGAACAATTCATCATTGATATCTTTATCAACAAAATCTAGGGCTGATACCTGATACTTATAAGTTAAAGTAGCGAATTCAGATCGACTGGTGATAAAGACAATAATAGCATAAGGATTGTGATGACGAATAAACTGAGCCACTTCAAATCCCTTTTTCTCAATTCCATGAATATCGATATCTAGGAAATAAAGCTGGTTTACCTCATCATTTTCAATATATTCCTTAAACTCACGAACTTTTCCTGTTGTCTTATATGAAATAGGAATATTCGATTCCTCAGAGATTTCATTCAATATTCTCTCTAGTCTCACTTGATGCTCAATAACATCTTCTAAAATTAATACTTTCATTCAAATTCTCTCTTAAATCTAATAATTTGTCTAAATGTGTTGTCTTCCATTTCTGTTTCTAAAATAATGTTGTCATACTTATCTAAGATCTCTTTGACATTATTAAGTCCTAGACCTCTGTTTCTTCCTTTGGTAGAGAAACCTAAGGCAAATAAGTCTTCTGAAGGCGTCATAGTGATTTTGCATGAATTCTGGATAACTATAACTGTTTCAAAATCCATTTTAATGACTGCAACTTCCATTAGTTTCAAGTAACTATCTGCAGCACCTTCAACAGCATTATTTAATAAAATGCTCATGATACGAACAAGATCAAGTAAATCTATTGACAGTCTAGTAATGATATCCTTTACTTCCAATGTAAATTCTACATTATTATTTCGTGCATAGACAATTGATTGAGCAATTAAACTTCGTAAAGCCGAATCTTCTATGTTGTTTAAATCAAAGTAAGTATATTTTTCTGACCTCAATTTCTGATTTGCTTTTACTAGGACTTCATTGTAAACCCTGTTAATTTCTTGTAAATCTCCACTGTCAATCGCCATTTGCATGCTGACAAGCATCCCTGCATAATCATGACGAAAACCTCGAATTTCATTATACAACTCCACAATTTCATCAGTATAAGTCTGTAAATGTTTTTGTTCAAATTTCTTTTGTTTTAGAGCAATCTCTTTTTCAATTTGAACCTTGTGAGAATTCATTGCAAAGAAAATCAATAACAAGTAAATAAAAACAATGGTTGATAAAATACTTCCGAAGCTATTTAAATGATGAGTTGTACTTACTATATCTGAAATAAACAATAAGATATGCAATCCGAAAAAAGCAACTATCACTTTTTTTAAAAAAGGGTAGAGGTAATCTTTGTCAAAATATGTTATTTCTAAGTGGAAATAACGACTTATTTTTATAATAATAAAATAAGTCAACAATAAAACTACTAAAAAGAATATACTTTCATAGTGTAATGCAAGCTCATCACCTGTTATCGAGGATAGGGTTACAGCTATAAAAGTATGAGTACTGTGATATAAGAGAGAAAGCAGGAAACTTAGGAATACTCCCCTATACTTATCAAACTTTTTAAACCATATAAAATAAGCGTATAAAATAAATGGATATAAAAATTTTTCAATTCCTAGTCCACTTAAGTATATAGAATAGAAGAAAAATTCAACTACAAATTCTACTATTACTGTATAAAAAATAAAGAAGTATTGTTCTTTTCTAGTTGTGTTACAAATCAAATTATAACTTTTACTAGTAATAAAAATATGTAATATAACGCTTATTATTGCGAAAAAATCCATTCTTTTCTCCCTTTACTTTCTTTTAAAAAAATAAAATAAAAAATTATTTTCCTTTCTAATTTCCCCACCCCGAATCTCCTGCAATTCTGCCTCTGTTACCTCTTTAAATTGTTCCAATTTTTCTGTATTTTTCATAATGAAATCTCCTGTATTATTTTTTTCTTGTAAGTTAACTTACAAAACTATTATACAAAATGAAGATCATGTAAGAAAAAATTTTTCTCAACTGTACATTTTTGCACCTGAAACGCACTTTTTCAAGAAAAAAGCTGGGATGAATCCCAGCTTCGCATCTAACATTGATCCCAGCAGGATTCGAACCTGCGACCGTTCGCTTAGAAGGCGAATGCTCTATCCAGCTGAGCTATGAGACCTAACATGACCATTCTATCAAAAAACAAGAGGTAAGTCAATCTTCTATTTGTGGTAAGGAGAACCCTGTTGAATTGTAAAAGCACGATAAATTTGTTCAACAAGAACCAATCTCATTAACTGATGTGGTAATGTCAGACGTCCAAAACTGACAGAAAGATTGGCCCTATTTTTTACAATAGGAGCTAGACCTAAACTTCCTCCAATAATAAAAGAAAGAGTTGAGTAACCTTTGATAGAAGCCTGCTCTAGTTGCTTACTAAAATCTTCTGAGGAGAATGTTTTTCCTTCAATTGCTAGTACAACGACAAAGTCTCTTTCTCCAACCTTAGAAAGAATTCTTGCGCCTTCTGTTTCCAAAATTTTTTGATTTTCTAATTCACTGGCTTTGTCAGGTGTCTTCTCATCAGCGAGCTCAATCACTTCTAATTTGGCGAAACGTGAAATTCGTTTGGTATACTCAGCAATACCATCTTTTAAGTATTTCTCTTTCAGTTTTCCTACTGTTACAACTTTTATTTTCATTCTTCTATTCTATCATATCCACACTTTATTTCACATCTTATGCACATGAGAATCATCCAAAAATACTATAAAATTCACAGAATAAGGTGAGTTATCCACAACTTGTGTAAAACTTTTAAGCTTAGATTAAGTTAATAAGTTTATAATCTTGACAAACAATAGCAAACGGAGGCGTTTATGAAACACTTACAAAAATTTTACAAAAAAGGAGTTACTTTTCTTGTAATTATTCTAATAGGATTTTTGAGTGGTGCACTAGGAAGTTTTGTAACATTACAACTTTATCAAAAACAAGGAAATCAAGCTACAAATAATAATTCTGGCACTGTAACTCAAACATCATACAAGAATGAAAACTCAACTACTCAAGCAGTGAATAAAATTAAGGATGCTGTTGTATCAGTCATTACTTATTCTGCTAATAAACAAAGTAGTGTATTTGGAACGGAAGAATCAAATTCTGATACGGATAATCAACAGATTGCAAGTGAAGGATCAGGTGTCATCTATAAAAAGAACGAAAATGATGCTTATATTGTAACAAATACTCACGTTATTAACGGAGCTTCAAAAGTCGATATCCGTTTAGCTGATGGTACAAAAGTCCCTGGTGAAATTATTGGATCGGATACCTTCTCTGATATTGCTGTCGTAAAAATTTCTTCAGAAAAAGTTACAACAGTGGCAGAATTTGGTGATTCAAGCCAACTTAATGTTGGAGAAACAGCGATTGCTATTGGTAGTCCGTTAGGTTCAGAATATGCTAATACAGTTACACAGGGAATCATCTCAAGTCTTAATCGAAATGTTTCTCTAAAATCTGAAGATGGTCAAGCTATTTCAACAAAAGCCATTCAAACAGATACGGCCATTAACCCTGGTAACTCTGGTGGTCCGCTTGTAAATATTCAAGGACAAGTAATTGGTATTACATCAAGTAAGATTGCAAGTAATGGTGGAACATCTGTAGAAGGTCTTGGTTTTGCAATTCCTTCAAACGACGTACAAAATATCATTAAACAGCTTGAAAGTGATGGTAAAGTGACTCGTCCTGCTCTTGGAATCCAAATGGTCAATCTGTCTAACGTTGGAGCTAATGATCTTAGAAAACTAAATATTCCAAGTGGCCTCACTTCAGGTGTAGTTGTTCGATCTGTTCAAAGTAATATGCCTGCAAATGGACATCTTCAAAAATACGATGTCATTACTAAAGTTGACGACAAAGAGATTACTTCATCAACAGACTTACAACATGCTCTTTACAACCATGCTATTGGAGACACTATAAAAATAACCTACTACCGTAATGGTAAAGAGGAAACAACCTCTATAAAACTAGATAAGAATTCTGGTGATTTGGAACATTAATTGACATCAGTGTAAAGAAAACTTTACAGAAAGTAAAAGATATGTTAGTGTAGAATCATGGAAAAATTTGAAATGATTTCTATCTCTGAAATACAAAAAAATCCTTACCAACCTCGGAAAGAATTTGATGTAGAAAAATTAAAAGAATTAGCTCAGTCAATCAAAGAAAATGGGCTCATCCAACCAATCATCGTTCGTCAATCTCCTGTAATTGGTTATGAAATCCTTGCAGGAGAGAGACGATATCGAGCTTCTCTCTTGGCTGGTCTGACCTCTATTCCAGCCGTTGTGAAACACCTCTCAGATCAAGAAATGATGGTTCAATCAATCATTGAAAATTTGCAGAGAGAAAACTTAAATCCTGTTGAAGAAGCACGCGCCTATGAATCTCTAGTAGAAAAAGGATTTACTCACACTGAGATAGCCGATAAAATGGGGAAATCTCGACCTTATATCACTAATTTTATTCGTTTGCTTTCATTACCAGAATATATCTTAGATGAAGTAGAAAATGGAAAAATTTCTCAAGCTCATGCCCGTTCACTAGTTGGTTTGGACAAAGAGCAACAAGACTATTTCTTCCAACTAATCAAAAATGAAGACATCTCTGTGAGAAAGTTAGAAGCGCTTCTTACAGAGAAAAAACACAAGAAGCAAAAAAAAAGTGATTCTTTCATCAAAGACGAAGAAGATAAATTAAAAAAACTACTCGGTTTAAGTGTAGAAATTAAACTTTCAAAAAAAGATACTGGAAAGATTATTATCTCCTTTTCAAGTCAAGAAGAATACGATAGAATTATTAACAGCCTGAAATAAGGCTGTTCTTTTATTTTCTCAACCCACAAATTTATCCACCAATTTTTTTATCAAAAAGCCTACTAAATCAAGGATTTTTCTATTTATCCCCAACCTGTGGATAAATACTGCTAACATTGTGGATTCTTTTCCCCAATCTGTGGAAAAATCCTACTATCTATGGTAAAATAAGTCTAGCACTAAACTACTAAAATCATAGTAAAGGAGGAAAAATAGTTGAAAGAAAAGCAATTTTGGAATCGTATTTTAGAATTTGCTCAAGAAAGATTGACTCGATCTATGTATGATTTCTATGCTACACCTGCTGAACTCATCAAAGTAGAAGAAAATACAGCTACTATATTTCTACCGAGATCAGAGATGGAAATGGTGTGGGAAAAGCAATTAAAAGATATTATTATTGCTGCTGGTTTTGAAATTTATGATTCTGAAATCAAACCTCACTATATTTTCACTAAACCTCAGAGTACAGAATCTCCTCAAGTAAATGATACAAATAGTGTCTCTACTTACGATTATACACCTGCACTACCAACGATTCCCTATTCTGAAACGGGATTAAAAGAAAAATATACCTTTGATAACTTTATTCAAGGTGATGGAAATGTTTGGGCGGTGTCCGCTGCATTAGCTGTATCAGAAGATTTAGCTCTAACCTACAATCCTCTTTTCATCTATGGAGGACCTGGTCTTGGAAAGACTCACTTACTCAATGCGATTGGAAATGAGATTTTGAAAAATATTCCTGATGCGCGTGTCAAGTACATTCCTGCCGAAAGTTTTATCAATGACTTTCTTGAACACTTGCGACTTGGGGAAATGGAAAAGTTCAAAAAGACTTACCGTAGTCTTGATCTCTTGTTGATCGATGATATCCAATCTCTCAGTGGCAAAAAAGTCGCGACCCAGGAAGAATTTTTCAATACCTTCAATGCTCTTCATGATAAGCAGAAACAGATTGTCCTAACCAGTGATCGAAGTCCTAAACACCTAGAAGGCCTTGAGGAGAGGCTTGTCACGCGCTTTAGCTGGGGATTGACGCAAAATATCACCCCTCCTGACTTTGAGACACGTATCGCCATTCTTCAAAGTAAAACAGAGCATTTGGATTACCATTTCCAAAGTGATACTCTGGAATACTTGGCTGGCCAATTTGATTCAAATGTTCGAGAACTGGAAGGAGCAATCAATGATATCACTTTAATTGCCAGAGTGAAGAAGATTAAGGATATCACTATTGATATTGCTGCTGAAGCTATCAGAGCACGTAAGCAAGATGCACGCCAGATACTTGTTATTCCAATTGAGAAAATCCAAACTGAAGTTGGTAATTTTTATGGAGTGAGCGTCAAAGAAATGAAGGGGACGAGACGAGTTCAAAACATCGTTTTGGCACGTCAGGTTGCTATGTATCTAGCTAGAGAACTGACAGATAATAGTCTTCCAAAAATAGGAAAAGAATTTGGCGGAAAGGATCACACCACCGTTATTCATGCCCATGCCAAAATTAAATCACTAATTGACGAAGACGATAATTTACGTTTAGAAGTAGAAGCAATCAAAAAGAAAATTAAGTAATTTGTGGATAACTTTTTATTTTTTATCTTTTTTATCCACATTTTTTAAACAAGCTCAAAAGCTTGAATTTACTAAATAGTTTCCAGTTTTCCACAGAATTCACACACCCTATTATTACTATTAACTTTCTAATACTAAAAATAAATAAAGGAGAATCCATGATTCATTTTTCAATCAATAAAAATTTATTTCTACAAGCCTTAAATACTACAAAACGGGCAATTAGCTCAAAAAATGCTATTCCAATTTTATCAACAATTAAAATTGATGTTACAAATGAAGGAATTACTTTAATTGGCTCAAACGGGCAAATTTCTATTGAGAATTTCATTTCTCAAAAGAATGAAGATGCTGGTCTTTTAATTACTTCTTTGGGTTCGATTCTTCTTGAAGCTTCTTTCTTTATCAATGTTGTATCTAGTCTTCCAGATGTAACGCTAGATTTTAAAGAGATTGAACAAAAACAAATTGTCTTAACAAGTGGTAAATCAGAAATTACTCTAAAAGGAAAAGATAGCGAACAGTACCCACGAATCCAAGAAATTTCAGCAAGCACACCTTTGATTCTTGAAACAAAACTGCTCAAGAAAATTATCAATGAAACAGCTTTTGCTGCAAGTACGCAAGAAAGTCGTCCAATCTTAACTGGTGTCCATTTTATTTTGAGCCAACACAAGGAACTAAAAACAGTTGCAACAGACTCTCATCGCCTTAGCCAGAAAAAATTGACTCTTGAAAAAAATGGAGATGATTTCGATGTAGTAATTCCTAGTCGTTCTCTACGCGAATTTTCAGCGGTATTTACGGATGATATTAAAACTGTGGAGATTTTCTTTGCAAATAATCAAATCCTCTTTAGAAGCGAAAATATTAGTTTCTATACTCGTCTACTAGAAGGTAATTATCCTGATACAGATCGCTTGATTCCAACAGACTTTAACACTACAATTACTTTTGATGTGGTTAATTTGCGTCAATCTATGGAGCGTGCACGTCTCTTATCAAGTGCGACTCAAAATGGTACTGTGAAGCTTGAAATTAAAGGTGGAGTTGTTAGCGCCCATGTTCACTCTCCAGAAGTTGGTAAAGTAAACGAAGAAATCGATACGGAGCAGGTGACTGGTGATGATTTAACTATTAGTTTCAACCCAACTTACTTGATTGATTCCCTCAAGGCTTTAAATAGCGAAAAGGTAACTATTAGCTTTATCTCAGCTGTTCGTCCATTTACTCTTGTGCCAGCAGATACTGACGAAGATTTCATGCAGCTCATTACACCAGTTCGTACAAATTAAGTAAAAGAGGTTGAGCCTGGCTCGCCTCTTTTATGATATAATCGAAAAAGAAAAGGAGAATAGTATGTATCAAGTTGGAAATTTTGTTGAGATGAAAAAGCCTCATGCTTGCATAATCAAATCAACAGGAAAAAAAGCTAATCGTTGGGAAATCACTCGTGTAGGGGCAGATATCAAAATCAAATGTAGCAATTGTGACCACCTTGTCATGATGAGTCGCTATGATTTTGAACGAAAAATGAATAAGATTATTGACTAAGAACCCTTAGTTAGAGGGTTAGCAAGTTTTCCCTTTTTGTGTTATAATGTTAGGGATTGAAATGAGAACGGAGAATGAGAAACTATGGCTTTAACAGCAGGTATCGTTGGTTTGCCAAACGTTGGTAAATCAACCCTTTTTAATGCAATTACAAAAGCAGGAGCAGAGGCAGCAAACTACCCATTTGCGACTATTGATCCAAATGTTGGGATGGTAGAAGTTCCAGATGAACGCCTACAAAAACTAACGGAAATGATTACTCCTAAAAAGACAGTTCCAACAACCTTTGAATTTACAGATATTGCAGGGATTGTAAAAGGAGCATCAAAAGGAGAAGGTCTAGGAAATAAATTTTTGGCCAATATTCGTGAAGTAGATGCGATTGTTCACGTAGTTCGTGCTTTTGATGATGAAAATGTTATGCGTGAGCAAGGACGTGAAGACGCCTTTGTGGATCCACTTGCAGATATTGATACCATTAATCTGGAGTTGATTCTTGCTGACTTAGAATCAGTCAATAAACGCTACGCGCGTGTAGAAAAGATGGCACGTACGCAAAAAGATAAAGAATCAGTAGCAGAGTTTAACGTCCTTCAAAAGATTAAGCCTGTTCTTGAAGATGGAAAATCAGCTCGAACTATTGAATTTACAGATGAGGAACAAAAGGTTGTCAAAGGTCTCTTCCTTTTAACCACTAAACCAGTTCTTTATGTTGCCAATGTAGATGAGGATGTAGTTTCAGATCCAGATTCTATCGATTATGTGAAGCAAATTCGTGAATTTGCAGCGACAGAAAATGCAGAGGTAGTTGTTATTTCCGCGCGTGCTGAGGAAGAAATTTCTGAGTTAGATGATGAAGATAAACAAGAGTTTCTTGAAGCACTTGGCTTGACAGAATCAGGTGTTGATAAATTGACTCGAGCTGCTTACCATCTACTAGGACTCGGAACTTACTTTACAGCTGGTGAAAAAGAAGTCCGTGCTTGGACCTTTAAGCGAGGGATGAAAGCTCCTCAAGCAGCTGGTATTATCCACTCAGACTTTGAAAAAGGTTTTATTCGTGCAGTAACCATGTCATATGAGGATCTAGTGAAATACGGATCTGAAAAGGCTGTAAAAGAAGCTGGACGCTTGCGTGAAGAAGGAAAAGAATATATCGTTCAAGATGGCGATATTATGGAATTCCGCTTTAACGTTTAATAACATTTAATAAATAGTGTCAATTAGGTTGGAAAAAAAATTCCAACCCTTTTGGCTTTTGAAAGGAAAAATAAATGACCAAATTACTTGTAGGATTGGGAAATCCAGGGGATAAATATTTTGAAACCAAGCACAACGTTGGGTTTATGTTGATTGACCAATTGGCCAAAAAACAAAATGTCACCTTTACACATGACAAGATATTTCAAGCTGACCTAGCATCTTTTTTCCTCAATGGAGAAAAAATTTATCTTGTCAAACCAACGACGTTTATGAATGAAAGTGGGAAAGCTATTCATGCTCTATTGACATATTATGGTTTGGATATTGAAGATTTACTCGTTATTTACGACGACCTTGACATGGAAGTTGGGAAAATTCGTTTAAGAGCAAAGGGCTCAGCAGGTGGTCATAATGGTATCAAGTCTATTATTCAACATATTGGAACCCAAGTATTTAATCGTGTTAAAATAGGTATTGGAAGACCTAAAAAAGGCATGTCAGTGGTTCACCATGTTTTAAGTAAGTTTGATCAGGATGACTATGTGGGTATTTTACAGTCTATTGACAAGGTTGACAATTCTGTAAATTACTATTTGCAAGAGAAAAACTTTGAGAAAACAATGCAGAGGTATAACGGTTAAATGGTGACTTTATTAGATTTATTCTCAGAAAATGATCAGATAAAAAAATGGCATCAAAATCTGATAGATAAGAAAAGACAACTAATACTTGGTTTATCAACTTCTACCAAGGCTCTTGCAATTGCAAGCAGTCTAGAAAAAGAAAATAAGGTTGTGTTACTGACCTCGACTTATGGTGAAGCAGAACGAATTATCAGCGATCTTCTTTCTCTCTTAGGAGAGGAATTTGTCTATCCTTTTTTGGTCGATGACTCTCCTATGGTAGAGTTTTTGATGTCTTCGCAAGAAAAAATCATTTCGCGGGTTGAGGCCTTGCGTTTTTTGAGTGATCTGTCTAAAAAAGGGATTTTAGTTTGTAATATCGCAGCGAGTCGGTTGATTTTACCCTCTCCGACTAGATTTAAAGAAAGTATTATAAAAATTGCAGTTGGCGAAGAATATGACCAACACGAGCTACTTCACCGGTTAAAGGAAATAGGCTATCGCAAAGTTACACAAGTACAGACCCAAGGTGAGTTTAGTATTCGAGGAGATATTTTAGATATTTTTGAGATGTCTCAGTTAGAACCCTTCCGAATCGAGTTTTTTGGCGATGAAGTAGATGGTATTCGTACTTTTGAAGTCGAAACACAGTTATCGAAAGAAAATCTGACAAACCTCACTATCTTTCCAGCTAGCGACATACTTTTGAGAGAAAAAGATTATCAACGAGGACAGTCAGCTTTAGAAAAGCAAATTTCGAAGACTCTATCGCCAATTTTGAAATCCTATCTAGAAGAAATTTTGTCAAGTTTTCATCAAAAACAAGTACATTCAGATAGTCGAAAGTTTTTATCTTTATGTTATGATAAAACATGGACTATATTTGATTATATTGAAAAAGACACACCAGTGTTCTTTGATGACTATCAAAAATTGATGAATCAGTATGAAGCCTTTGAAAGAGAATTAGCGCAATACTTTACAGAAGATTTACAGAATGGTAAATCATTTTCTGAGATGCAGTATTTTGCAGATACAGAGCAAACCTATAAAAAACAAAGTCCAGTTACCTTTTTCTCTAATCTGCAAAAGGGCTTAGGAAACCTCAAGTTTGATTACATTTATCAATTTAATCAATATCCTATGCAGGAGTTTTTCAATCAATTTTCTTTTCTTAAAGAAGAAATTGAGCGATATAAAAAAATGGACTACACTATTATCTTGCAGTCTAGCAATTCAATGGGAAGTAAAACATTGGAGGATGTTTTAGAGGAATACAAGATTAAATTGGATTCCAGAGATAAGTCAAGTATCTGTAAAAAATCTGTAAACTTGATTGAGGGTAATCTAAGACATGGTTTTCATTTTGTGGATGAGAAAATTCTCTTGATTACTGAACATGAGATTTTTCAAAAGAAATTAAAACGTCGTTTTCGAAGACAACATGCGTCAAATGCAGAGCGATTAAAAGATTATAATGAACTTGAAAAAGGAGACTACGTTGTTCACCATATCCATGGAATTGGTCAATATCTAGGCATTGAAACAATTGAAATCAAAGGGATTCACCGTGATTATGTCAGTGTTCAATATCAAAATGGGGATCAAATCTCCATCCCAGTAGAGCAGATTCAATTGCTGTCCAAATATGTTTCAAGTGATGAGAAACCTCCAAAACTCAATAAATTAAATGACGGTCATTTCAAAAAGGCCAAGCAAAAAGTTAAGAACCAGGTAGAGGATATAGCTGACGATTTAATCAAACTGTATTCTGAGCGTAGTCAGTTGAAGGGTTTTGCTTTCTCAGCTGATGATGAAGATCAACATGCTTTTGATGATGCCTTCCCTTATGTTGAAACGGATGATCAACTTCGTAGTATTGAGGAAATCAAGAGAGATATGCAGGATTCTCATCCCATGGATCGACTTTTAGTTGGGGATGTTGGTTTTGGAAAGACTGAAGTTGCAATGCGTGCAGCCTTTAAGGCTGTCAATGATCACAAACAGGTTGTTGTTCTAGTTCCGACGACGGTGTTAGCACAACAACACTATACGAATTTTAAGGAAAGATTCCAAAATTTTGCTGTTAATATTGATGTGTTGAGTCGCTTTAGAAGTAAAAAAGAGCAGGCAGAGACACTTGAAAAATTAAAGAATGGTCAAGTCGATATTTTGATTGGAACGCATCGTGTTTTGTCAAAAGATGTTGTGTTTTCAGATTTGGGATTGATGATTATTGATGAAGAACAACGATTTGGTGTTAAGCATAAGGAAACATTGAAAGAACTGAAGAAACAAGTGGATGTCCTAACCTTGACAGCAACGCCAATTCCTCGTACTCTCCACATGTCTATGTTGGGAATCCGAGATTTATCTGTTATTGAAACACCTCCGACCAATCGTTATCCAGTGCAAACCTATGTTTTGGAAAAGAATGATAGTGTGATTCGTGATGCTGTCTTGCGTGAAATGGAGCGTGGAGGTCAAGTTTACTATCTTTACAATAAAGTTGACACGATTGAGAAGAAGGTTTCAGAATTACAGGAGTTGATTCCAGAGGCTTCGATTGGGTATGTTCATGGACAAATGAGTGAAATTCAGTTAGAAAATACTCTACTGGACTTTATTGAAGGCCAGTATGATATTTTGGTGACGACTACTATTATTGAGACAGGGGTAGATATTCCAAATGCCAATACCTTATTTATTGAAAATGCAGATCATATGGGTTTGTCAACCTTATATCAGTTAAGAGGAAGAGTCGGTCGTAGTAATCGTATTGCTTATGCCTATCTCATGTATCGTCCAGAAAAATCAATCAGTGAAGTCTCTGAAAAGAGATTAGAAGCGATTAAGGGATTTACAGAATTAGGCTCAGGATTTAAGATTGCTATGCGAGATCTTTCGATTCGGGGAGCAGGAAATCTCCTAGGAAAGTCCCAGTCTGGTTTCATTGATTCTGTTGGTTTTGAATTGTATTCACAGTTATTAGAGGAAGCTATTGCTAAACGGAACGGTAATGGGAATAAAAGAATCAAAGGAAATGCTGAGTTGATTTTACAAATTGATGCTTATCTTCCTGATACTTATATTTCTGACCAACGACATAAGATTGAAATTTACAAGAAAATTCGTCAAATTGACAATCGTGTCAACTATGAAGAACTACAAGAAGAGTTGATGGACCGCTTTGGAGAATACCCAGACGTAGTGGCCTATCTTTTAGAGATTGGTTTGGTCAAGTCATATTTTGACAAGGTATTTGTAGAACGTGTGGAAAGAAAAGAAAATAAGATTACAGTTCAATTTGAAAAAGTCACTCAACGACTATTCTTGGCTCAAGATTATTTTAAAGCCTTATCCGCAACGAACTTAAAAGCATCCATAGCTGAGAATAAGGGATTAATGGAAGTTATATTTGATGTTCGAAACAAGAAGGATTATGAAATTTTAGAAGGTTTGCTGATTTTTGGAGAAAGTTTATTAGAGATAAAAGAATCAAAGGAAGCAAATCCCATTTAACATTTTTCTTCTATAAAAAGGATAAAAATGGTACAATAATAATTTGAGGTAATAAAAATGAGATTAGACAAATATTTAAAAGTATCACGAATTATTAAGCGCCGCACAGTCGCAAAAGAAGTAGCAGATAAAGGTAGAATCAAGGTGAATGGAATCTTGGCCAAAAGTTCAACGGATTTGAAAGTTGATGACCAAGTTGAAATTCGCTTTGGAAATAAGTTGTTGCTTGTTAAAGTACTAGAAATGAAAGATAGTACAAAAAAAGAAGATGCAGCAGGTATGTATGAAATTCTCAGTGAAACACGGGTAGAAGAAAATGTCTAAAAATATTGTACAGATGAATAATTCTTTTATTCAAAATGAACACCAACGTCGTCGTTACTTGATGAAGGAGAGACAAAAGAGGAATCGCTTTATGGGTTGGGTTCTGATTTTGATGATTTTATTGTTTATTTTACCGACCTATAATCTGGCCCAAAGCTATAATCGGTTACTGCAACGTCGTCAGCAATTGACAGAGTTGAAAGAGCAGTATCAAACTCTCAGTGATGAAAAGGACAAGGAATCTGCTTTTGCTGCAAAGTTGAAAGATGAAGACTATGTAGCAAAATATGCACGCGCCAAGTACTATTACTCAAAGAAACGAGAAGCAATTTACACAATTCCTGATTTGCTTCCGAGGTAATGTCATGGAAAATTTATTGGAAGTTGTTGAACAATTTTTAAGTTTATCAGATGAAAAATTAGAGGAATTGGCAGCTAAAAACCATTTATTACGATTACAAGAAGAAAGGGAAGAGAAGAATGCGTAAGTTCTTAGTAGTTTTATTGCTACCTGCTTTTATCATAACCTCAAGAGTAGTTAGCACAGAAAAACAGCTTCCTTACTCTTCGCAAGAAATTTATTATCTAACCGAGTCTGATTATGGATTCTACTATAAAGAAACTCTGGAATCCCCAATGGTATATGGAGAAACAGCTGTCTATGCTAATGAGGATCTTGTCAAGGAGTCTGGTAAATTGACTCCTGAAACCACCTTTAAAATAGTAGAATGGCGTTTGAATAGACAAGGTGTTCCTGTTTTTAAATTAGATAATCACCAGTTTATCCTTGCAGATAAGCGCTTGGTCTATGATCAAAGTCAAGTTCAAACTCAAAATAGGCAAGTATGGTTGGAGCCAGGGTTTGTTATCTACAACAGCCCCTATGATGCGAAAGAAATTTCTTCCTCTTTCTCTCCCTATCAACGCGTAACAGTGGATAGAACCCTTTTTGCTGAGGGACAAGAATTTCTTCATATTGATCAAGTTGGGTGGGTATCAAAAGAGTTCACCTCAGAAGAAGACAATCGCATCCAGAAGGTTCAAGAAGTTTTATCAAGCAACTATCAGAACGAAAATTATTCTATTTATGTTAAACAACTGACTACGGGTAAAGAGGCTGGGGTGAATGAAGACAGTAAACTCTATGCAGCTAGCATCTTGAAACTAGCCTATCTTTATTATGCTCAAGATAAGATAAATCAAGGGGAATATACGCTAGACAGTAGCTTCAAGTATATCCCAGAAGTAAATAGTTTCCCTGGGTCCTATAAACCAGAAGGTAGTGGTAGCTTACCTAAAAAAGAAGATAACAAAGAATACAGTCTTCAACAGTTGATTACCAAGGTAACAAAAGAGTCTGACAATGTTGCTCATAATATTTTAGGTTATTATGTGACCAATCAATCTGACGGGGCTTTCAAAGAAAAAATGTCCACCATTATGGGTGAAGATTGGGATGTGAATGACAAATTGACTTCTTCAAAAATGGCTGGAAAACTTATGGAAGCTATTTATAATCAGAATGGTTTTGTCCTAGAGTCTCTAGGTAAGACAGATTTTGACAACCAACGAATCGCAAAAGGTGTTTCGGTTAAGGTAGCTCATAAAATTGGGGATGCCGACGAGTTTAAACATGACACTGCCATTGTCTATACTGATTCTCCTTTCGTTCTTTCCATTTTCACTAAAAATTCTGATTATGACACCATTGCTAAGATAGCAAAGGATGTCTATGAGGTTCTAAAATGAGGGATCAGGATTTTTTAAATCATTTTCTCCAAAAAGAGTATTTCAAAAAACATTCTAAAGTCTTATTGGCTCTGTCTGGCGGACTGGATTCAATGTTTTTATTCCAGTTATTGTCTACTTACCAAAAAGAGTTGGGAATTGAGTTGATTTTAGCACATGTCAATCACAAGCAGAGAAGTGGGTCTGACTGGGAGGAAAATGAACTAAGGAAGTTAGCTGATGCAACTGAACTTCCTATTTATATCACAAACTTTTCAGGAGACTTTTCAGAAGCGCGTGCTCGAGAGTTTCGTTATGATTTTTTTAGGAAAATCATGAAAGATGTTGGAGCGACAGCCTTGGTCACTGCCCACCATGCAGATGATCAGGTTGAAACGATTTTGATGCGTTTGATTCGAGGAAGTCGACTACGCCATTTAACAGGAATAAAAGAAATTCAAGTAGTTGATAATATTGAAATCATCCGTCCCTTGTTGCCTTTTCATAAAAAGGACTTTCCACCAATTGTTCATTTTGAAGATAAAACAAATCAGGAAAATACCTATTTTCGTAATCGCGTTCGGAATAGGTATTTACCAGAACTTGAAAAAGAAAATCCCCGTCTTAAATCCGCCCTTTTAGATTTTGGAAGGGAAGTTTCAGATTACCAAGCAACAATAACGGACCTTTCGAAACAAATTGATGTGGAAGATTTGAATGAGCTATTTTCATACTCTCAACAAACTCAAGGGGTCTTACTTCAGAACTATCTTAATCAATTTCCAGACTTAAATCTGACGAAGGCTCAGTTTGATGAAGTTCGACAGCTTTTAGCAAGGAAAAGCCAGTATCGTCATCCATTGAAAAATGGTTATGAATTGATAAAAGAGTATCAAAAGTTTAGAGTTTGCAAAATCAGTCCACAGGCTGATGAAAAGGAAGATGAACTTGTGTTACACTATCAAAATCAAGTTCGATATATGGGCTATTTATTTTCCTTTGGCATCCCTATTGAAGGGGATTTTGTTCAAAAAGTAACGGTTTCACGGGAAACATCTGTACATATTAGATGTCGAAAACCTGGCGATGTTATTATCCTAAATGGTCATCGAAAGAAACTGAGACGCTTATTTATAGATTTGAAAATCCCTATTGAAAAACGAAAAACAACCCCTATTATTGAGCAATTTGGAGAAATTGTCTCAATTTTAGGAATTGCGACCAGTGATTTGAGTAAAAACACGAAAAATGATATAATGAACACTGTACTTTATATAGAAAAAATAGATAGGTAAAAAGATGTTAGAACACGATATAAAAAAAATCCTCGTTTCACATGATGAAATTACAGAAGCAGCTAAAAAGCTAGGTGCGCAACTAACAAAAGAATATGAGGGGAAAAATCCAATTCTTATTGGAATTTTGAAAGGATCGATTCCTTTTATGGCTGAATTGGTCAAACATATTGATACGCATATTGAGATGGACTTCATGATGGTATCTAGTTACCATGGTGGAACAGCAAGTAGTGGTGTCATCAATATCAAGCAAGACGTGACTCAAGATATCAAAGGAAGACATGTTTTATTTGTAGAGGATATCATCGATACAGGTCAAACTTTGAAGAATTTGAGAAATATGTTTATTGCAAGAGAAGCAGCTTCTGTTAAAATCGCGACTTTGTTGGACAAACCAGAGGGACGTGTTGTTGAAATTGAAGCGGATTATACTTGTTTTACTATTCCAAATGAGTTTGTAGTAGGTTATGGTTTAGACTATAAAGAAAATTATCGTAACCTTCCTTATGTCGGAGTATTGAAAGAAGAAGTTTATTCAAATTAGAAAGATTTATCTTTAATGAAAAAACAAAATAATGGTTTAGTTAGAAATCCATTTCTATACTTGTTAATTATCTTCTTCCTAGTGACAGGATTCCAGTATTTTTACTCTGGAAATACTGCTGGGCGAAGCGAAAAAATTAACTATACAGAATTGGTAAAAGAAATTACAGCAGACAATGTAAAAGAATTAACCTATCAGCCAAATGGTAGCATCATTGAAGTGTCTGGTGTTTATAAAAATCCTAAGACTAGTAAAGAAGAAACAGGAATTCAATTTTTCACTCCTACAGCTACAACAGTAGAAAGATTCTCAAGTACTATTCTTCCGTCTGATTCAACAGTTTCAGAATTGCAAAAACTTGCTTCTGAACATCAGGCAGAAGTAACAGTCAAACATGAGAGTTCAAGCGGTATGTGGATCAATATCCTTGTGTCCGTTGTTCCATTTGCTATTCTTTTCTTCTTCCTATTCTCTATGATGGGAAATATGGGAGGAAATAATAGTAGAAATCCAATGAGTTTTGGACGTAGCAAGGCTAAAGCTGCTAATAAAGAAGATATCAAGGTACGTTTCTCAGATGTTGCTGGTGCTGAGGAAGAAAAACAAGAATTAGTCGAAGTTGTTGAATTCCTAAAAGACCCAAAACGATTTACAAAACTTGGTGCGCGTATTCCTGCGGGTGTTCTTTTGGAAGGACCTCCGGGAACAGGTAAAACCTTACTTGCTAAGGCAGTTGCTGGAGAAGCAGGGGTTCCGTTCTTTAGTATCTCAGGATCTGACTTTGTAGAAATGTTTGTCGGAGTTGGTGCAAGTCGTGTTCGTTCTCTTTTTGAGGATGCAAAAAAAGCAGCGCCAGCTATCATCTTTATCGATGAAATTGATGCTGTTGGTCGCCAACGTGGTGTCGGCCTCGGTGGAGGAAATGATGAACGTGAGCAAACTTTGAACCAACTCCTGATTGAGATGGATGGTTTTGAGGGAAATGAAGGAATCATCGTTATCGCTGCAACTAACCGTTCAGATGTTCTAGATCCAGCTCTTCTCCGCCCAGGACGTTTCGATAGAAAAGTCTTGGTTGGTCGCCCTGATGTTAAAGGTCGTGAAGCAATCTTGAAAGTTCACGCTAAAAATAAACCTCTGGCAGACGATGTTGATTTGAAACTAGTTGCCCAACAAACCCCAGGCTTTGTGGGAGCTGACTTAGAAAATGTTCTAAACGAGGCAGCCTTGGTTGCAGCCCGTCGCAACAAATCAATTATTGATGCTTCAGATATTGATGAGGCAGAGGACAGAGTGATTGCTGGACCATCTAAGAAAGATAAAACAGTATCACAAAGAGAACGTGAATTGGTTGCTTATCACGAGGCCGGACATACCATTGTTGGTTTAGTCTTGTCAAATGCCCGTGTTGTTCATAAAGTTACCATTGTACCACGTGGACGTGCAGGTGGCTACATGATTGCACTTCCGAAAGAGGATCAAATGCTTCTATCTAAAGAAGACATGAAAGAGCAATTGGCAGGTTTGATGGGTGGTCGTGTAGCTGAAGAGATTATTTTTAATGTCCAAACTACAGGAGCTTCCAATGACTTTGAACAAGCTACACAGATGGCTCGTGCAATGGTCACTGAATATGGTATGAGTGAAAAACTAGGACCAGTTCAATACGAAGGAAATCATGCTATGTTTGGTGCACAAAGTCCTCAAAAATCAATTTCAGAACAAACAGCCTATGAGATTGATGAAGAAGTACGTTTATTATTAAATGAGGCACGAAATAAAGCAGCTGAAATTATTCAATCAAATCGTGAAACCCACAAGTTGATTGCAGAAGCATTGTTGAAATACGAAACATTGGATAGTACACAGATTAAATCTCTTTACGAGACAGGAAAAATGCCTGAGACAGTGGAAGAGGAATCTCATGCACTATCTTATGATGAAGTAAAATCAAAAATGAGTGAAGAAAAATAAATTTAGAGAGGTTCGACCTCTCTTTTTATGTTCTAATGTGATGGTTACCGAGCAGATGCCTTGATAGTTGACCCTCCTCGTACAGGCTTAGATGATAAGTTGTTGGATACCATTCTGACCTATGTTCCAGAAAAAATGGTCTATGTATCCTGCAATGTTTCGACCTTGGCGCGAGATTTAGTTAAACTAGTAAAAGTCTATGATCTCCAGTATATCCAGTCGGTCGATATGTTTCCCCACACTGCACGGACAGAAGCAGTTATTAAGTTAGTGAAGAAAAGAAAAAGTTAAATTCACTGAAAAAGCTCTTGACAAAGTAGGAAAAGTAGGTATAATAGAAAGAGTTGAAAAGCTCAAGGTCCGTTGGTCAAGGGGTTAAGACACCGCCTTTTCA
>NZ_NCUG01000002.1:0-353 GCF_002096275.1 Streptococcus oralis subsp. tigurinus | reverse complement strand
TGGTATGGAGTCGGTTACGCAGGAAGCATGAAAGAAGGCTTCACCATTACCAATAAGGAAAAGACTCCGTGGGCTCCAATGATCCCACCAACCAGAGATGTTAAAGTGACCAAAGAGTGGCAAGACTCAGATGGCAACAAGATTGACGCGCCTGTAGACAGTGTCACAGTCGAACTCTATAAAGACGGCGTGGCAACTGGTCAAGTACAAGAGTTGACCAAAGACAACAACTGGACAGCTAGCTTTGAGCAACTGCCCGTCTCTGCGACCCTTGGTGGCGAAGCTCATCAGTACACCGTCAAAGAAGTTGGCGAAACATCAAACAGCATTTTACTTGCAGGCAAATGGTATGG
>NZ_NCUG01000003.1:0-415 GCF_002096275.1 Streptococcus oralis subsp. tigurinus | reverse complement strand
CAGCAGTGATGGTACAGCTAATAGCACAACCTTCACCAATGTTTACACACCAGCTAAAACACAGGTTCCAGTGAAGAAAGTTTGGAATGATAGTGACAACCAAGATGGTAAACGTCCAGAGTCTATTACTGTTAAACTTCTAGCAGATGGTCAAGACACAGGTAAGACCCTTGAACTCAATGAAGGAAACAAATGGCAAGCTACTTTCACAGATCTTGACGCAGATAAAGGTGGTACTCCAATCGCCTATACAATCGAAGAAGTTTCAGTCGCAGAATATGAGTCTAAAGTAACAGGAGATGCCACAACTGGCTTCACCATTACTAATAGCTACACACCAGGTAAGACTCAAGTACCAGTGAAGAAAGTTTGGAATGATAGCGAGAACCAAGACGGCAAACGTCCAGCGTCTGTT
>NZ_NCUG01000001.1:0-425 GCF_002096275.1 Streptococcus oralis subsp. tigurinus | reverse complement strand
TTTAGACTCATATTCTGCGACTGAAACTTCTTCAATAGTGTACTTAATCGCTTTACCAGCTTTGTTCACATCAAGATCTGTGAAGTTTCCTGACCAGTTGTTGTCTTTATTGAGTTCAAGGGTCTTACCTGTATCTTGACCATCGGCAAGAAGTTTAACTGTGACTGATGTTGGACGTTTGCCATCTTGGTTATCGGCATCCTTCCATACTTTCTTCACTGGTACTTGAGTCTTACCTGGAGTGTAGCTGTTAGTAATGGTGTAACTTGTGGCATCTCCTGTTACCTTAGACTCATATTCTGCGACTGAAACTTCTTCAATAGTGTAAGCAATCGCTTTACCAGCTTTGTTCACATCAAGATCTGTGAAGCTTCCTGACCAGTTGTTGTCTTTATTGAGTTCAAGGGTCTTACCTGTATCTTGAC
>NZ_NCUG01000006.1:0-482 GCF_002096275.1 Streptococcus oralis subsp. tigurinus | reverse complement strand
CCATTAAGAATTTGAACTTTCACAGATCTTGTACGTTTACCATCTTGGTTATTGTTATCATCCCACACCTTAGTTCCTGAAAGGATAACTGTATCCGGATTGTGAGTGTTAGTCACTACTTGACCAGTCACAGAGGCTTCATAACCAGCTGGTACATCTACTTCCTTGATTGAGTAAGCGATCTCTTTACCAGCTTCGTACTGTGGAAGTTTTGTAAATGATGCTACCCAAGTGTTAGCGTCCGTCTTATCCTTAGCTGTCAAGGTCAATTTCTTACCTTCAACGGCTACTGGTTTAGATCCATCTACAGATTTGAAAAGTTGAACCGTTACGGACTCAGGACGTTTGCCGTCTTGGTTGTTCGCATCCTTCCATACTTTTGTTACCTTGTAGTCGATTGCTTTAGGAGCATATTTGTTTGTGATGGTAAAGTCTGTAATAGTTGATTCGTATTCTGCTACGGCTTCTTCTGTTACAGTGTA
>NZ_NCUG01000008.1:0-1285 GCF_002096275.1 Streptococcus oralis subsp. tigurinus | reverse complement strand
GGCTATACTCCAGCACAAACAGCTGATTTGACTGTTACAAATACGTATAGCACTGAACCAGCTGAGGCTGTAATTGAAGCTAAGAAAAAATTGGAAGGCCGTCCAACAGAGCTTCAAGACGAAGAATTTGAATTTATCTTGAAAGATAATGATGGAAAAGAAGTTCAAAGAATCAAGAATAAAGGTACTAATGCTGATGGAACTGGTCGCGTAGTCTTCAAGCCTATTAAATTTACAAAAGAAGGACATTATCAGTACACCATTGTGGAAGCAAAAGCAGGTGAAACTGAAAATGGTATCACCTATGATAATAGAACAGTTCCTGTAATTGTACACGTCTATGATAATGGAAGAGGCCAACTGGTTGCCTGGGTTGAGAAATTAGAAATTTCTCAAGTAGCACTTCCAGCAGCTGAATTTTCAACTTCAGCACCTGGTTCTAATCTTGTACCACCAATCTCTGGTGCCATCAACACCATTACAGATGCCGGAATTCAAACATTCGTCAATACTTATAAGCCTGCTAATGTGAAAGCTCCTGTTTCGGCAACCAAATCATTCATCAATAAGAATACTGATAAGCCAATTCAGCTTCAAGGTGGGGAATTCGAGTTTGCCTTGTTTGAGAAAAATGGTACAGCTCCAATTCAAACAACAACAAATGATGCAGCTGGAAACATTAAGTTTGAAGATTTAGAATTCAATAAAGCTGACACTTATCATTACACCATCGTTGAAAAGAATGCTGGGACAACTGATAAAGGAATCACTTATTCTAACAAGACTATCGAAGTAACGATTAAAGTTGTTGACAACGGTAAGGGAGCGCTTGAAGCAACTGTTACCTATGACAATAACGACAGTACTTTCGAAAACACCTATAAGGCTAAAAATGCCAAAGCTGTTCTTGAAGTAGATAAGAAACTAAGCAATCGCAATCTCGAAGCTGACATGTTCGAATTTACATTGACAGACCAAGTTGGTAACGTTGAAAAAGCGAAGAATGGTGCTGACGGAAAAGTTAAGTTCTCAGAGTTGACATTTGATGAAGCAGGTACTTACACTTACACTATTAAGGAAGTAAAAGCTGGCACAACGGAGAATGGTATCACCTACGATGCTAAGACCATCACAGCTAAAGTAACTGTAACCGATGATGGTCAAGGTAAATTGCATGCAACGGTTGAATACAGCAGTGATGGTACAGCTAATAGCACAACCTTCACCAATGTTTACACACCAGCTAAAACACAGGTTCCAGTGAAGAAAGTTTGGAATGATAGTG
>NZ_NCUG01000009.1:0-5258 GCF_002096275.1 Streptococcus oralis subsp. tigurinus | reverse complement strand
AGCTAAGCGACTTCCATATCTCACAGGGGGCAACCCCCAACTACTTCCGGCGTTCTAGGGCTTAACTGCTGTGTTCGGCATGGGTACAGGTGTATCTCCTAGGCTATCGTCACTTAACTCTGAGTAATACCTACTCAAAATTGAATATCTATCAAATAATTAGAAAACCTCACGCTTCGTATCCTCAGTTACTTTGGATAAGTCCTCGAGCTATTAGTATTAGTCCGCTACATGTGTCGCCACACTTCCACTTCTAACCTATCTACCTGATCATCTCTCAGGGCTCTTACTGATATATAATCATGGGAAATCTCATCTTGAGGTGGGTTTCACACTTAGATGCTTTCAGCGTTTATCCCTTCCCTACATAGCTACCCAGCGATGCCTTTGGCAAGACAACTGGTACACCAGCGGTAAGTCCACTCTGGTCCTCTCGTACTAGGAGCAGATCCTCTCAAATTTCCTACGCCCGCGACGGATAGGGACCGAACTGTCTCACGACGTTCTGAACCCAGCTCGCGTGCCGCTTTAATGGGCGAACAGCCCAACCCTTGGGACCGACTACAGCCCCAGGATGCGACGAGCCGACATCGAGGTGCCAAACCTCCCCGTCGATGTGAACTCTTGGGGGAGATAAGCCTGTTATCCCCAGGGTAGCTTTTATCCGTTGAGCGATGGCCCTTCCATACGGAACCACCGGATCACTAAGCCCGACTTTCGTCCCTGCTCGAGTTGTTGCTCTCGCAGTCAAGCTCCCTTATACCTTTACACTCTGCGAATGATTTCCAACCATTCTGAGGGAACCTTTGGGCGCCTCCGTTACCTTTTAGGAGGCGACCGCCCCAGTCAAACTGCCCATCAGACACTGTCTCCGATAGGGATCACCTATCCGGGTTAGAGTGGCCATAACACAAGGGTAGTATCCCAACAACGTCTCCTTCGAAACTGGCGTCCCGATCTCTTAGACTCCTACCTATCCTGTACATGTGGTACAGACACTCAATATCAAACTGCAGTAAAGCTCCATGGGGTCTTTCCGTCCTGTCGCGGGTAACCTGCATCTTCACAGGTACTAAAATTTCACCGAGTCTCTCGTTGAGACAGTGCCCAAATCATTACGCCTTTCGTGCGGGTCGGAACTTACCCGACAAGGAATTTCGCTACCTTAGGACCGTTATAGTTACGGCCGCCGTTTACTGGGGCTTCAATTCATACCTTCGGATTACTCCTAAGCACTCCTCTTAACCTTCCAGCACCGGGCAGGCGTCACCCCCTATACATCATCTTACGATTTAGCAGAGAGCTGTGTTTTTGATAAACAGTTGCTTGGGCCTATTCACTGCGGCTGACCTAAAGTCAGCACCCCTTCTCCCGAAGTTACGGGGTCATTTTGCCGAGTTCCTTAACGAGAGTTCTCTCGCTCACCTGAGGCTACTCGCCTCGACTACCTGTGTCGGTTTGCGGTACGGGTAGAGTATGTTTAAACGCTAGAAGCTTTTCTTGGCAGTGTGACGTCACTAACTTCGCTACTAAACTTCGCTCCCCATCACAGCTCAATGTTATAGAACTAAGCATTTAACTCAATTCACACCTCACTGCTTAGACAGACACTTCCATTCGTCTGCTTTAGTTAGCCTACTGCGTCCCTCCATCACTACATACTCTAGTACAGGAATATCAACCTGTTGTCCATCGGATACACCTTTCGGTCTCTCCTTAGGTCCCGACTAACCCAGGGCGGACGAGCCTTCCCCTGGAAACCTTAGTCTTACGGTGGACAGGATTCTCACCTGTCTTTCGCTACTCATACCGGCATTCTCACTTCTATGCGTTCCAGCGCTCCTCACGGTACACCTTCTCCACACATAGAACGCTCTCCTACCATACCTATAAAGGTATCCACAGCTTCGGTAAATTGTTTTAGCCCCGGTACATTTTCGGCGCAGGGTCACTCGACTAGTGAGCTATTACGCACTCTTTGAATGAATAGCTGCTTCTAAGCTAACATCCTAGTTGTCTGTGCAACCCCACATCCTTTTCCACTTAACAATTATTTTGGGACCTTAGCTGGTGGTCTGGGCTGTTTCCCTTTCGACTACGGATCTTAGCACTCGCAGTCTGACTGCCGACCATAATTCTTTGGCATTCGGAGTTTATCTGAGATTGGTAATCCGGGATGGACCCCTCACCCAAACAGTGCTCTACCTCCAAGAATCTTTATGTCGACGCTAGCCCTAAAGCTATTTCGGAGAGAACCAGCTATCTCCAAGTTCGTTTGGAATTTCTCCGCTACCCACAAGTCATCCAAGCACTTTTCAACGTGCCCTGGTTCGGTCCTCCAGTGCGTCTTACCGCACCTTCAACCTGCTCATGGGTAGGTCACATGGTTTCGGGTCTACGACATGATACTAAGGCGCCCTATTCAGACTCGGTTTCCCTACGGCTCCGTCTCTTCAACTTAACCTCGCATCATATCGTAACTCGCCGGTTCATTCTACAAAAGGCACGCTCTCACCCATTAACGGGCTCGAACTTGTTGTAGGCACACGGTTTCAGGTTCTATTTCACTCCCCTCCCGGGGTGCTTTTCACCTTTCCCTCACGGTACTGGTTCACTATCGGTCACTAGGGAGTATTTAGGGTTGGGAGATGGTCCTCCCAGATTCCGACGGGATTTCTCGTGTCCCGCCGTACTCAGGATACTGCTAGGTACAAAGACTATTTTAAATACGAGGCTCTTACTCTCTTTGGCTGATCTTCCCAAATCATTCTTCTATAATCTTTGAGTCCACATTGCAGTCCTACAACCCCGAAGAGTAAACTCTTCGGTTTGCCCTCCTGCCGTTTCGCTCGCCGCTACTAAGGCAATCGCTTTTGCTTTCTCTTCCTGCAGCTACTTAGATGTTTCAGTTCACTGCGTCTTCCTCCTCACATCCTTAACAGATGTGGGTAACAGGTAGTACCTGTTGGGTTCCCCCATTCGGAAATCCCTGGATCATCGCTTACTTACAGCTACCCAAGGCATATCGTCGTTTGTCACGTCCTTCTTCGGCTCCTAGTGCCAAGGCATCCACCGTGCGCCCTTATTAACTTAACCTTATTAACCTAATTTTTTCAAAAATTAGAAAACTCATTAAATACTTACAGCGTTTCGGTTTATTTTCTTGTTACTATTTGATATAGATATTCAATTTTCAATGTGCATTACTTGGTGATCTCTCACCAATGGAGCCTAGCGGGATCGAACCGCTGACCTCCTGCGTGCAAAGCAGGCGCTCTCCCAGCTGAGCTAAGGCCCCACAAGACCTCTCAAGACTAAACAAGACCAATGTGCAGTTCCTTATCCTTAGAAAGGAGGTGATCCAGCCGCACCTTCCGATACGGCTACCTTGTTACGACTTCACCCCAATCATCTATCCCACCTTAGGCGGCTGGCTCCTAAAAGGTTACCTCACCGACTTCGGGTGTTACAAACTCTCGTGGTGTGACGGGCGGTGTGTACAAGGCCCGGGAACGTATTCACCGCGGCGTGCTGATCCGCGATTACTAGCGATTCCGACTTCATGTAGGCGAGTTGCAGCCTACAATCCGAACTGAGACTGGCTTTAAGAGATTAGCTTGCCGTCACCGGCTTGCGACTCGTTGTACCAGCCATTGTAGCACGTGTGTAGCCCAGGTCATAAGGGGCATGATGATTTGACGTCATCCCCACCTTCCTCCGGTTTATTACCGGCAGTCTCGCTAGAGTGCCCAACTAAATGATGGCAACTAACAATAGGGGTTGCGCTCGTTGCGGGACTTAACCCAACATCTCACGACACGAGCTGACGACAACCATGCACCACCTGTCACCTCTGTCCCGAAGGAAAGCTCTATCTCTAGAGCGGTCAGAGGGATGTCAAGACCTGGTAAGGTTCTTCGCGTTGCTTCGAATTAAACCACATGCTCCACCGCTTGTGCGGGCCCCCGTCAATTCCTTTGAGTTTCAACCTTGCGGTCGTACTCCCCAGGCGGAGTGCTTAATGCGTTAGCTGCGGCACTAAACCCCGGAAAGGGTCTAACACCTAGCACTCATCGTTTACGGCGTGGACTACCAGGGTATCTAATCCTGTTTGCTCCCCACGCTTTCGAGCCTCAGCGTCAGTTACAAGCCAGAGAGCCGCTTTCGCCACCGGTGTTCCTCCATATATCTACGCATTTCACCGCTACACATGGAATTCCACTCTCCCCTCTTGCACTCAAGTTAAACAGTTTCCAAAGCGTACTATGGTTAAGCCACAGCCTTTAACTTCAGACTTATCTAACCGCCTGCGCTCGCTTTACGCCCAATAAATCCGGACAACGCTCGGGACCTACGTATTACCGCGGCTGCTGGCACGTAGTTAGCCGTCCCTTTCTGGTAAGATACCGTCACAGTGTGAACTTTCCACTCTCACACTCGTTCTTCTCTTACAACAGAGCTTTACGATCCGAAAACCTTCTTCACTCACGCGGCGTTGCTCGGTCAGACTTCCGTCCATTGCCGAAGATTCCCTACTGCTGCCTCCCGTAGGAGTCTGGGCCGTGTCTCAGTCCCAGTGTGGCCGATCACCCTCTCAGGTCGGCTATGTATCGTCGCCTTGGTGAGCCGTTACCCCACCAACTAGCTAATACAACGCAGGTCCATCTGGTAGTGATGCATTTGCACCTTTCAATCGATTATCATGCGATAATCCATTTTATGCGGTATTAGCTATCGTTTCCAATAGTTATCCCCCGCTACCAGGCAGGTTACCTACGCGTTACTCACCCGTTCGCAACTCATCCAAGAAGAGCAAGCTCCTCTCTTCAGCGTTCTACTTGCATGTATTAGGCACGCCGCCAGCGTTCGTCCTGAGCCAGGATCAAACTCTCATTAAAAGTTTGAGTTCTCACTCATTTCTGTCACTGACAGATTTATTGTTTTTCATTGTTCAGTACTATAACCTTAGTTATAGTGCCCTGCACATTGGTTCGTCTTGTTCAGTTTTCAAAGGTCTTTGTCACTCAATCTCTCTCAAGCGACAACTATATTAGTATATCACAGCTCCCTGTCTCTGTCAACAGTTTTTTTAAACTTTTTTCAAGTTTTTTCTAACCACAATACACCATAGTCCGTACGGGATTCGAACCCGTGTTACCGCCGTGAAAAGGCGGTGTCTTAACCCCTTGACCAACGGACCTTGAGCTTTTCAACTCTTTCTATTATACCTACTTTTCCTACTTTGTCAAGAGCTTTTT
>NZ_NCUG01000010.1:0-18339 GCF_002096275.1 Streptococcus oralis subsp. tigurinus | reverse complement strand
TGAAAAGGCGGTGTCTTAACCCCTTGACCAACGGACCTTGAGCTTTTCAACTCTTTCTATTATACCTACTTTTCCTACTTTGTCAAGAGCTTTTTTCCTCTTTATCGAAATTCTGAAAAAATAAGGGAAAAGAGCCAGTAAAACTGACTCCTTCTATTTATCTTGCCAATTAGTCGCACGTTCCTCTCCCCACCAGTATGGGATCAACTCGGCAACTTTGATTGTTTTTCTTGTTTTGTAGTCCATCATGAACTCTGCTTCTTTATTTTCAGCATTCAATTCTAAGAGAAATTCTCTGCATGCGCCACAGGGCATACCTGATCCTTCGCCGTAGGGAGGTTTATCTCGAAAGGCGAGGATTTTCTTAACTTTAGTTTGTCCTGAAAATTGATACATATTAAAGAGAGCCGCTCGTTCTGCACAAAGATGAAAAACGCCACAAGTGCCCTCCATACAGAATCCTGTGAAGATTTGACCATCTTCTGCTTCTATCGCAGCAACAACATGGTTAGCATAAACAAAGTCAGAAACTTCATGGGGATTGAATAAGGTTCGTGCTTCTTCATACATCTTTTCCCATGTATCCATTGGAAGTCCTTTTTATTTGGAAATCTCTTTCAGCATATTATCGATATGCTGAATTGACTTTTCACGTCCGAGTAAGAAAATGGTGTCTGGTAATTCTGGTCCATGCATTTCACCTGATACAGCAATACGAATTGGCATGAAGAGATTTTTTCCTTTGATACCTGTTTCTTTTTGGACTGCTTTGATTTGTGGGAAGATGTTTTCTGTCACAAACTCCTCATCTGTCATTGCTTCTAGTTTCGCTTTGAAGGCTTCTAGAACAACTGGAACGGTTTCTCCTGCCATGACCTCGCGCTCAGCATCTGTCAGCTCTGGGAAATCTGCAAAGAAAAGATCTGTCAAAGGAACAATCTCATCAACTGACTTCATTTGTGGTTTGTAGAGTTCTACCATTTTCTCTGATTTGTCAGTCAAACGCCCTGCTTCTTCTAGGAATGGTTTTGCCATCTCAAAGATAGTTGCTAAGTCAGCTCTCTTGATGTAGTCGTTGCTCATCCAGTCTAGTTTCTTCTGATCGAAGGCTGCTGGTGACTTGCTGAGACGATTTTCATCAAAGAGTTTAATCAATTCCTCACGTGAGAAAATTTCATCTTCGCCACCTGGGTTCCAACCAAGAAGAGCGATAAAGTTAAAGACTGCTTCTGACAAATAGCCTTTTTTACGGTAGTCTTCGATAAACTGAAGGGTATTGGTGTCGCGTTTAGACAATTTTTTACCCGTTTCAGAGTTGATGATCAAAGTCATGTGACCGAACTCTGGAGCTTCCCAACCAAGAGCCTCATAAACCATAAGCTGTTTGGGTGTGTTGGCGATGTGGTCATCTCCACGGATAACATGAGAAATTTGCATATCGTGATCATCAATCACAACAGCAAAATTGTAAGTTGGGTAACCGTCTTTCTTTTGGATAACCCAGTCACCACCGATATTGCCACCTTCAAACTCGATATCACCTTTGACTATATCGTGCCATTTGTAGATACCAGACTCATTGACAGCCAAACGGACAGTCGGGATGATACCAGCTGCTTCACGTTTTGCAATGTAAGCCGCCTTTTCTTCTTCGCTCATGCCAAGATATTCATTGATGTAGCGTGGTGTTTCGCCAGCTGCTTCTTGGCGTTCACGCTCAGCTGCCAACTCTTCTTCTGTAACGTAAGATTTGTAGGCTTTTCCTTCAGCTAGCAATTGGTCGATGTATTTTTGATAGAGTTCCAAACGCTCTGATTGGCGATAGTTTTCATGAGTTTCTGGACTTTCATCCCAATTCATTCCTAACCAACGAAGATTTTCAAGCTGTGAACGTTCACCATCCTCAACATGGCGTTTACGGTCGGTATCTTCGATACGAATAATAAAAGTTCCACCATGATGGCGTGCGTAAAGGTAGTTGAATAATGCTGTACGGGCATTTCCGATGTGTAGTAGTCCTGTTGGACTTGGTGCGTAGCGTACGCGGATATCTTTTGACATAGTTTCTCCTATAAAGTCTCTAGGCGTCTGCCTTTTTGCTTTCTATATTATATCACAAGTCTCGCCTGAGTCCAATTTCTACGGATAAAGAGAGTAAAAAGAGTGGTCAGGCCACTCTTTTCTTCTATTATAGACGTGCGTTAAGCTCTTTGCTCAATTCTTCAAATCCTGGTTTCCCAAGAAGGGCAAACATGTTGCGTTTGTATGCTTCAACACCTGGTTGGTCAAATGGGTTGATGGCATTCAAGTAACCTGAAAGGGCGATAGCCAATTCGAAGAAGTAGATCGTGTAGCCAAGAGTGAAGGCATCTTGCTCTGGAAGGGTTACGTACATGTTTGGTACATCACCGTCTGTGTGGGCAAGAAGAACACCGTCAGTTGCTTTTTTGTTTACAAAGTCAACGTCTTTTCCTTGAAGGTAACCAAGTCCGTCAAGGTCTTCTTCCAAAGTAGGAATGATCACGTTCTTACGTGGTTTGTCAACACGGACAACTGTTTCAAACATGATACGAGTTCCTTCTTGGATAAATTGACCCAATGAGTGCAAGTCAGTTGAGAAGTTTGCTGAAGTTGGGTAGATCCCTTTTTGGTCTTTCCCTTCTGACTCACCAGCCAATTGTTTCCACCATTCTGAGAAGTATTGAAGTGATGGTTCGTAGTTTACCAAGATTTCAGTAGCGTAGCCTTTGCGGTAAAGGATGTTACGAACGGCTGCGTATTGGTAAGCTTCGTTTTCTGAAAGTTTGTCTGAAGTGTAATCTTTACGAGCTGCGTTAGCACCTTCCATAAGGGCTTTGATGTCAGCTCCTGATGCTGCGATTGGAAGCAAGCCAACTGCTGTCAATACTGAGAAACGTCCACCGATATCATCTGGAACCACAAATGTTTCCCAACCGTTGGCATCTGCTTCAACCTTAACAGCACCTTTTTGGCGGTCAGTTGTAGCATAGATACGTTTGTTAGCTTCTTCTTGTCCGTATTTCTTAACCAAGAGTTCTTTGAAGACACGGAAAGCGATCGCTGGTTCAGTTGTTGTACCTGATTTAGAAATCACGTTTACTGAGAAGTCTTTGTCAGCTACGTACTCTACCAAGTCAGCAAGGTAAGTAGATGAGATTGAGTTTCCTGCGTAAAGGATTTGTGGAGCTTTGCGTTCTTCTTTTGTTTGCAAGTTCGCAAAGTGGTGGTTCAAGAAGTCAATGGCTGCTTTCGCTCCAAGGTAAGATCCACCGATACCGATTACAACCAAGACATCGCTGTCTGATTTGATTTGCTCAGCAGCTTCCAAGATGCGGTCGAATTCTTCGCGGTCGTAATTTTCAGGAAGGTCCAACCAACCCAAAAAGTCGCTACCAGCACCAGTTCCTTTACGGATCAATTCGTCTGCTGCTGTTACTTGTGATTGCATGTATTCCACTTCATGTGGGGCAACAAATTTGTCCAAAACTTTTGAATAGTCAAATTTAATATGTGACATGATATTCCTCCAATATTTCTTCTTTTCTATCATAACGCTTACCTTCGATTTTTTCAAGCTTTTTTATTGAATTTGCCCAATTTTTATCAGAATTCAAACGTTTGCGTAAAAATGCCAAAATACAAAAAATCTGAAAGAACGAATAAAAACGGCTAGAGTCTCTAACCGTTACAATTCATTTAATAAATACTCAAATAGTTCTAAATTGCCGTCTTCTTCATTGACCAGAAACTCTGGATGCCACTGCAAACCGATGATACGGTGCTCGTCGATAGACTCAATCGCTTCGATGGTCTGGTCTCTTGGATCAATAGCAGTTACACGGAAATTAGGCGCCAGATCTTTGATACTTTGACGATGGACTGAGTTGACCTGACTTTCTTTTCCGAACAACTTAGCCACCACGCTTCCTTCTACTGTTTCAATAGAATGAGATGTTCCAAAAGGCAAGCCTTGCCAGTGACCTTCAATTTCTTGGTGAAGAGTGCCGCCAAAAGCAACATTGACCAGCTGAACCCCACGGCAGATTGCCAAAATGGGCTTATTCTGATGGAGTGCTTCTCTCAAGAGTGCCAATTCAAATTCATCACGAGCAAGGTTGTAATCATCGCTCTCGATGGTTTTTTTCTCTCCATAAAATTGGGGATGGACATTTTGCCCACCTGTCAAGATGAGTTTGTCAATCATTTCCACATAATCGCGCACAATGGACTCATCTCCTACAGGAATCACTAAAGGGAGACCACCGACTTGACGAATGCTCTCTGCAAATTTACAGGATACAGATGAGTGAATGTTTTTCCCTTCTGCATCTACAGGACATAGATTTGCAGCAACTCCTACAACCGTTCTAGCCATGATGTGTCTCCTTTCGATTTTCTTGCGACAGTCTTATCTTATCACTCCAACCCTTTCCTGTCTAATATGTTTTTTTAAAGACCGTGATAAGTATTTTTTATGGACAAGAAAAAGCTGCCCAAGAGGACAACTTCTTTTTTATTCGAAGACAAATTGATTGTGATACAGTTCTGAGTAGAAACCGCCAAGTTTGAGCAACTCGTGATGATTTCCACGTTCAATGACCTCTCCATCTTTGAGGACAATAATCTGATCGGCATTGAGGATGGTCTTGAGACGATGGGCAATGACAAAACTGGTTCGTCCTGCTACAACTGCCTCCATAGCATGCTGGATTTTGCTTTCTGTTACGGTATCGACATTGGAAGTCGCTTCATCTAAGATTAGGACTTGAGGATCTGTCATCAAGGTTCGAGCGATGGAAATCAATTGTTTCTGCCCAGTCGAGAAGATATTTTGCTCATCATCAATAAGGGTATCATACTTATCAGGCAAGCTTTCGATGTAGTCATGAATATGAGTTGCCTTGGCAGCTGCTTCGACCATTTCCTGACTGGCATCTGGCACACCAAATCGGATATTGTCACGAATCGTTCCACTAAATAAGACCGAATCCTGCAGGACAATCCCGACCTTGCTCCGCAGGCTATCCAAGTCATAGTCACGGATGTCTTTTCCATCAAAGGAAATGCTACCTGCATCTACATCGTAGAAACGATTGATGAGGTTCATGATGGTCGTCTTCCCTGAACCAGTCGGGCCGACAACTGCTACCATCTGCCCCTTAGGAGCTGAAATGCTGACATCTTTTAAAATCGGCTTGTCTGGCACATAGGAGAAATCAATGTGACTGATTTCAACGCCTTCTCGTAATTCCGTAAAGGCTGGTGCATTTTGCGGGCGAATCTCTTCTTCTGCATCGAACATTTCTTGGATACGATCGGCCCCAGTAAAGGCCAACTGGAGGCTCCCCCAACTCGCAGCCACCTGGATAATCGGCTGGTAGTACTGCTGAGAAAATTGGGTAAACATGACAATCAAACCTAGGGCTGTCGTTGTTTCGATACTTGGATCGTTCAGCAAGACAGCCGAACCTGCAAAAATGACGATAGCCGTATTAACCAAGCTCATCCCATTCATAACAGGAAAGAGGATTCCTGAGAACATTCTCCCTTTAAAGGTTGCCTTACGCACGCGCTCATTTTGCTCCACAAAGCCTGCTACGATGTCATCTTGAATTCCTTGTACGATAACAGCTTTCTGCCCAGAAATACTCTCGTCCATGTAGGCGTTGAGTTTTCCAACCTCTTTTTGCTGGAGATTGGTGTACTTGCGGGCCATTTTCACGATGAAGACCAGCATGAGAAAGGCCACTGGAGTGCTGGCTACTGTTATCAGGGCTAGCGTCACATTTTTTGAAAACATGACAAAAATCAAACCGATGTAAAGAGCAATATTGCTCATAACCTGAACTAGGCTTTCATTGAAGGCTTGAAGGATGTTGTCCAAGTCACTCGTGAAGCGAGAAAGGATGTCGCCATCCTGATGGCGGTCAAAGAAAGAAACCGTCAAACGAGAAAGTTTGCCAAAGAGGCCCTTACGCATCTCATTTGTTGACTCAGCAATCACACGAGTCATAAAGGTCATGTAAATCAAACTGGATACTACTAGGGCGAGGACAACCAGAGCTAGATTCAGCATCAGAGCTGATAAACTCTGCCAGGCTAGTTCGGAAGTTCCATTTTGATAAGCCAGAACTAGGTTAGCGAGCTCTGTTACTGCTTGACCTGAAAAAACTGGAAAGAGGGCTTGGGCAATCGTCGCAACTGCAACCATCAGAATCACAATGACAAAGGAGAACTTGTAAACTTTAAAATAATTCCAGAAAAATCGAACGGTTTTCATTTTATTCCTCCTTTCCCTTTTGTGTTTCGTAGATTTCGCGGTAGACAGCATTGCTAGCTACCAAGTCTGCATGTGTTCCTTGACCAATCAATCGCCCTTGGTCCAAGACCAAAATCTTGTCTGCATGGACGACTGAACTGATTTTTTGAGCGATGATAATGGTTGTTGTCCCTTTCAAATCTTTGTTCAAAGCCTCCTGTACGAGTCTTTCTGACTTTGCATCTAGGGCTGAAGTCGAATCGTCAAAAATCAGGATACGGGGATTGCTGACAATCCCACGGGCAATCGACATCCGTTGTTTTTGTCCACCAGAAAAGTTGGTGCCACGTTCTTCGACCTGACTCTCAAATTTGTTTTCCATGCGTCCGATAAATTCGCTGGCTTGGGCGATTCGTGCTGCACGTTCCATTTCTGACACGCTGGCATTGCCTTTTCCTTGACGAAGATTATCTGCAATTGTCCCACTAAAGAGAATAGCACGTTGCAAGACGATGGAAACTGTTTTACGCAAGGTTCCCTCGCTGACGTCTCGAATATCCTTGCCACCAATCTTGATAGATCCCTCCTGTGGATCAAAAAGTCGTGGAATTAACTGAGCTAGAGTGGACTTCCCTGCTCCAGTAGCCCCAACCACACCGATCATCTGATCAGGCGCAATTTCAAAGGTTACATTCTTCAGCATAGGCTCATCGTCATTGGGATAGGTGAAGGTTACATTTTCAAAAGAGAGACTTCCTTCTAACTCCTCATCTGGGAGATCTTTAAAGGTCATCGCTGGCTCGGTATCTAGAATTTCGCGGACACGACGCAAGGAAATCATGGCACGGCTGACAGAATTTCCTAAAAATCCAACCATGATGATGGTAAAGATAATCTGGCTGAGATAGTTGATAAAGGAAGCAATAGAGCCCACAACAGATGGATCTGACTGAGCCATGCCTGCCACCAACCAGATAGAGAGGAAGACCGCTCCATAGCCGACTAGCATCATAACAGGTTCTATAACTGAGAAGGCATAACCGATATAAAGATTTTGCCCGAGAAGTTCATCTGAAACCTCAGTAAATTTGTCAAATTGTGCTTTTTCCTGTACAAAGGATTTGACCACGCGCACACCACGTAGATTTTCCTTAGCGATAGCATTGATCCGTTCAAGAAGGGCTTGAAACTTAGCAAATCGTGGCCCCATCATCCCCATCATGATGGCTGTAAGTGCAAAGATTAGGAGCACCATGAGGACAATCACCCACCAAAGTGACGGGAGAGTGTGAACCGCCAAAATAAAGGAACCAATAAAAAGAAGAGGGAGACGGAAGAGGATTTGAAAAGCCATCATCACCACGTTCTGAATTTGGTTGATATCATTGGTCATACGGACGACAAGGTTACCCGCATTAAACTGCTCGATATTGGCATAAGAAAAAGTCTGGATCTTGCGAAAAGCGTCTTCCCGAAGGTCCGAAGACACTCCTTGAGCAATGTAGGCTGCAAGCGTTACATTGACCCCACCTGCAACCAGACCGACTAGGGCTACTCCTATCAGCCAAGCGCCAATACTATAAATAGCCTCATTTTGCCCGGCCAACAAAGCCTCTAACACCTCTTGCAAATAGCGCGGTTGCAAGAGCGAACTCGCAACCATCAAGCCTGTCATCATTAAGGATGCCAAGGCTTGCCATTTATAGGTTTTTATTTTTTTAATGAGCATATTTCCTCCTAATAAAATAGATAAAGGGAGCGACATCCTGCGTCAGCTCCTTCTCATTCGTTCATATTGATGCTATTCTAGCAAAAAAGAGGAATCTTGTCAAAGAAGTCTCCTTATTATAAATTAGTGCGCTTTCATATACAGGTGATGCATGAAAAGGCTTTTTATGGTAAAATGAAAGGAAGAACTCTTACAAGGAGGAAAAGATGAAGAAACAAACCATCGCTGTCTTGGGTCCTGGTTCTTGGGGGACCGCCCTTTCGCAGGTCCTAAACGACAATGGACACGAGGTTCGAATTTGGGGAAATATTTCTGACCAAATTGATGAAATCAATAACCAACATACAAACAAACGCTACTTCAAAGATATCCTACTCGACGAAAAGATCAAAGCCTATCATGACTTGGAAGAAACACTAAAGGATGTGGATGCTGTTTTATTTGTGGTCCCAACAAAAGTAACGAGACTGGTTGCCCAACAAGTAGCAAAGGTGCTTGATCACAAGGTTGTCATCATGCATGCCTCCAAAGGATTGGAACCAGATAGCCACAAACGTCTATCAACCATTCTTGAGGAGGAAATCCCAGCTGACCTTCGCAGTGATATCGTCGTTGTTTCAGGGCCGAGCCATGCTGAGGAAACTATTGTACGGGATATTACCTTGATTACAGCAGCCTCTAAAGACCTCGAAACTGCCCAGTACGTTCAAAATCTCTTTAGCAATCACTACTTCCGTCTCTATACTAATACGGATGTTATCGGGGTTGAAACCGCTGGTGCTCTCAAAAACATCATTGCAGTTGGCGCTGGGGCACTACATGGACTAGGGTTTGGCGACAATGCCAAGGCGGCTATCATTGCCCGTGGCTTGGCAGAAATCACCCGTCTAGGAGTCGCTCTTGGAGCTAATCCTCTAACTTATAGCGGTCTTTCTGGAGTTGGGGATTTGATTGTAACGGGAACATCTGTCCACTCTCGTAACTGGAGGGCCGGTAATGCTCTCGGTCGTGGAGAATCCCTCGCAGACATTGAGGCTAATATGGGTATGGTCATTGAAGGCATTTCAACGACTCGAGCGGCTTATGAACTGGCTCAGGAATTGGGTGTTTACATGCCAATCACGCAGGCCATCTACCGAGTTATCTATGAAGGTATCAATATCAAAGAAGCCATCAGTGACATCATGAACAATGAATTTAAAGCAGAAAACGAATGGTCGTAGACCTTTATAGAAAGGAACATTTATGAAACAAAAAGTCAGAAAAGCAGTCATCCCTGCCGCTGGATTGGGAACTCGTTTCCTCCCAGCAACTAAGGCTTTGGCCAAGGAAATGTTGCCAATCGTGGACAAGCCAACTATCCAGTTTATCGTTGAAGAAGCCCTCAAATCTGGTATCGAAGACATTTTGGTTGTGACTGGTAAGTCAAAACGTTCCATTGAGGACCACTTCGACTCAAACTTCGAATTGGAATACAACCTCAAAGAAAAAGGGAAAACAGATCTTTTGAAGCTAGTTGATGAAACAACTGGCATGCGCCTGCATTTTATCCGCCAAACGCATCCACGTGGTCTCGGAGATGCTGTTTTGCAAGCCAAGGCTTTCGTTGGAAATGAACCCTTTATCGTTATGCTTGGTGATGACTTGATGGATATCACCAACGAAAAAGCTGTTCCGCTCACCAAACAACTCATGGATGACTACGAGCGTACACACGCGTCCACTATCGCTGTTATGCCAGTCCCTCATGACGAAGTATCTGCTTATGGGGTTATTGCTCCGCAAGGCGAAGGAAAAGACGGCCTTTACAGTGTTGAAACCTTTGTTGAAAAACCAGCTCCAGAGGATGCTCCTAGCGACCTTGCTATTATTGGCCGCTACCTCCTCACACCTGAAATTTTCCAAATCTTGGAACACCAAAAACCAGGTGCAGGAAATGAAATTCAGCTTACAGATGCAATCGACACCCTCAATAAAACACAACGTGTATTTGCTCGTGAGTTCAAGGGTGCTCGTTACGATGTTGGAGACAAGTTTGGCTTTATGAAAACATCTATTGATTACGCACTAAGACACCCCCAAGTCAAAGACGACTTGAAAGACTACCTCATCCAGCTTGGAAAAGAGTTATCTGAGGGGGAATAGAAGAATATTACATATAAAAAAGAGCTAGGATAGTTAATTATCCCAGTTCTTTTTATTTTATATTGCTATTCTTTAGAACATCTACTTAAAAAGGAATCCGTATTTCTCAGTTCACTTACTTATAAACTCCATCGAAACGGTCTCAAACTTCATGAAAGCGCTATGATATTATTTGTTTTTTTATAAAAATAGGAGTACAATGAGTTAGTATAATAAAATAAAAAGCACCGAATCGGCGCGCATAATTGATTATGGATAACCATATTTTAACTCAAAAGAAAAATCTTTTGGCTGTGTTGTTTCGAATAGTTCCAACACAGATATTATACAAAAAATAAAATCAAAAATCAAGATAAGGAGTAGTTTTATGGCAAAATTTAATAAAAATTATTCAATCGGCTTAGATATAGGTGTATCATCCGTCGGTTATGCCGTTGTGACTGAAGATTATCGAGTGCCTGCTTTTAAATTTAAAGTTTTAGGCAATACAGAAAAAGAAAAAATAAAGAAGAATTTAATCGGATCTACCACCTTTGTGCCTGCCCAATCAGCTCAAGGAACTCGAGTATTTCGTGTTAATCGGCGTAGAATTGATAGAAGGAATCATAGAATAGCGTATTTACGAGATATTTTTCAAAAAGAGATTGAAAAAATCGATAAAAATTTTTATCGTAGATTAGACGAAAGTTTTAGAGTGCTTGGTGATAAGAGTGAGGACATACAAATAAAACAGCCATTTTTTGGTAATAAAGAATTAGAAACTGCCTATCACAAGAAGTACCCTACGATTTATCATTTACGAAAACACTTAGCTGATGCAGATAAAAATTCTCCCGTTGCTGATATTCGTGAAGTATATATGGCCTTATCTCACATTTTAAAATATAGAGGCCACTTTCTAACATTAGGTAAAATTGACCCTAACAATATCAATATGCAAAACTCTTGGATTGATTTCATTGAATCTTGTCAAGACGCTTTTGATTTGGAAATTTCTGATGAATCTAAAACCATAGCAGCTATATTTAAGTCAAGCGAGAACAGACAAGAAAAAGTTAAACAAATACTATCCTATTTCCAACAAGAGCTTCTAAAAAAAGATAAGAGTATTTTCAAACAACTATTGCAGTTGCTATTTGGTTTAAAAACGAAATTTAAAGATTGTTTTGAATTAGAGGAAGAACCTGATCTTAATTTCTCCAAAGAAAACTATGATGAAAATCTAGAAAATCTTCTTGGTGCATTAGAAGAAGACTTTTCCGATGTATTTGCTAAACTAAAAATTTTACGTGATACGATACTCCTATCTAGTATGCTAACCTACACTGGAGCAACTCATGCTCGCTTTTCTGCTACTATGGTCGAGCGATACGAGGAACACCGTAAAGATTTGCAACGTTTCAAATCTTTTGTCAAACAAAATCTATCTGAACAAGATTATTTAGATATTTTTGGCAGAAAAACACCAACTGGATTTGATGTAGATAAAGAAACAAAGGGATATGTTGGATATATATCTAATAAGATGGTATTAACTAATCCACAGAAACAAAAAACAATACAACAAAATTTTTATGACTATATCAGTGGGAAAATAACTGGTATTGAAGGGGCAGAATGTTTTCTTAATAAAATATCAGATGGAACATTTTTAAGAAAACTCCGTACAACTGATAATGGAGCAATTCCTAATCAAATTCACGCTTATGAACTAGAAAAGATTATAGAAAGACAAGGAAGAGATTATCCTTTTCTACTAGAAAACAAAGATAAATTACTATCTATCTTGACATTTAAAATCCCTTATTATGTTGGTCCTCTGGCAAAAGGAAATAATAGTAGATTTGCTTGGATTAAACGAACGACTAGCCAAGATGTTTTAGATGATAATGATGAAGATACTAGAAATGGTAAAATACGTCCTTGGAACTATCATAAACTGATAAATATGGATGAAACTAGAGATGCATTCATCATCAATCTAATAGGAAATGATATTATTCTCTTAAATGAAAAAGTTTTACCAAAACGTAGTTTAATCTATGAAGAAGTCATGCTCCAAAATGAATTAACTCGGGTCAAGTATAAAGACAAATATGGGAAAATTCACTTTTTCAATTCTGAGCTCCGACAAGAAATAATCAATAATTTATTTAAAACGAATAGTAAACGTGTTAGTTCTGCAATGCTTCTTTCTTACTTGGAGAATTTCACAAATTTACAAGCGGTTGAAATTGTTTCGGGTATTGAAAAAGGAAAATCTCTTAATTCTACTTTAAAAACATATAATGATTTAAAAACCATTTTTTCAGAAGAATTGCTAGATTCTGAAATCTATCAAAAAGAGTTAGAAGAGATTATCAAAGTTATTACCGTTTTTGATGATAAAAAATCTATTAAAAACTACCTTACAAAATATTTTGGGCATCTTGAATTTTTAAATGAAGAGAAAATTAATCAACTCTCGAAATTACGCTATACTGGCTGGGGACGTTATTCAGGTAAGTTATTATTAGGCATCCGAGACGAGGATACTGGTTTTAATTTAATGCAGTTCCTTCGAAATGATGATGAAAATCGTAATTTAACTCAGCTAATATCTGATACCACTTTATCCTTTGATTCTGCTATCAAAGCCATTCAATCTAAATCAACTGTTGAAGATGATGTATTTGAAGAAATTAAAAATTTGGCTGGTAGTCCTGCTATCAAACGAGGAATCTTGAATAGTATTAAAATTGTTGATGAGCTGGTTCAGATTATAGGATATCCACCCCAAAATATCATCATTGAAATGGCTCGTGAAAATATGACCACCGAAGAGGGGCAAAAAAAGGCAAAAACTCGTAAATCTAAATTAGAGTCTGCATTAAAAAATATTGAAGATAGTGTATTAGAAAGTGGAAAAGTTCCTCATTCAGATGAACAACTACAATCTGAAAAATTATATTTATATTATCTTCAAAATGGGAAGGACATGTATTCCTTAGATAAAACTGGAAGTCCTACTCCCTTATACCGAGACCAGCTAGATCAATACGAAGTCGACCATATTATCCCCTATAGTTTTTTACCAATTGATTCGATTGATAATAAAGTATTAACGCATAGGGAAAACAATCAAAGAAAGTTGAATAATATACCAGACAAAGAGACGGTTGCTAATATGAAACCTTTCTGGGAGAAATTATATAATGCCAAGCTAATTTCTCAAACGAAATATCAAAGATTAACTACTAGTGAACGAACTCCTGATGGTGTTCTGACCGAGAGCATGAAAGCTGGCTTTATTGAACGTCAATTAGTCGAAACACGACAAATTATAAAGCATGTTGCTCGCATACTAGACAATCGTTTTTCAGACACCAAAATCATTACTTTAAAATCTCAACTAGTTACCAATTTTAGAAACACCTTTCATATTGCCAAAATACGTGAATTGAATGATTATCACCATGCTCACGATGCTTATCTAGCTGTTGTTGTAGGACAAACTCTTCTTAAAGCCTATCCCAAATTAGCTCCTGAGTTAATATATGGCCACCATGCTCACTTTAATCGGCATGAGGAGAATAAAGCAACGTTAAGAAAGCATCTCTATTCTAACATCATGAGATTCTTTAATAATCCAGATTCCAAAGTTAGTAAAGATATTTGGGATTGTAATAGGGATTTGCCAATCGTAAAAGATGTCATCTACAACTCTCAAATCAACTTTGTCAAACGAACAATGATTAAAAAAGGAGCATTTTATAATCAAAATCCTGTTGGAAAATTGAATAAACAAATTGCTGCTAATAATCGCTATCCACTAAAAACAAAAGTTTCTTCTTTAGATACCTCCATATACGGAGGTTATGGACCAATGAATTCTGCCTTATCTATTATCATAATTGCAGAACGATTTAATGAAAAGAAAGGTAAAATAGAAACTGTAAAAGAATTCCATGACATTTTTATAATTGATTATGAAAAATTTAATAATAATCCATTTCAATTCTTAAATAATGTTTCAGAAGAAGGTTTTCTTAAAAAGAATGATCTAAACCGTGTTCTAGCCTTCTATAGAATTTCAAAATATTCACTAATGCAGAAAATTGATGGAACAAGGATGCTATTTGAAAGCAAGTCAAACCTTCATAAAGTTACCCAATTTAAATTAACAAAAACTCAAAATGAATTATTTTTCCATATGAAGCGACTTTTGACTAAATCGAATTTGATGGATTTAAAATCTGAAAGCGCAATAAAGGAAAGCCAAAATTTTATACAGACTCATCAGAATGAGTTTGATAATATTGCGGATCGTTTATCAAATTATTCACAAAAAATGTTAGGTGAAACTAAGTCATTGCAAACTCTCATTAATGGATATAATGAAAGACCGATCAAACAAATTGACAATAACGAGGAGACAATTCGTTATTATTATGATAATTTTATAAAAATGTTTAGTTTTGTAAAGAGTGGTGCTCCAAAAGATATCATTAATTTCTTTAATGATAAATACACAGTACCAAGAATGCGTCCAAAGCCGGATAGAAAAATGCTTGATGCCACCCTCATCCACCAATCCATCACTGGTCTCTACGAGACTCGGATTGACTTGAGCAAACTAGGAGAAGACTAATGGGATGGAGAACCGTTGTTGTCAATACACACTCTAAGCTCTCTTACAAGAACAATCACTTGATTTTTAAAGATGTCTCTCGGACAGAGTTGATTCACCTGTCCGAGGTGGACATCCTACTTTTGGAGACGACGGATATCGTTCTCTCCACTATGCTAATCAAACGCTTGGTGGATGAAAATATTCTGGTCATCTTTTGTGATGATAAACGCTTGCCGACAGCATATTTAATGCCTTACTACGGTCGGCACGATTCCAGTTTACAACTCTCTCGGCAAATTGCTTGGAATGAAGATATAAAGGCGGAAATCTGGACAACCATCATTGCACAAAAGATTCTCAATCAGGCTTTTTATCTGGGGAGTTGTGGTTTTCTGGAAAAGAGTCAGTCCGTCATTGATCTCTATCAGGGGTTGGATCTATTTGATCCTAGTAATCGTGAAGGGCATGCTGCTCGGATTTATTTCAATACCTTGTTTGGAAATGATTTTAGCCGTGAACAAGATAGTGATATCAACGCTGCCTTAGACTACGGTTACACCTTGATTTTGAGTATGTTTGCGCGTGAGATTGTTTTGTCTGGCTGTATGACCCAGTTTGGCTTGAAACATGCTAATCAGTTTAATCAATTCAACCTAGCTAGCGATATTATGGAGCCTTTCCGTCCGATTATTGACAGAATCGTCTATGAAAATCGAAACAGTTCTTTTGTCAAAATCAAACGAGAACTTTTCACTATTTTCTCAGATACCTTCCACTACAATGGCAAAGATATGTATCTGTCCAATATCGTCAGCGACTATACTAAGAAAGTCATTCAAGCTCTCAATCAACCCGAGAAAGGAGTTCCTGAGTTTAGGATATGAGTTATCGATATATGCGTATGATTTTAATGTTTGATATGCCAGTTGATACCGTAGAGGAACGTAAGGCCTATCGGAAATTTCGGAAGTTCCTCATAGATGAGGGATTTATCATGCACCAATTCTCCATCTATAGCAAGCTCTTGCTCAACAACTCTGCTAATAACGCCATGATTGAACGTCTTAAGACTCATAATCCTAAAAAAGGGAGTATTACTCTCTTAACCGTTACAGAAAAGCAGTTTTCTCGCATGATTTACTTAAATGGCGAGCGAAATACCAGCGTAGCAAACTCCGACGCACGTTTAGTTTTTCTAGGAGAGGAGCCTAGAGATGAAGATTAATTTCCCATTATTGGATGAACCATTAACAATTGAGAATGCAACCTTTTTAGTGTTAGAAGACCAGTTTACCTTTTCAACTATCGTCAAACAGTTCTACCAATATTCAGATGAAGGGGAACTGAAATTATTTGACACACGTCTGAAAGCTCTGAAAGAATCAGAGTTGCTACTGATAACGGATGTCTTAGGATATAATCTCAACTCACCTGCCATGCTCAAGCTGATACATGCTGATCTTGAAAATCAACTCAATGACAAACCAGAAGTAAAATCCATGATTGAAAAGCTGGTAGCTACGATAACAGAATTGCTGGCATTTGAGTGTTTAGAAAACGAATTGGACCTAGAATACGACGAAATCACCATTCTGGAGTTAATCGATGCGCTAGGGGTCAAAGTTGAAACTCTGAGTGATACACCTTTTGAAAAGATGCTAGAAATTGTCCAAGTTTTTAAATATCTTTCCAAAAAGAAACTCCTTGTTTTCATCAATGCGATCGCCTATCTATCAAAGGATGAGTTGGTAAATCTGATAGAGTATATCCAACTCAATCAACTAAGGGTTTTATTTGTCGAACCTCGAAAAGTCTATGATTTTCCGCAGTATGTGATGGATCAAGACTATTTCTTGAACCCTGAAAATATGGTATAATAAGAGTAACAATTGGAACCTAACGAGCTGAAGTCTGGCTGGGACGAATGGCGCGATTACGAAATTTCGTGAGAAAAATTTTTCTACGAGGTTTTAGAGCTGTGTTGTTTCGAATGGTTCCAAAACTGATTAGACAGTATTTGAACCCAACTTCTTGTTTTAGAGCTGTGTTGTTTCGAATGGTTCCAAAACTGTGTTTAGAACATGATGTACCTCTATATTGTTTTAGAGCTGTGTTGTTTCGAATGGTTCCAAAACAATAGGTGTAATTTTCCTCAGTAATGACAAGTTTTAGAGCTGTGTTGTTTCGAATGGTTCCAAAACTTCCCTCAACACCTTTTGTAAAGGTCACACGTTTTAGAGCTGTGTTGTTTCGAATGGTTCCAAAACATCTCTCGGTCTATACTTTCTAACTGTACTGTTTTAGAGCTGTGTTGTTTCGAATGGTTCCAAAACAGCAGAAGAGAACAAACCAAGTCAAACTCAGTTTTAGAGCTGTGTTGTTTCGAATGGTTCCAAAACAAAAGGATGCATTTGCTTATATCGACAGGAGTTTTAGAGCTGTGTTGTTTCGAATGGTTCCAAAACTTTTAAGATTTCCAAAATCGATGGAGCGAGGTTTTAGAGCTGTGTTGTTTCGAATGGTTCCAAAACAAGTTCGGGTAGTATCAAGCAAATTGTAAAGTTTTAGAGCTGTGTTGTTTCGAATGGTTCCAAAACTCTGAGATTCAATTGAGTTTAAGGGTATCTGTTTTAGAGCTGTGTTGTTTCGAATGGTTCCAAAACACCAAATCTTAAAACTTCTTACTTACTCTAGTTTTAGAGCTGTGTTGTTTCGAATGGTTCCAAAACAGTAGCTAAATTAGGAGCTGCCGCTTATGCGTTTTAGAGCTGTGTTGTTTCGAATGGTTCCAAAACTGATCAAGAGACGCTTAACAACTGGTCTAAGTTTTAGAGCTGTGTTGTTTCGAATGGTTCCAAAACTAATGTTGCGATGCTTATTCACTATGGCCAGTTTTAGAGCTGTGTTGTTTCGAATGGTTCCAAAACAGCAGACTTTGAATACTTCCCAAGTATGGAGTTTTAGAGCTGTGTTGTTTCGAATGGTTCCAAAACGATAGAAGAGAATTGCTCTCGCAGTGCAGTGTTTTAGAGCTGTGTTGTTTCGAATGGTTCCAAAACATTCAAAACTTTGTCAATAAAAGACCTAGCGTTTTAGAGCTGTGTTGTTTCGAATGGTTCCAAAACGATAGAAGAGAATTGCTCTCGCAGTGCAGTGTTTTAGAGCTGTGTTGTTTCGAATGGTTCCAAAACATTCAAAACTTTGTCAATAAAAGACCTAGCGTTTTAGAGCTGTGTTGTTTCGAATGGTTCCAAAACTCAATCTGAAAAGAAAATGAGGGAGCTGGTGTTTTAGAGCTGTGTTGTTTCGAATGGTTCCAAAACGACATGGTGCGTGACCGTATCACGACCAAAGTTTTAGAGCTGTGTTGTTTCGAATGGTTCCAAAACTTAAGTTTGAAAAACCAACTGTTTCCAAAAGTTTTAGAGCTGTGTTGTTTCGAATGGTTCCAAAACTCCAGACGATGTAGTTATCGATCCAGTGGCGTTTTAGAGCTGTGTTGTTTCGAATGGTTCCAAAACCGATGGATTTGATAGATGGTTGAAAGAACAGTTTTAGAGCTGTGTTGTTTCG
>NZ_NCUG01000011.1:0-38098 GCF_002096275.1 Streptococcus oralis subsp. tigurinus | reverse complement strand
TGAAAAGGCGGTGTCTTAACCCCTTGACCAACGGACCTTGAGCTTTTCAACTCTTTCTATTATACCTACTTTTCCTACTTTGTCAAGAGCTTTTTTCCTCTTTATCGAAATTCTGAAAAAATAAGGGAAAGTTCTCTTAGAAGAGCTTTACGTCCTCTGAAGACTTCCCCTCCCATGAGACGGTCCACTAACTCTTGTTTCTCCTCACTTTGCTTGGATTTGTAAGTCTTTAGAAGTTCGTGAAAGAGATAATAATCATCCAGTCTGAGTCCTTTTTCTCCTAGGCGATGGCTAATCTCACTCACCTCTTCATAGGGTTCTTTGTTGAAACGGCGCTTATGGCTTTCCTGTTTTCGAATATTATCCAGGATGCGATTTCTAAATTTTGTTTTAAAGCAGACATATAGTCGATGGCGCTCACCCTCTAGCAACTCTGGATGGCTACTGACCAGTTCATAGAGGCACATCATGCCCTCCTGGTCCCAGTCCTCTTTCTCCCACAGATGTAGATGATAATCTTTGCGACACTTATGGACAATCCCCTTCGTTTCTTCGTATAGTTCTTTCAGATTCATAGGCCTCTCCTTTCTGCATTTAGTTTAGCAAAATGCACGAACCCATGAATCTATTTCCTCTATTCTATACTTCTTTCTCTCTCAACGGCACATAAAAAGAGAGGCAAGGCCTCTCTGGGATTATAATTCTGCAATTTGGTTTAGGTTTACTTCTGCAATCGTATCATTACCAAACATAGAGATAATCATCTTCACTTTGTTGTTATCAATTTCAGTAATTTTACCTGTGTAGTCTGCAAAAGCGCCATCAATGATGCGGACTGTCTGACCAACTTCAACATCAATATCAAACTCTTGAACAGTTTGTCCCATTGAAACCAGAATATCACGAATTTCTTGTTCCAATAGCGGAGTTGGTTTTGATCTGTTGCCGTGGGATCCGACGAATCCTGTTACGTTCGGTGTGTTTCGAACGACGAACCATGCTTCATCTGTCATGACCATTTCTACAAGGACATAACCTGGAAAGCGATTCTCTTCAATTTCTTTTTTCTTTCCATTTTTCTCAACTTGCACAGTTTGTGTTGGAATCTCAACACGTAGAATATTATCCAACATGTTATATGTTTGTGCACGTTGCAATAGATTTTCTTTTACCTTATTTTCATAGCCAGAATAAGTTTGTAGAACAAACCATCCCTTGTCAAAACTATCCATGATATTTCCTTTCATACATATATAGGAGAAAGCTAGCAGAAGTTCTCCACTTTTCTTCTAAAAAATGTTAATAAATCGAATCAAACCTGAAACAATCAACTGGTCAAAAATGTAAATGATGACCACAAAGAAGGCTGTATATTCCATAATAGAGCGAAAATCTCTCCAGCTTTCTTTGCGAGTTGGCCAAGTTGTTTCTTTAAGAAGTTTAAAAATATCCTTAATAAAACCCATCGTTCTCTCCTATCTCGTTTCTCTATGTGTCGTATATTTTCCACAATGTTTACAAAATTTATTTACTTCTAGTCGTGTTGGCTTGGGGTTCCCACTAATTTTGATTGAGTAATTCCTTGAACCGCAAACTGCACAAGCTAGGCTTGCTTTTTTTAGTGCCATAACGCCTCCATCTTGTCTATTATAACAAGAAACCTAGGCTTTGACAAGCCTCTTAACGAAATAGATTAAGGAATGAGTCCCATATTGTCTGGGCTTTTTCTTTTATCTTAGCTTCTGAAATCGCACGTCCCGCTTCATCTACAAGATTTTGTGCACGACTACGAATATCCGCTATCGGATCCTCCGACTGGTTTGCCTCATTTTCAATAGCTTGTTTTTTAGTATTTTCTGGTTCAATCCCATTTTGTTTATAAGCATTCTCAACTGTAAAAGTGCTACCTGGAGTGTAAGGCAAAATGGTATTAGCCATACTTCTAAAGACGTGGGCTGCTCCATTTGATGTCGAACCTGCCAGATAATGGTTTTCATCCGTCGTCGGGAAACCGAGCCAGTGGGTAATTACCACATCTGGAGTATAGCCAATCACCCACTGGTCACTAGTATATACTGAATTAAAAGCAGCCTCAGTAGTACCTGTCTTTCCAGCCATAACATAATCTGTTGGCGACGAACTAATTCCTGTACCATTGGTAAATGTTCCTAGCATCATGCTGGTCATTTTATCGGCTACCGACTTATCAATCACTCGTTTTTGGGAATTTTTATGACTCTTGATGACCTGGCCACTGGCATTTTCAATACGAGTGATAAAATGCGCTTCAGGCATCAGACCTTCATTAGCAAAGGCTGCATAGGCTTGCGCCATCTGGAGGGGATTCGTCTCTACGCCTCCACCGAGAGCGACTCCAAGAACTCGATCAACATTTTCCATATTCAGGCCAAATCTCTCCCCAGCGTCAAAAGCTTTGTCAATACCTAATGCATTTACAGTCGCAACTGCCGGTAAATTGAGTGATTCAGCCAAAGCCTGATACATAGGTACTTCTGGAGATGTCTTAATGCCCGCATAATTGTCCACTTGATAACTATCGTACTGCATCGTATGATTATCCAGTTGCTTGTTTAAGGCCCATCCTGCTTCTACTGCAGGCGTATAAACCACTAAAGGTTTGATAGTTGAGCCTGGGCTACGCTTAGACTGAGTAGCATAGTTGAAATTGCGGAAGCCCGGTTTGTCATCGCCAGCTACGCTGCCAACAACGCTACGCACCCCACCTGTTTTAGGCTCTAAAGCGACACTACCTGATTCGGCATGTGTTCCGTCTTCTGCCTTTGGAAATAGTGAGGTATTTTCGTAAACAACCTGCATATTGGCTTGGTAGTTTTGGTCAAGTTCTGTATAGATTCGATAGCCGTTGTTGACAATTTCTTCTTCTGTTAAATTGTACTTGGAGACGGCTTCGTTGACAACTGCATCAAAATAGGACGGGTAACGATAATCCGAAATCTTCCCTTCATACTTATCTTGCAGTTGAGAAGCCATATCTGCTCCAGCTGCTTCGGTCTCTTGATTTTTATCAATATAACCTGCTACAACCATATTTTGCAAAACAGTATCCCTACGGTTGGTTGAAGTTTCAACAGAATTTAATGGATTATACAATTCTGGTCCCTTGAGCATCCCTGCTAGAGTCGCCGCCTGATCAAGCGTTAGTTGTGAAGCCGATACACCAAAATATTTCTTACTTGCATCTTCAACACCCCACACTCCATTTCCAAAGTAGGCGTTATTGAGGTACATAGTAAGGATTTGCTCCTTGCTGTATTTCTTTGTCAACTCTAAGGCAAGGAAAAACTCCTTGGCCTTCCGTTCAACGGTTTGGTCCTGAGACAGATAAGCATTTTTCGCCAACTGTTGGGTGATGGTAGAACCACCTCCAGAACGACCTGCTGTGACAATAGCTAGGATGAAACGACCGTAGTTAATCCCGTCATTTTTATAGAAGGAACGGTCCTCTGTCGCGACGACAGCATTCTGCAAGTCTTTACTTATATCTGTCAGCTCAACATAAGTTCCCTTTTGACCGGATAGGGCGCCAGCCTCTTTTTCTTCGCGGTCAAAAATCAGAGTTCGCATTTTCAAGGCATTTTGTAAGTCATTGACATTGGTAGACTTGGCTATCGCAAATAGGTAGGTTCCTACTAGCAAACCTGCACTTAACCCTAAAATAATGACAATCTTTGTCAGATGATAACGACGCCAAAATTTCCGAATTGGTCCTACTTGTGACAATTTTTTTCTATCGTTCCGAGAACGACGCATGCTAGTAGAATCCGACTCCGCCGATTCACTCGTTTCTTTTTTAAAGAGAGAAAGAAACTTCTCAAATAATTTATCTAATTTCATGCGTTTATTTTATCATCTTCACCATGGGAACTCAAGAATTTAGCTACTCCCTATCCAAATAGGGCTTTTTTTGTTACAATATCTGTATGCAATTCATATTTACATTACCCGAATCCCTGCCTCAAATGACGGTCAAACAATTTCTAGAGGAACAACTCCTCATCCCTAGAAAAATCCGTCACTTTTTGAGAACCAAGAAGAACATCTTAATTAACCACGAAGAAGTTCACTGGAACGAGATGGTAAAACCAGGGGATATTTGCCAATTGACTTTTGACGAGGAAGATTATCCCAAAAAGGAAATACTTTGGGGAAATCCAGACCTCGTTCAAGAAGTTTATCAGGACCAACATCTTATTGTCGTCAACAAACCTGAGGGTATGAAAACTCACGGTAATCAACCAAACGAAATCGCCCTTCTCAATCATGTCAGTGCCTACGTCGGCCAAACCTGTTATGTCGTTCATCGCCTGGATATGGAAACAAGCGGTTTAGTGCTTTTTGCTAAGAACCCTTTTATTCTTCCCATTCTCAATCGCTTGTTGGAGAAAAAAGAAATCGCTCGCGAGTACTGGGCACTCGTAGAAGGACGAGTAGAGAGTAAAGAACTTGTCTTCCGAGATAAAATCGGTCGTGATCGACACGATCGCAGAAAACGAGTGGTGGATCCCAAAAATGGGCAACATGCTGAAACACAGGTAAGTCGATTAAAGCAATTTCCAAACAAGACTTCTCTGGTTCGTTGTAAGCTAAAGACCGGTCGAACGCATCAGATCCGTATTCACCTTTCTCATCATAAGCATCCTATCTTGGGCGACCCTCTCTATAATAGTAAATCAAAAACAAGTCGGCTTATGCTTCATGCTTTTCGCCTTTCTTTTACCCATCCACTCACCTTAGAAAAATTGAGTTTCACTGCTCTATCGGATACTTTTGAAAAAGAATTAAAAAAGAATGGATGACATTATCATCTATTCTTATATATACAAAAAAGCAAGGCCAGAAAGCCTTGCTTTTTTGTCGACTCAAGAATTATTTAGCGATTTTTGCAAAGTATTCAAGAGTACGAACAAGTTGTGAAGTGTAAGACATTTCGTTGTCATACCATGAAACAACTTTAACCAATTGTTTACCGTCAACGTCAAGAACTTTAGTTTGAGTTGCGTCAAACAATGAACCGAATGACATACCTACGATATCAGAAGATACGATTGGATCTTCAGTGTAACCGTATGATTCGTTAGAAGCTGCTTTCATAGCTGCGTTTACTTCATCAACAGTAACATTCTTATCAAGAACTGCTACCAACTCAGTTACAGAACCTGTTGGAACAGGAACACGTTGAGCAGCTCCGTCCAATTTACCGTTCAATTCAGGGATAACCAAACCGATTGCTTTAGCAGCACCAGTTGAGTTAGGAACGATGTTAGCTGCAGCAGCACGAGCACGGCGAAGGTCACCTTTACGGTGTGGTCCATCAAGAACCATTTGGTCACCAGTGTAACCGTGGATAGTAGTCATCAAACCTTCAACGATACCGAAGTTGTCATGAAGAGCTTTAGCCATTGGAGCCAAACAGTTTGTAGTACATGAAGCACCTGAGATAACTGTTTCAGTACCATCAAGAATGTCATGGTTAGTGTTAAATACAACTGTTTTAACATCTGATCCACCAGGAGCAGTGATAACAACTTTCTTAGCACCACCAGCGTGCAAGTGTTTTTCAGCAGCTGCTTTAGTAGCAAAGAAACCAGTTGCTTCAAGAACGATTTCTACACCGTCGTTAGCCCAGTCGATTTGTTCTGGATCACGTTCAGCAGAAACTTTCACGAATTTACCGTTAACTTCAAATCCGCCTTCTTTAACTTCTACAGTACCGTCGAAACGACCTTGAGTTGTATCGTATTTCAACAAGTGTGCAAGCATCACTGGATCTGTAAGGTCGTTGATGCGAGTAACTTCAACACCTTCTACGTTTTGGATACGGCGGAAAGCAAGACGACCGATACGTCCGAAACCGTTAATACCAACTTTAACTACCATTAGTGATTTCCTCCTTATGAAAATCATGAAAATTTTATTGTGAAAAGAGTAACTTGAATCACTACAAATCACCTTTCAACAAACCTATTATATAACTATTTGAGTTTAATTGCAAGTACGGGCGTCGATTTTCTCTCTTGCTTTTCTACTTTTCCACTCCTTTTCATTCACTTATTCTTTAATTTTTAAATATATCCCTACAATCTTTTATAATGTCCGCATATTATCTCCAGTTCCACACTCAACCTTAATTCCAGGTCTATCTGAGTTCACAAAAAAGAGACAGGATTTCTCCTGTCTCTAGGCTGATAAACGATTATTTGCGACGTCCTGGACGTTCTGCATAACCATAGTAAGCATCTGCCATGATTTCTTCCATGTCAGCTACCATTGGCAAGCGAGGGTTAGCAGGTGAACATTGATCTTCATAAGCAAGCAAAGCAATTTCATGCAAGCTGTCTTTCCAAGCTTTTTCATCAATTCCTTGATCCTTGAAGTTCATCTTGATACCTACTGCAACACCAAGTTCGTAAACAGCTTTAGCGTATGCTTCAACTGCTTCTTCTGGAGTTGAGTGAGGCAAGCCAAGCATTTTCGCGATGTCTTGGAATTTCTCATCAGCTTTCCAGTAGTTGTATTTAGGCCATGTAGTCGTCTTAGATGGACGAGTACCATTGTAACGGATAACGTATGGAAGCAAGATAGCGTTTGTACGTCCGTGAACAGTATGGTGAACCGCACCGATCTTGTGGGCCATTGAGTGGCTCATACCAAGGAAGGCATTGGCAAAGGCCATACCAGCCATTGTAGATGCATTGTGCATTTTTTCGCGAGCTTCTGGATCAGCTGTCTTAACAGATTTTTCCAACCATTCAAAGACAAGTTTGATTGTTTGAAGGGCGATACCGTCTGTGTAGTCGTTAGCAAAGTTTGAAGTGTAAGCTTCAGTCGCGTGAGTCAAGACGTCCATACCTGTATCAGCAGCGATGAAATCTGGAACTGACTCAACCAAAGCAGGGTCAACAATCGCAATAGTTGGTGTCAATGAGTAGTCAGCCAATGGGTATTTGCGGTTGTTTTTCTTGTCAGAGATAACGGCAAATGGTGTTACTTCTGAACCTGTACCTGAAGTTGTTGGAATACCGATGTATTTCGCTTTCTTACCAAGTGATGGGAAGCGGAAGGCACGTTTACGGATGTCCATGAATTTTTGAACCAAGTCACGGAAGTCGATTTGTGGTTGTTCGTAGAAGAGCCACATTACTTTCGCTGCATCCATTGGAGAACCACCACCAAGAGCGATGATTGTGTCTGGTTCAAATGCTCTCATTACTTCAGTACCACGTTCTACAGTTGTAATATCTGGGTCTGGTTCAACGTCTGAGAAGACTTGGACAGTTACACGGTTGCTGCGTTTGTTCAATTGGTCAATAATGCGTTGAACAAAACCAAGTTTTTCGATAGATTTATCTGTAACAATCATAACGCGTTCAATATCTTCACATGTTTGAAGGTATTGGATAGAGTTGCGTTCGAAGTAAATTTTTGAAGGAACTTTAAACCATTGCATATTATTTCTACGTTTCCCTACTTTCTTGATGTTAAGGAGGTTAATAGCGCTAACGTTATCACCAACTGAGTTACGTCCGTATGAACCACATCCAAGTGTCAAGGATGGAATGAAGGCGTTGTATACGTCACCGATACCACCGAAAGTAGATGGAGAGTTCCAGATAATACGCATAGCTTTGATTTCTGTACCAAAGCGTTTAGCAAGAGCTTCGTCTTTTGTATGGATAGCCGCTGAGTGACCGAGTCCGTTAAATTCAACCATTTGACGAGCTTTTGTAAGACCATCTTCTGTATCTTCAGCTTTTAATACAGCGATAACTGGTGACAATTTTTCACGAGTCAATGGTTCTTTTGGTCCTACTTCTGCACATTCCGCAGCCAAGATGTTCGTACCTTCTGGCACGCTGAATCCTGCTTGTTCTGCAATCCATGCAGCTGGTTTACCAACGATGTTTGCGTTTAGTTTAGCACCAGCACAGTTTTTGCTATTTGCTTTAGCTCCGAAGCAGAATTCTTCAAGAAGAGCTTTTTCTTTTTTGTTTACAAAGTAAGTGTGGTATGATTTGAATTCTTCTACAAATTCGTCATACACTTCTTTATCAATGATAACGGCTTGTTCTGATGCACAGACCATCCCATTATCAAATGATTTAGACATAACGATGTCATGAGCAGCTTGACGAAGGTCAGCAGATTTTTCTACATAAGCAGGTACGTTTCCGGCACCTACCCCAAGAGCTGGTTTTCCACATGAGTATGCAGCTTTAACCATAGCATTCCCACCAGTTGCGAGGATAGTCGCAACACCTTCGTGGTTCATAAGTGCCCCAGTTGCTTCCATAGATGGCTCTGTAATCCATTGAACACAGTTTTCAGGTGCACCGGCTGCGATGGCTGCATCACGAACGATTTGTGCAGCATGAGCAGAAGATTCTTGAGCTGATGGGTGGAAGGCGAAAACAATTGGGTTACGTGTCTTCAAAGCAATCAATGATTTGAAAATCGCTGTTGAAGTTGGGTTTGTTGTTGGAGTGATACCACAAATAACTCCGACCGGCTCCGCAATCTTCGTCAAACCTGTAATTGGATCATCTTCGATAACTCCAGCTGTTTTAACTCCACGCATATTGTTCACTACGTGTTCACAGGCAAATAGATTTTTTGTCGCCTTATCTTCAAATACACCACGACCAGTTTCTTCAACTGCGTGTTGTGCAAGGATACCGTGCGCATCAAGTGCTGCAACAGACGCTTTTGCTACGATGTAGTCAACTTGCTCTTGGTTCAACTTGCGCATTTCATCAAGCGCAACCAAGGCTTTTTTCACGAGACCGTCGACATGCTTTTCAGCAGCAAGTTGTTTTTCCTCTGGTGTTACTGTTTTTTTATCAGCCATATTATCCTCCATAGCCATTAAGGATGTTATCCTTTGTTAATTTTTTCACAAGTTCATTATAACTCTTTTTTTATACTTTGTAAACAGTTTCATAAGCATTTCACAAAGAAATTTCCTAAGTTTGTGAATTTTTTCTCAACCCACCTGTGCAATAGAGTTTTATCTGGATGATTGTGAAATTATGAAAAATATTTTTTTATTTCACAAAGTTTTTTCTAGTTGATAGCTATTTATCAAATCCGAGCAGAGAAAACGCTTTCTTTCTTGCTTTTAAAAATAGCCTCCTCATCTGGAGACTACTGTTTTTGTTGGAAAACGCCTTGTTTAAAGGTTCCTTCATAGACAACTTCTTGCTCTGTCGTCAACTTTCCTTGACCTTCAGCCTGGCCATTTACAAAATCACCTTCGTATTTCCAGCCATCTTTTGATTGGAACGTTCCTTTTCCATTAAAGGCTCCATTATTGAAATCACCTGTATATTGGTCCCCATTTTCAAAGGTCATGGTCCCCTGACCATTCATTTTCCCTCGTACCAGGGTACCATCATAAACAAGTGCACCACCATCAAGTGTCAGGACACCCTTTTTGGGTGTATTTAGTAGAAATACCGAAAGGGCACAGAGTGCAATTACGACTACTGCAATGAACTCTAGCCTAGGGCGAGTTAGGTAAACTCTATACTTTTCATAGATTTGTTTAAGCTTTTCCATTGTCACTCTCATTTTCTAATCGATCTAGCCAGCTTTTACAGCCACTTGTGATGCGAGCATAGGTTTCCTCAAAATCTCCTGTATACCAAGGATCTGGAACACTTTCAGATGCAAAAGGGTAGATCTTATGCTGCAATTCCTGAGGACACATTTGACGCAGATCTGAAACGTTTGAAGCATCCATCCCGATAATGTAATCAAATGACTCAAAATCTTCTCTACGAACCTGGAGTGATGTTTTGTCTTTGTCATAAGGAATCTGATATTGCTGGAAAATCCCTTGCGTTCCCTTATGAATCGGATTGCCATGTTCCCAAGACGAAGTCGCACGACTCTCAATCTGGTAATCGCTCGTCATGGATTTCATCACAAACTCTGCCATGGGGCTACGGCAGATGTTCCCTAAGCACACAAATACTATTTTTCTCATCCCTTTTCCTCTCACTTCATAGAAAAACGGGAGTGACAGGTCCCGTTTTATTCTTCGATTGCTCCACTTTCGTCAACAACTGTTCCTTCTGGTGTCACAGCCTCTTTGAGCGGCAAAACGGTCTTGATAGCAGCCAATTCAAAAGTCAAATAGACCCCATCTACATCCAGTACGATTGTTCTCTTCTCAGTGTCTACTTCATCCACTGTTCCGTAAAGGCCGCCAATTGTAATAACTTCATAGCCTTTTTGAAGCTTGTTCAAGCTTTCCATACGCTTTTGAGCTTGTTTCTTTTGAGAACGTTGCATAAAGAACATCAAGGCCATCATACCTACAAGCATGATTAAAAAAGTAATATTTGGATTCATTGTTTTCTCCTTTGTCTTTTACATAGGACTACTATATCAAATTTCAGCTACTTTTACAAGGTTGTACCTTGTTTTTATGGTTATAAAAAATCAGAGTTTTCACTCTGATTTCTGCAATTATTTCAAGTTTTGAACAACTTTGACTAGATTTTCAACTGTAAATCCATACTCTGCCAATACTTTTGGTGCTGGGGCAGATGCTCCGAAAGTATCAATACCGAGAACGGCACCATCAAGACCAACATACTTGTACCAGTTTTGAGTTGCACCCATTTCGACTGCAACACGGCGACGAACTGCATTTGGAAGGATTTCTTCCTTGTAAGCTGCATCTTGTGCGTCAAAGACATCTGTCGATGGCATGCTGACTACACGGACTTTTGCACCTTGACTAGCTAATTCTTTGGCAGCTGCGACAGCCAAATTCACCTCTGAACCTGTTGCAATCAAGATGGTATCAAAGTCTGCTGCATTTTCATAGACAACATAGGCACCTTTTGCAACCTTGTCAAAGTCTGTTCCCTCTTCAACAGTCAAGTTTTGGCGTGTCAAGACAAGAGCAGTTGGTGTTTTTTCGCTTTTCACCGCAAGGTACCAAGCTGCTTGTGTTTCACGCGCATCTGCTGGGCGGAAAACATTTAGATTTGGCATTGCACGAAGCCCTGCCAAGTGTTCAACTGGCTCGTGAGTTGGACCATCTTCACCAACCGCAATAGAGTCATGGGTGAAGACATAAGTCACAGGAAGTCCTTGCAAGGCTGACAAACGGACCGCTGCTTTCACATAGTCAGAGAAGACAAAGAAAGTACCACCGTATACACGAAGTCCACCATGAAGAGCCATCCCGTTCAAGATTGTTCCCATTGCAAATTCACGAACACCAAACTGAATGTTACGGTTCAAGCGATTGGCATCGTCTTGAAGTCCATCAGTCTTGATATAGGTCATGTTTGAGTGAGCTAAGTCTGCTGATCCACCTAGGAAAGTTGGCAACTTAGCTGCGATAACATTCAAAGCATCTTGGCTTGAATTACGAGTTGCTTGAGAGAAGCCATTTTCTAATGCTGGGAAGTCTGCTGGAGTTACCTCAACTGGGTCACGTCCGTCAATGATTGCTTCAACTTCTGCTGCAAGTTCTGGATATGCTTCTTTATAATCAGCAACTAGTTTTGTCCAAGCTTGATAAGCTGATGCGCCACGATCTGCAACATTTTCCTTGAAATCTGCATAAACTTCAGCTGGAATTTCAAATGGCTCGTAGTCCCAACCGAGAGCTTGGCGAGTAGCCACAGTTTCATCTGCTCCAAGAGGGGCACCGTGTACAGCATTAGTGCCCTGTTTATTTGGAGAACCGTATCCAATTACAGTCTTCACTTCAATCAAAGATGGTTTGCCTGAAGCTTTAGCTGTTTCGATAGCGGCATGAATAGCCTCAAGGTCTGTTCCATCTTCAACCAAGGCTGTATGCCAACCGTAGGCATTGTAACGGTCACGAACACTTTCTGTAAAGGAATCCTTTGTCTCACCATCCAAGTTGATATCATTTGAATCATAAAGAACAACCAATTTATCTAGTTTTTGCAAGCCTGCGTATGAAGCCGCCTCGCTTGAGACACCTTCCATCAAATCTCCGTCTCCACAGATAACGTAAGTATAGTGGTCAAAGATATTGTAGCCTTCACGATTGTATTTTGCTGCTAGGAAACGTTCTGCCTGGGCAAAACCAGTAGCAGTTGAAATCCCTTGTCCTAAAGGACCTGTTGTAGCATCAATTCCTGCTGTATGACCAAATTCTGGGTGACCTGGCGTTTTGGAACCCCATTGGCGGAAGTTCTTGATTTCATCCATGCTGACATCTTCAAAACCAGAAAGGTGAAGAAGGGCATAAAGAAGCATTGAACCATGTCCTGCTGAAAGAATAAAGCGGTCACGGTTAATCCAGTTTGGTTGAGCTGGATTGATACGAAGTTGTTTTGTAAAGAGGCTATAGGCCATCGGAGCTGCCCCCATAACCACCCCTGGGTGACCTGAGTTTGCTTTGTTGATGGCGTCAATACCTAGAAAACGAATTGCATTAACAGATAGATTTGACATAGAATTTCCTTTCTCTTTGAGGCGATTAATGAATCACACATCCTATTTTTCTATTATATGAAAAAATGCATAGAATAGCAATAAAACAATTTGCGTTCATCTAACACATTTGATTTTCCATTCCCTCGTCACTTCATAGTACGGGAGCAAGCGAGTATAAGCGTCTTCTAGCTCCTCCAATATCGCTTCTACTGACTGATTTTCAATGAGGGAAACATCTGACTTGACTAAGACTTTTCGGGCTTCCTGACTTCTCACCTTCTCGCGTAAAGTACGACGGTTCTCCTCAGTAGCCTCCATCTTATGACTTTCCCCATTTGAGTAGACTAGATAATAAATTCCTTCTACCACTGGAATTTCTAAAACCTTGGCTTGCTTGCCTAAGGTCTGTTCGTCTTTCTTACGCTCGATGAAACTGACCTCTAAAGAAATCCCAAAGTCAGCAGGTGTTCCATACAAACGAAGAGCTATCATAGGTTCTGTCACTTGTCCGTCTCTCTGAAGATAGGCCCAGAAATGCGGTCGCAAACGCTGCGCTTGGTTCATCCACTGGCTAGTCTGTTGCAGTTTCCATTCTGGATGACTAGCTTGAAAGGTTTTAGCCAGTTCTGTAAAAGACTTCCGAGCCTCTTGACCTTTTTTCCGCAAGGTCAACATCTTTTCTCTTTCATCACCAGCTTTATCAGGATTACGATACTGGACTCCTGCAAATGATAGGTATTCTCTAACTGCTTTCAGCATATCTGAATCTTTCCTTTTCTAGCAAAAAATCAGGATGACCCTGATTTTACTTTGCTTATTCTGCATCTACGACAACATAGCGATTTGGCTCATCACCCTCAGAGTAACTCGTCACGCCATCCATGCGTGAAATAATGCGATGGATAATCTTGCGTTCGCTATTTGACATTGGATCTGTTTGTTGGCTACGTCCTTCTTCTAAAACGCGAGTCGCCAATTTTTGAGCGTAGGTTTGCAAGACTTCTGCACGGTGTTCAACGTAATCATTGACATTGATTGTGATGTAGAACGTTCTCGAATAGCGATTGTAAAGGTAATTTTGCGCTAACAGTTGAAGAGCTTTCAAGACTTTTCCGTGATAGCCGATAATACGACCTGGTTCATTGGTGTCAATTTGAAGATTGATGGTGCGGCGATTGTAGTCGCTTGAAATCGTCCCTTCAACATCCATATCATCTACAATGGTTTGAACGTAGCTAGCTACTTCAGTTGCCACTTGTTCGATATCATAACTTGGCTCTACTTTCAAGCCCAAGTCTTCCAACGATTGGCTTGCTGCTTCCTGCGTTTCAGTTTCTTTTTCCGGAGCAGATTCCACTTCCTCAATAACATCTTCTGCTTGAAGTTCATTTAAAATTGAAATATGACCTGTTTCTTCCAAAATCGTGCTGGCATGCTTTTCATTTTTCAGGATTTCAGCCTTGACCTCTTCAGAAACACCTTGACCTTCTTCTTCAATCTTCTTGATGACTTCCACTACATGCCCCAAATCAACTGTTGCTTCGCTGACGGTCTTCACTGGTTCATTCTTTTCATTAACTTCTTTTGGAACCCCTTTGACAGCCTGTTGATTGGCTTTGATTACTGTCGTTTCACTAATCGCTTCGATATCAACTTGAGCTGGCTTCTTACCAAACAAGCCTAAGAACCCTTTTTTCTCTTTCGAAACGACCTTGATGTGGGCCTTCATTCTTGGAATGTCTAATTCTTTCAATCCTTTTTGGATTGCTTCTTCAACCGTTGAACCTGTAAATAATACCATTACCAGATTCCTCCTTATTTTTTCTTCTTCTGTGCTTTTTTCAAAGCTCTTCTCTTCTTGCCTTCTAAATTTTTTTCTGCTTGCGCCACTGCTTCTCTTTCAGCAATAATCTTGAAAGGATTGTTCAAGAAATAGGTTTGCAGAACTTGGTAAGCATTGGATACAGCCCAGTACAAGGCTACACCACTTGGGGCGGAGATGGCAAAAACAAAGATCAATACAGGCATACCATACATCATCCCTGTCGTAGCTCCACTTTTTTCAGACAAAGCTTTATTCGATAACCAGCTACTCAAGAAGGTAAAGACTGCCGCCAAAATCGGAAGGACAAAACTTGTATCTACTCCTCCCAAATTAATCCATAAAAAGTGACCTGTTTTCAAAAAGTCTACTCGACTCAAGGCTTGAAAAAGCGCCAAGAGAACCGGCATTTGTATTAAAATCGGCCAGAGAGAGGAGGAATGTTTGATTCCTAACTCTTTATAAACCTTACGCATCTCCTGGTCTAGCTTGGTTCTACTTTCCATATCACGACCCGGGTATTGCTCTCGCAAAGCCTTGATGCGTGGTTGAGCCTCTTGCATTTTTCTAGAGGCAACCATCTGTGTCTGAAAGACTGGTAATAGAATCGTCCGGATCAAGATCGTAAAGAGGATAATCCCCACTCCGATACTAATGTCAAAGGACAAAAAGCGGATAACTTCAGCAAAAAAATAGACGAATTTACTCCAAAAATCTGTCGAGTCTGCTGTTATATCGCTAGCTGTACTATTTGTTGCACAGGCCGTCATGATAACCAAGGACAAGCCCAACAAACTAGTCAACTGTAGTTTCTTTTTCACTCCCATTTCCTTCCTGGTAAATCTTTGATAACTTTAATACGTGGAGTAGATTTTTCTCCATCTCTGCATATTCCAAGGTTTCCACCCCTTTTCGGGCAATCACGACAAAATCAACATGCTCTACTAAACTCCCTTTTACACTTTGTAGAATGTGTCGGATTCGTCTCTTAATTTGATTTCTGGTAACTGCATTCCCCAGCTTTTTGCTGACGGACAGTCCTACTCGAAAATGGTTTTGCTGGTTTTCCAATTGGTAGACAACAAATTTTCGATTGGCAAAACTTGTTCCGTCCTTGAAAATCGCCTTAAAATCTTTCTCTCTTTTTACACGAAAGCTTTTCTTCAAAACTCAACTCCATCTATTAAATTACTACTATTATACCATATTTTTTGAAAAAGCCAATAACAGCAAGGTTTTAGACATTTTTTGCAGAAAAAAAGCTGGAAAATCTCTTCCCCAACTTCTTTCTACAATCAAATTTTATGTGCATTTACTTATTTTTTCAAGCGTTCAACATCGCGTGCAATCACCAATTCTTCATCTGTTGGAATAACCAAGACACGAATTTTCGCTGCGTCCGTTGAGATATCTCCCGTTACACCAAAGACGTTCTTTTCTGGATCCACATCACAACCAAACCAAGAGATACCTGAGATGACATCTTCACGTACGTTTGCAGCATTTTCACCGATACCTGCTGTGAAGATAATCGCATCTGCTCCATTTAGGACTGCAAGATATTGGCCGATATGTTTTTGGATACGATCGACATACATTTCATAAGCCAAAGTTGCATCATGGTCTCCTGCTTCCATGGCAGCAATCACATCACGCATATCGCTTGACTGACCAGAAACTCCCATGAGCCCTGATTCACGATTGAGAACGCGACTAATATCTTCTGGGGTATTGAAATCCTCTGTATATTGCATGAGATAAGGGATGATAGCAGGGTCAATATCCCCTGTACGAGTTCCCATCATCACACCGCCGAGTGGTGTGAATCCCATAGAAGTATCCACAGACTTCCCACCCTTAACAGCTGTGATAGAAGCCCCGTTACCAATATGGCAGGTAATCAATTTCAAATCTTCTAGAGGACGACCCAAAAGTTTCGCTGCTTCTCCTGCGACAAACTGGTGGCTTGTACCATGAGCACCGTATTTACGAACCTTGTTTTCCGTGTAGTATTTAGTTGGTAGAGGATAGCGATAAGCCTTCTCTGGCATGGTTGTGTGGAATGAGGTATCAAATACGACAACACTGGTAATATCTGGAAGCAATTCCTTAAATGCGCGGATTCCAGCTGCGTTAGCTGGATTGTGAAGAGGAGCCAAGAGTCCCAATTCCTCAACTTTTTCTAACACGTCTCCCTCAACAACTGTTGATTCCTTGAAATATTCACCACCTGCAACGACGCGGTGGCCGACACCTGTAATTTCGTCGTACCCTTTGATAATGTCAAAACGAATCAAGTCATCCAATAAAATTTTAACGGCTTGTGTATGGTCTTCAATATCAAGAATTTGTTGCTCCGAACGACCGTCAAATTTTACTGTTGAAATTGAATCTTTCAATCCAATACGTTCAATCAAGCCTTTAGCCAAAACTTTTTCCTCAGGCATTTGATAAAGTTGCCATTTCAAGCTTGAGCTTCCTGCATTGATTGCAATTGTTTTTGTCATAAGATGATACCTCTTTTTAAGCGTTTTCATCTATTATAACAAAATCTCTTTTATATTTCAGTACCTTTGCTCCAATTTTGAAAATTTTCTTTAAAGGTCAACAAAACTGACGGATCTTGCAAGCTAGTAAGAGGGTAAACAAAGGGTTCTATTTCTTTATCTCTTTTCTTCTGTAAGACAAAAATACTTTTAGCTTGGCTTGCAGTTGAGAAAATATCCTCTGGCAGAGCGATGATAGCAGCCAGACTCACTTCGTCTTTGAGCCACCCTTTTAATAAGTCACTTTGAGGACTGGTCAACAAATCACTCGGAGCTAGAAAAATAGCATAACCATCTGACTTAAGGTACTTGAGGCCTTGTTCCATCAGCAAATGGTGGGCATAGGTATGCTCTTGACTAGAAGCCACTTGATAGCGCGAAGCGATGGCATCGTCTGGGTAATAGCCAACAGGCAAGTCGCTAATGACCACATCACTTTCTTTAAGCATTTGTGGACGAACGGCATCTCCTTGGACAAAGCCAGCCTGCAAACCAATTACATCTGCCATGCTAGCTGCCAAATCAATCAGCAAATCATCCACTTCCATTCCCAAATAATCCACCTTTTTATCAAGCGAGGTCAAGAAAGTAGCGCCTAGAATTCCCATCCCAGAACCCATTTCGAGAATAGTAATTTCCTCCTCTTTAAGCAATTCTTCCACAATAAACACCAAAAGTAAAGCAATGGCATCTGGTGTAAACTGGTGATTGGCCTGTAGGGGCTCTGTCTGCCCAGCCTTCATCAAGAGAAACTGGTAGGTCTTGAGCCATTCTTCTTTGCGAAGCGCTAAACGCTTAAGGGCCTGATTGTTCTCCTTGACCCGATTTAGCTCAGTTTCACCATCCAGATAAATGCTGTTTTGCTCCACCAGCGCGTCATAAAAGTTGGTCGCCAAATCACTTTGGATGACTTGGACATTCTCTAGTAAATACGTATACGCTTGTTCAATTTTTTCAAAATCCATATTCCTATCTTATCAAATTTCCCTTCTTTTTTCCATCCTTATAGAAAAATCACTCCCTGACTAGACGAGTGATTTTTGGGCTACAGTTAAAAAGAGTTCTGCGTAATTTCCTAGGAAAAGACCTTCAGCACTGTAAAGAATCTGACTATCAATGCTCGAAAAACCAAACTGGGCGAGCTTGGTTTCCAGTTTAGGCAATTCAAAGCCATGATGGTTGGTATCTGTCTTGACAAAATCAGCGATGAGGACTTGTCCATTCTCCCTAAGATGATGGTGAAACATAGCAAGAGTCGCATCTAGATCAGGCATATGATGAAGAACTCGACTGACAACAATCAGGTCAAATTGTTGCTCCAAAGGATTCACCAGTAAATCCTGTTCCAAAAACTGGATATTCTTGATGTCTTGTTGCTCTGCTTTCAAACGGGATTGCTCCAGCATTTTCTCCGAGATGTCTACAAGGGTAACCGATTGGGCTTGCTTAGCTAGAGGCAAGGCTAACAGACCCGTCCCACCACCAAAGTCCAGTATTTCCTTGTCTGATAGAAGAGCAATCTGTTTTTCAATTGCTTGACAAACCAAGTTTGCAAGAAAGATATTTTTGGGCGAATCAAAGGTTTCTGCTTTGTGATTAAAATCGTGTTTCATGCTTTTAGTTTAACACAAAGTAGTTGAATTGGCTAGGAATTGTCTTTCTTATCTGCCTTATTTTCTGTTTTTTTCTGATTTGGTTCTTGACTTAAATCAGTCGCTACCTCTTCCTTTTTATCTGTTTTCTTTTCTTGGGTTTTCATCGGAGGAAAGAGAAATTCATAGTTACCCTTATTCATATGAACACTTGTTGCAAAACCTGTTTTCGTATTTTGATACGTGACTTTTCCTGAGTTAAAGACTCGTTCCCCACTTTCTTGTTCAGCCTTATCTTTACTTCGCTTGGCCATGGCAAAAGCGATCAACTTTTCTTTGTTTAGGGCAAAGTCTTTGTGATGAGCTACTTGCCGATTTAAATAAAACTGCAATAAAAGGCTAAAAATAGATGCCATGGTGACTGCATATAAAAGAACGCCTGCCTTAACTTTTTGTTTTTTCCACACGATAGATGAACTCCCTTTCTAAGCCCTTTTGAAATTGGAAACGAAAGCGAACCAATTGGTTTTCCTCTGTAATTTGAGCTGATTTGAGTCCATAAACCATCGGCTGATAGCCCCGTCCGCTGGTATCCGTTTTTCGAAAATCATCCGATTTAGACTTCCCTATAGAGATATCCTTACCATCCTGTTTCATGTAGAGGCGATTGCCTTCCACCTTTTCAAACTGCGAACGCTCTAACTCTGCCTCCAGTTGATCCACAAACAAGAGCCACTCCTTTTGCTCGCTTTGCTGCTGGTAACGAACTTCTGAAATGAGGAGTTGACTCATAGCTTGAAAAAGGAGCAAACCTCCGCTAATGACGATAAGGGCAATCAGCGATTCTAAAAGACTGAAAGCTCTCACCTTACTGTTCTTTAAGATCGAGCAATTTCTCTGAACTATGGTAGACCTCCAATCCTTTTTCACTAGCAAATACCTGAATCTCAACTCCATTTATGTTTACCTGATTTTGCCCTGTTTGCAGAGCCATCTTCGACACACGCAAGACTTCTTCCTTTTGCAAGATTTCTGCCTCTTCTTGTCTATTTTTCTGAATTTGTCCTAAAAGAAGGGTCGCAATGCTGGCAAAAACGGCTAGAGCAACTACTGCTTCCAGTAAAATCACTGCCTTAATTTTTTGTTTCCTTAGTGCGTTTAATTTTTCCATTTCCTAGATATAATTGATAGCGAATCGCTCCTTTGCTAGTCTGAAATTCAACCTTAGCCAGGGACGAATTGCCCCCAGCTCGGTCAAATATAATGCTTTGTCCTGAGGGCGCCTGAATTCCTTTAGGAACAGTCAACTTTTGACTGCCATTGCTGATCGTCTGTCCATCTAAGTTCAGACTGTTTTTTTGTTGACTGGCTACACTGCGTTTTTGCGTTTCCCTATAGAGTTCTTCAAACTCCATAAAGAAAACCTGCTCCTCCACTGCTGCAAAACTGGACTGAACAGAACCGGATAAGCCCAAGGAAAGGATACTCACAAGTCCCAAAACTAAGAGACTTTCCAGCATGGTAAAGGCCTTAATCTGCAACAGTTTGACTTGTTTTTTGTTTTGCATGGTAGTCTTTATAAGCTTTGGCTTGCTCAGCTGTGATACGACCGTCCGCTTGTAATTTGCTGAGGCTGGCATCATCATTTTTATCCAAACGATAAAGTTCTGCCTGGCTTTCCACGACCTTGACAACAGCAGCTTTTCCTTTATCATCTACGGCATCCTTCTGCTTGGTCAAATTGGGCACAAAGAGCAAGAGAAGAACGCTGATGATAAGCAAGACCACTAACATTTCAATCAAAGTGAAAGCTTTAACCTTGGCTTTTTTTAAATTTGTCATGAGTTTTTTCATTTTAAAAATTTACCTCCATATTTTGATACATGGGCATAAGCATTGCCGCATAAAGTAAAACGATAATCAGGGCCACAAAGATAAAAACCAGTGGCTGTACTAAGTTCATGGTGCGGTTGACTCGGGTAAAAAAGGCCTCCCAAGTTTTCTCCGCATAGATTTCCAACTCACTCCCCAGCTTGGACTTGACTTCCCCATACTCGATGATGAGACTCAACTCCTTTTTAAAGAAAGGATAGGTTCCTATAGTCTGAGAAAACTCGCGGCCATTTTGCAGGGCTTGAGCCAGATCTTGACCGATTTCTTTAAAGAGCTGGGAACCTTGTTCCTGCATGATCTGAAAAATCTGCGTCAGCTCCATCCCCTGTGAAATCATATTGCCCCATTCACGCGCGTAATAGGCCGTCAGATAGGTCTGGACAAAGATTCCCAGAAAGGGAACCCGTGCCAACATCGAGAAGACCCGCATCTTGGAACTTCTTTTGTAGAAAGTGAGGGCTAAAAGCAAAGATAGAGAGCAAACCAACACTAGCCCCAGAAAAATTTGTGGCAGATTGCCGATGATTTGGGTGGCGATATTGCCACTGTCCAGTTGGGGGAGTAGATAGTTTCTCAATCCCAGCATGATTAGCAGGAGAAATCCCAGCAAAATCAGGGGATAAGTCGCCACTTCGATTAACTTTTTCTTGACCTTGGCCAAATTATCCAGATATTCTTCTATCTTTCCCAAACTCAGGTGAAGATTTCCATGCACTTCAGCTAGAGATAACTGGGTCACAATAGCACTTGAAAAGCCCAAGCTGTTCATCATTTTTGAGAAGGATTTTCCCTGGGACAAGCCTTGGTGCATCTGGGTCACATAGTCCTTTTCCAGCAGGGCACTTCTGCCCAAGAAAGAAATAATTTCCACCAAATGAAAGCCACTGGAGAAGAGGTTGTTAAACAAGGTGATGATTTTCTTCTGCTTAGCTGTAGCTAATTTTTTCCGTTTCAGCCTGAAGACTTGTGATATGTCCATCTTTAAGAAGCTGATCAATCTGCTCATTCCAGCTAGTTGGCTGGTGTTCTTGATAGTCTTTGTTTGCAAAGTCAACGATTCCTCCTCCCCCGATTAATCTCTGGTAGCAGACTCCTTGCAGAACAACTGCTAGTTCCTCCTCCGTCACACCCAACTCCAGAAGGCGTTCATAAACACCTCGGATACTCTTGGCATGAATGGTTGAAAAGACTGTCGCCCCTGTCAAACTGGCTCTGACCACTGCACGCGCCGTCTCACTATCCCGAATTTCACCGATAATCAAGAGGTCAGGACGATGCCGGAGAGACAGTTTGATCAGATTTTCATAGGTCAAGCCAATCGCCTCATTCAACTGCAACTGGAGCATGTCGTCCTGCTTGATTTCTACTGGATCTTCAATGGACATGACCTGCTGCCCCTTAAACAGAGACTTGGCTAATTCGTGCATCAAGGTCGTCTTGCCACTGCCGACTGGACCTGCAAAGAGATAGAGGCCCCGTTGCCTGTACTGCTTGCCCAGTTCTCCAATATCCTGAAACCAGAAATGCAGATCCTGCTCCTCGTCGTGCAACAAACGAATGACCAAACTCTCATGTCCCCGATAATCTCCCACGGTGGACAAACGCAGTGAAGAAACCTTTTCGTCATACTGATAATCACAAGAACCCAGCTGACTGCGCCTCTTCTCTCCTACATTCATACCCGCTACAAACTTAAAATGACTAATCACAGCAGCTAAAACATCAAACTCATAGGAGTCAACTAGACACCGCTCGTCTCCAACCCGCATGTGAAGTTCATAGGACTTTTCCTTGGGGATAAAATAGATATCCTGAGCCTTCTTTTCTTTCGCAGTAGCAATAATTTTCTGTGCAATTTCTTGTACCATACCGCCCTCCTTATCTAACTATTCGCAAAAAAATAAAAAAAGCAACTTAAAAAGTTACTTTTTATCTCCATTTCATACGGCAAGAACGGTGTTTTTCTTGGCCTGTTTGTTTTTCGTAGCCTGGACGTAGCTTTTCATCGGGGATGACTTGCTCATCCTGTAAAAGTGCCAAAGAATGATACTGCTGCAAATACTCATCGCACTCATCACACCAGCGTTTATCAGCAGGATCCCAAAAAATAGTCATCAAATCACTCCGACTCTTATAAAGAGGATTCTTCTTTTCCAGCTCAAACCAGCATGATTTATAATATTTTAGAGCATCATAATACTTATCAAAAGATTGACTCATGATGACATCTTCTTCCCAACCTTCTATGAACCACCACGGTTCAAAATCCCCATACATTTCTATAACACGATACATTCTTACTACTTCCTTTGTACCGTATATTATATCTAATTTTTTAATACAAGAAAAGGATTTTGCTTATTTCCCCCATTAGAAACTTCTTTAAGAAGCCTGTTATTTTCATCTGATAATAAAAATAGGAGTCCTTTATTGACCCCTATTTTTATCTTCTTAGGCTTGATAACGTTTCACACCATCTAGGTAGGTTGCTACCAATTCCAAATCTTTATCTAGTACGATAAAGTCGGCATCGTAACCTTCACGGATTTGACCACAGACATCATCGATGTGAACAGATTTTGCTGGGTTGAGGCTGGCCATCATGACTGCTTCATGCGGATTCGCAATTCCCCATTCGACTACATTTTTCAAACCATCTTTGAGTTTAAGGATAGAACCTGCCAAATTACCTGTCGATTTGAGGCGAGCAGTTCCATTAGCAACAACTACTGGGAATTCTCCCAACATGTAATCTCCATCTTCCAAGCCACCAGCTGTCATACAGTCTGTGATAAGGGCGATATTTTCAGTTCCTTTTTGCTTGAGCAAAATATCACAGGCCTTTGGATCTACGTGGTGACCATCACAAATCAATTCAGCGTAAGTATGTGGCAACTCATACATGGCTCCCACCATACCGAGCTCACGGTGAGTCAACCCACGCATTCCATTATAGGCATGTACCCAAACACTCGCTCCAGCATCGACTGCTTTTTTAGCTTCATCAAAAGTCGCATTGGAGTGTCCAAGAGCAACAGTCACTCCTTCACCCGTAATTGTACGAACAAAGTCTTCTACACCTTCACGTTCTGGCGCAAGGGCAATTTTATTGAGCAGGCCATTAGCTGCTTTTTGCCAAGCACGAAACTCATCCATACGAGGATCTTTCATGTAAGCAGGGTTTTGAGCTCCCTTGTATTTCTCTGTGAAATAAGGGCCTTCAAAATAGATCCCACGAATCTTGGCTCCACTTGCTTCCTGGTAACGAGCACCGATATTTTCAGTTACCGCAAGCAACTGCTCGTAAGAGGAAGTCAACGTCGTTGGCAAGAAGCTGGTAACACCTGTGCTAAGCAATCCTTCACTCATGGTATGAAGGGTTCCTTCGATATTATTATCCATGACATCGACACCGCCAAATCCATGAATATGGGTATCCACAAGTCCTGGGGCAATGCTATAACCGGTATAGTCAATCACCTCAGCTCCTTCAGGAATCTGTTCTACATGCTTGCCAAACTTGCCATCCACAAGTTCCAAGTAACCGCCACGACGAACTCCGTGTGGGTAGAAAAACTGATCCGCTTTAATATAATTAGGCATAATGATAACCTCCTTGATAGATTGATTCTAGAATTTATTATGTCAATTACATTATAAACCTTTCTTTTTCATTTGTAAATGGTATAGACCTATTTTCTAGAGATATTTTAAAAGAGCTGGATTTCTCCAACTCTTTAATTTTATTTTGATTTTACAGGTAGTTCTTGAGCAGCCTTGACAGCAGCTGCAATCGTTTCTGCGTAAAGTTTAGCACCTTCTTCAATCATGTTGCTATCATTCCCAAAGTGGACTTGGTCGGTTCCAGCCCAGATTTCAGGGTGCTCCTTAGCAACCTTATTCCAGTCAGCGATGCTCACGTAAGGATTCTTTTCAGCTAATTCTCTCGCATAAGCCGCATACTGCTCCACTGATGCATAAGTGTCCTTGCTCTTGTCTCCCTCATAAGGTGTCACCAGTATCAGATGGTGTCCTTTCGGTAGATTGTTCACGATGCTGTCCAAATCATTCTTATAGCCTTCAGGATTGTTGACCCCCGTTGCAATGACAACTGTTTTTAAAAGCGCCTTGTTCTGGCTATTATTGAGCATGATGTCATTGGCTTGCTTGGTCGTTCGACTAACCTGGGCATTGATATTTGCATCAGGAAGTGCCTCTTTTAAGGCTGTATTGGCACGTAAAGTTACTGAATCTCCTATTAGGCTTGTTCCCTCAGAAATTCCCAGGCGACTGGCTTCAGCTTGTTCAGCAAGAGTCTTTGTTTGTCCTATATTGGTCTGAGCTTGCTTGAAACCATTGACCATCAAATCTGTCTCAAAAGCTCCAACCTGAGGAGCCATAGCTACGATAATCAAGGTAAGTAAGGAAAGGACGCCCACAACACTAGCACTAATGGGTCTGATATAATGCAGTTTAGTGATTTTTCTAACCAAAGCATTGGTCTTACCGGCAATCAATGGCTCAATAATATAGAAGGATAAGATAGCGAAGAAATAGGAAAAGATAACGGTTAAAATAACAGCTGGCAGATTGCTCATCAACTGCGAAAAGATAATATAGAAAGGCCAGTGGAAGAGATAAACCGCGTAGCTGGTATCCGCTAAAAATGTGATTATATGAGGTTCTTGTATCTCAGGCGTTTTCTCATGCAAAACACGCGCAGCAAAAATCATGGTCACTGCCGCTAAACTTGCTAGCAAGAAGCCAAATAAGTACGCAAACAGGTAGGTGAACTTGACAAAGAAAGTCAAGAGCACTAACACCAAAAGCCCCGCAGCAAATACCAGGAGATTTTGACGAAGATCCCACGTCCGGTCAAACTGCTTGACTAAATCGCTCGTCTGACGAACCCCCACAACTGTCGCCAAAATGCTTCCTAAAAAGAAGGGATAGACATGGGTTAAACTTGAAAAGTAGACAGATGAATGGGAACTAGCCATTAGACTACCAATAAACATGGAGAAAAAGCTAATGATGAAAGCTCCCGTAGAAAGAAGAAATACCATCCCTCTCAATTGACTACTAGATTTTGAACGTTTCGACAAGAACCAAACCGCTAAGCCCCAGAGAATATAGTAGTGAACCTCAACAGCTAGACTCCAGTTGTGAACAAAGAGATGCGGAATGAACTGGGATTCGTAACTTCCCCCTGTTAACATCTCATAGAAGTTGGTCATAAAACCAAAAACTCCAGCAATCTGGCCACCAATTCCAGCAACATAGTCTTGGCGAACTAAGAGAGTAAAGGGCATGGTCACCAAAACCATCAGAACCACAGGTGGCACGATCCGATAAAACCGTCTCTTAAAAAAGCCCAGCAAATCAATCTGGCTTTTCTTTCCAAACTCTTCTAAAAGGAGGGAGGTAATCAAGAATCCCGAAAATGTGAAAAAGACATCTACCCCGAAAAATCCTCCAGGAAAGATGGTCTGAAAGAAGTGGTACAGAAGCACCAAAAGTAAACCTGTAATCCTAATCAAGGAAAACCATTTAATACGCATACGAGTTTATTCCCCACTCAATTAGATCGTAAAAACATCTAATTTTATTCCATAATACACCTTATTTTATCAAAAAAAGAAGAAAAATCCTAAGAGAAAACTCAGGATTTCAGTATTCTATTTTTACATTTTAGAAATTGCGGCCAGACTTGTTGTAGCCATATTTTTCTACAAAATACTCACGGAATTCCAAGAGATTATCATCCATGATGGCTTGACGGACCTGCTTCATCAGGTTGAGCAAGAAGTAGAGATTGTGGTAGCTAGTCAAGCGGATACCGAAGGTTTCGTCAGCCTTGAGCAGGTGGCGAAGGTAAGCGCGTGTATAGTTCTTACATGTATAGCAATCACACTCAGGATCCAGCGGTGTGAAGTCCTCTGCAAACTGAGCATTCTTGACAACCAAACGCCCTTGGCTGGTCATACAGGTACCGTTACGAGCGATACGAGTCGGTAGGACACAGTCAAACATGTCCACGCCACGAATAACCCCATCAATCAAGCTATCTGGCGCTCCCACTCCCATCAGGTAGCGAGGTTTATTTTCAGGGAGAAGTTGGGTTGTAAAGTCCAAGACTGCATTCATCTCTTCATGGGTTTCTCCAACGGCTAGTCCACCGATAGAGTAGCCTGGAAAATCCATGCTAACAAGGTCTTGAGCCGATTGGCGGCGAAGTTCTTCAAATCCTGCCCCCTGCACAATCCCAAACAAGCCTTGGTCATGTGGACGACGGTGAGCCTTCAAACCACGTTCGGCCCAACGGCTAGTACGCTCGATTGATCTCTTAACGTAGTCATAAGGTTGATAAAACTGAGGACATTCATCAAAGGACATCATGATATCTGAGCCTAGATTATTCTGAATGGAGATGGCTTTTTCTGGCGATAGGAACATCTTGGAACCATTGAGATGGTTTTTAAAAGTTACCCCTTCTTCGGTAATATTACGGCTATCTGCTAGGGAATAGACCTGGAAACCACCACTATCCGTCAAAATTGGCTGGTCCCAGTTCATGAACTTGTGGAGACCACCTGCGCGTGCGATGAGTTCGTCCCCTGGGCGAAGCCAGAGATGATAGGTATTGGACAGGATAATTCCTGATCCCATCTCCTTCAACTCCTCTGGTGACTGGGTTTTTACAGTAGCTTGGGTCCCAACCGGCATAAACATAGGTGTCGGGAAGGTGCCGTGAGGGGTGATGATTTCTCCTAGACGAGCTCCCGTGTGTTTTTCTTTCTTAATCAAACGGTATTTGATTGGTGAATCTGACATTTTCTACCTCCGAAGCTGGGAAAGACAGTCCCAGTTCATACTTTGTGCCCAAAGGCATACTGTATGATTTTATCAAAAAAACCAGGAACTGTCACGAACTATGGTATAATGAAAGAATGAAATACCCAAAAATTGATTTAAAAACCATTCGTCTGCAGACTAGGCAATTTCAGGCTGAAAATCCCCGCCTCCTTCTGGTCTATCTCCTTCCTAGTATGCTGGTCATCTTGTCAGGCTTTCTCAACCCCTTGGCTCGTCTCCAGGAAAGTGTTTTAGAGCAATCCTTTTTCAGCATGCTGGCACAAGTGCTCCAAGCCTATCTCTTCCCGTTAGTGGTTTCTTTTATGAGCACGATTTTTTTAGCAGGTGCTGCTTTTGCGACACTCCGACTCCTCAAGGATCCTGATACGGAACTTTCAGTAAAATCAAGCCTGGCCCTCTTTGCTGAAGAGCGCTTCTCGCAAACCTTCCTAACTCTGCTCCTCAAACGTTTCTACCTCTTTTTATGGAGCATTCCAAACTTAGTAGGCGTTTATTTCCTCTTTTATAGCAATCTCTTGGCTCGTAGATTTGTTGCCCTACATCCAGAATTTCCAAAACTAGACCTCTCATCCGTTGAAACGGAGCAATTCCTTCTGACCTTTGGACTCTACTTTTTCGCGAGCCTCATCTTGATGATTGTAGGAAATGCCCTCTATATCCCGCAACATTATGCCTACTCGCAGGTAGAATTCCTCCTCTGCGATACTCTAGATTTAGGACAGGCTAAACCCCGTCAAATCCTGAAAACCAGCCGTTTCTTGATGAAAGGTTATAAATTCCAGCGTTTTGTCCTCGACCTACAACTACTTCCTTGGTACTTCCTCAATTGGATCACCTTTGGAATTGCTAGCTTTTCACTCCTTCCCTATATCCAAAACAATCACATCTTCTTTTACAGAGCCCTCCTAGCCCGTAAACGTCGAAATGGATAAGAGCATACAAAAACCAGCGTCGTTCAGGAAGCTGGTTTTCTTATTTCAAAAGTAACATACTCAGCAGAGTCAAAATAGCGGGCCCACCTTGCTTCAGAAGAATCTTCTTGTCTGCTGTTAGAGAACCGTAGGTCGCTGCACCAAGCACAAATAAAACAAAGATGGTCACAATTTCCAAACTTTGTGAGAAATAAATCCCATACAAGAGAAAGACACCCAGCAAAGCATTATAAATCCCTTGATTTTTAAACAGTGAACTCACTGAAGGACGAGCCAGTTCTTTCTTATCCACATTAAACACGCGGCTGGTTGCATCTGATTGGGTTGCCATACTCTCCAAATAAAAGATATAAAAATGTTCGAGGGCAACAAGGGTTGCTAAAATAGTAGTAATGATTGACATCGTTTTCTCCTTAAAATTCTATTTTTTCTAGACCTGACACTAGTTTCGTCAGTAAAGTTGTTAGCACTTTCTGCTCGGCTGTCGATAAGATGCTCTCCATCTGTTCCTTCACTCGCAAATGATGTTTAGGCGGACTGACTAAGAGTTGATTCTTGGCTTCTTGGGTTAATTCAACTAAGACTTCTCGCTGATTGGCCGGATTACGCTTGCGACTGACATAGCCCTCTGACTCTAGTATCTTAAAATGACGGGTCAAGGCCGCCTGGTCGATTTGCAACTTCTCCTGAACGGCAATCTGGTTGCAGGGTGACTGCTGCAGTAAAAACTGCAAGATTTGATAGCGGGTCAAACTAATTCCCAATTGTTTCTCAAAAAGTTGAGTGATCATCTGATCTGTTAAATGGAGCTGGTACAGTAAGTCGTTAATTTTTTTCATTTCTACCTCCTTGCGTACACTTGATTTATCAACTATTGATTTGTCAAGTATATTACAGAAAGATTAAAAACGCAACTATTTTGCTTACTCACGAAAAATAGCCTCTTGGTTTCAATCCCAAAAGGCTATTATTTCTATATTCTAGATAAAATCCAGCACTAACCTACCAAATCTGCTCGAAGGATTTCTCCCTCTTTATCAATGACAACTTCGATGGCATGGCCTGCAAAAATTTCCTCGCTATCATCATAGTAGAGGGTCAATTCCCCGTCTTCGTTGATCGATAGTTCACTCAAGGAAAGAGAGTTGGTAAAATACTCTTCTGTTAACTCCACATCATTTTCATCTGAATCTATCCAGTCTTGAGCTGTTTCCCACAGTTCTTTGACAATATAGTCTTTAATCCAAGTATCTTGAACTTGGAAAGTTCCCATAAATTTCTTTAGATCATCAAAAGAACTTGGAGGGAGACTTTCATCTGCACTCGCAGCAAAGATAGCATGAATCTTACCACCCTCGTAAGTGATAAATCCTTCAAACCAAGAATAGGCTCTGTTTAAGGTGAATTCGCCAATATCGTCTTGAATGATGACCGGTTTTTGATAGGTTTCAATCAAGGTCTCTAACCTAGAATCTGAGGATTGGTCATCTAGGTATTCCAGCAAGTGGTAGCAGTTATTAGCTACTTCTGACATATATGGCTCTAACTCCATGAAGGGACGTTTTTGACATTTGATATGATGAATTTTGTAGGGTTCAAAACTAAAGCCCCATCTCTTTTCTTCAAATTCCTCAGGAGTCAATACCCATTCCAAACGTCCCTCACGTTCAGAGAATTCCTGGGTTGCAACATTGACACTAGCTTTAAAATGAACGGACGGCATTTTACAACCATCTTTTAAAGAAGCGGCCCCAGTTACATTTTGGAGGGTAAAAATCAAGAATTCGACAATTTCTCCGCAAAATTCCTGTTCAAAATCATCTCTTGTTTTCTCAAATGGAGTTTTTAATCGATTTGTCATTCACTTCATCCTTTCTCCCTGCTTTTAATGCCCTAGCATTATTTTGTATTCGCTTACATTTTAACATGTTTTAGATTTTATTTCACTTATCAATACTATTTTACACAAAAAGAAGCTACACTTTTAAATGTATAGCTTCTTATTATTCTTAATTCATAGATACGTGAACGTGGTCATAGTGGTTTTCGGTTACGCTACCACGGTCTGGCATTTGATTCCAAGTGTAGGCAGGTCCATATTTACTATCGTATGGAGCGTAGAAACGTTGTTTCCAGATGATGTAGTTGATACCACGGCTAGCCATATTTTGAACCGCGTATTCCGCGATTTGATCACCAAGTGCTGAACTCACTGGGACCATAAAGTCGATGGCCAATCCTTTACCATGGTCTCCACTGTCACCAGGACGGTAGCCACTAAAGGATGTAATTCCAAACAAGTTGGCGATTTCTTCTTTAAAGGCTGCAGTTTGTGGTTGGAGACCAGCATTCTCAGATTTAGCTACAGCAAGTCCTGCATAGTCAGGAGCCGCTGGAGCAGCATACGTTCTTGAAGGAGCTTGGCTTTGCTCTGCTTGATAAGTTGACGTTGCAGTGTTAGAATTTGTTGTTTCTTCTGCTGCACTTGTTCCCGTTGTATCAGCAGGCGTTTCAGTTTCTGGTGTTGCAGCTGGAGTTGTTGCTACCGTTTCTTCCGTAGCTGGAGTCGCTGCTTGAGGAGCTTCTTCTTCAACCGGACTAGTGGTTTCAGTTGTTTCAGCTACTGGTGCTTCCTCTGGAGTCGTTTCAGCTGTTTCTTCAGCTACAGGTGTTTCTGTAGATGGTGTCTCTTCAGCAACTGTCGCTGTCTCAGAAACTTCTGAACTTGGCGCTACTTCTGCTGGTTTTTCAGTCTCTGTTGCAGTTGGAGCTTCCTCAATTGGTTGAGAAAGGTCTTCTACTTGAACTGTTTGTTCATCGACGGTTACTTGGTTGGTCGTCAAATCAGCTGTCGCAGTCGTCACTTCTTCACTAGCATCTGTTTGAGGAGTTTGGATTTCAACTTTCATTACTTCTTCTTCCTCATTGACAGTTGTAGTGAGGACAGTATCTGGGAAAATCAAGTCCATATTAGTGATTTTGTTCAAATTGGCAAGAACCGTCACATCTACCCCCAAAGCTTCTGCAATCGTGCTCAAGGTATCACCATACTGAACTGTATAGCTGTTTTTGTTCTCGTTTTTAGTAACGTCATTTTGAATTTGCTCAACGCTACGTGCTGTCCAAGAGATTTCTTGAGCTTTAGCTCCTAATGCGGGAGCAAGAGACAAGGCTACTGTTGAGGCTAAAATCATTCTTTTCTTCATTCGTTCATATTCCTTTCAAATGAGTACCTGTCTATCATAACACAAAAAAAGCAGAAAAAAAGCCCTCTCGGGCCTATTTAATAGAACTGTCTATTCCTTGTAACAAACCCGATTACTTGAAACAGTTTGTTAGGTCTCTGTCACACAACTGACACAATCTTCTCGTTACTTACTCTCAAAAATATGAGGAATATCTGCTAACTCTTGAATTCTGTGATTGCCTTCAAAAGAAGACTCTAAAAAGTTGATGCTTTGAATACCGCTATTCTTGGCAAATTCCACATCTAAAGTCCGGTCCCCTATATAATAGGTCTTCTCAGGATCCAGCTGATACTTGTCTAACAAATAGGTAGCCGCTTCTGGACTAGGCTTGCGCTCAAAGCCACTCTGACTGGTTAAAATCTCTGTAAAATAGGATTCCAATCCCAGATCCTTTAGAATAGTAAAAGCATTGTCCCCTTTATGAGTGTAAACAAAGTTCCGAATCCCTACTTGGTCTGCCCAATTCAACACCTCACGCGCACCTGGCATCAAAACTACCTGAGTATTCTTCTCAGCCAGACTCTGGGCACGCACCTGGTTGAGCACTACCACATCCAGATTTCTATCTTCTGCCACCTGCACAAGCAAATCCTGCACAGAATACTTGAGGATAAACTCTCTCACTTTCTCCTTATCATAAGGAATAGAAAACTGAGCAAAAGTCTCCTCAATCCCTGATAAAATCGCTTCGTAAGAGTCCAATAAAGTCCCGTCTAAATCCCAAATAAAAGCTGTTTTTTGCATTTCCTATCCTTTCAACATCATATAACGTTGGTAACGGTAACGTAGAAATAACCAACGGAAACCATTATCCAAAAGAGTCCCTGCCCAAATACCAGGCAAGCCCCAACCAAGAACAATGCCCATCAGATAAGCTGTCCCAATACGGATACACCACATCCCTATACTTGTCGCATAAAAGGGAAGGCGAGCATTTCCCAATCCCTGCCAAACCGCCGTATAAATAACTGTCCCTGTCGCCATGGGAGTCCCTAGTAGTGAGAACAGTGCCACCAAAACGCTAGCTTCAACCGCTACAGGATTGGTCGTATATAGATGAGTCAGTGGTATCCCTAAGGCATAGATACTAAATGTCAAGGGCAACATGAGGAGCAGAGAAAGCCAAAAGGTTTGTTTGCTCAAATTATCTACTCTTTTCCAATTATCCTCTCCAACTGCTCGAGCCACCAGCATGACCGTTGCCGTAGCGACGCCAAAGGCAGGCATATAGTTAAACTGGGTTAAAACCTCCCCGATTGCATTTCCCGCTACTGCCTCCGTCCCAAAAGAAACGACCAAAGCAATGATCACTACATCCCCAGCCCGCATCATAAGCCGCTCTCCAGCTGCTGGCAAAGCCAAGGTCAGTAAGTCTTTATCCAGTCCAAAAGTCGGTTTCGTATAAGGCAGTTTTAATTGTGACCACAAAATCACAAGACCAACCAAACGAGACAAGATAGTCCCCCAAGCAACACCCGCTATCCCCATATCAAGGATAAAAATAGCTAGACTGGAAAAGAGAATATTCAAGGCATTGGATAAAAGACTAACATAGAGGGGGAGACGAGGATTATGCGTTGCACGAATCAAGGCTCCTAAACTGGTCATTAATCCCAAGAGAACAATCAATCCACCCACCAAAGATAGATAGAGTCCTCCACTTTCGGCCACATCCTGTTCAGTCCCCAAAAGTCCTATCATCTCTTGTCCAGCGAAGATAGACAAAGCTCCTAAAAGGAGACTTAATAGTAAAGTAATCTTCAACGCCTCAGTCACATGATAGGCTAGCTTAGACTGATCCTTCTGCCCCAAACTTTTTGAAATAACGCTGGAAATAGCAGCTCCCAAAGCGATGAAAATCGCCTGGTAAATCGTGATAATATTGCCAGCCACTGAAACACCTGAAATAGCGATTAAGCCCAAGTGAGCGACCAAGTAACTGTCCACCATCCCCATGAGCATCTGTAAAAAGTTTTCACCCATAGCTGGCAATGCAATATTAAGAATGTCTTTATTTTTCTTAAACAATCTCTCCTCCTGATGAAAAGAAACTCAGTTGGTTTCCCAACCGAGTTTACTCTCTCTGTCTTAAAGTCCTAGATAAGCCTCAACCGCTGCTTGCATGTCAGCAGCTGCCACTGTTGTTTTATGACGAACTGGAGCCGTTTCTAGGCCATCAACTGCTGGTGGCACTGCCACTCCTGAGATTTCATGTAATTGAGCCAAGGCTTCAAAGTCAGTCAAGCCTGCTTTTCCTGTTACCGCTTCTACGGCAACCACTGGGAACTTGTATGGACTAGCTGTTGAAGCAATCACTGTCTTAGCCGCATCGCCAGTAGCCGCTTGGTATTTTCTATAAACTGCTGAGGCAACAGCTGTGTGTGGGTCCTCGATGTAAGCATCTGTTTGATAAACACGTTTAATTTCTGCCGCAGTTTCTTCCTCAGTCGCATATTCAGCTACAAAGAGATCCAGAATCTCTGCATCAAAGTCTGTCAATTCATATTGTCCTTGTGTATTCAAGGCATTCATGAGTTCAGTTGTCTTAACCGCATTATTCCCCAAAAGATGGAAAATCAAACGCTCCAAGTTTGAAGATACCAAGATATCCATAGATGGACTAGTAGTTACTTTAAACTCACGTTTCTTATCGTAAACACGTGTTTTAAAGAAGTCAGTTAAAACATTATTGTCATTTGAAGCACAGATCAATTTGCCAACCGGCAGACCGATTTGCTTGGCATAAAAGGCAGCCAAGATATTACCGAAGTTTCCAGTTGGTACTGTGAAGTTGACTTTTTCACCAGCTACAATCTCACCAGTCTTGACTAACTGAGCGTAGGCATAGACATAATAAACAATCTGTGGTACCAAACGACCAATATTCATAGAGTTAGCTGATGAAAACTGTAGTTTATTAGCAGCCAATTTTTCACGAAGTTCCACATCGTTGAACATGTGCTTCACGTTAGTTTGCGCATCGTCAAAGTTTCCATCAATAGCGATAACATGAGTATTGTCGCCAGTTTGAGTGGTCATTTGCAACTCTTGTACCTTGCTGACACCATCCTTTGGATAAAAGACGATAATTTCAGTTCCAGGCACATCCGCAAACCCTGCCATAGCAGCCTTTCCAGTATCACCAGATGTCGCTGTCAAAATGACAATTTTGTTCTCCAAACCATGCTTTTTAGCGGCCGTCGTCATAAAGTATGGCAAGATAGACAAGGCCATGTCTTTAAAGGCGATCGTTGAACCATGGAACAGTTCCAAGTTGTATTGCCCATCCAGTTTCACCAATGGCGCAATAGCTGGAGTATCAAACTTGCTATCGTAGGCATTGTTGATACAGTAGTCCAACTCCTCTGCAGTAAAGTCATCTAAAAATGCTGACAAAACTAACTTAGCAACTTCTTGGTAAGAAGCATCTTTCAATTTTTCAAAGTCCAAATCGACCTTTGGATAAGAAAGCGGTGTAAACAAACCACCATCCGTCGCCAAACCATGCAAAATAGCTTGGCTGGCAGTTACTGTATTATTGGCATCACGCGTTGATTGATAAACTAATGTCATGAATCTCTATCCTTTATCTATAGTCTCTTCCATTATATCATGATTTTTCAGAAAATTCTCGCTTTATAGCAAAAATTATAATCCCAATTTGTCTCTCAAGGGCTGTAAATAGGCCATTTCTTGCTTACCTCTCTTCTCCAGTCCTTCCTCAGCTAGAAGGAGTAAGCCTTTTGAAAACTCGACAATTGCAGTTTCTTCCTCATCTGTGAGCATTTTCTTAGAAAATTGTCGCCTCAATGACTTGTAATCACGACCAAATGTGGTAAAAAATGGCGCAGATTGCAAGTAAGCTTCTAACTTATTTAAATTAAGCAACAAACCCAAATGAAAAGCCGTCGCAGCAAAAGTACGATTCAAGGGTTGCGTACATACACTACGAAACTCAATAGTACCTCGAGTTGTTAAATCTTGGTACTGGTAACTACGGTGAGTTTGGAAGTCCTTCTCCTGAGGATAAAGAAGGATCTCCCTCCCATCAAGGGCGAAGGCATGAATTTTCGGAGTCCCTAAGTAATCTTTTGCTCGAATTGGATAAAAATAATAGGTTTCGCCATCACGTTCCGCAGTAAAGATTGCAGAATGATCTAGATAATCAAAAAAATCATTCTCGTCTTTGAAGAGTCTGGCATTGACGCCTACATTTTCAGCATAAATCCCGTGCATAGACTCTTCCCAAAAAATATCTCTCGAAATTTTGGTATCCCAATCTTCCCCTGAAAACTCAGAATTGGCAAATAAAAAGGCTTTGGCAGCTTCAATCTGGTTAAATGCATTGATTACACGCAAATAGTTAGACTTTGAAACATCCAATTGAACTTGACTTCCACAGATAAAAGCACCGTATTCCGGGTAGTCGTGTAAATCCGTCTCTAGAACAGTTCTGCTCAACTTCAAATAGTTCATTAACATCTGATAACGTGCATAAGCAACCGGTTGATTATCATTTTTATCCCAATAAGGATGGATTCCAGAACCAATAATTGCATGATTTGCTTTACTCAGCTTTTTCTGAATCAGATCCATATAATCTCGAAAACGCACTTCAACCTCTTGGATGGATTCCGCCCTACCAAAGGCAAACTCGATAGTTGTATAGGAGACTTCGAATAAGATAGTATCTTGGCTAACTGGATCAAGTAACTGAATTGGATTTCCAAAGTCATCTACTTTTTCAATCGTAAAACCCAGAACTGATGGTAAATACCGAAAGAGATCCTTAACAACTTCACTATCTGTAGCATTACCCTCTAAATTGATAACGGGATACTCCAGCTCAATTCCCACAAATAAATCAGGTTTCTCTTTTATATTTTCTAAGTAGCGTTTCTTAAGCAAATCAATCGAACGAGACATCAAACACCAACACTTTCATAATTAAAATAAATTGTGAATAAGTAATATTATACCAAAAATCTAAGCAAAAAAGATTAGAATGGCACTCAAAAATAAGGCTCTATAATATTTGTAGTGGGTAAACCCCCTATGGATATTATGGAGCCTATTTTTGTGTGATAAATTGTAAAATATAGTGCAACAAAAAAACTCATAGCGTTTCATTGGTGTAAACTGTAAGTAACCACACAAACTATCATCCGAAATTACTTTCTTCGCTACGATAGAATCGTTCGCTGTCAGGTGAAAATCATTACGATGGATATGTTTAGTCCTTACTATGACTTAGCTAAACAGCTTCGCTTTCGAATTTCTAGGCTCAGGCTCATTGAGGAGAATCTAAAGTAGGTTCATCCTCTTTTTCAGACTGTCTTTAAAACCTTCCTCAAAGACAAAGAGAAAATCGTCAACGCTCTTCAGTTACCCTATTCTAATGCAAAATTGGAAGCTACTAATAATCTCATCAAACTTATCAAGCGAAATGCCATTAGTTTTAGGAACTTTGAAAAGTTCAAAAACGGATTTTCATCGCTCTCAACATCAAAAAAGAAAGGACGAAATTCGTCCTTTCTCGATCTTAGCTGACTTCAACCCACTACAGTTGACAAAGAGCCGTAATTTTTAGTAACCCAAGCAAATACAGATAATCAGATAAAAGAAATGACAAGGCCTAGAAACCTTGTCTTTATTACTATACCGGCGGCCGGGGTCGAACCGGCACGTCCTTGCGGACACTGGATTTTGAGTCCAGCGCGTCTGCCAATTCCGCCACGCCGGCAAATAGTAACTGGGGTAGCTGGATTCGAACCAACGCATGAGGGAGTCAAAGTCCCTTGCCTTACCGCTTGGCTATACCCCAATAATATAAAATAGGCGAGTGATGGGGATCGAACCCACGCATGCCAGAGCCACAATCTGGTGTGTTAACCACTTCACCACACCCGCCATAATTTTATTAACACGGGCAGTAGGAATTGAACCCACACTGAAGGTTTTGGAGACCTTAGTTCTACCTTTAAACTATGCCCGTAACTAAAGCAATGGAAGGGGAGGGATTCGAACCCCCGAACCCGAAGGAGCGGATTTACAGTCCGCCGCGTTTAGCCTCTTCGCTACCCTTCCAAGTTATAAATAAGATATGGCGCGAGACGGAATCGAACCGCCGACACATGGAGCTTCAATCCATTGCTCTACCAACTGAGCTACCGAGCCAAATTGCGGGAGCAGGATTTGAACCTACGACCTTCGGGTTATGAGCCCGACGAGCTACCGAGCTGCTCCATCCCGCGTTAATATAAAAAGGAGGATGTGGGATTCGAACCCACGCACGCTTTTACACGCCTGACGGTTTTCAAGACCGTTCCCTTCAGCCGGACTTGGGTAATCCTCCAACAAATAGTCCGTACGGGATTCGAACCCGTGTTACCGCCGTGAAAAGGCGGTGTCTTAACCCCTTGACCAACGGACCATATCTATAGATGGGCACGAGTGGACTCGAACCACCGACCTCACGCTTATCAGGCGTGCGCTCTAACCACCTGAGCTACGCGCCCAAGTTAAAAAACTTGGTATTTGAACAAAGTTCAAAGCGGGTGACGAGAATCGAACTCGCGACAACAGCTTGGAAGGCTGTAGTTTTACCACTAAACTACACCCGCTAAAATGGGAGTTAACGGGATCGAACCGCTGACCCTCTGCTTGTAAGGCAGATGCTCTCCCAGCTGAGCTAAACTCCCTCGAGCTAAGCGACTTC
>NZ_NCUG01000012.1:0-75304 GCF_002096275.1 Streptococcus oralis subsp. tigurinus | reverse complement strand
GGTATTACCTAAAAGACTCAGGTTCTATGGCAACAGGTTGGATTAAAGATAGTGGAACTTGGTATTACCTAAAAGACTCAGGTTCTATGGCGACAGGTTGGGTCAAAGATAATGGTAAGTGGTACTATCTCGCATCATCTGGTAATATGCTTCGTAATACCTATACACCTGATGGCTATTATGTAGATGATAGTGGAGCTTGGTAATAATCTAGAGTATAAATCTTATTCTATTAACTATTAGTTATAGATTCACAGGCTAAATGATATAAAAGCTACATGACAATACAAAAAGCAAGGAACTTAAATTCCTTGCTTTTTAACTCAATATCAAACTGGCTACTATTGGACTGACAAAGACGTAGAGAATACCGGTGACACCGATGGCCAAGCCACCCATGGCTCCTGCTACCGAGCCGTATCGAAAGGCTGTTCCTGTTCCGACTGCATGACCTGTTCCACCAAGGGAAAGACCAACTGCCACTGGATCGTCAATTTTCAACCACTTCAAAAGGGTTGGTCCGATCACACTGGTTAAGATCCCAGTCGCTACTACGACGACCAAGGTCACAGTCGTTAAACCTTGCAATTTCTCTGTAATCCCCACTGCCATAGCGGTTGTCACTGACTTGGGAAAGAGAGAAATGGCTAGGAAAAAGTCCATTCCAAATATTTTCGCCACTATGGCGGTGAAGCTAGTATTGACAACTACTGCTAGCAGACTACCAAAGAGAATACTCCGAGCATGGTGCTTCATCAAGTGAAAACTCTTATAAAGCGGAATCCCTAGAGCCACTGTCGATGGGACAATCAAATTATTCAGATAAACCCCACCTTGGTAATAATCTTGATAAGAAATCCCCGTCGCCTTAAGGAAAATAATGATAAAAATAGCCGACAACAGCAAGGGTGTTGTCAATGGATGTGGAAAACGTCTGTAAATCAACATCCCCACTAGATAAGCTAGGATAGATAATGCAATCCCAAACAGAGGATTGGATACAAATTCACTCATTTCGTTTCTCCCTTCTCATAATCTCCCTCAAAACGTCTCTTGATAAACTGAACCACTAGGGCTATGAGAATAATATTGATGACAGCCGCAAAAAAGACAATCAAAACGATGGGCAAGAGATAGGGAGCAATGACATCAAACTTTTCCATGATACCCACTGCTGGCGGCAAAAAGAGAATGGTCATATTGGCCAGTAAGAAATTTCCGACCATGTTGACGTGCCTGGTCCTTAGCCACTTGAACTGCAGGGCTAGAAAGAGAATAATCAAACCGATAATACTGCCTGGGATGGGCAGATGAAAGAAACTGGAGATTCCCTCACCGATTAGAGAAATCACAAAGAGAATCATTAATTGAACATATAATTTCATCCTAAACTCCATGAAATAAACTTCTTGCATACCAGTTTACTCTTTTTTCAGAAAATTTCAAGGAAATATTGAAATTCTTCTTTCTTGCAAGGATTAGTTAAAAGTAGTATAATAAATGCATGCGCAATCATCTTGTATTACAAAGATAATCAGTAATGACTTTGTGATTTTTACTTTGAAAAGAAAGGAGAAAGCAATGACCTATTTGGAAAAGTGGTTTGACTACAACCGCCGTCAAAAGGAAATGGAAGCCATGTTAGAAGAAACTATTGCACAGCAGAGTGAACAAAGGTTGACCTTGAAAGAGTTTTACTTGCTCTACTATCTGGATTTGGCCCAAGAAAAATCTCTACGCCAGATTGATTTACCCGATAAACTCCATCTCAGTCCCAGCGCTGTTTCTCGAATGGTGGCCCGACTAGAAGAGAAAAACTGTGGCTTGCTTAGTCGCAGATGTTGCGACCAGGATAGACGGGCTAGTTTTATCTGCCTGACTGACGAGGGACAAACAACCCTAGCTTACCTGCAAAAGGCCGTCGAAGAAAGACTGAAAACGAGCCTTGACTTCATTTCTTAATCAGATTTTTTAAAGAAGTTGCGTGCGCAATCATTTTTCTTGACATTCCTCTTTCCAAGGAGTAAAATAAAGTCAAGATCAAACAAAGGAGTTTTATATGATCGAAATTACCTACCTAGACGCCAGCAAGCAAGAGAGGACCATGACTTTCGAGTCTTATGAAGACTTTGAACGTTCTCAACAAGCCTGCCTTATCGGCGTCGCGGATTACTACCCAGTTCAAAAATTAACCTACAATGGTCATGATTTGGACTACCATGGGACTTATGGAGATGTCTTCTTCTATCTCATGAAACAAGATTTAAGCCAATATAACTAAAAAAGGAGAAATACAATGGCAAAAGCAATTACAGATGCAACATTTGAACAAGAAACAAAAGACGGTTTGGTCTTGGTAGACTTCTGGGCAACTTGGTGTGGTCCATGTCGTATGCAAGGTCCAATCTTGGATAAATTGTCTGAAGAACTTTCAGAAGATGTCTTGAAAATCGTTAAAATGGACGTAGATGAAAATCCAAACACAGCTCGTGCATTTGGTATCATGTCTATCCCAACCCTTCTCTTCAAAAAAGACGGCCAAGTTGTGAAACAGGTTGCAGGTGTTCACACTGCAGAACAAATCAAGGCCATCGTTGCTGAATTGAGCTAATCACACGAGAGACCAAGTACTTTATTTGGTCTCTTTTTTTCTTGCCCTTTGCCATTTTTCAAAAAATATGCTAGACTGTAGGTAGAATATTACGATGTTTGGGACATGCCATCGCTAAAAAAAACCTCTACTTGGTATTTTTTAGCTCCCCTAAAGGGAGCTTTTTGCGTGCTCTGAACATTTCCCATTTTAGAAGGAGTACTATGAAACGTCATTCAGCCTTGGTCGTCTTTAGCGGCGGTCAAGATTCCACAACCTGCCTCTTTTGGGCTAAAGAACACTATGAAACAGTCGAAGCTGTCACCTTTGCCTATGGCCAACGCCATCATCTCGAAATTCAAGTTGCTAAAGAAATCGCTAAGGAACAAGGCATTCGTCATCACATCTTAGATATGTCTCTACTGGGACAAATCACTGAAAATGCCTTAACCTCTGATTTGGAGATTGAGCAAAAAGAGGGAGAGGTTCCCAATACCTTTGTTGACGGTCGCAACCACCTCTTTCTTTCCTTTGCGGCAGTTCTTGTCAAGCAACGAGGCATTAAAGACATCGTGACAGGTGTCTGCGAGACAGATTTTTCAGGCTACCCTGACTGCCGGGATGTCTTTGTCAAATCCCTTAATGTTACGCTCAACCTTGCCATGGATTACGACTTTGTTATCCAAACACCTCTCATGTGGCTAGACAAGGCTGAAACTTGGAAGTTAGCCGACCAACTCGGTGCCTTTGACTACGTTCGTGAAAAGACCTTGACCTGCTACAATGGGATTATCGGAAGTGGCTGTGGAGATTGCCCAGCTTGCCACCTACGTCAGCATGGCCTAGATGTTTATCTCTCACAGAAAGGAGAGGGCTAATGTTTTTTGCACCTAAAGAAATCAAACAAGAAACTGGGGAATCTCTTGTCTACAATCCTCACAGAACCTTGGTATCAAAAGAATTTACCTTCGACGCTGCCCACCACCTCTTTCACTATGAAGGAAAATGCAAATCCCTGCACGGCCACACTTATCATCTGCAGATTGCTGTCAGTGGATTTTTAGATGAACGGGGCATGACCTACGATTTCGGAGATATCAAAGCTATCTACAAGAACTACTTAGAGCCCCACTTGGATCATCGCTATCTCAATGAAACCCTGCCTTATATGAACACGACTGCTGAAAATATGGTTTACTGGATTTTTCAAACCATGAGTCAAGAGTTGCCAGACGAGCGCAGTCTCCGTTTGGAATACGTCCGCCTCTATGAGACTCCGACTGCCTTTGCGGAGTTTAGACGGGAGTGGTTAGATGACTAGGGAACGTGTCCTCAAACTACCAGTTCTGGAAATTTTCGGCCCAACCTTTCAAGGTGAAGGCCGTGCTATCGGGCAGAAAACTATGTTTGTCCGCACTGCTGGTTGCGACTACCACTGCGACTGGTGCGACTCTGCCTTTACTTGGGATGGTTCTGAAAAACCAACTCGCATGACGGCTGACGAAGTCATTGCTGAATTAGACAAGCTAGGAAGCTACGACTATGTAACTCTATCTGGGGGAAATCCTGCTATCCTAGCAGCCAACATGGCCGAATTGGTCACTAAACTCAAGGAACGTGGTGTCACTCTGGCTGTTGAAACTCAAGGCTCTCGCTGGCAAAATTGGTTGAAAGACATCGACCAGGTTACTCTGAGTCCAAAACCTCCTTCATCCAAGATGGAAGTCAACTTTGAGACCTTGGACTTTATCGTTTCCCAACTGGATCCAGATAAAGTCACCTTTAAAATCCCTGTCTTTGATGATGCCGATTTGGCCTTTGCCAAAGACATTCAAGAACGCTACCAACCAGATGTTCTCTTCTTATCAGCAGGAAACCCTGAGCCCAAGGCTACAGGCAATATCGTTCAAGACCAACTAGACCGCCTCAAAGAACTCTGGGAACGTGTCGCTGCTGATGATAGCTGGGGCAATGTCCGCGTCCTTCCTCAACTCCATACCCTCCTCTACGACAACCAACGTGGTGTTTAAGATTAGAAAGAAAAAATCATGTCACAACAAGAAGAAATGAAAAACCTAAGCCTACTGGGCAACAAAGAAACCAACTACATCTTTGACTATCAACCAGATGTCCTCGAATCTTTTGACAATCGTCATGTGGAAAATGACTATTTTATCAAATTCAACTGCCCTGAATTTACCTCACTTTGTCCTATCACTGCTCAGCCAGATTTTGCCACCATTTATATTTCCTACATTCCTGACAAGCTCTGTGTCGAGTCAAAATCCCTCAAACTCTACCTCTTTAGCTACCGAAATCATGGAGATTTTCACGAAAACTGTATCAACACCATCGGGAAAGACTTGGTCAACTTGCTAGACCCTCGCTATTTAGAAGTCTGGGGAAAATTCACTCCACGCGGGGGCATTTCAATCGACCCCTACTACAACTATGGTAGACCTGAAACCAAGTATGAAGGCTTAGCAGAACAACGCCTCTTCCAACACGACCTTTATCCAGAGAAAATTGACAATCGCTAAACTCATACTCCATGAAAATCAAAGAGCAAACTAGGAAGCTAGCCGCAGGCTGCTCAAAGCACTGCTTTGAGGTTGTAGATAAGACTGACGAAGTCAGCTCAAAGCACTGCTTTGAGGTTGTAGATAGAACTGACGAAGTCAGTAACATATCTACGGCAAGGCGAAGCTGACGTGGTTTGAAGAGATTTTCGAAGAGTATCATACGAAAAAGCCCTGTTCCTCAAGATGAGGAGCAAGGCTTTTTGAATTTCAATTATTCTTCTGTTCCAAGGAAGCTTTTTGCAACGAGAGCTGCAAGAACGCCACCAACGATTGGGGCAAGGATGAAAATCCATACTTGTTGAAGGGCTGCACCACCTACCAAGACAGCTGGTGCCAAGCTACGAGCTGGGTTTACTGAAAGGCCAGTGATATTCAAGCCCACAAGGATCAAAGCTGTCAATGACAAACCAATGACCAAACCAGCGATTGCACCATTACCTTTGCTTGCTGATGTTACAGTCATGATAACTAGGACAAACAAGAAGGTTGCGATGACTTCAAACAAGAATCCACCAAAGACAGTGACACCGTTTGCCAAGGCATTTTCACCAAGACTAGCAGTCGACATGCCTGAGTTAGACAAGAGGAAGAATACCGCAGCTGACGCAAGGAAAGCTCCAACTACTTGTCCAAGGATGTAGTTTACAAGCTCTGAAGATGACAAACGTTTGTTTACAAACATAGCGATTGAAACAGCCGGGTTCAAGTGAGCCCCTGAAACAGTTCCGATTGAGAAAGCTGCGACTACGATGGCCAAACCAAAGGCAAGAGCAATCCCAAGGTGGCCAAGACCTTCAACACCATTCCCAAAAACAACAGCTCCTGTTCCGATGAACACAAGCATAAATGTACCGATTAATTCAGCAATAAATTTTTTCATGATAAGTCTCCTTTTTTTAAACTATGTATTAGTCTATCAAAAGAAGGAAAGGGTTTCAAGAAAATTGACTGGAAAGTTATTTGAAGATCATGAACCGACTCGCTTATCCTTAGTACTGAAAGGATTGAATAGCTTCTTTCAAGTCATCTTGTAAAAGTTTATGACAGTCTAGTTGAAGGTAAATTTCTAGCAAACAAGATCTGAAATTGGAAAATTTATGGAAATCATTTACTTCTTTCAAGGGAAATTCGACTGTTTGCAGCCAAGCAGTGAGGAGAGACGATTCGATTTTCCCTCGTAAGATTGGTTCATAAAGTACTCTCGCTAACCGCCAATCTTCATCATTTGTAAAACGAATCTCAACACGTTTAAAGATTTTCCAAATGATTTCAAATGCTTCGGCTATATCTGACTTTGGAAAGCTAGGATGGCATATAACCTCCGTCAAGAGATCAGCCCCATGCGCAAATGCGTGGATCCACCCAAACTGATGAGAGTAACCCGTCGTCTCTTTTTCCTTTGTAAGATAGTGTAAGCCTTGATTTAGCATGGTAACCCTGATAGGAGAAGACAACTGCTGGTAATAAAGTGATTCCTTAGTACCATCGCAGGACAGTAGATTGGCATAAATAAGCGCCCTAAAAGAACGTTTAAGAGCCGAGACACCTCTACTATCAATTTCTTTGTATAGACCTTCATCAGAGGAGACCCCTTCTGAGATAAACTGAAACTGCTCAAGGGAAAACAACTCTTCTTGAATCCCTCTTGCTAAACTCGTAAAAACAAGTTCGTCTCGAATTTCTGGAGAGGCATCCCCTAAATGCTCAAGCAACCACTGAATTTCTTCTCGGCTATAGCTTGGTTTTTCTTCTGTCACTTTTCTTTGTAATTCTTTATGCATCTTATGCATCTAAAGTACCTCTGGATTTCTAGTAACTTATCAAAAAGTCATCCGAAGATGACTTTTTTTCTCATTCTATTTTTGATGGAGTTTTTCCTGCTGCAATCGCATCTGCTTCGGTCATCTCAACAACGTTGGCATTATTCGTTTTTGAAGGCATTCTATCCTTACTATACCAATAAACTTTTGATTTTCCATGGTCTGCAACATAGACAATTCTATCTTGCTGTTGAGCTTTGGTTTCAGCTTCACGTGTAATTCTTTTTTCTTCTACTTTTTGAGAAATTGATGATTCAACTGCACCTATTCTATCAAGCAGCTCTGTCTTTTTATCATTATTTTCAATCTGATTAACTATCTCTTTAGCAGACTTCACTTGGCTCGCATCTTGACTTTCTTCCAATTGTTTGACTAAGGTTTCACCTTTTTCTTGCAACTCCTTTGCAACTTTTTCTTTGGCAATTCTCTCTTCTTCTGCTTTTTCTTTAGATTTTTTCTCTTCTTCAACTCGTTTTGCCTCTTCTATACTAGATGAAGTATCCGTAGTTGAAGCTGTCGAAGTAGTAGATGTCGCAGTCTGCTTAGTTTCTGATTGAGAAGATGAAATTTTCTTTGTGACTGTCGGAGTTTTAAGAGCAACTGCAACAAAACTGACAATGAAAAGCCCTATCATTAGATTTCTTTTTCGAATATCTGGCGATTTCTTTACAAAATACCAAATACCAACTCCGCTCAAAACAAGATAGAGAGTAGGCAAAGCAATCAATAAAATGATTCCCAATAAAACTAGACCAATTTTGATAAAGAGCATTCTTTTGGGGTCTTGCTCTAGCCATTCTTTGATTCTATTCATATTACTCTCCTAAAACTCTGTCCAATCTTTACTCCCCCAACTCAGCACTGTAGGCTATAATCTGGTCAACTGTGTCAGACAAGAACTGGATGGTATCACGTAGTGGTTTATCTGTTGAGATATCGGCTCCGATAATCATGGCTGACTCAAGCGGTGTCTTGCTGCCACCTGATTTGAGGAGATTGAGCCAGTCTCTAGCTCCAGTTTCAGAGTTTTTCAGATGGAGGTAACCTGCAGTAGAGATAACAAGGCCTGCTGAGTATGTGTAGCTATACAAGCCCATGTAGTAGTGAGCTTGACGCATCCAAGTCAAGGCTGCATCATCGTCAATTTCAATGGCATCTCCCCAGAAGTCCGTCAAGACTTCCTTCATAATGCTGTTGAGTTTGCTTGCTCCAAAAGTTTCCCCTTCTTCAATCAATGTATATACCTTACGCTGGAAGGCTGCTTCCAAGAGGTGGGTGATGAAATTATGGAAGTAGGTGTCTGTCAAGCGGTGGGCAAGAGCAAAACGTTTTTGACGAGGGTCGTCAGATTGGTGCTCCAAGTAATCGCTGAGGAGCAATTCATTGAAGGTTGACGGCGCTTCGACATAGTAAGTCGACATGTGGGCATTGAAGTAGCTTTGGTGATTATCTGAAAAGATAAATTGACCAGAATGCCCAATTTCATGAATCAAGGTATAGACATCGCTCAAACGACCAGTCCAGCTCATGAGGACATAAGGGTGCACGCGATATGGATCCGCCGCATACCCACCAGAATCCTTGCCACTATTAGCAGCAAAGTCCACCCAGCGTTCTTCTTGATAGCGCGCAACTTCCTGACAATATTCTTGCCCCAATGGTGCGACTGATTTCATGACCAAATCATAGGCATCGTCGATAGTCACTTCAGGATTGAGGGCGCTGTCCAAGTCTAGCTTCCAGTCTGCAAAAGTCATCTTTTCAAGACCATTAACCTTGGCAACATGCTTGAGGTATCTCTGAGCGACTGGCGCAAAGTCCTTCATGATGAGGTCAATCTGGCGGTCAAACATGGCACGATCTACTTCCTGCTCAGCTAAAAGATAATCAAAAACTGAGTCATAGCCTTTCATATCTGCCAATAGTTTTTCAGACTTGACTTGAGCAAGGTAGGCTGCGGCAGCCGTATTTTGGTGCTTACGAAGTCCTTCTGAGAAGGAACGGAAAGATTTCTCACGAATTTCAGCATCTTCATGGTTTTGGTAGAAATTCTCATAAGTCACAAAGCTGTTTTTATAAGTCTTGCCATGAGCTTCAAAGTCAGCCATTTCGAAATCCCCAGCACGCATCTTAGTATAGATGTCCTGTGGACTATAGAAAACTTCACCAAGATTGGTCAAGGCCTTCTCTACATCTGCCCCAAGATAGTGGGCTTTTTTAATTTTAGCCTGGCGAATGGCAGCTGTTAAATGTGGTAATTCACCCAAACGGTCCAAGACTTCCTCGTCCGCTGCCACCAAGGCATCGTCAAAGAAAGTCAAGGTTACACTGGTATCTGTTTCAAATTCCATCCCAGCTTGGGCGATATTAGCAAAATCCTCATTGCTATAGTCTGTCGTCTGAGGCATAAAGGAATAATTGCCGATATGACTCATCTGAATGTAGATTTGTTCCAATTCCGCAAAGGCCTTCTCGAAATCTTCAAAAGTGTGAAGATTATCCTTGTAGTCACGGCTAAATTGATTGATGTCTTCGCGCGTTTTCTCGATTGCACGCAAGAAATCCTCACGGTCTTGGTATAGGGCTGTTAAATCCCAAAGTTCCTTTTCTGGAAATTCTGAACGGTGTTTTTGTTCCATTTTCTTCCTCTTATTTCTCTAATTCTACTAAAACACTAAGGGCTGATAAGGCGTAAAGTGGCGCTGTTTCTGCTCGCAAGATGCGAGGTCCAAGACCTGCTAAGATGGCTCCTTTAGCTCCAAAACTTTCAATTTCTGCAGGTGAGAGACCACCTTCCGGACCAAAAATAAAGAGCAGTTTGGCTCCTTTTTCAAGACCAGAGACTGCTTGTAAGAGAGCAGCAATTTCTCCCTCTTTTGCTGATTCTTCATAGGCCACTACGATAGAATCAAACTGGTCCAGCTGGGCTAGAAAATCTGCTTTCTTCTCAAAAAGCTGGATACTTGGAACGATATTACGTTTACTTTGTTCTGCTGCTCCAAGGGCGATTTTTTCTAGTTTTTCAATCTTTTTACCCAATTTCTTGCCATCCCACTTGGCGACCGACCAGTCTGCAGGAAAGGCCCAAATCTGGCTGGCACCAAGTTCTGTTACTTTCTGAGTGATGAACTCCAGCTTATCTCCCTTGGGAAAGCCGGATGCGATAGTCACTTGGATTGGCAGTTCCACATTGTCAGCTAATTCTTGAACCAACTCAAACTGACGAGCTTCTACATCCAGCACGCGCGCCAAGCGCTTAATCCCATCATCAAAGACCAAGGTCACCTCATCATCTTCTTTCAAGCGCATGACCTGAAACATGTGCTTGCTGGTTTCCTTGTCCTCAATGGTCACAGGTGATGTGGGACTGCCTTTAACAAAATACTGCTGCATGCTAGCCTCCAATCACACCTGAAATATCCTTGGTCTTCTTAAAGACACAGGCATTCCATTCCCCTTGAATCATGTGGGTTTCAAGGAAGAATCCAGCCGACTCAGCTGACTCGCGCACCATGTCCCACTTGTCCTTGATAATGCCACTCATGATGAGGTAGCCTTCATCCTTGACCAAGCAATAAGCATCACCCGTCAGATGAATGAGAATATCCGCCAAGATATTAGCCACGATGACATCTGCCTTAATTTCCACACCCTTAAGCAAATCGCCTGCAGCTACATGGATATTTTCCATACCAGGGTTGAGCTCAATATTTTCCTGAGCCACACGAACTGCCACATCATCCAGGTCATAGGCGAAGATTTCCTTGGCACCCAGAAGCGAGCTGGCAATAGAAAGGACACCTGATCCAGTCCCCACATCTAAAACCGTTTCCCCCCCACGAAGGACCTGCTCCAAGGCAAAGAGGCTCATCTTAGTCGTTGGATGCGTTCCAGTCCCAAAGGCCATGCCTGGATCCAGCTTGATAATCTTTTCTCCCGCAGTCGCCTCATAGTCCGTCCAAGACGGCACGATGGTCAAGTCATGGGTAATACGAGCTGGCTCATAGTATTTCTTCCAGTTGTCAGCCCAGTCTTCCTCAGCCAAGGCAGCCGTCCCCATCTTGACCTCTCCAAGATCCATAAAATCTGTTAATTCTAGGAGACGAGCCTGCAAGTCCGCCTCAACCACTGCCACATCAACCGTATCAGGATAGTAGGCTGTCACCACGATTTCTTCTTGCTGCTCGACTTCAGGGAATATCTCACCAAATCGATCCACATTTCCCACATAGTCCATACTGTCCTCGATCGCAACACCTTGCGCCCCCAGCTCAATCAAGAGATTGGAAACCAGTTCCTCCCCCTCACGCTTAACTGTAACTTTTAACTCTTGCCATGTTTCCATTTTGTTTTTTTAAATTACCTCTCTATTAGATTAAAAATAGTTTTACCAATAACGACAATAAGGTTGTCTCTTAATTTTTTCTCTAACTCTAAGTCTATACCACTATTCTGTATAAATTTGTCTTCTATCATTTTATATAAACGCTTCACTCTAGTGGGATTTCCTGGATCAAAATGAGGTACATAATGGTAAATTATGACCGGAACAGAACCGCTGATTGATCGTTCAGCGATCTGACTCCAGATATACCTATCAGTCTCTCCCAAAGAAACCCCATAGAGAATAATGATGTCAGAGTTTTTTATAATATCACTATTCTTTACATCCATATTTTCTCTATAGTTCTTCAAAACTAAATTTTTTATTAAGGATTCTTTTTGTTCTTCATCAAAACTATTTGAAATTTGTGTATCATCGCTAACTCCTAAAACCGTGCAAATATCTACTGTCCCATGTACATGAATTGGAGATTCAATATAAAAATTATAACTATTGTTTCTTAATTTGTTTTCAAATGATTTTCCCGATCTATCATATAATCTATCAAACACATTTGTATAATTAAGGGTTAAGATATTCACGATGTCATGTTGATATAAATTTTCTTTATATTTTTTATTGATAGCAGGTTGATTGATTAAAGGGAGAGAATTTTCCATATTATTTAGAGTGCTTACAAAGTCAATTACAATACCTTCCTCAAGATTTTGTTCTTGTTGTAATCGTAGATATTCTCTTAAATCGTCAACTACTTCACTAAAATCGTCTATAAATTCCTCCTTCATTTCTATACTTGAGGAAATGAGGTCGCTATCTTTTGTCAATTTACCAATTGACAATTCAAAATCTGACCAATTTTCGTAATCATTTACTTTATCAGAAAATAGCGAATCATAAATAAAATTTGAATATTCCTCCTCATTCTCTTTCCTACTTATGTAAACCTTATTTTGAAATTCATAGAAATCCTTATATCTTGTTTTCAAACCATATTGTAAATCCAAACCATTTCCGACGATATAGGTGATATTCATATCTTTGCCCTCTTGTATTCCTAATATCTAAAATAAGGTTAAAATATCCACTATTCAAATTCAATTTCTTCATTTAAACTATTAAAGAGATCTACTTGAGCTTCAACTTGTAATCTATTAACTAGCCAACCTCTTAATTCAGCTTGCTGAATAAAATCTTCAATACGATTAACCCCATTTAATTCTTTTAATGTAACTACTACACCAAAACGTACTCCTTGTCCATCACCACTTTTCAAACGTTCGATTGTTTTAATGCTCATCCCCCACTGAGGATTAGATGGATTTAAAATTGCTTTAGCTCTCTTTCTAGAAGTAAACGACTCTCCAATATGCTTGACATTATCCCATTTCCTAAATATATTTCTAGCTGCGTTTTCTCTCACATATCCTGGGGTATCTTCGGCATGCTGGTTGTCTTTATTTATCGATTCGATACCGTCTGACTTTAACCTACCAAAAGTAATCTGCATCTCAGTATTTGTATAATCAACCCCTTGATTTCTTGAGCAGTTAGGGAAATAACACATTGTTGCCTTAGCTACATATGGATAACTCTCACTAGAAATAGGTACTGGAAAATCATAATTATAGGTATCATAAGCCCTAGAGATATCTGACACAATAAATTTAATTTCATCATCAGGTGTAGATAAAATATCATCCATTTTTATTGGAACAATACCATTTCCTATCAAAGATAAATCAGTGAATGTTTTCTTATCATTCCAGGGTATTGCTGCATCAATTAGCAAAGCCTTTGCTTCTTCTCGGCTAAGTCCCATAATATGAATGAGATAGGCCATTTTCCTTGCAATAAAAGGTGCCGCAAAACTTGTTCCAGCTACACGACCTAATCCTAGAGGTTCACAAACATTTATAAAGTCACCATTTCCCCCTCCATAATATGACACATCTGGTTTAACAAAGAATGATAAAACAATACCCTCTCGTGAATATGACACTGATTGATTATTAAAATCAACAGAATTTACTATTATAGAATTAAGTGAATCAGCAGGAGCACCTATTCTTTTACGTTTCCCATTTATTACTGAAGCATTTGTCCCAGCTATAATAAAAATTACATCATTCTCAAATTGAATTTCGTCTAATAAAGCTCCCTCTGCAGAGATAAAATTTTCTCTTATTTCATCATTGGACCCTAAAGAAAGATTCCAAACCTTAATATCAGAATTCTGAGAAACAATCTCTTTTATCTGTTTTATGATTGTAAATGAATTAAATCCACTTTGTAGTGACACACCAAAATGCCTTACTCTAAAATTTCCACAACCATCATCCAGATTAGGGTTCAAATTGGCTCCATCAACAATTAAAGAAGTCACAGCTGTCCCATGCTTGTAATCTTGGCTATCTTTTCTAATATCAGGTGAGACAAAATCATGATATTCTACCCACTCATTAAAGTAAACTCTTTTGTCAAATAAGGTATCAATAACGCCAACAACTGGTTCGTTCATTGGAGATGGAAGATTTATTTTTAAATCATTATTATCTAAAGAAAAATCATCTACAGATAACTTAGAAAAATCTTCCACAATCATGGAGACAAGATAGGGAGCTTTTGATAGTAGCAATTCAATATTTTTTTCATCAAGCAAGACCGTGGTCTGATTCATAATATTAGCTTCTGAAATATCAATATTTAATTTATTTAGTAATCTAAAAATGTCTGTATGGACATCATAAAATGTCACGATAGAATTTTGAATATCAGAAACAGTAGTGTGCTCAACCCCAAAATTCTCAATAAAGCAAGAATCTCTCAAATACTGTTGAAATTTACTTTTTGAAATACCATACTCCGAAAAATTTATAGAAGCAAACGTTGATGAATCAGAGAACATCTCACATGTTATCCCTCTATCAAAATGTTCCTCAAAAACTTCAATTATCTTACTTAAAACGGTTATTGTTTTATTAAGAGTATCTCTAGAAATATAATGAGTAACAATATGTTTTGTCTTCTCCTCATTGAATTTTGCTCCCACAATGGTATCATTAGGGAATGGATTCCCTCCTCCTACATTGAAATAGCCATTAATACGGTTACTTTTGGCAACAATTCGATTATAGTAAATACTGATCAAAATACCATCGATAATGTTATTTTTCTCCCAATATGTTTTCGTTTCTTCTAATGAAAAATGAAGATACTTCAAATGTTCCAATGTAATTATTGCTTTTTTGGGTATAGTTATTGGTCCCATACCATTATTTCTTGATTTTTGTGTAAAACTTTTTCCACGTAATGTCAATAATGTATTCATGTTAACCCTCGCTTAATTCTCGTGATACACTACTTTTAGAAACACCTGTTAAAATTTCAATTTCTCTAACTGTAAAACCTAATTCTGATAATTTAGAAATAGATAAATTTTTTCCACTATGCAAACTTCTTAAGAGACGTTTTTGATAATCATGTGGATCTTGTGGATCACTAAATGCCAATGATGTTCGTATCATATTCCTTAAATCACCTGGATTTGGAATTGTATTAGAACTATATATAATTTTTTTAAATAATTTCAAATCTCTGGCTACATTCTTAAATTGCTTTAATAACTCATTTAAAATAATAGTAGCTACTTCTACTTTATCTTCATCAGTATAACGGTCAAAGTCAATTATGGCATCGAATCTTCTCGTAACTGCTTTATCAAGATTTTCAAAAAGATTTGTTGTTGCAATTAATACAATTTCTGGTGACAGCCTATCCAACTCCTTTAAAAAGGCAGAAGTCACTCGTCCCATTTCTCTCAAATCATTCTGATTAACCCTATCCAGTACTATGGAATCAATTTCATCAAATAGGATGATATAATTTTGTTTGAAAGGAAGATTATTGATTTCATTAAAAAGAGTTGCTAAGTTTTTGACTGTTTGCCCCAGCTTACTATCTACTAAGTGACTGAAATCTACTACAAGTAATTCCTTGCCAATAAGTCTAGCCACCTGCTTTACACTTTCAGTTTTCCCAGTACCTGGAGATCCCACAAATAAAAATTTATTTATTCCAATATGATGATTGACAGCGTTTATTATTCCTTTTAAATCATTCATAATTGAAAGAGGCAATGGGAGAGGACCAATATCTAGTTTAGCAGGAGTCAAATACTCACTAGGATTCTCTATTTGCGGCATGAATCTATCACTTTGGGACATTAACCCCATAATATATTGTGCTAATTGTGTATCACCATGTTTATTGAAGTTCCGAGCAATTGCTATGGATTGATTTCTAAATTCTGTCTCTCTGCCCTCATAATGATACTTTATTAAATCAAGAACATCTGATTTTTTCATGATTCATTCCTCCTTACACAAATAATACTATATTCTTGGGACGAAATCAACTATTTTGGGACAAAATTAAAAGAATAACCTTGAAAGGATATTCTTTTAATGCAATACTATATCAGATTTTCCCTGACACTCTTTCCACCACCTGGCAACTCCCACATATTGGGCCAAGGAATGCTGGACTTATCATCCCGCAAGATAGTTAAAATCCTATCCCCACAAAAGAGGGCAATCTTACAGCCTGTAAAATCAGTAATTTTGATTTCCATGTTAGATTCCTTCAGCTAATGCCTTTTCCAGCTCCTCTAACCAGTTTGCATAGTAGCGTTTCTCGTCTCGCACCGCCCTACTGTTATTTGTTTTCTGTTTGACAAACTAAATTGTCTAGTATTTTCATGATAAAAATTCATTCGAATAACTTTCATTAGTCTTGGAAAGATTAAATATTGCTAAGGAGATATAACGATCTTTAATAACATAACAATATAAATCAATGATTTAACCAAGATGTTTACCTGTTGGCTCTATATTTCATATCACTAAGCCATCTTTCTATTTCTTTTTTACACACTTCAAAAATCTTATCTTCAAGTTCTTTATTATCTTTTTCGAAACATCCTTTCCATAAATTTTCATCTTCTACTTCGTAAACTAGGATATTTTGATCACTCAATTCTTCTTTAAATTCTGTGAGACGAGATGGTTCGTGAGAATGTAGACCACTATAACCTATGTATGGATATAGTATAAATTCATCAAAATCAGTCACAGTTACAATAATACCATTTCGTCGTGGCTGGTGATTAGGATTAGCATTCTCCGAATAATCGTATGGATAGAATAAAATGACGCCAACTGTATTTTCTCTCTCTCTACAATGGCTCGTGCATCATCAACTCCTTGAGAAGGATCATAAAATTCCTCTGCAAAACGATAAGTTCTTCCATCATATATACCTTTCTTCCCTGGTTCAGATAATTGCAACAAGATATTTTTGAACTTCTCATCATCAATACCCAATTTTTTTAGATAATCTGAGAATTCTATATCAAAGTAGTAAAATTCCTCAGTTTGAGAGTCTATATGATTAATTTTTAAAAAAGCAGTCTCATCTGAAAGTATCGTTGGTTTTGAAGCTATTTGCTGCAAAAATTCGCGAATATAGGATTTCTTATTATTAAACTCAGTCAGTGATTTAGTATGTCCATACCGACTTCGACTATCCTCGAGAGTAAAAGAGTAATCAAAAGATTGTGTCGTTAATTGATCTATTATTTTGCGCAGTATAAACTTAATTTTTAAAGAATGCAAATCATTATTATTAAAAAAACTATTCTCAAACTGTTCATATTCTTCTTTAGATAATTCCCCGACAAAATCTAGTAAGTCAATTAACTTCCAATAAAATTTCAATATCATAGGTCTATAAAGTTCATTTACACCTTTATAAAGAGTAGAATTCATAAACTTGTAAAGTTCAAATCCCTTGGAATAATAAGTTCTTCCTTCATATTTTCTACCGTAATTTAACTCCCTATTATTCATTCTATTCACGAAATAGGAATCTAGAATAGTAATAAAATTATAACTTAGGGGTAGCCCTTTATGATTAATCCTGTGAATATAATCCAAAATACCTAAATCAGGGACAACAATGATATTAGGTTCAGAAATATAATCTGATTTTTCCAATAAAGATATTGCAGTGGATATATCTGTAATTAGCAATGTCGAAACATTACAATCAAAGAATAACCTTTTATTTTTATCAATCATATCAATAATTGTAGCTTTATTACATTTATCTAATTCATCTATAGAAAAAGTAATATTAAAGTATTCAGACATATTTTTTAAAAGTCGTAGTAGCTGACGCTCTTTTAACTCCTCAGTAACAATACTTTTTAACTCCCGAGACAATTCTTCGTTATCGCTTGAAGAAATGTTTCCTCTTAATTGAAATCCCGATTTTATTATTCCTATATCAGCACTTAAATCAATAGATGACTCGGATGATACTTCTGAAGTAGTTGATTCTAAATACCTCTTTGTATTTGTTATTTCTAGATCAAAATATTGCAGTTGTTGGTGAGAAATACGCAAGAATTCCTCTAATTTTTTCAGCTCATCCGATTTTATTTCAAAATACTCAACTTTATGATATAGTTCGTCAATATTTCTTCGAAAACTTGAAATATCTACTCGTTTTTTTCAAAAGAAAACCAGCTATTTTTTTGAAATCCATGTTGTTTATTTAAAAGCTTAAATTGTTCCTCTACATCGCTGGTTTTACTTAATAACTTGTTACATAAATTAAGAATATTTGAAGTATTTTCTTTTTCCTCAATTTTTTCAACTTTTTATGAATTGTTGAAAATTTTTTTCTAATTTGATTCTGTTCTAACCGATTGTATTCTTTTATCTTTTTATCAACATTAAATTCTAGAGTTGGATAAAACCCTCTATCATCATTAATAAAACCATCAAGATAGTCTTCAATATCCTCCATTCTTTTGGAAATAGCATTAGGAATTTGCATTAAAATTTCTCTATGAAAATCTTTGTTACCACTGAAAAAAGACACATTCACTACAAGAATTTCTTTGTCATCTTTATCACAACTATACTTTTTATCAAATTCCAAAGAAATATTTTTAAGACTTGATTTTCCTGACCCTCTATTGCCACATAAGACAAAAAGCCCTTTCTCTTCTCTGTAAATAGCCTGCAACTGCTCTACTATTTCTCGTTCTGTAGGCAATAATGAAAAATAGTCTCTAGCTTCTCGGCTATAAGCACCAATATATTTTTTTCCCGCTGTCAAGATTTACCTCCCTTTACATTTACTCAAATAAAGTTCGTCTTCTTTCTAATATCTCGGATAAGGATAAAATTCTCCCTCTTCCAAGCCGACTTTTCCTTCTTCAAAGACTTCTTGGTTCCATTCCATGACGAATTCTTCTGCTTCTGGGTCTTCCAAAAAGTCCATGAGGGCATCCAGCCCAACCTCGGCAGTATCTTTGAGGAAAAGTGCAAAATAAGCTAAAAACTCACGAGAAAATCCTTTTTTAGGTAGGTAAGGGATGACCGTCAGATAGTCTTCTGCGTTAACCGTTGACTTGGTCGGATTGTAAAAAAGGACCGCTTCTTCAAAAAGGATATCATCTGACGAAACCTCTCCATCCTCATCCAGCATCTCCACTCCTGCAGCATTTTGTGCCTCTAATAGAAAACTTACTTCAACCGCATGATTGCGCTTGTCCCAGCTAATCTCATAGTCAAAGGGAAAGTTCTTGTCCAACTCCTCCTCTAAAACATCTAAAAATCCGTATGTTGCCATTTTGTCCTCTTTCTATGCGACTCTTTAATCGCCCCGATTGCTCGGAATTATGCTAAAATAGATACTACCATCTTACCACATATACATCAGAAAATCCATGTTAGAAAGGACTGCTATGCCTGACAATCTCGCGCTTCGCATGCGCCCTAAAACCATCGACCAGGTCATCGGTCAAGAGCATCTGGTAGGACCTGGAAAAATTATCCGTCGTATGGTGGAGGCCAACCGCCTGTCCTCCATGATTCTCTACGGACCTCCAGGAATCGGCAAAACCAGTATCGCCTCTGCCATCGCTGGAACGACCAAGTATGCCTTTCGGACCTTCAATGCCACTGTTGATAGTAAAAAACGTCTCCAAGAAATCGCTGAAGAGGCTAAATTCTCAGGTGGCCTTGTACTGCTACTAGACGAGATTCATCGTCTTGACAAGACTAAGCAAGACTTTCTTCTACCACTCTTAGAAAGTGGTCTGGTCATCATGATTGGTGCTACGACTGAAAATCCCTTCTTTTCTGTCACTCCTGCCATCCGTAGCCGTGTTCAAATTTTTGAGTTGGAACCTCTGTCTAACCAAGACGTCAAAGAGGCTCTTCAGATAGCTCTAACTGACCCTGAGCGTGGTTTTGATTTTCCAGTTGAGCTAGATGAGGATGCGCTGGATTTCATCGCAACTTCTACAAACGGAGATCTTCGCTCTGCCTTCAACTCACTTGACTTGGCTGTTCTTTCTACTCCCGAAAATGACAAGGGCATCCGCCATATCACTCTTGATATCATGGAAAACAGCCTGCAGAGGAGTTACATTACCATGGATAAGGATGGGGACGGTCACTACGATGTCCTTTCAGCCCTGCAAAAGTCCATCCGTGGCTCGGATGTGGATGCTAGTCTTCATTACGCAGCCCGCTTGGTTGAAGCTGGGGATCTGCCTAGCCTCGCTCGTCGTTTGACTGTGATTGCTTATGAAGATATCGGCTTGGCCAATCCTGAGGCTCAGATCCATACCGTAACTGCTCTAGATGCTGCACAAAGGATTGGTTTCCCAGAAGCTCGCATCCTCATTGCTAATGTCGTCATTGATTTAGCCCTTTCACCCAAGTCCAACTCAGCCTATGTGGCTATGGACAAGGCTCTTGCTGACCTCAAATCATCAGGACATTTGCCCATTCCGCGACATCTACGTGATGGACATTATAGTGGTAGCAAGGAATTGGGCAATGCCCAAAACTATCTCTACCCCCATAGCTATCCTGGACACTGGGTCAAACAAGATTACTTACCCGAAAAAATACGTGATCATCACTACTTCTCTCCAGAAGATACTGGCAAGTACGAACGGGCCTTGGCGCAACGTAAGGAAACCATTGATAAATTAAGACACTTGTGAAATCCTTTTCAAAAAAATAAATTTTCCTCTTGAATTTTTTTGAAAAAGTGGTATCATATAAATATAGAAACGCTGTGGTGTACGACTTCACACTTAAGTGTTGACCGACTATTTTTTGTATTTTTAGGGAAACAAAAGTCTTCTAACAGCATGTAGGCCGTCTCACACGGAAACAGCTTCAGTTAGAGCGAGTTGCCCACCTGCTTAATTGCGCGGGTTCAATACAAACCGTGAAGTTTCGGCACCAATACAGCTTTTTATTTGCCTTCTTAGCTCAGTTGGTAGAGCAGTAGACTCTTAATCTATGGGTCGCAGGTTCGAGCCCTGCAGGGGGCATCTAAATCAACAGGAAAAAGCCTTGATTTTCAAGGCTTTTTGTTTGTCTATAACTGATTTGCCCTACATTTAAATCTATCTTTTCTTTTTGAATCAAATTACATCTTAACAAATAGTGTAAAGCCAGTTACTTTTGCTTTGATGCCATACAATATTTTCATGTAGAGAAGACAAATTTTATCTTCTCTTTTTATTTTCAAAATGATAAAAACTGATTTTCTTTTCATGAATCAGACTGAAACTTCCAAATTGTTTATTTATTTTATTGACATTTTCTATAAAAATAAGTACAATAGTCTTATTATCAAACTATACTATACTATATAGGGGGTATTGAAATGAAATTTTCTAATCGTTTACTGCTATTCCTTGCAGGAGTTGTTTTTGTCCTTTTAGGACTTTTCCTATTTACAAACCCAGTAGCTAATCTTGTTGCTTACAGCTGGTGGATTGCATTTGGTTTACTGGTTTCTTCTATAGCAGCTATTTTAGGCTATTTCTCTGCACCAAAAGAGCTTCGCTCACCTGTTTATCTTTTCCAAGGATTTGTTAGTCTTCTCTTAGCTCTTTACCTCGTTGCTTATGGCTTTGTGACCCTGCCGGTCGTCATTCCGACCATTGTAGGAATTTGGTTAATTGTAGAAGCCATTATTGCTTTCTTTAAAGGCAATCGTCTAGGATTGATTTTCCCTATTATTGGTAGCAATATCACGTGGGTAGCCTTGCTTGCATTTTTACTAGGTCTAGTGATTCTGTTCAATCCAGTGGCTACAGGTGTCTTTGTCGTTTATGTCATTGCCTTTTCATTTTTAGTTACTGGCTTCACCTACATTATTGAGGCCTTTCGTAAATAGTCTAGTTGCTATTTCTATCGCATTCAAAAAAGCTGGGAAATCATATTCTCAGCTTTTTCGTCTCTTTAATTATCACTTTTTCGCATTCCATTCTGCGTAGAATTGCTCTAAGTATTCTTCCAAAAAGTGATGGCATAGTGCTCTAGCATTCGATAAGTTGCAATAATAACCGGTCGAGAACGGGGCATCGACTCAATCATACCGAAAATAAAAGAGCGAATGTTATCTGCAAAAAGAAAGCTTAGATTCTTTGCGATTTCAACAAAAAAAGCACTGTTTGTACTGACCCCAAAAAGTTAGACAAGTAATTTAAGTGAAGGATTTAGTTCTGTATTTCACAGGACTAATGTAAGTGGCTCATTTGGACTATCCTCCTGTTTTGTTTTGTCACTTACAGTATAGTCCTTTTAGGCTTTTCTTGTATTTTGAGTTTAACTAGCACCACGGGTATTATTTTTCCTTTTACTTACCAGATAGAAGTTAAAACTTAATTGAAAAGAACCATTTAATTTAACTAATGCATGTTCTTAAAATTTCCTAAGTCTACCAACAGCTCTATCTAAATCTTTCTTTTTAATCAAAATTTTAAAATTGCCTAATTTATAGAATATAAGTTTTTAAATAAAAATTTAATCTTTTTGTAATATATTGTATATTGCATAAAAGATTATTGTATGCTACAATTCACCTTGTGTAGCAGTAGTTTGTACTACTAAATATAGGAGATTTTATTCTATCTCTATAAAGTAATAAAGGAGTGTAAGCCCATGGAAAATGTTGTTGTCTCAATTTTTCATATTGAAAGTGAAGCCTTTCAGGCCTTTTCAGAATTAAAACAGTTTGTTCAAACTGAAAATACCAAATTAGCTCAGGCTTCAATTGTAAAAGCTGAAAATGGTGTTGTTAACGTCAAAGATAGCTTTGATTTGATGAATTCCCTAGGAGATGATTATTTCGAAGGCGGATTAATTGGTAGTTTAATCGGAATTTTAGGTGGACCATTAGGTGTTCTCTTTGGTTTTGCTACTGGTGGAGCAATTGGCGCCTCCGTTGGTTCAGACAAAGAATTGATCAATTCGGCATTAATTACAACCGTTAGTAAAAAGTTGACTAATGGCGAAGTAGCTATTATTGCACTTGTACAAGAAAATGATGAATCTGTTTTAAATGCTATTTTTGAAAAGTATCAGGTTGACATTGCTAGATGGGATGTCGCTACTGTTGCGGCAGAGATAGAGTCAGCTCTCAAAATTCAAGAAGATTTAGAGCATCAAGCTAAAGCTCGCTTAATTGCGGATAAAAAAGAAGCTCGTCGTGAAAAATTTGATAAATTGAAAGCTAATATTAAAGAGAAATTTTCGAAAAAAAATTAACAGACTGAAGAGACTGAGGTAAAAAGATTTCGATTTTTGAAAATCTTTACTATTAAGCTATTTAAATAAATGGTTTAAATTAATAAAAAAGCGACCAAACGGAGTTTTCTGGCACTTAAACTTCTGTTTGTTCGCTTTTTATGTTAGTCATGTAAATTTGTAGCTAATTTACATGACTTTTCTATATTCTCTAATAATAGGCACTGATGATTTATCATAGGTACACTGGTCTCCTGAATCAAAGCTTATAGAGTTATGGTTCGTCTGGCTACGAGGGTCAACATATATAGGTATTATAGGTTTTCTAACCAAATGTGAGTCATTCGTTTTTGCCCCACTTTTGCCCCATTTTTAAATCATGACATTGAAAATACCTAAAAGTACCTTCCGAAAATCATCTATATTTCAATATTTTTGATTACTTTCAATATGAAAATTTCATACAAATTCATGCAGGGGGCATCTAAATACAACAGGAAAAGCCTTGGAATCAGGGCTTTTTTTGTGTCCTCCCTACTTATGTCCCATCAACAGATGCTCAAGATATATTTTGTGTGTAAAAAAATTCTTTTGCTCCTCTACGAAAAACAAAAAAGCTATCCTACCTTTGCAAATTTGGATAAGATAGCAGAATATTTTAATGCAACTCCAACCCAACTCTTTGGAACGAGTAAAGAGATTGAGTTAGAAAAGAGTGTTCTTGAATCTAATGAATACTCTGATAAAGTAAGTGAAATCTTAAAAGCTGTCAAATACATCGAAGATTTTCTAGAAACTGATGGACAGTACTTAGAGGATTTACTTTACTTAACAAGAGGCAACCAACTATACACAGAAGATGGAGATGAGTTGTATATTGATCCAACTTCTCAGAAAAGAACACTTCATACCCAATATGAACCTGGTTTTATTGAAGCAAGAGATAAATCTCCACTAGAGCTCTTAATTGAAAATAAGGAGCTATTAGATTAAATAAAAAAAGCGAGGATATCCTCGCTTTTCTATTGTAAAATCTTATTCTTCATTATCAATCATCAAACACTCTGCCTGTGAGTTGGTACATGAGGTAAATGTGCTCCAAGGTTTTGACAATTCGCGTCACATGAAGTTATTTAAGCATCTCCCTTTTTTTTATTACCATTTTCTGTTATAATAAATTGTACTTCTAAAATAGAAAGGTCTTAAGATGACAACTCTTATTAAACATAAACGTGTAGAATTTTCAGAACTTTTTTATGACCTAGTTTTTGTTTTTGCAATTTCAAAAGTAACTACTTTAATTGACCATCTTCATAACGGTATTTTGACTTGGAATTCTTTCCTTGATTTTTTCATTGCTACTTTGTTTCTCATCGATTCCTGGATGATTCAAACCGATTATACCAATCGCTATGGAAAGAACTCTTTATTTAACATAGTAATCATGTTTATCAAAATGGGAATTTTACTCTTTATAGCCAATATGATTGGACCTGATTGGCAACAATATTTTCATTATCTCTGTTGGGCTATTGGTACATTAACCCTTACCTTATTTTTTCAATATTTGGTTGAATTTTTTAGAAAATCAACCGATGATGCTAATCGGGAAAGTATCAAAGGTTTTCTATGGATAACAGGTCTAGGAAGTTTAGGATTCTATCTAGCAGCTCTTCTTCCTATTTACCTTAGAGTCTATATCTTATTTGCTAGTATTCTGCTAACATTTATTATGCCAAGTATCTTGCTTAATAAAGATAAGCATTACCAGGTAAATCTCCCCCATTTAATCGAGCGCATCTCCCTTCTTGTCATTATTATGTTTGGAGAGATGATTACGGAGCTAGCTAACTTCTTTACAATCGAGAATTTCTCGATTTATTCGGTTCTTTATTTCATTATTATGATTTCTCTGTTCTTGTTTTATTTTGGTCAATTCGACCATGCTATTGATGAAAAATCTAATCAAAAGGGACTATTTCTAATTTACAGTCACTATCCTATTTTCATTGGACTTCTTATGATGACCGTTTCGATGAGTTTTCTTCTGAATCCTGAAACTAATCTTCTCTTTGCAACCAGCTTCTTTTATATCGGAATTGGCCTCTTCCAAGCTGCTGTCCTAGCAAATGGGCCCTATAACAAACACTATCTTCGCTATTCGAAAAGTTACTACTGTGTCCAAGCTACACTCTATCTGGCTGCCTTGATTCTCTCTTTAATCTTTGCTTCTAATCCTATAATAGTAGTAAGTATTACAACCATTTTAGCTCTAGCTATAGCTATTCATTCTATTTATTTTTATATGACACAGAATAAAAAATATTCCAAATCTAACTGGGAGTTATTTTAATGAGTTTATAACATAAAAAAGCTTTGGGAACCAAGGCTTTATATGATATCAATCACCGACCACGAAAATGTTTAGCTTACAGAACTGCTAGTGAAGCTCTAGAGGATGAGTTCGAGTAAATGTTGCACTTATTCTTGCAATTTATCATTTACTTGATGCACGAACTCGATATTTTTTTCGTTAATTTGTTTTTGCCCCACTTTTGCCCCATTTTTAAATCCTGACATTGAAAATACCTAAATGTATTTCCCTAAAATCAGCTATATTTCAACATTTTTGTTTATTTTCAATATGAAAAGTTCTTACAAATTCATGCAGGGGGCATCTAAACAACAGGAAAAAGCCTTGATTTACAAGGCTTTTTTTGTGTCCTCCCTACTTTTATTCTATCAACGGATGCTCAAGATATATTTGGTGTGTAAAAAATTCTTTTACCCCTCAGTGATACAATCATTTTACTCAATTACAAACAAATCAAAAGCAAAAGACTTAGCTCTATTTCATACAGAACTAAGTCTTTTATTTAAACAATCTAATGTTTCCTCTTCATCTCAATCAACTCCAGACATTTATCTAGATCTACATCTCGTTCAAAATGTGCAGGAGTCCAAGGGACTTCTATATCAGGAAGAACACCTTTGTTCGTCATCCCTTTGCCTTTATCTATAGCCAACCAGCGAGAAGTTGGGAACATCAAAAAGTAATCATCATAATCTACCTTGCAACAATTTGAGTAGTCTAAAATACCAAGCGTTGGACGGCCGATAACTGTTACTTTCTTAAAATTCTTCATCATCTTGACAAAATTATCTCCTGATGAGGCACAATAAATATCCGACAAAACAAAAATTTGCTCTGGATAGTGACCACCCTTAACACCTGGAAAAAGCTCGTCCTGATCATCCTGATACCGAACATAGCCTTTCCCTCGATTTTGGAGTAAGTTATTACGAAAATCTTCAAGCAGTTTCACCGTATCAGGACTGATATTTTCTTGTTGAAGCCATAATTCAAAGTCTTTTAAGCGTCGATCGACATTTCCTTCTGTATAGAGAATTTCCATTCCATCATCCTGTAAATCAAGAGTGTCATAGCCTTTCCCTTCCTCCAAGCCAAGGTGTAAGAGCGGAAAATACAAAGAATCCGTGCCCCCATTGTTGTAACGGATATCTATAATAAGAGTTTCTATCTCAGCAATCTTCTGCAAGCACTCTTGGTATAAACGGTTAATCGCTTCTTCATCCATAAAATTATCTAAGCGTAGATAGAGGATATCTGACTCCAACTCTTTCCAAAAGAGCTGAGCTTTTTGAGCTTGCTGGCTAGCACGAACTGTAATAGACATTTCCTGCCCATCTCGCAAGACGGTCACTTGCTCTGCCATCAGTAGCAAATCTGCCCATTCTCGGTATCGTCTTTCTGGAGTCAGACTAATAAAGTAATTTGGGTGTTGCAAAGCTACTTGCTCCAAGCTCATTCCATCCAGACCGAGGATTCGATCCCCCACTCGGAGGCCTGTATCTTGGTTTGCTTCCTCGACAAACATTTCCTGCTCACTTATCCTCAAAAGAAAACCTTTCGGACCTGATTTTTTATCATGAAAAGAAACATGCCCAATAATCCCAAAACTAGCAAGATAAGTCCTGACTTGATAGAGAAATTCTTGCTCAGTCATATCATCTGTAATCTTTTCTAGAAAAGGCTGAGAGTTGCACCCTTTGCGATCTTTTACTGTAGATGAATCATGTGTCATAATCCAAACAATGTCTTTAAAAATATCTGTTTTTTTCATACGAGCCATCCCTTCTACCGTTAAAATAGTATAGCCTTCTTCACAGCGAAAAAGGAGTTTTTACTACAAAGTCAATCTGCTATCCGCCCTTTTTCATGATGTATTTTCGTATAGGTGTTTCAACCATTTGAACGATTTCAAATCCTTCTTTTTGATACAGATGCTTTGCTGCTTGATTTGACTCAAAGACTGTTAGAGAAATACTGGCAATTTCTTCATTTTCAAACATTAATTGAATAAAGTCCTTAAAAGCCTGGCTACCTAATCCTTGCCCCTGTTTCTGAGGGTTGATAAAAAATCTCCCGATATGAAGATTCCTGTCTTCTAGCCTGATTTTCTGGATAAGCCCCACAAATTCTTGTTCATCAAATATTGAAAAGATTCCTTCCAAATCTTGCAAGACTTGAATTGTTAAGGGAAAAGGAATCATTGATCCCATCCATTGTTCTTGAAAGGATTTGCCAAGGGAATTAGACCATTGGCATACGAGCTGGGCATTTTCTGTGCTCACATTTTCTTCAAAACGAATTGTCATCTTGACCTCACTATCTTGTTTATGTTTCTCCATTATACTACTTCTCCTATTTTTTACGAATAAATAAGTATGATTGATATTTATTTTTTTCTTGTCGGGAGCATTCTCGCTTCTTTCTTGGGTTTGGTCATTGACCGTTTCCCTGAGCAATCCATTATTCGACCGGCTAGCTACTGCAATTCCTGTCAGACTCGCTTGCGACCCTTAGATTTGATTCCGATTATCTCTCAAGTAATTGGTCGCTTTCGCTGTCGCTACTGCAAGATTCGCTATCCTATTTGGTATGCCCTCTTTGAATTGGGCTTGGGTGTCCTCTTTCTGGCTTGGTCATGGGGCTGGCTTTCCTTTGGTCAAGTCATCCTAATCACTGCTGGCTTGACCTTAGGCATCTACGACCTTCTCCATCAGGAATATCCCTTACTAGTCTGGCTGACGTTCCACCTAATCCTCATGTCTTTCTGTGGTTGGAATCCGATTATGGTCTTCTTCCTTGCCCTCGGAATCATGGCTCATTTTATCGATATCCGAATAGGCGCAGGAGATTTCCTCTTTCTAGCTTCTTGTTCTCTCATCTTTAGCGCGACAGAATTACTCATCTTGATCCAGTTTGCTTCTGCGGCAGGGATTTTAGCCTTTCTTTCGCAAAAGAAAAAGGAAAGACTTCCTTTCGTGCCTTTCCTCTTACTTGCTGCTTGTGTGATTATTTTTGGTAAGCTACTGCTTGTTTGATAAAGTCCTCAATCGGCTCTCCTTGGTGGAGAGCTTTTACAATTTTCGAACCGACGATAACGCCATCTGACACCGCATTAAAGCGTTCTACATCGGCTTGACTAGATACGCCAAAACCTGTCAAGACTGGGATGTCAGCCGCTTGATGCAATTGTGCCAAGTGCTTATCCAAGTCTGCTCGGTAATTGCCTGATTTCCCTGTCACCCCGTTAATGGCAACAGCATAAACAAAACCTTCAGCTCCCTCAATTAGTTCTTTTTGGCGCTCTATTCCTGTCGTCAAGCTAACAAGTGAAATCAAAGCAATGTCTGTATTCGCTAAAAAAGGCTCCACAAAGTTAGCATGTTCATGCGGTAGGTCTGGAATAATCAAACCTTTGACCGCTGTATCAGATAGATCTTTGACAAATTTCTCCACACCGTACTGAAAGAGTGGGTTAAAGTAGGTCATGATGACAAGTGGAACCTCTGTTTCAATGGTTTTCAAAGTTTCAACTAAAGCCTGGGTAGAAGTACCATGAGCTAGACTGCGCAAGCCTGCTTCTTCGATAACAGGACCGTCTGCAACAGGGTCTGAAAAGGGAACTCCAACTTCAATGGCTGAAACACCCAAATCTTCTAAAAAGTGGATTGTTTCAGCAAGACCATCCAAACCTTTTGCATGGTCTCCAGCCATGATATAGGGAACGAAAATTCCCTTTTTTGCTGCTTTCAGAGTTGTCAATTTTTCTGTTAAAGTCTTAGGCATGAGCTTCTCCCTTCTTTGCTGCGTCTGCTTCCAAGCGGTCTTTGACTTGAACGACATCCTTGTCACCACGTCCAGATAAGCAGACAATCATAGACTTTTCTGGTCCGAGTTCTTTGGCCAATTTCACTGCGAAAGCGATAGCGTGACTGGATTCTAAGGCAGGGATAATTCCTTCCACACGAGACAAGAGTTGGAATCCTTCCAAGGCTTCCTCGTCTGTCACGGGGACATAGCTGGCACGTTTGATATCGTGGTAGTGAGAATGTTCTGGACCGATACCAGGATAGTCCAAACCTGCTGAGATAGAGAAAGCTTCAAGAATTTGACCATGAGCATCTTGGAGCACATCCATGAGGGAACCGTGAAGGACACCCGGACGCCCCTTGGTCAAGGTAGCTGCGTGGTGTTCCGTATCCACACCAAGTCCTGCCGCTTCAGCCCCATACATGGCTACTGACTCATCTTCTACAAATGGATGGAAGAGACCGATAGCATTAGAACCACCACCAACACAGGCTACTAGGGCATCTGGTAAATCTTGACCTGTCAAGTCACGGTACTGTTGTTTAGCCTCTCGACCGATGACACTTTGGAAGTCACGAACAATTTCTGGGAATGGATGAGGTCCCAAGGCAGAACCAAGGATATAGTGGGTATCATCGATATTTGCCACCCATGAACGAAGGGCTGCATTAACTGCATCCTTGAGCACGCGCGAACCATCTGTCACAGCCTCAACCTTGGCTCCCAAAAGCTCCATACGGAAGACATTAAGAGCTTGGCGTTTGACATCTTCCTCACCCATATAGATGGTACATTCCATGTTAAAGAGGGCCGCAGCTGTTGCAGTTGCCACACCGTGCTGACCAGCACCAGTTTCAGCGATAATTTTCTTTTTACCCATGCGTTTAGCCAGAAGAACCTGTCCCAAGGCATTGTTAATCTTGTGGGCCCCTGTATGGTTGAGGTCTTCACGTTTAAGGTAAATCTTGGCTCCGCCGATATGCTGGGTCAAGTTTTTTGCGTAGTAAAGAGGCGTTTCACGTCCTACATACTGGCGTAAGAGCCGGTTTAATTCCTCTTGGAAACTTGGGTCTGCTTGACTTTCACGGTAGGCCTTTTCCAACTCCAAAACTGCTGTCATTAATGTTTCTGGGACAAAACGTCCACCGAATTTTCCGTAAAATCCATCTTTATTTGGTTCTTGATATGCCATGCTTTGCCCTCTCTATAAATCTTCTAATCTTTTCCTGATCTTTTTGTCCATCTGTCTCCACTCCACTTGATACATCTACTGCATAGGGAGTAAGGTGTTGAATTGCTTTTGCTACATTGTCTTCCTTAAGCCCACCTGCGATGAAGAAAGGCTGAGCTAGTCCCGTCGTATCTAGTTGACCCCAGTCAAAGGTCTGGCCACTCCCTGCCACAGGAGCATCAAAGAGTAAATAGTCTGCCCGAGAATGAGGCACATGACCATTTCCATCCACCTGCACAGCCTGAATGCTGGCACAAGGCAAATCCTCAAACAAACCATCTGCTACCTGACCATGAACTTGAACCAAGTTCAAGCCAACTTTTTCTATCGCTTCTAGCAGTTCTGCCCGACTTGGTGAAACAAATACACCAACCTTTTTAACATTAGTAGGAATGAGCTTTGCCAGCTCAGCAGCCTCTTCCAAGGTCACCTGTCTTTTACTAGGTGCAAAGACAAAACCGATGTAGTCTGCCCCTGCTGAAACGGCTGTCTCTACCGCTTCTGTGGTCGACAGTCCACAAATCTTAACCTTTGTCAATCTGCAACTCCTTGATTCTCTGGGCTACATCTTCTGCCTGCATGAGAGCTGTTCCCACCAAAATTCCGTTAAAGTATGGTGCTACTCGTTCTGCATCCTGCCCTGTGAAAATGGCAGATTCAGAAATGTAATAGCGACCTTCCTTAGAGTGCTGGGCCAAGTCTACACTGGTCTGTAAGTCGACCTCAAAGGTCGTCAAGTTGCGGTTATTAACCCCAATAATCTCAGCACCAAGTCTATGTGCCACCTCTAGTTCAGCTAGATTGTGAGTCTCCACCAAGACTTCCAGACCAAGCTCTGTCGCATAGTCGTACAGTTCTTTGAGGCGTTCTTCTGACAGGGCTGCCACGATGAGCAAGATAACTGTAGCACCGGCATTGCGAGCTCGGATGATTTGCTTTTCATCGATGATAAAGTCCTTGTTGAGCGTTGGAATGTTTACCTGACTAGAAATCTCTCGTAGATAATCCAAATGCCCTTTAAAGAATACCTCATCTGTCAAAACCGAAATCATCACTGCGCCATTCGCTTCATAAGTCTGGGCCTGTTGCACAATATCCACATCTAGATTGATATCTCCCAGACTAGGGCTAGCCTTCTTGACCTCAGCGATTACCTGCAAACGGTCCCGGTGATTCTTCAAAAATTCTGCTAAGCGATAGGTCTGGCGCAAAGGCTGGATTTGCTCCAGCTCCATTTGCTCGACCTCACTCGGCTTCTGCTCTAAAATTCGTGCTAAAAATTCCTGACTCATTTTTGGTACTCCTGTAACAGTCTGAGTTTTTCAAAGGCCTTGCCACTAGCAATCACTTGACGAGCCAAGGCAACTCCTTCCTTGATACTATCTACCTTACCATTGGCATAGAAACCAAGACCAGCATTTAAAACTGTCGTTTCCAAGAATGGACTTGGTTGGTTTTGAAGAACGCTGAGCAAAATTTCTGCATTTTCCTGAGCATTCCCTCCACGAATATCTTCGATAGCGTAGCCTTTCATCCCCAAATCCTCTGGAGTGAAGCTTGACAAGGTGATTTCGCCATTTTCAAGAAGAGCAATCTTGGTTGTTCCGTTCAAGCCAGCTTCATCCAGCCCTTCTGGTCCAGCAACCACGATGGCACGTTTGCGACCCATGTTTTTCAAAACCTGAGCTGTACTTTCTAGGAGTTCTGGACGACTAATGCCAAGCAACTGTGTTTCCAAGGCCATTGGGTGAATCAGTGGACCGGTCAAGTTCATGATTGTTGGAATTCCTAGTTCCAAACGAGCGGGCATGATGTACTTCATAGCTGGGTGCATATTTTTAGCAAAGAGAAAGACGATTCCAGTTTTATCGAAAACCTTACCTAGTTCAGCTGGTTTGAGGTCTAGATTGATACCCAAGGCTTGAAGGACATCTGCCGAACCCGATTTAGAAGAAATCGAGCGGTTACCGTGCTTGGCCATATGAATGCCACCACCAGCCAAGACAAAGGCTGCAGTGGTCGAAATGTTAAAGCTGAAGGACTTGTCCCCACCTGTACCACAGTTGTCCATAGCGTCATGGATTTCAGTTGGAATATGTTGGGCATGGCCTCTCATAACTTGTGCAAGAGCTGTGCGTTCTTCCGGTGTTTCCCCCTTCATCTTAAGGGCCAAGAGGAGAGAAGCAATCTGCGCTTCAGTGACACGTCCAGTAACGATACGCTCAATGACATCCGTCATTTCCACACCTGATAAATTTTCAAATTTTGCTAATTTTTCAATAATCTCTTTCATCCTAGTTTCCTCACTTTACAACCTTCTCGATAAAATTCCGAATAGAAGACAAGCCATCTGGCGTTCCGATACTTTCTGGATGGTACTGGAAGCCATAAATCGGCAGGTTTTTGTGTTGAATTCCCATAATAGCTTGGTCATCAGTCGAACGAGCTGTCACTTCAAACTCTTCTGGCATTTCTTCAATTAAAATACTGTGGTAACGCATGACCGCACGGCCATCTTCAATACCTTGATACAAAACAGATGGGGCTTCAAAGCTGATATTGCTCTGTTTCCCATGCATGACTTTGGGAGCCAAACCTAACTTCCCACCAAAGACTTCTGCGATGGCTTGGTGGCCCAAACAAATCCCTAGAATCGGTTTCTTACCTGCAAAATCACGAATCATGTCTTCCATCTTTCCAGCATCAACTGGCCAACCAGGACCCGGAGAAAAGACCAGACCATCTGCTTTTTCAGCTTCTTCATACAGCTTAGGGTTATCATTTCTCAAGACCTGCACTTCTGCAAAATTCCCGATGTATTGCGCCAAGTTATAGGTAAAAGAATCATAGTTGTCAATCAATAAAATCATGGTCTTAGTTCTCCAATTCTAGTCATAGATTTAGCCTTGTTAATGGTTTCTTGGTATTCGTTTTGGGCGATAGAGTCGTAGACAATCCCTGCCCCAGCCTGCACATAGGCTGTTTGATTTTTGAGAATCATAGTTCGGATGGCAATAGCGAAATCCATATCACCCGTCGCTGACAAGTAGCCAATTGCTCCTGCATATACGCCTCGTTTTTCCGTTTCCAGTTCATAGATGCGTCTCATGGCTCGAATCTTTGGTGCTCCTGAAACTGTTCCAGCTGGAAGTGTAGCTTTCAAGGCATCCATGGCAGTGAGTTCTGGAAGCAAACGACCCTTGACCACACTGGTCAAATGCATGACGTAGCGGAAGAGCTCCACTTCCATATACTTGGTAACTTGGACACTTGCCGTTTGAGAGATTCGACCGATATCATTGCGTCCCAAGTCTACCAACATCCGATGCTCTGCTGTTTCCTTCTCATCAGAAAGCAGGTCTGTCGCCAGGGCCTTATCTTCTTCATCCGTCGCTCCTCTTGGTCGTGTACCGGCAATCGGATTGGTTGTCACGATGCCATTTTTAACTGAAACCAAACTTTCAGGACTAGCTCCGATGATTTGATAATCCCCAAAATCATAGAAATAAAGGTAATTTGATGGATTAGTCACGCGAAGATTTCTGTAGAAGTCAAATGGATTTCCAGTAACCTCTGCTGAGAAACGCTGGCTGAGTACACATTGGAACATATCCCCGTTACGAATCAAGTCGCGAGCTGTTTCCACCATTTCCTCAAACTTCTGAGGAGCGATGTGCGGTTTGAAGTCCAGCGGAGATAAATCCAAGTCTTCAAATTCATTTGGAGCAGGGATGCGTAATTCCTCCAGCACTTGGTTCAAGGCTTTTTCCAAGTCTTCTTGACTGCGATTGCTATAAAGAGCATCCTCGATAACATGGATTTTTTCCTTCTTATGGTCAAAAACCATGTAGCTCTCATAGACAAAGAAGTGCATGTCTGGCGTCCCAATTGTATCTTCAGGGATTTGACCGATTTCTTCATAAAGAGAAATCATATCGTAACCGACAAAACCAATGGCTCCCCCACCAAAAGGTAGATCTGAATGATGCTGGCTCTTATGAGTTACTTCATAAAGGTAATCCAAGGGATCCCGATCAATCACTTGACCATTTTGATAAAGGACTCCATTTTCAAACTTAATCTCAAAAACTGGATTATAGGCTAGGATAGAAAAACGAGCGGTTTCCTTGTCTCTCGGAATACTCTCTAAGATAACCTTGTGTTGCCCCCTTAGGCGCATGTAAGCCAAGATTGGTGATAAGACATCTCCATGAATGATTCGTTCCATTGTAATTTCCCTTTCAGTTCCTTATTTTTATTTTTTTATCTTTTTCTATTTCCCTTAAATAGTGCGGACGGGAGGTAAAATTATCCAGTGGATGATTTTAGAAATCCATGAAATGAAAGACCTAATTTTTGAGCTCCTCGCTCATTCATTTCTAGGCTCAGGCTAAAATAGTTCCCAAAACTATTTTACTCTCAAAAATTCCGTCCTAGAGAAGCATCTTTGCTTCTCTAGGATACCACTATGGCGGGAAACATCTTTTAGAAACTCACTTCGTTCGTAAATATTTTATAGAATTCTATCTATTGATGAAGCATAATTTAAAACTGATGACCATATCTACGATAAATATATAAAAATCCCCACGCAAAATAACTTGCGTGAGGACGAAATTCGCGGTGCCACCTCAATTATAGGATTTATCCTATCTCTCATTCCTGTCTCAGAACATTCCTGTAACAGGCTGTGCGATAAAGGGCACTCCCTTGAGAATTATGTTTTCTTCTCTTGTTTCAAATGGACCCAACCTTACAGCTTTCTCTGCTTGTTTCCAGCAACCACAAGCTCTCTGTGAGAGAAAGGACTGTAATTTTTCCATCTTTTATTTTTTAGTTTCTAGGTAGTCTGCAATCGCAGCTACGTCCTTGTCTCCACGACCAGAGACATTGATGATGATAATCTCATCTTTACTTAGTTTTGGTGCACGTTTAACCGCTTCTGCGATGGCGTGTGAACTTTCAATAGCTGGGATAATCCCTTCTGTCTTGCTTAATAAAAGCAAGGCTTGAACAGCTTCTTCATCCGTTGCTGCTACGTATTCCACGCGACCTGAATCTTTGAAGTAGGCGTGTTCTGGGCCAACCCCTGGATAGTCCAAACCAGCAGAGATAGAGTAAACTGGCGCCAGCTCTCCATCTTCCTTAAAGACTGCATAAGTCTTCATACCGTCGACAATTCCGACACTACCTTTTGTCATAGTGGCTGCGTGCTTGTCTGTGTCAAGTCCGTGACCGGCAGCTTCTACTCCTACCAATTTGACTTCTTCATCAGCCACATACTGCGAAAAAGCACCGATGGCATTTGAACCACCACCTACACAGGCAATGACGTAGTCTGGTAAACGGCCTTCTTTTTCCAAGATTTGACGACGAGATTCCTCACTGATGACCTTTTGGAATTCATGAACAATGGTAGGATAAGGATGAGGGCCTACAGCAGATCCCAAAACGTAGAAGGCTTCAAGGTCATTCATCCATGCTCCAAAGGCTGCATCGACCGCATCCTTAAGAGTTCGTGTCCCCGTTTCAACTGCGTGAACGGTCGCTCCCATCATCTCCATACGGAAAACATTGAGACGTTGACGCTCCACATCTTCTGCACCCATGTAGACATCACAAGCCATACCAAACTTGGCTGCAGCTGCTGCTGTCGCAACACCGTGCTGACCAGCTCCTGTTTCTGCAATCACTCGTTTTTTACCCATACGTTTGGCAAGAAGAATTTGTCCTAAAACGTTGTTGAGCTTGTGAGAACCAAGGTGATTAAGATCTTCGCGCTTGAGATAAATCTTAGCCCCACCTAGGTGGTCTGTCAAACTTTCCGCAAAATAGAGCGGTGTTTCGCGACCTGAATAATCCTTCAAGTAATGGCGAAATTCTGCCAAAAACTCTGGATCATCCTTGTATTTGTCAAATGTCACTTCTAGCTCATCCAACAAAGCCTGAATCGGCTCCGGTACAAAACTACCACCAAATTGTCCAAAATAACCTTTAGTTGTCATAAAATTTTCCTCTTTCTGTATGAATTCGGCTTTTTGTTTGCTTTTAGTAGTAGGCAAGGAGCTACAGATAGAACTCAATACTCTTCGAAAATCCAATTCAAACCACGTCAACGTCGCCTTGCCGTACTCAAGTACAGCCTGCGGCTAGTTTCCTAGTTTGCTCTTTGATTTTCATTGAGTATAAGTTCATCAAAGCGACTTAACGTCCTAATAAAAAAAACAAAATGACCGAAAGAAAAAAGCCCACACACGGAATCTACTTCCATGTGAGGGCGTTGGTAACGCGGTGCCACCTCAATTGTAAAGGGACTATCCCCTTTACATCTCTGCCTTGTCTAACAACAAGTTGCACTGTAAGGTGTGCGCACCGAATTTTCATTGTTTCAAATTCATTTTTAAAATCAGTCCACTTTCACTACTTTCAACCACCTGTTCACAATCACCACAGGCTCCCTGAAGATCAAAAATAACTACTTTTCTGATTTATTGAGAATATTATATGTTATTGTTCTATCTTTGTCAAGATTTTTTTACTGAACCGACAATTTCTTCAGAAATTCTTACCAAAGTTTCAATGATATAGTCTACTTCTTCATCGCTTAATTTAGTGTGAAGAGGGAGCGTAATTTCGTTTTCAAAGAAGGCATAGGCTCTTGGATAATCTGCCATATCAAAACCAAGATTCTTATAGGCTGTCAAGAGAGGAAGCGGTTTGTAGTGTACATTACTTGCAATTCCTGCTTTGGCCAATTCTTGGATAATACGATTACGCTCTTCTAGACTAGCACCTTCTACATGGGTGATGTAGAGGTGACGACAAGATTCGACAGTATCAGTCTTGTGTGCCAATGGGTGAATACGAGTACCCGCAAAACCACGATCATAGCGGTCCACGATGTCCTTACGACGTTGTAGCAAAGCTGGGTAACGATCCAATTGTACCAAACCAATCGAAGCCATGATATCCGTCATGTTGCACTTGTAGGCTGGTGTAACGATATCGTATTCCCATGAACCCAATTGCATCTTGGCAAGAGCATCTTTAGTTTGCCCGTGAAGGGAAAGGATTTGGAATTCCTTGTACATCTCTTCGTCATCAATCGCTGGATTGGCTTTCCAAGTCGCACTTCCACCCTCAGCCGTTGTAAAGTTCTTAACGGCATGGAATGAGAAGGAAGTAAAGTCAGCGATAGAACCAGCTGGTTGCCCTTTATAAGTAGATCCTAAAGCATGAGCACTATCTGAGACAATTACGATACGGTTAAAGGCCTTTTGCCACTTAGTTGATGCTACAAACAAGTCACGTTTATTTTCCACAACTTGGAACAAACGGTCATAGTCGCACACAATCCCTGCAAGCTCTACTGGGATGATCACCTTAGTCTTTTCAGTAATGGCTTGCTCAAGGAGGTCATAGTCCATCTCAAACGTATCTGCTTGGATATCAACCATGACAGGGGTTGCTCCTACGTGAGTGATGACACTACATGAAGCTGTGTAAGTCATAGCTGGAACGATGACTTCATCACCTGGTCCCACTTCCAAAATACGTAAAATCAACTCAAGAGCGGCTGTCGCAGAGTTGAGGCAGACAGTCTTAGGTGTCTGTGTGTAAAGAGACAAGCGGCGCTCCAGTTCTTTTGTCTTGGGACCTGTTGTGATCCAGCCAGAACGAAGGGTATCTGCTACTTCAGCAATTTCAGCTTCTGTGATATCAGGTGGTGAAAATGGAATATTGTAATTTGGCATTGATTTGCTCCTTTTATCTGTACTCATTTTCTCATGACTACTTTATTTTAGCACTTCAAACACGGTTTGAAACATGATTTTGATGTCTCCAAGGAAACTAAACTCTCGGAGATAGGCGAGGTTATAGTGCATCTTTTCAGGGAGGACATGTTCGACATAGGCTTGGTCAACCGATAGGCCTTTCTCCGTCATTTGACTGATGATCGTGTCCTCATCCTTGTAGTTGATACTTGCTGGAGAGGTAATCCCTGCGGGTAAGAGCAAGGTCGCCATCATTTCAGGACTATATTGCTCTGTATAGCGCGGCACTTCAGGTCTTGTACCGACAAAGGACATTTCACCTTTAAGGACATTGACCAACTGAGGCAGTTCGTCCAAGCGCACACGGCGGATGAAATTTCCCACTTTGGTAATACGACTATCATTGGCAGAAGTCACCAGACTTCCTTTTTTATCCGCATCCGTTACCATGGTACGGAACTTCCAAATCTTGAACCGACGGTTATACTGGGTCACGCGCTCTTGCTTGTAAATGACAGGTCCCTTGCTATCCAACTTGATCCAAATGCTCAAGATAAGAAAGACGGGAGAAGTCAAAAGTAGCAAAAACAGGGCCAGAACCCAATCCAGGCAACGCTTAAAAATCAGCGAACCCTTCCTTTTAGAGACAAGCTGGTAGTAAGACTCAACCTCGCTTGATTGCATTTCCACGGGCAAGTCTTCCCATTTCAGCATGCTGTTTCTCCTTTGTTTTTAGTATACTATTTGTCAACATTTTTCATTATACCACAAAATGGAAAAGGCGGTGCAAGAAATCTGTAATTTAAAGGATTTCCTTCTTATATTCAATGAAAATCAAAGTACAGCTTTGAGGCTGCAGATAAAGCTGACATGATTTGAAGAGATTTTCAAAGAGTATTAGGACATGGCCCCTGCCTGCAAGCTATACATCTTGTGATAGGTTCCTCCCAAGGCCAAGAGTTCCTCATGGGTTCCACTCTCGATGATACGCCCCTTGTCCAAAACGTAGATACAGTTGGCATCTTGAATAGTTGAAAGACGATGAGCGATGGCAATGGTTGTCCGTCCTTTTCTCATTTTAGCCAGAGAATCCTGAACCAGACTTTCTGTCTCCGAGTCAATATTGGCTGTCGCTTCATCCAAAATCAGGATTTTAGGCTGACTGGCGACTGTTCTGGCAAATGCAAGAAGCTGACGCTGTCCAGTAGAAAAGCTCGAGCCACGCTCAGACACAGGTGCATTATAACCCTGCGGAAGCTCCTGAATAAAGGAGTCTGCATCCACAAAAGCAGCCGCAGCCTGGACCTCTTCATCACTAAGATCTTGGTACATGGCGATATTGGACTTGATAGTCCCATGGTAGAGGAAGGGATCCTGCAAGACTAGACCGATATTTTTTCTCAGCTCTTCCTGACTGTAGTTCCTGATATCCACATCATCCAAGAGAACTCGCCCCGACTGAAATTCATAAAAACGCATGAGGACATTTATAATAGACGATTTCCCGGAACCTGTATGACCGACAAAGGCAATGGTTTCACCCTTGTTCACTGAAAAGGAAATATCATCCAGAATCTGGTGTTTGCCATCATATGAGAAACACACATGTTCAAAACGGATATTGCCCTCTTTGATTTTGGCTTGCACATCTTTTTGAAGAGGCTCATAGGTCGTCTCATCAATCAAGGCAAAAACACGACCTGCAGACACCATGGACGTTTGAAGGGTTGAAAAGTTTTGCGTCACCTCAATCAGAGGATCAAAGAGACGGTTGATGTACTGGATAAAGGCATACATGGTTCCGGCTGTTATCCCGATAGAAAGACCACGGTAGCCAAAGTAAGCCATCAAAACGGCGTAGCCTAGGAGTTTCAGTAAACTCATGGCAGGTCTCAAAAAGAGGGCATCCAAAGCTACAGATCGGTTGGCATAGACTAAGTGTTCTTGGTTAATTTCATCAAATTCTGCCTGCAGGCGCTTCTCTTGATTAAAGGCCTGGATAATCCTGATTCCCTCGATATTCTCTGCCAGCTTACTATTAATATCCGACAAGAGACTTCTGGTTTTTTCGATGATTTTCACTGACTTTTTCCGATAGAGATTGACCAAAAGGAAAATTAAGGGAAGAAAGAGCAAGACTAAAGCTGTCAAACGAAAATCCAGAACCAACATGGTATACAGGGTTGTCAGAAAGATAAAAACTGCTGAAATAAAGCTGGATAAAATCCCTGAAAACATATCACTGATGGTCTCGGTATCATTTGTCAAACGAGAGACGATAGAGCCAGCTGGTATCTTATCAAAATAAGACATGCCTAGCTTCTCCATATTGGCAAAGGCATCGCGACGAATATCTCTGACAATACTGTAGGACACCCGCGCAAAGAGAAGATTGCCGACATACTGGACCAGAGTTTGCAGGATATAAAGACCATAGTAGGCCAGCAAAACGGTAACGGCCAGTTGGTTAAGGTTGCTGAGATACTGGTCGATAAAGTGGGAAGCTACAAGGGGAATCACACTTTTAATGACCGTAGTCGCTAGGAGAAAGCTCAGGGCTAAAAAGGTCAGAAGACCATAGGGTTTGAGATAGGACAGTAGGCGCTTTAACACAGTCCACTGTTCTTGTTTATTCTGCATCTTCTTCTCCTTTCATTTCCAACTGCTGAGACTGATAGGTTTGGGCATACCAGCCATCCAGGGCTAGCAAGTCATCGTGCCTGCCCCGTTCGATAATTTGACCATTTTGCAGAACCAAGATTAGATCTGCATGGACGACTGCACTGAGGCGATGAGCCGTAATAATGGTTGTCTTGTCCTTTCGCGTATCCTTAAGATTGTCAATAATCGCATACTCTGTCTTGGCATCCACGGCAGACAAGGAATCATCTAAAATCAAGATATCAGGGTCTAAAATCATAGCCCGACTCATGGCCAGACGTTGCTTTTGACCACCTGAGAGACTGACTCCTTTTTCACCGATCAGCGTATCAAATCCCTGGGGCATGGCTACAATATCTTGGTAAACTTGAGCTAGCTTAGTCGCCTCCTCAACTGCTGAAAGGGGCAAGTTAGGATTGCCAAAACGAATATTGTCTAAAATCGAGGTCGCAAAGAGGAACTGGTCCTGAGGAACATAGCCCATGAGTCTGCGAAGGTCTGTCAGACGATAGTTCCGAATGTCATGCCCGTTTAGATAAATGGCTCCCTTATCCACATCGTATTCACGTAGAAGAAGTTTGATCAAGGACGTTTTCCCAGAGCCTGTCTGTCCTACCAAGCCCAGCGTTTGTCCTTTTTCCAAGCTAAAATGAATATCCGTCAGTGTTTCTTCATTTTCAAAGGCAAAGCTGTCAATGGCATATTCCAAGCGCCCATTTTCAATACTGTCCAGAGGAAACTCAGGGTCCTGTACAAGTGATTCCTGAGACAAGAGTTCCTCAATTCGCTGGTAAGAAACCTTTCCTCGCTGAGTGATATTAAAGAGGAAACCGATAGCCATAAGAGGCCAGACCAGCATATCCAAATAGCTGATAAAGGTGACCAGATTCCCAACGGTGATTTGCCCCTCCTGAACCATCAAAGAGCCGACCAAAAGGGTTAAAACATAGGAGGAACCAACAAACAAGAGAACCATGGGATCAAATAGGCTATCGTATTTCATGGTTTGGAGGTTCTTTTGGAAGGTCAATTCATTGACTGCTTGAAAGGACTCCAGCTCATCTGCCTGATAACCGAAAGACTTGGTCACTTTGATACCTGATACAGACTCCTGTACCTTATTATTGAGTTCAGAAAAGGCAGCTTGAGATTCTCCGAAAGCCTTATGAGTCTTTCTCCCTAGACGACTGGTCGCATAAGCCATGAAAGGCAGGGGAAGAATGGCAACTAGTGTCATCTGCCATGAAATGCTAAAAAGCATGGTCAGCAGGGTCACTAGAGCCGTGATAGAGGCATCCACTGCTGACATGACTCCGCCACCTGCGAGACGAGTTAAGGCATTGATATCATTGGTTGCGTGTGCCATCAAGTCCCCCGTCCGATAGGTCTGATAAAAGGCAGGCGACATCTTGGTAAAGTGCTCAAACAAGCGAGACCGCATAATCTGCCCCAGACGGTAGGAGGTGCCAAGGATATACATGCGCCAAACATAGCGCAGATAGTACATCCCAAAGGCTGCCAGCAGTAGATAAAATAGATTAAGAAGGAGGTCCTGCTGGGTTAATTGTCCCGATGTAATGGCATCAATCACCCGCCCCATAACCATGGGAGGAATGAGATTGAGGACGGAAACCAAGATCAGGGCCATAATCCCGACTAGATAACGGCGTTTTTCTAACCTGAAAAACCACCAAAGTTTTTGAATAATGGACATAAAATCCCTTTCTGATTGCAAATGGAAACCTGAGGCCAAGACTCAATGAAAATCAAAGAGCAAACTAGGAAACTAGCCGCAGGCTGCACTTGAGTACGGCAAGGCGACGTTGACGCAGTTTGAATTTGATTTTTGAAGAGTACAAGACCCCAGGTTTTTCTTATTCATAAGTTACGACTGAGACGACACCCTTGTCATACTCAGCGATAAAGATATTGGCAACATTGTCATACCCTTGTTTGCTGAGGTTATCAAGTAGCCACTCTTCGCTCCGACCAATGGTCTCCAAAATTTCGACTTGAATCACACCGTCTGTGACAACAGGATACTTGGGATTCTCATCTCCCATTTGGACCACGATGAGTTGACCGTTTTGCTCCTGCATAGCACGTTTGACTTGTTTCATTTGGAAAATTCCCTGACTACGGAGCTTAAGAGCTACGTCCGCTGCTGATAAACCAACCGAACGGCAGGCTTCTGGATCAATCTTCCCATTTTTGATGAGCAGGGTTGGCTTCCCATCAATCAAACGTTTCACAAAGTGAACATTGTTGTTGAGCCATTTGAGAGTCAAGACTAGAATGGTCCACATAATCAGGATAACCGCATACTGAAGGATACTGATAGCGCTATTGTAAATCACCCCACCGATGATACCCCCGAGTACATAGTTCTGAATTTGATCTATTGCTGAGTTAGGCGCTAGGTTGCCCTTTCCTGTCACATTAATTACGAAAACCAGAGAAAAGAGACCCAAGGCTAGTTTGATTAAAATTTCGATATAATTGAGTGTCATTTGTTCACCTCCACCAGTTCAATTGCATCTGTTTTATACAATTCCACTTTCTCTAGCAGGTACTTGTCTGGCTCACTTCCGTTCAAGGCACGATAATAGCGATCACCTACCTTGATAAGTGCACCATCAGTGTTTGTGGAAGTATTGACATAGATCTCTGACTTGTCAACTCCCAATTCTTTGGAAACAAGCTCGATGAAATGAAGTGAAGCTTGAAATTTATTATTAGAAACTTGATTGTTTTGATAAGTCGTGATGCTGACCAAAAGGAGAGCTAATAAGGTCAAAGCTGAAATCATGACCAACTCACGAAATTTGGTCCCCTTTTTATCATGGTAAGCCTTGAAAGCTAGAAATCCTGTCACAGTTAATAGGACAATCCCTAAACCAATCATGATGCCATTTTGCTGACTGATTTGGCTGAGTACATAGTCATAAGAATAGAATTTCATGTATTTTCACTCCCTTTCATAAAATCATTCTTAATTATAAACGAAAGAGGGTGATTTTTCAAACCATACGTTGGGGAAATGCGCCTTTTTTTGGTATAATATAGTCTGTAATCTGAATGAAAAAGGTAACATTATGAAACTCATCTCATGGAATATCGATTCCCTCAATGCAGCCCTAACGAGCGACTCAGCTCGTGCAAAATTGTCCCAAGAAGTCCTACAAACCTTGGTAGCCGAAAATGCTGATATTATCGCTATTCAGGAAACCAAGCTTTCTGCAAAAGGGCCTACAAAAAAACACTTGGAAATTTTAGAAGAACTCTTCCCAGGTTATGAAAACACTTGGCGTTCCTCTCAAGAACCTGCCCGCAAAGGCTACGCTGGAACCATGTTCCTTTATAAGAAAGAACTCACACCAACGATCAGCTTCCCAGAAATCGGTGCTCCTTCTACCATGGACTTGGAAGGCCGCATCATCACCTTGGAATTTGATGCATTTTTCGTAACGCAAGTTTACACTCCAAACGCTGGTGATGAGCTCAAACGCTTGGAGGAACGCCAAGTCTGGGATGTCAAATATGCTGAGTATTTGGCGCAACTAGACAAAGAAAAACCAGTCCTTGCGACTGGAGACTACAACGTAGCTCACAAGGAAATCGACCTTGCAAATCCTGCCAGCAACCGCCGTTCACCTGGTTTTACAGACGAGGAGCGTGCTGGATTTACCAACCTCTTGGCAACTGGGTTTACTGACACCTTCCGCCACATTCACGGCGATGTCCCAGAACGTTACACTTGGTGGGCGCAACGCAGCAAGACTTCTAAAATCAACAATACAGGCTGGAGAATCGACTACTGGCTCACTAGCAACCGCGTGGCTGACAAGGTGACCAAGTCTGACATGATTGACTCAGGCGCACGTCAAGATCATACGCCGATTGTATTGGAAATTAAACTTTAAGGATTTTCACTATGAACTACAATGCAGTTATTCCCGAGTTTGTTGTAAGTGATTTAGAACAGTCCCGTTCCTTCTACTGCGACTTACTCGGTTTTAGAATCGAATACGAGCGTCCAGAGGAGAAATTTCTCTTCCTATCGCTTGAAGACTGCCAACTTATGCTAGAAGAAGGCAGCACAGAAGAATTAGCCCAACTGACCTATCCTTTCGGGCGCGGTGTCAATATTTCCTTTGGCATTGAAGATGTCCCTCAGATCCACCAAAAACTGCTGGAAGCTGACTATCCTATCCATCGTCCGCTGACCAAAAGAGAATTTCGAGTGGGAGATAGCTTTATTCACCCTCATGAATTTGCGATTTTAGATCCTGATGGCTATTTTTTAAGATTTAGCGAATAGAAGAATAAAAGGCTACAATACTTTCTAGCGTTGCAGCCTTTTATTCGTTCGCTTTTATGATCTATTTGCTAACAAAATATTTGATTTCTAAAGCTATTTAGTGTAAAATAATAACATTAACGCTATTGCGTTTGATAATAGTATCATTTTACTTGTTTATGTCGTGAATTGGCACGACGTTTCTACAAGGTGCCGGAACACCTAACAATGAGTACGTCAGCTGAAGGTATGGTTTTGACCATGCCTATTTTGGGGACTTACTTAGGGGATTAAGTAGGTTCTTTTTCTATTTCTTGCTAGAAACTCTAAACAAGTAAATGAAGCATCTTTTAGACTTTAGGAGGTCTTATGAAATTATTAGAAGAGCGCATCCTTCAGGATGGGCATATCTTGGGTGACAACATCCTCAAGGTAGATTCCTTTTTAACCCATCAAGTTGACTATCGTTTGATGCGGGAGATTGGTAAAGTTTTTGCGGACAAATTCGCTTCTGCTGGCATTACCAAGGTCGTGACCATTGAAGCTTCAGGCATTGCCCCAGCTGTTTTTACAGCTGAAGCCTTAGATGTCCCTATGATTTTCGCCAAGAAAGCTAAAAACATCACCATGAATGAAGGCATCTTAACTGCTGAGGTTTACTCCTTTACCAAGCAGGTGACCAGCACCGTTTCCATCGCTGGGAAATTCCTCTCACCTGAGGATAAGGTCTTGATTATCGATGATTTCCTAGCCAATGGCCAAGCTGCCAAAGGCTTGATCCAAATCATCGAACAGGCCGGAGCTAAAGTCGAAGCCATCGGTATTGTTATCGAAAAATCCTTCCAGGATGGTCGTGATTTGCTTGAAAAAGCTGGCTATCCAGTTCTATCACTGGCTCGTTTGGAACGTTTTGAAAACGGTCAGGTCGTATTTAAGGAGGCAGATCTCTAATGCAAAAACAAGAAAAACACTCGCAAGCAGCCGTTCTTGGCTTACAGCACTTACTAGCCATGTACTCAGGCTCTATCCTAGTTCCTATTATGATTGCGACAGCTCTTGGCTATTCAGCTGAACAGTTGACCTACCTAATCTCCACAGATATCTTCATGTGTGGGGTGGCGACCTTCCTCCAACTCCAACTCAATAAATACTTTGGGATTGGACTTCCAGTTGTTCTCGGAGTTGCCTTCCAGTCGGTTGCTCCTTTGATTATGATTGGGCAAAGCCACGGTAGCGGTGCTATGTTTGGTGCCCTTATCGTTTCAGGGATTTATGTGGTTCTGATTTCAGGCATCTTCTCAAAAGTGGCCAATCTCTTCCCATCTATCGTAACAGGCTCTGTCATTACCACGATTGGATTGACCTTAATTCCTGTCGCTATCGGAAATATGGGAAATAATGTCCCAGAGCCAACTGGTCAAAGTCTCTTGCTTGCTGCAATCACTGTTCTGATCATCCTCTTGATCAACATCTTTACCAAAGGATTTATCAAGTCTATCTCCATTTTGATTGGTCTGGTTGTCGGAACAGCCATTGCTGCTACTATGGGCTTGGTTGATTTCTCCCCTGTTGCGGCAGCACCACTAGTCCATGTTCCTACTCCCCTCTACTTTGGGGTGCCAACTTTTGAAATCTCTTCTATTGTCATGATGTGTATCATTGCAACGGTGTCTATGGTTGAATCCACTGGTGTTTACCTGGCCTTGTCTGATATTACCAATGACCCAATCGACAGCACGCGCCTTCGCAACGGTTACCGAGCAGAAGGTCTGGCCGTACTTCTCGGAGGAATCTTTAACACCTTCCCTTACACAGGATTTTCACAAAACGTTGGGTTGGTTAAATTGTCAGGTATCAAGACTCGCCTGCCAATCTACTACGCAGCTGGTTTCTTAGTTCTCCTTGGACTCCTTCCTAAGTTTGGTGCCCTCGCCCAAATCATTCCGAGCCCTGTTCTTGGAGGTGCCATGCTGGTGATGTTTGGTTTTGTTTCCCTTCAAGGGATGCAAATCCTCGCCCGCGTTGACTTTGCTAACAATGAACACAACTTCCTTATCGCAGCTGTATCAATCGCTGCAGGTGTCGGACTCAATAACAGTAATCTCTTTGTCAGCATGCCGACAGCCTTCCAAATGTTCTTCTCAAACGGAATCGTCGTAGCCAGCCTACTTGCCATTGTACTCAATGCCGTATTAAATCGGAAAAAGAAATAAGAAAAAGAGGCTCACACCTCTTTTTTGTTTCTCTATATCCTTACCTGTCTTTTTTCAGACCGCTGGCCTGTGACAAACATGGTAAAGGTTGCTTTGCAGACATTTCTGCCTTCTTGATTGGTGATATCCACATCCACTACACAGGTTGTGCGTCCATGATGGACACATTCTCCTTTAATGGTCAGTACATCATCTAGTTTTCCTGCCTTGAGGTAGTTGATAGAGGACTGAAGCGTCACTCCATCTAGCCCCAGCGAGATAACCACCAAACCACTAATCTGATCACAAAGGGTGAAGAGATAGCCTCCATGGGCATTGCCATAGTAGTTGAGCGACGAGTCCACTATTTTCGTCGTCACCACAACGTGACCATCTCTCATTTGTTCAATTTCGTAATTTTCAAAGGCAGATATAGCGTCAAAATGAAAATCTTTCATCGTTTCCTCCTGATAGTTCAAACGACACTATGATACTACTTTTTATAGAACTGTGCAAGGAGAAAGCTCCTAGTCTGGCAAAATTCCAACCTGCTCTACAAAGCACATAAAGGCTGCCTGTCCTTGTTCCGTCTGCTTGTAAACCCCTGCATCCTCTAGAACGCGCGCAAAGATAGCACCCACAGAGTCCTTGACGATTTCAAGGGCTTTTTCTTTATCTGCTAGATCTGGATGTTGGACTTTGAGCTGGTCTGCCCATTCCTGATGATAGTCTGCAACTGCTTCACCATCCCCTACAAGATAGCTAGCGACTTGCTCCACTTCTACCTTCAAACGAGGTGGCAAGATAGCCAAGCCCATGACCTCAATCAAGCCGATATTTTCCTTCTTGATATGTTGGACATCCTTGTGGGGATGATAGATGCCATCAGGATGCTCTGGCGATGTCTGATTGTCTCGCAAGACCAAGTCCAACTCAAACTGTCCATCGCGTTTACGAGCAATCGGTGTAATGGTATGGTGTGGTGTCCCGTCTGTCTCTGCCAAAATCTGTACTTCAGGGTCTGAATATTGCCGCCATTCCTGCAAAATTTTGTCAGCCAAGTTAATCAAATCCTCTTTAGAATCCGAGGTCAAACGTAGCACTGACATAGGCCACTTGACAATCCCAGCCTTGACTTGTTCAAAACCAGCAAATCGGAAAGCCTTTTGCAAGGGAGCCAATTCCATAGGAAACACGTGACGGCCTCCCTGATAGTGGTCATGAGTCAGAATAGAGCCTCCCACTATCGGCAGGTCAGCATTTGAACCCGCAAAATAGCCTGGAAACTGCTCTACGATAGCCAGCAGACGCTCAAAACTCTGACGGCTGATAGCCATGGGACGATGCTGGCCATCTAAGAAAATACAGTGCTCATTAAAATAAGCATAGGGCGAATACTGGAAGCCCCACTCCTGACCAGCCATTTCAAAACGGATTATGCGGTGATTGCTGCGAGCTGGATGATTGACCCGACCATGGTAACCCTCATTCTCTAGACAGAGTTGACACTGTGGGTAATTACTAGCTTGCACCAACTTGGCCGCCGCAATCTCCTTTGGATCCTTTTCAGGTTTAGACAGATTGATAGTAATCTCCAGTTCACCGTAGTTAGATGGTACACGATAAGCAATATTCTTAGCAATGGCCTTGAGCTTGATGTAGTCATTTTTCTGGCTAAGTTGGTAAAAATCTGCAATTGCCTGTTCGGGAGATTGGGCGTAGGTTGTCCAAAAGTCACGATTAACTTGACTTGGACAAGGGGTCACCAAGTCCATCAGTTCAGCACCGAGGATTTCACGCGCAGTCTGACTATCCTCAATCGTCTCTAATCGAACGGCCTCCTCGACAAGCTGGTCCTTGAGGTCAATCAAGTCATCCTGATCCGTCTCAACTTCCAAAACACCTTCCCCCACTCGTGCCAAGACACGATTGGTTAGGTAGATTCGATCCATTTCCTCAAATGAACTTTCAGCAATAACGTGTGTTACAAATTTATCTACTAAGGTCACGATAGAGCCTCCTTTTGACTAGTCAAGGACGCGAGTGCCACCTGCAACTTCCGCGATATAGAAGCTTGGAGCGTATCCAATTACTTCCTCGTAGTGCTTGCCAACAGCTGCTTTAAAAGCCTCAACAGTATCTTTTGGCACCAAGGCAATGGCACATCCACCAAATCCTGCCCCTGTCATACGAGCACCAAGAACACCTTCCTGAGCCCAAGCTGTGTGAACAAGAGTATCCAATTCCAAGCCAGTTACTTCATAGTCATGTTCTAGAGAAACGTGAGAAGCATTCATCAAGCGACCAAATGTTTCCAAATCACCTGCTTGAAGGGCTGCTTGAGCTTTAAGAGTACGTTGGTTTTCAAGCACAGCATGGCGAGCACGTTTTAAGCGATTTTCATCTTTAATCAGATAGCTGTATTGGTCAAAGGCCCACTCATCCAATTCACCCAAGGTCTGAATATCCAAGGCAACTTGCAATTCTTCCACAGCTTTTTCACACTCAGCACGGCGTTCATTGTACTTAGAGTCCGCCAGTTCACGACGTTTGTTGGTGTTCATGATAACAACGACATTGTCTTTCAAATCAAGCGGCACCAAGTCGTACTCCAAAGTGTTGGTATCTAGGTAAATGGCCCGTTGGTCAGCTCCCATACCGATGGCAAACTGGTCCATGATACCAGAGTTGACTCCGATAAAGTTATTTTCTGTTTGTTTTCCGATTTTAACCAAATCCAAACGGTCTAGTTTTAAATCAAAGAGATGCTCTGCAACGACCCCTGTCAAGAGTTCCAAAGATGCTGATGAAGACAAGCCTGCACCATTTGGGATATTCCCATAAACATAAAAATCAAACCCTTTGTCAATCACATGTCCAGCTTCTTGCAAGAAATAAAGAACTCCTTTTGGATAATTGGTCCAGCTGTGCTCTTTTTCAAACTTGAGATCAGCAAGAGGCACTTCGATGATACCTTTGTCCTCAAAGTTAGCTGAGTAGAAACGCAAGACTTGGTCGTCACGCTTGCGAGCTGCACCGTATGTTCCCAAGGAAATAGCAGCTGGAAAAACGTGCCCGCCATTGTAGTCCGTGTGTTCACCAATCAAATTGATGCGACCTGGTGAAAAGAAGGTTTGGTCTGCTTCTTGACCAAAAACGGCAAGAAAGTCTTTACGAAGGGCTTCAGCAGTAAGATGTTGTGTCATATGAATTCTCCTTTGACTGTCCGTTAAGACACCTTAACGTGTAATCGTTTTCTTCTATTGTATCCAAGACTTTTACCAAGGTCAATCCTTTTTACTAAAGTTTTACTAAACAATCGGTAAAAAGAAGAAAAACATGATATACTAACCTAAAAGGAGGAAGATTTATGGCTACCTTAAAAGACATCGCACAGCTAGCCTCTGTCTCTATCGCGACCGTATCCCGTGTCCTCAATCGCGACCAGAGTCTATCTGTTACAGAAGAAACCAGACACCGTATTTTAACTGTCGCTGAAGAGCTGGGCTATACCAAACACCTCAAGACAGGCGAATCCCACAAGCCCAAGCAGAAAATTGCCATTATCCAATGGGTCAGCGAGCAGGGGGAGCTAGACGACCTCTACTACTACCAGATTCGTCTCGGTATTGAAAAAAGAGCCCAAGAGTTGGACTATGATATCTTGCGCTATTTTAATGACCATCCTTTTACACTGAGTGAGGAAGTGATTGGCATTCTCTGCATCGGAAAGTTCAGCCGATCACAGATTTCTGCCTTTGAAGAATACCAAAAACCTCTAGTCTTTATAGACAGCGATACCCTCTCATTAGGTCATACCTGTATTATCACTGACTTTTACACTGCTGTGAAACAAGTTGTAGACCATTTCCTCAGCCAAGGGATGGACCGTATCGGGATTCTAACAGGTCTCGAAGAAACAACCGACCAGGAAGAAATTATCCAGGATAAGCGGCTAGAAAATTTCAAAGACATTACCCAAGCAAATGGAATCTACCATGAAGAACTGGTCTTTCAGGGGAGCTTTACTGCCCAGTCTGGCTATGACTTGATGAAGGAGGCCATTCACAAGTTGGGAGAACAACTCCCACCAGCATTTTTCGCAGCCAGCGATAGTTTAGCCATCGGTGCCCTTCGTGCCCTTCAAGAAGCTGGAATTAGCCTACCAGACCGCGTCAGCCTCATTTCCTTTAACGACACTAGTCTGACCAAGCAGGTCTATCCCCCTCTTTCTAGCATTACCGTCTATACCGAAGAAATGGGTCGAGCAGGTATGGATATTCTTAACAAGGAAGTTCTCCACGGTCGCAAAATTCCTAGCCTGACTATGCTGGGAACCAGACTGACCTTGAGGGAAAGTACAAGGAATGAATAGGATAACAAAACGACCTCTAGCGAGGTCGTTTTTCTAATGATGATGCCCATGCTTCTGCTCTAATTCTCTCACCCTCCGCTTATGTTGCGCATGATTGCTTTGACTGCTATCCACTTCAATAGTGATATTCTGCACGCCTCTTTCTTCTAAAAATTGACGCACCACTTCTTTGGTCTCCATCATCTGCTCCCAGTCCTTGATACAAATGTGAACAAGGGCATTGTTCTCTAGACCATCCATGGACCAAATACTAAGTTGGTTGACACTTTTGACATTGGGTAGAGCCTCTAAATCTTTCTCCAAATCACTTGTCTCGACCCCTTCTGGCACAGCATCTAGGAAAATTTTTAGCGCGCTCCAAAAGCGAGGAATGGCTTTTGAAAGAATAAAGATGGAAATGACCAGCGATAAAAGCGGATCGAGGATATACCAATCTGTAAATCGGAGGATAATCGCCATTAGAATGACAGCCAACCAACCAAGAGTGTCTTCCAAAAAATGCAAGCTAAGAATTGACTCGTTCTTTGTCTTTCCTTTACGAACTACCAAACTTGCTAGCACATTAATAGCCACTGCAATGATTCCCAGCCAGAGGATCCCTTCCTCATTAACGGGTTGTGGGTGAACGATCTTTGTGACATTTTCCAAGATCACTAGGACAGACCCTATCATAAGAATCACAGCCGTTACCATGGCTCCTAAAAGGCTGAAACGCTTGTAACCCAAGGTGTACTGCCTATCTTCTTCACGATTGGAGATCGTTTCCAGAAGGGCTGATATGCCAATGGCTAGAGCATCGCCTAAATCATGAACAGAATCAGCAAGAACTGCACTCGAACCAAAGATTCCCCCTGCGATAAACTCAACAATCGCATAGCTTAAATTTAAGAAAAAAGCTAACCAGATAGATGTTTTAGAACTCATTTCTCTCCCTCCTTTGGTATAATGGGTATATACATACTTCTTTCATTTGTATTATCTAATAAAATCCAAAGAAAGGATAGAAGCAAACTGTCAGCCATGTTCAGTTCTGAACAGTTTGTATCAAGTGTCTATATGCCAAAAAGAGACCGTCGAGTCAACAAGACTAAAAAAGCCATCTATCAAGCTTTTTTACAACTTTTAAACGACAAAGGCTATGATGCCACTACTGTTCAGGATATCATTGACCTAGCAGATGTTGGACGTTCTACTTTTTACTGTCATTACGAAAGTAAGGAACTCCTTTTAGATGAGCTCTGTCGCTACCTCTTTCATCATCTCTTTGAAAGGGAAGAACACCTTACTACCGAGGACTACCTCGCACATATCTTTTTACATTTTCAGAAAAACCAGGACCGTGTCACCAGTCTCCTTTTTTCCAAAAACGACTACTTCCTCCGCCAACTACACAAGGAACTCGAACACCACGTCTATCCCATGGTGGCGGATGACTTGCAAGAGGCCTATCCAAACATTCCGGCCTCCTACCTCCAGCATTTTGTTGTGACGAACTTTATCGAAACTCTAACTTGGTGGCTAAAAAAAGGAAAATCTTATACAGAAGACCAAGTGGTGAGATTTTACCTTGATGTAATGGAGATGACCTCTACAACTCCACTTGATAACTAAGCCTGTAACTCAGAAAGGAACCAACTATGTTAACTTCGATGATTCTAGGAATACTAACAATCGTACTAGCTCTCGCATTCTCATTACTTCACCTTGCTGCTGCTTTTTCAGCCATGAAACGAAAGAACTACAGTTTGGGAAATACGTGCATCTTGGTCGGCAGTTGCATCACTTCTCTGGCTCTAGCTATCTTTTACTTCGTCCCACTGGCAACCATTCTACTATGGATTGTGGGTGCGAGTATCGTCTGCTATGGTGCCTACTGGAACGGGCGACAGCAAGAAAACCAACATATATCGCACCACATCGTTCGTATAACGAGCGCTATTATCATTACGGTATTATTCATTTTGCTCTAACATAAAAAAGGATCATCCGATCCTTTTTTACTTTTTAAACACTCTTTGCTGCCTTGCTCCACTGATACCACCCAAATAGACTATTGATCAGGTAAATCAGGTATTTCCCTTGAATTTGCAGGCTTTCTCCCCACCAGAGATAGATAGAAAAGACATTGGTAGCTGCCCAGAATATCCATTGTTCACGGTAAACAGCTGTCATGAGAATTTGCCCAACCCCATTGGTTGCATCGGTGATAGAATCACGATAAGGACGATTGGCTCCGATAGACTGATAAATGAACCCAAATACCAACCACCAAAGAACACTAATAGAAAGATACTTTGTCCAACCCTTGCCGTCTAGTTTACGTGCGACAAACTCTTGTTGTTCTTTCTTAAACTGGGCTTGATAAATCCAAACCAAGAGACCAATTGGCTGCATAATTGTAAAATAGAGAGTTGTTAAAACCTCACCATAGAAGCCTTTTTGAAGGGCAAGCACCAGATAAATGATGGAATTAATCAAACCAAATAGGTAGTTACTAGCACGACCTTCAGCTTCTCAAAGAGCAGAAAAAAGGTTAGTAAGGCTTGAGAGATGAATCATTTTAAAGGCAAACAATTCCAACAAGACATCATCATTGTCGCTGTTGGTTATTACCTACGTTACAATCTGAGCTATCGTGAAGTTCAGGAATTGCTTTATGACCGTGGAATAAATGTTTGTCACACTACGATTTATCGGTGGGTTCAAGAATACAGTAAAATCCTCTATCATCTCTGGAAAAAGAAAAATAAACAGTCCTTCTATTCGTGGAAAATGGATGAAACCTATATCAAAATTAAGGGGCGTTGGCATTATCTCTATCAAGCGATTGATGCGGACGGTTTAACATTGGATATCTGGTTACGAAAGAAACGTCGAGCAGACGATAACAGCTATAAGTTAGAAGATACCGCCTATCAAGAAGATAAAGCACGCAAAGCAGAAACCGAAGATAAGCTAGCTATTGAAGCAATGAAAAGCAAGTACACCACGCTATTGCTAGAAAATATGTTGCTAAGTCCGTTTGAAATGCAAGATACAAAAATCATGGCAGGATTGCAAGTCCATGTTTACCCCCTCTATGACGAACTGAAAGAATTAAGAGGGCTAAATAGTGTCAAAGACCACTTGTCTTATGTTGCCAGCAGACGTGAAGAATATTCTAAGCATAATATCGCACGCTACCTCAAAAAAGCCATTGAACAATATCTACCAACGGTTAAAAGGCAGGACTTAAACCATGAGTGAAGACTTAAAAACGATCAAAGAGCTGGCGGATGAGTTGAGTGTTACAAAACAAAATATTCAATATCACTACCAAAGGTTACCAAAAGAATTACAGCTTAAAAGTTCCAATGGGTCTAATCTAATAAATTCTAAAGCAGAAAAAATAATTTTAGGTAAAGTAGAAAGTAGTAGCAAATCAAATACCAAAGACCAACAAATAGAAAAACTAACTAATTTGTTAGACCAGTAACAACGATTAGCCTTGCAAGATAAAAAGTTGCTAGAAGAATACAAGGCGGAAAATGATAACTTAAAAGCCCTCAAAATGCCCTCACAGGAAACAGAATTCAAACACTTAGACAATCAATATAAAGATGAAGTGAACGCTCTTAAAGAGAAGTTGGAAAATTTGCAGGAACAAATCAAAGATCAAAAAAGGATAGAAGAACAAGAAAAACCAATAAAATGGTGGGGACTATGGCGAAAATAGATGATTCAGTTAAAAAGAAAGTTCCAGAATTGCGATTTAAAGGATTCACGGATGAATGGGAACAGCGTAAGTTGGGAGACGAAGTTCGAATAGTGATGGGACAGTCTCCTAATTCAGAAAATTATACTGATGATCCTAATGGACGCTAAAAATGCGAAAACCTATGAGGACCTATTTTGTATTAGTCAAACAAAAAATCCAAAAGAAATGGTATATGATTATGACCATGAAACAAAGTAAAATCAAACCGAGTGATCTGAGGAAGCACCCGATGATCATGAAACGTTATTAAACACAAAAGTCACCCATGTGAGTTCTTACCAGAAGCTGAAGTTAATCCTTCAACCTGGAAAACCCGCAGAGGTGACTTTTTCTATACATCTCGATTTTTCTGGCAATAATCATTAACCGATAAATATGTCTGTGAATCACCCAGTGACTCCGCTATGTCCATAATCCGCGGTGGTAGTAATCCCACTCGCTGGACAAGTTCGTGATTGCTGAACAATTCCCGTGGACTGCCGGCGAAGCCAAACTTCCCGTGTTCCATAACATACACCGACTCAAACTCGGCGGCGACCCAATCCATGTCATGGGTGATGGTCACAACTTGGTGGCCCGAATCAGCCAACTGATGGAAAATTGCGGTCAACTTGCGCCGGCTTTCCCAATCAAGCGACATCATCGGCTCATCAAATAAATAAATCGCCGGATCCACTGCCAAAACTGTGGCAACGCTCAACAGCTTGCGTTCCGACAATGACAGGTCATATGGACTTTCAGCTGTTTTATCATCCAAGCCAACTCTTTTTAGAGCCGCTAAAGCCCGCCTCGTAATCGTGTCGTGGTCATCCATGACCTGCGCGACATTCCACTCCACCTCTCGTTGAACGGTCGGGTTGAAAAGCTGATCGTCAGGATTCTGAAAAGTAATCCCAACCTTCAGTAACTTTTCGACTGGTTTAAGATCATTAAAATTTTCTCCATCGATCTTAATCACACCGGTTTGTGGTGTCAGCAAACCCGTCAACAATTTGAAGAGCGTTGATTTGCCGGCACCATTTTGGCCGACAATCGCCACCATCGGATCGGCGAAGTGTTTGTCTTCAACATCCAAGCTAAAGGACCGTTCCGGATAAGTGAACGTCAGGTGGCTCAGTTCAATTGTGGACATAACGAACCTCCTTCAGATCAGCGTAATTCACCGGATACCGGCCATCAGCCAAGTGCCAATCCATTTTTTGAGCAAGTTGCTGGATTGTCGGGGCTGGAATCTGCCAGTCAGCTGCCAAATGATTAAACACCTCACCCGGCCTGCCCTGGGCTACCATTTGACCCTCGTGCAGCACCCACACAACGTCGGCGACTTCGCACAAATCGTCAATTTCACTGGTGACAATGAAGACAGTCGTCTCTTTGACTTGGGCCAGCCATTGGAAAAATTGCCGGCGGCCAAGGGGATCCATCTCACTGGTCGGATCATCCATAATCAAAACAGCCGGATTAGCCACAATCGCCGTGGCAATTGCCAACCGCTGGATCTGACCACCGGAAAGGCTCTCGGGACGCAAATTCAGCTGTTCAATCAGCCCCATTTGCGTGGCAACTTCTTCAACCCGTTTTTGAATCAGTCCTTCAGCCATTCCCTGATTAATCAAGTCAAAGGCGATTTCATCGGCAACCGTGTCTGCCAACCCGCTTAGTTGGCCAGCTGGATTTTGCAGTACAACTCCATTCATGGCATTATAAACGGGCCAATTGTCGGACACTCGCTGGCCAAACATGTGCCAGTCGCCCTCAATCTCAGCAGACACAATTTTGGGAATGACCCCTGCCAGCACACGGCACAAAGTCGATTTGCCGGAGTGGCTATTCCCGATAATCCCAACCACCTGGCCGGTATGAACCTCCGCATTAATCTGACGCAGTTGTGGTTGCTCAGTACCCGGATAACGGGTGGTCAAATTTTCAATTACAATCCGTTTATCTTCGTCCATATCTTCCACCCAATCAATAAAATTGCCAATCCAGTCAGACCAATGTGCAGCGTTCGCGACAGGCGATACACGCGCTGGGAGGTTCTGACAGTCCGGTTGAGATTATCAAAACCTCTCAGTTGGAGAGAAATCGACCGCGTCATCGATTGATCCAGGGTCTTAATCACCAATGGAATTAGAACCGGCAGGACTGACTTTAATTTCTGAATCAACGTTTTTTGCGGATTGGTTCCGCGAACTTTTTGTGCCTGCTGGATTTTCCGCATATTGCGCATCATTTCCGGCAAAATATAACACACCGACATCAGAACGTAGACGGTTTTATAAGACAATCCGGACAGTTCCAAATAGGCCGCGTTTTCTGAAATACTCGTGGTCACCATAAAAAAGCCACTGGTCAAAATAATCACCAATACTCGACAACCCAGAGTGGTGGCGTAAATCAGGCCTTCTTTGTAGAACGACACCCCAAGCACAGAAAACAGCACAGTTTGATTCCGACTGTAAAATAACCCTTGGATGATCAGCATGGTGCAAATCAGAAACAGGCTGAATCCCAGCGCCTTAAAGGTGGTAGAACTCAATTTGGAAAATAACAATAGCAGTGTTGCGACAAGAATTAATCCGGCCTGAAGCAATAAATTCATACTGGCAAAGCTCAACAACGTCATGTCCAAGATGAACAAGAGCTTAGTAATCGGATCGATCACCTGGTACCACTTGAGCTTGACCCGTGGCGCTCCAGAAATCAATGTTTTATCAGTCATCATTTATCATCGCTAAAGAAGTGCACCATCCGCTTCGGCAGCTGACGATAGATGAAGAATGCCAGGTAGGCCACGCAGACTTTATCCAAAATATCCAAGACAAACTCATCGGTAAATGAGGCCAGCCACACTGGTGCATGATTGGCGACCATTACCGCAAACAATGAGTCACCCCAAGCGATACCGGTCTGACCACCCCAAAAGATGACGTTGAGCGGCGTTGAAATGACAGCTGAAACGATGGCAATAATAATAGCAGAAACAAATACTCGTCGCGCTGACGAGAACCACCCATTGGCGTGCAAAACTCCGACAGCAATCCCAATTCCGATGCTGGTAATCGCATACACGGTTGAAATTGGCGATAAGGTCAGCCCATAGATCACGTTGTTGATGAAACCACTAATGGCACCGGCAACCGGCCCAACCAACATGCTGGCAAGAAAGGTTCCCAAAGACCCCAGCCAAACGGGCAACTTTAACCCCTCCGCCAAGGCTTTGGCAACATAGTTAATCCCCACGGCAGCGGGAATCAAAGTCATGGTGGCAGCACTTAACTTAAATTTCCACATACTGGTACGATGAATCGGTTCTGTTTTCATAATCTTCTCCTTTTGTTTTTAAAGAGCCGTGTCTGGATAGACTTTCGGACGCAACGCTCTATTATATATCTACTGAACTGTCTATACACAAGATTTCCATCCTTAGTCGACATGAGCTGGAAATCTTTATTTGTTAAGTAGTTCACAACACATTATACACCTATTTTGTGAATAGTCAAGTGTATTTACAGTAAAATTTTAGAAAATCCTAAAAATTTCCTCTTATTTTCCATTTAGAAATGAAAATCATTAATTCTGATACCAAAAAAGCCCAGACAAGATTGTCTGAGCAGTTTTCTATATGGTCGTTTAACAAAGTTGAGTTTGACATTTTCAATCTATTTCTTCAACAATCCTTGTTCTTGGAGAAACTCCTTGGCTACTTGTTCTGCTGACTTGCCTTCGACACCGACTTGGTAGTTGAGCTGGCTCATCTGGCTTTCAGTAATTTTACCAGCCAATTTATTGAGAACTGTTTCCAACTCTGGATGTTTCTTGAGAAGAGCTTCTTTCATTAGTGGAGCCCCTTGATAAGGTGGGAAGAGTTGTTTGTCATCTTCCAAGACCTGCAAATCATAACGCGCCAACTCTGCATCGGTTGAATAGGCATCCGTAATTTGAATATCGCCTGACTGAATTGCCTGATAGCGAAGAGCTGGCTCCATGGTCGCTACGTTGAGATTGAGACCATACATTGATTGCAAGCCCTTATTGCCATCTTCACGGTCATTAAATTCGAGTGTAAAACCTGCCTTCAGCTGCCCTTCCACTTTTTTCAAGTCCGAAATGGTCTTCAAGCCATATTCTTGAGCAATCTTTTTCGGAACAGCTACAGCGTAGGTGTTTTGATAAGACATAGGTTTGAGATAGGCCAGATGATCCTGTTTGGCAATGCCATCACGCGCCACTTGATAAACCTGATCTGGCTCATGACCTACTTTAGGTGCTGGTTGAAGCAAACTTTCAGTCACCGTACCAGTAAATTCAGGATAGATATCAATATCCCCTTTTTTCAGAGCTTCATAGAGGAAGCTTGTTTTCCCAAAATTCGGTTTAACAGTCGCAGTCATACTGGTATTTTCTTCAATGAGGAGTTTATACATATTGGCCAAAATTTCTGGTTCCGGTCCCAATTTTCCAGCAATAACCAAATTTTCTTTCTCTTTTTGAGCTAAGAGGGCTGGACTATAAGACAGACCGAGCAATAAGGTCACCAAGGCAAAACCAGAGAAAATCGTCCGCAATTTTGCTTTTTCCATCACTTTTAGCAGGAAGTTAAAGGCAATGGCAAGCACTGCAGAAGAAAGGGCCCCAATCAAAATCAGACTGGTATTATTGCGGTCAATTCCCAAAAGGATAAAGGAACCCAGTCCCCCAGCACCAATCAAGGCTGCCAAGGTCGCCGTACCGATAATCAAGACCGCTGCCGTCCGAATCCCAGACATCATAACAGGCATGGCAAGTGGAATTTCGAATTTCTTGAGACGTTCCCATCTGGTCATCCCAAAGGCAATCCCAGCCTCTTGCAGACTCGGATCAATTCCCTTCAGCCCAGTGATGGTATTTTGTAAAATCGGAAAAATAGCATAAATCACTAGAGCTGTCAAGGCCGGTAAGGTCCCAATTCCCATCAAGGGGATAAAGAGTCCCAACAAGGCCAGAGACGGGATGGTCTGGAAAATCCCTGCAATCTGTAAGACCCAATCCGCTAACTTCTCATGATATCGAAGATAAACAGCCAAGGGAATCACTATAAAGATGGCCAGCAACAAGGTCAAAAGTGACAACTGCAAATGTTGAGATAGAGCTGTCAACCAATCACTAAAACGATCCTGAAAAGTTGCAATTAAATTAGTCATGAACACTACCTCCAAACAAGTCTGCTACAAAATCTGTTGCAGGAGCTTTTAAAATCGTCTCGGGATTCGCCACCTGGCGAATCTCTCCATCCTGCAAGACAGCAATACGGTCCGCCAACTTCAAGGCCTCATCCGTATCATGGGTCACAAAAATCGTTGTCATCCCAAACTCTTTATGCAATTCTTTCGTCAGAACCTGCAACTGTTTTCTCGAAATTGCATCTAGAGCTGAAAAGGGCTCATCCATGAGGAGGATCTTAGGCTGACCAATCATGGCACGGACAATCCCGACCCGTTGCTGTTCTCCACCAGATAATGCACTCGGAAGTCGATGCCCATACTCAACTACTGGCAAGCCAACTTTAGCTAAAAGCTCTTCTGTTTTCTTCGCAATTTTTTCCTTAGTCCAGCCCTTCATCTCAGGAATGAGAGCAATATTTTCTGCAACCGTTAGATTGGGAAACAGAGCAATGGCCTGTAAAACATAACCAGTAGAAAGACGAAGTTCACGCTCATTATAGTCTTTGATGCGCTTGCCATCCATGTAAATATTTCCATCAGTGGGTTCCAAAAGACGGTTAATCATCTTAATCATGGTCGTCTTACCGGACCCAGAAGGCCCAACTAAAACCATGAACTCCCCATTCTCAATCCGTAAATTGACATCTCTCAAAACATCTTTTTCTGTGTAGCGTAGCGCCACATTTTTGTATTCAATCATTCTGTATCCTCAATTTAAAACTTCCCTCTATTGGTCAAGTCTTCTACCTTAGGCATGACTTCCTTATTATCCCAATGTTCCACAATTTTTCCGTTTTCTAGACGGAAGATGTCATACTGGGCATAGGCAACTCCACCAATCTGAGTCTGACCATAGCTAACCACATAGTTTCCTTGTCCTAAAAGCTGGAAAACAAAGTCAAAAGTGACACCATGTTCAGCCACATAGTTTTTATAAGCAGCACTTCCTTGGCCAATCTCATGATTATGCTGAATCAAATCGTCTGCCACATAATCACTCCACTGCTCTAGCTCCCCATTTTGGAAAATTTCTGTCAAGAAACGGCGAACCAACTTTTTATTTTCTGCTGTCTTATCCAAATCTGTGATTTCAAAATCTCCAAAAATCTGATCTAATTGGTCATTTTCAGGTGTTCGATAGTAGTCAATCACATCCCAATGCTCCACGATACGACCATTCTCATCCGCACGGAAAGTATCCGTCGTCACCCATTGCGCTTCTCCGCCATTGAGATATTGGTGAACATGGACAAAGACCAGATTGCCGTCTTCAATGGTGCGAACAATCTTCATCTCACGCTCGGGATGGCGCTCAAAGAAATTTGCAAAGAAAGCCGCAAACCCTTCTTTCCCATCTGGCACACCTGTCGAGTGTTGAATGTAGGTATCTCCTACAGACTGAGCTTGAGCCTCAGCAACTCGCCCGTCTTGAATGGCGTGAATATATAGATTTTGGGCATTTTCAACTTGTTTTGACATGATTTATGCCTCATTTACTTTCTCTTTCAGATTAGCCAAAATTCTTTCTTGAAAAACTTCAAATTGACGAACTTCTTCCTCAGTGAATCCTTTATAAAAAATTGCATCCAATTTTTGACTAACACGACGGCCCACTTCTTTCTGGGACAAACCTTGCTCTGTCAACTTGACATATTTCTTTCTCTTATCTATTCCACATGGGCTAATGATGACCAGGTTTTGCTCCTCAAGCTTCTTAATCATGGTTGTTAGCGTATTGTTAGCAAGACCAGTCGCAAGCGCAATATCTGTGGCTGTAGCGCAACCTGTCTCACTATTCCATAAAACAGTGAGAATCTTGCCCTGTTCACTCCGATAAAGAGCCTCCGGATCCTGACTCAGTAACTTTTGAAAAATCCGCCCATTTAACAAACGAATATGATGGGCTACCAAATGACTATCTTTCATGACCTCTCCAATTTGTTTCTATATCGAATTGTTTTTATTGTAACACCTATCGTTCCATCTGTCAACTATTTCGATTTAGAAATAATTTCCACCAACAAAAAAGACCTCCTACCTAAAGTAGAAGATCTTCACTATTTATTAACTTAATCTGTCATTTCGGAAACCAAGGTTCGATGTTCCAGTGGTAGACTGCACATAACCAGCAAGAAGATGAATCCTGACTGAATCCAGAAGAGAGCCAAGTCAAAAATTCCATGTACAGCAACAACTGTCAGGAAGGAGAGATAAAGACCGATAATTGGTCGTTTGCCAGACTCCTGACTCATATCCATCATCATGTGAACCGGGATAACCGATGAAATGGATAGGAGAATTGTTCCAATCAAACCATAACTTAAGATAGTATCAATGTAAAGACTATGCGCGTGTTCGTGGTAAGGTGCATGAATTCTCGGATAGGAATTCATATAGGTCAGTGGTCCCTCACCCCAGATCGGATTTTGTTTAAACAAAGTCATACCCGCATTCCAAATTGAAACACGCTCCTCCATTGAAGAATCTAGTGTTCCCATACGGACTCCCAAATCGCTTGAGAAGAGGAAACAAAGTCCAATCCCGAAAACACCAATACTGAGCCAGAAGGCGCGCCAGTTTTTAATGGTCGTAAAGAGATAAATAATGGCTCCAGCGATAATAGCAGGAAAGGCAGTTCGATTTTGAGTAAAGTTCAATCCAAAGAAATTCACAAAACCTGCTAGCACACAAAAGATTTTTAACCATCTTAACTTCGTCGTTGTAAAGAGATAAAAAGCTATCATGATACAGAAGCAACAGATAATCCCATAGTAGTTAGGATTGAAGAAGGTCACCTCTGCACGGTTTTGGTGCCATACTTGCATATTGGGCGAAAGAAAGGCGTAGTTAAATTTCTTTACAATTTGAAAATGCTCCAAGGTAGCAAAAGCCGCAGAGAGCACACTACCAAACAAGATTGTCTGCAGAATCAGTCGAAAGAAAGCATGCGTCAGACGTTTCTGGTAGAAGCTAAAGAAAATGAGGAAGAGAAACATCAGTAAAGATGCAACCAATCCAAGCCAGTTCTTGGCGACGATAGAGATGATACTACTATAGGCAATAAAAAAGAGAAGTACAGGATGTTTGATTAATCCTTTGATAATTCCCTTCATCTCCCCAGTAACAAGTAAACCTATCAAATATAAAGCAAAGAGCACTAAGAACAAATAAAAAGGTAAAAAGATACTTATGATTATCAAATACAAAAAGAAATCTTTTTTCGAAAGCCCTCTTATCTTATCCAGTAATCCAATTGATTTCAAAACGAATCCTTTCTGTTCTGGATTTCTCCAGAAGATAAATGCTAAACTATCTTTATATTCTACCATTTTTTCCGTCATTTGGGAACAATGAACACGTTTTCGCCACAAAAAAACTCTTTCATTAATATAGCACTAGAACTGAATTTTTCTGCCGTTTTCTACTACTTGATAGGTCTGACTTTGCAGATCAATTTCTGCTACTGCTGTTACAAACTTGTCTTTATTTTGACGTTTAATCACAATGCTGTGAGCTGTCGGTGTTTCTATCTCAATAGTCCCTTCTAGGTCAAAGGCCTCCGATTGATTACGGAAAGAAAATAGATTGAGAAGAGACTTCACCACAGGACGTTGAACTTCCTTTGCTATTTCCTCGTTGCTATAGTAATGGCGATTAATATTTCGACCTTCTTTGGTTTCTTCTAATAATTTCAAGTCATTTTTTCCTGCTAATAGACCCACATAGTAAACCTGAGGAATGCCTGGAGCAAAAGCTTGAATCAAACGAGCGAGGAAGTACTTGACATCATCATCTCCAAGCGCAGAATAGTAGGTTGAATTGATTTGGTAGATATCTAGATTGTTATACTCTGCACTGGAGTACTTACGTTTGACATTCGCTCCAACCTTATAGAGCTCATTTGAAGCATAGTCAATTTCATCATCAGTCAGGATATCTTTGACATCTACCACTCCAATCCCATCATGGGTATCTAGTGTCGTAAATTGCTTCATCGGGCTCATCTTTAACCACTTAGCCAAGCGCTCTGTTCTGGAACTGTAAAGAGTATAAAGGGTCACCATTGGAAGGGCAAAATCATAAACGTAATAATCGTGATCCGCTATTTTAAACTGAATCGAATAGTGTTCATGAATCTCAGGTAAGAGCTCTGTCCCATACTCAGCTGCTATATCTCGAACTTTGTCCAATAAATCCCAAATATCTGGTTCCACAAAGAAATCATTGCTATCCAATTTCTTCACTGCATAAGCAAAGGCATCTAGACGAATCAAATCACACCCGTTACTTGCTAGATGTTGAATCGTCTTACGGATGAATGCCATCGTTACTTCTTTGGTCACATCAAGATCAATCTGCTCCTCACCAAAAGTATTCCACAAATGTTCTACTGAACCATCTGCAAAAAGAATCTCTTGCTTTGGTGCACGATCCTTACGTTTGTAAATTAAATCCACATCTGCTTGTGTCGGACGATTTTCCGGCCAAAACTTGTCCCAGTTTAGAAAGAGATCTTTGAATTCACTAGCTTCATGTTTTTCTTGATAGTCCTTATAATATTTAGATTGGCGAGAAATATGATTAATCATAAAGTCAAACATAAGATAATATTTCTCACCTAAACGCTTAACATCCTCCCAGTCACCAAACGCTGAATCCACTTCATCATAGTCAACCGGTGCAAATCCACGATCACCTGTTGATGGGAAAAATGGTAGAAGGTGAACTCCTCCAATAGCATCACCAAAATGCTCTTCCAAATTCTCATACAGGTCTTTAAGGTTATTTCCAAGACTATCTGAGTAAGTAATCAACATAGTTTTATTTTGAATGGTCATAGATGGTCTCCTTTTTCTGATGAAAGCCAAGTCTCATATGACCTGGCTTCGTAAATGAAAGATATTTTCAAATTTTTGTTCACTTCGAGCTCATACTACTATAGACTGCAAGCAACTAAGTACTACTTCCTTGTTTTCTACATAGAGTTGTCAACAAGCTGAACTGTTCCTCTGTATCTGAAATTATAGATTTCCTAAGCTCTTTCTTACTTCACTGCCCCGTTACTCATTCCTGAAATGATATGTTTTTGGAAGATGAGGTAGACAATGGTTATCGTTACAATTCCTACAATATAGGATGCAAAACTTGGCCCATAGTCATTAAAATACTGACCTTGGTAGTTGTACTGGAAGAGAGGCAAAGTCCACAGCTTGGAATCCTTATTCAGAATCAACAGTGGCAACATAAAGTCATTCCAGAACCAGAGAGCATTGATAATCAAAGTTGTCGCATGCATAGGCTTCAACATTGGAAAAATGATTCGACGATAAGTTGTAAAACGGTCAGCCCCATCAATTTCCGCAGCTTCATCCAAACTATCTGGTACACTGATTTTTATATAACCAACATACAAGAAGAGGGTCTGTGGAATAGCATAAGTTAGGTAGAGTATTACTAGCCCCCACATATTTGCTAGACCGAGTTTACTCATCATAACTGTGATGGGAATCATAATCACCTGAAATGGAACAAATATCCCTAAGATCAAGAGCGAATACATAATTGCAAAGGCTTTTTTCTTGGACATATTTCGAGCAATGGAATAAGCTGCAGCTGGTATAAAGAAAGCCACTACAATCAATGATAACACCGTAATAACTGCTGAATTCCAGAAATAGCCTCCAATTCCATCCGAAATCAATCGTTCATAATTACTTAAGGTAAAAGGATTGGGCAAACTAAAGAAATGATTCATGATATCCTTAGTTGTCTTGAAAGAACTAAATACTGTTACCAACAAAGGAACAAGTATAAGAATACCACCGACTATCAAGAGGACGTATTTCCAAAACTGATTCAATTTTTCTTCTTTTTTCATGTGTAGGACTCCTCTATTAGATTTCAAATTTCTTTGATAGTTTAATTTGGATCAGAGAAACAATTCCAATAATTAAGAATAAAATCAAGGCAATTGCATTCGCATATCCATATTGATTACTCTTGAAAGCATAGTTGTAGACTAAAAGTCCAAGAGACGTTGTAGCATTATTTGGACCACCACTCGTCAACGCAAAAATCTGGTCAAAGGCTGTCAAACCGGACTTAAGAGCCAGAATAAAAACCATAGAAATCGTTGGCAATAAATAGGGCAATTCAATCTTCCAAAAAGTTTGTTTACTTGTTGCACCATCAATTGATGCCGCCTCTAAAATATCATTTGGAATACTCTGAAGACCAGCAAGAAAGAGAATAATTGGCATTGCTACTCCTTGCCATAGAAGAACAAAAATAGTTGCTACTACCGCTCCGACAGGTGTTCCTAATAGACTCTCTTGTAAAAAACCAATCCCTAAAATTCTTCCAATCGTTGGAAGACCATAGTTGAAGAATTGTTTAAAAATCAAAGAAACTGTCAAACCAGATAAAACAGCTGGGAAAAAGAACCAAGCTCTAAAGAAGGTCTGTCCCTTCATCTTAGAATTTAAGGCTCGTGCCACAATCATCCCAATCGTGATCTCTCCAATAATCAATGCCAGAGTTAAAATCAAAGTAAAGGCTATGGCTGTGAAGAATTTTCCATCAATCATCAGCAATTTGTAGTTATTCAAACCAACAAATTTGTAATTATAGGTCAATCCAGTCCAGTTAGTCAAACTATAGAAAGCACCTTGTACCATTGGAAAGTAAAAGAAGATCGCTTGTAAAGCAAGCGGGATAAGCAAAAATGTCCAACCCCAGTATTTATTTAAAAATTTTCGAATAGCCATATCATCTTAACTCCTATTCTAGTCCAAATCTGCCTTCATTGGATTAAAGAAAGCATTGAGATTGTTTGCCATATTTTTCAGATTTTTATCCATCAGATAACCTGCGCTTAGATTAAAAAAGTCTTCTTCAGAATTCCAGTGTTGGCCCAACCAAACATAATGTTTATCCGTAAATGCCAGTTTAGAAATATCTGCAAGCGCTGAGTCTTCTTTTTCCTGTATGCCTTTTACAGCAACTGGTGATCCATCTACATCATAGTATGACTGTATAGCTTTTGGACTAGTCATATAGCTGATAAATTCTTCGATTTCTTTAGGATGTTTAGTAGTAGCTGAAGTTGATAATGCCATATCCCCTGCACCAACAGTGACTTCTTTTCCTACTTCTTCTCCTGGGAAAGCAAACATCCCCACCTCAAATTTTGGATCCTGTTGATTGATGGCTGCTAGGGCCCACGATCCTTGTGGCATCATTAAGGCTGTTTCACTCGAAAATGCTACCACCGCATCATTATAAGAGGCACCACGCCAACCATCTTGAGCATTATCTGCTAATAAATCGAGTCGTTCTGCATCTGCTTTTAAAATAGCATCATCTGCAGAGATGGCGTTTGGTTTTGAAAAGCGAAGGTAATTATTAGCCGCATCTCCACTACCTGTAATAGTAATGAGAGAAAGTTGGTGGTAACCATTTAATGTCCAGCCCTCATTGCCTGCAACTGCAAATGGAGAATTCCCACTATCTTTTATTTTTTTAACAATCTCTTGAAACTCTTTAAAAGTCTTCGGTTCCTCAAGTCCTAATTCTTTAAACTTCGTTTTATTGTAATAGATTCCATAAAGGTTGGCAGTTAAAGGCACACTATAAACCTTGTTATTGATTGCATACTTTTCAGCATAGTCGTTCTTGATGTTCTCAAGATAAGATTTCCCTGTCATATCTGCAAAATAACCTGCTTTTGCCCACTCCTGAAAATCCATATTTTGAGGATAGATATTAATAATATCTGGAACATCTCCTGATAAAATCCGAGTCTTTAGAACAATTCCAGCTGCGGGAACAGTCGTCAGTTTTACATCAATAGTAGGGTGTTCCTTCTCAAAATCATCCACTATCCTTTGCAAGGTATCCGCCATCTCGGTTTTCTGGTTAAAAAACTCAATCGTTACCTTGCCATCAGTTGACTCCTCTTGACTACTACAAGCTGACAGTCCCAAAAGGCAGAGTCCTGTAGTAGCAATTAAGCTCATCTTTTTATACCATCTCATGATTTTATCTCCTTATCTTCTAATGAAATGTAACTGCCTGCTGAGATAATCTCCCTGCGGAAGCTCCATAGTAATACCCGCATACATGAGTTCTGCACCTGAGTAAACTACACCATTTTCCTGTAATTCATACCATCCCTCTTCATCCAAATCTTTTAACTTTAAAGTTGTTTCCATTGTTTCCACAACTGATAAGACTCGGACATAGGTTACAATCGTCTGATTTCCATAGTTAAATTGCACAGCTGCTTCATTGGATTCAGCATCGGGATTGATTAACCTATACTGGTTTCCCAACTGGACTACTGGCCGCAATTCTTTATACAAGTTCACCTGATTAGCAATCTCAGCTTTCTCATCATCTGATAAACTTGTCAAATCAAGCTCATACCCAAGATTTCCCATCATTGCTACATGACCACGAGTTTCCAATGGTGTCATTCGTCCCATCTGATGATTCGGTACAGCTGACACATGAGCCCCCATAGAAATGGTTGGATAGAGATAGGATGAGCCATATTGAATTGGTAAACGTGCAATAGCATCAGTATTATCACTAGCCCAGACTTGTGGGAAATAACGCATCATACCAAGATCATTTCGTCCACCACCACCAGAGCAGGACTCAAAGAGAATATGACTGTGTTTCTCTGTCAGATAAGAAACGAATTCGTAAAGCCCCAACATATACTGATGAGACTGCATCTGGGTTTCCAGATAAGCTGAACCATTCCCTAGATTAGTGATATTGCGGTTCATATCCCATTTGATGTAGTTAATCTTATGATGAGAGAGGAGTTCATCTAAGACATTTTTCAGATATTCTACTACCTGTGGATTGGCAAGATTAAGTACTAATTGATTCCGAGAGTAAGTATGCTCATACCCTGGAACCTGAATAGCCCAGTCAGGATGTTTGCGATACAAGTCGCTATCAACGGAAATCATCTCAGGTTCTAACCAAAGCCCAAACTGCAAACCTCTTTCATGGATAGCTGAAATCAGACTTTCTAGACTTCCACCCAATTTTTTCTCATTAACAACCCAATCACCTAAAGCACGATTATCATCAAAGCGATTACCAAACCACCCATCATCTAATACAAAAAGTTCAACTCCAACTTTCTTAGCCTCATCTGCCAACTCTAACAGTTTTTCTCTCTGAAAGTCAAAGTAAGTTGCTTCCCAGTTATTGATTAGAATTGGACGTTCTTTTTTAGAAAACTGACTTGGTATAATGTGCTTAAGTACAAAATTCTGACTTTCATGACTAATACCAGTTAATCCTTGATCTGAATAGGTCACTAAAGCTACCGGTGTTTCAAAATTTTCCTCAGGATCTAACTTCCAAGAAAAGTTTTCTGGATTAATGCCAATAGCCACCCGAACTTCATTCAGTTGATTTTTTTGGACAAAAGCTTCGAAGTTTCCACTATACAGTAGTTGCAGAGCAAACACATTCCCAGCATCCTCTGTGACTCCTTGATCACATATTAGAAGAGCTGGTGTTTGAGCATGACCAGAAGCTCCACGGTTCGAACTAATCGAAAAGATTCCTTGTTCTACCTGTTGACGTCTGATAGTCTTTTCACGAGCATAAGCTCCCTGCAAAGTTACGATTTCGTAATCCGCAGCTGGAACATCAGCCATAAAAGAAAAATCTTTATGGATGACAACTTCCTGATTACTATTATTCTCTAATTTACTGTAGCTAGCAATTGTCGCATCATTATCAAAAGCAGTATAATACAAAGTCAGACTAAGTTTAGCTTGAGGATCTTCTAAAATCAAGGCAAGAGTTTCTGTATCATCCATGCTGTGAGGAGAAGGTAAGCCCTGTGGACCATTCTGACCTTTTAAAATCTTTGCTTCTACAAATCGAAAGTCTGTTACTTCAGTTGCATCATGCTGAACCTGTAAGGTTGGTCTTCTGAAATCACCTAAACCATGTTGTCCAAAAATTTGACGTTGCGTATCCAAACTAAAGGTGCGATTAGTAGCTGTTGGATTACCTGAAAAAGCATGATCGCGTTCATAAACACTATTAGAACCTCTATAGTTCTTAATAGTCTTTCCTAAATGTTTTAATAATAAGTACCCATCCCTATTTTCAATAATCAAACTTAAACCTTTACTCTCAACGTAAAATAGATTATTCTCTATCCGAATTCCCATAAATTGTACCTCATCCATTTCTTGATAAAATTTTAGCAAATAAAAGCGCTTTCTAAAATAGAAAAATGTCTCTAAAGTATGGTAAAATGTTAGGTAGGAGGTGGCCCATGCTCGTTTTTTCAGAATACCAGACTGGAACAATTGATCTTTCTCTTAGCTTCTACGGTTATGAAGAATGCACGCCTAACTACTCTTTTGGCCCAGCTATTCGAGATACCTATGTACTACATTACATTACTAAAGGAAAAGGTCAGTTCCATTATAATGGGAAAATTGTTGATTTAAAGACAGGAGATTTCTTTTTACTAAAACCAGATGAATTAACATTCTATCAAGCAGATAGCCAGGATCCTTGGGCTTACTACTGGTTGGGGATCTCCGGAGGGAGGGCACCTGACTACTTTGCTCTATCTCAAATTTCTGACCAATCCTACCTCATCCAGTCAAATAACTGTCATACACAAACAACTGCAAAACTCATCTCAGATATTGTCCGCTTCGCTCAGATTACAAAATCAAATGAATTGGCTCAACTCCACATCATGGGACAACTCCATGAACTAATGTTTCATCTAGGAACTATTGCTTCCAAACAGAAAAAAGAGAATATTTCATCAACCCACCAACTCTATCTTGACTGCAAACAATTAATTGATAGTCACTATCCACAATCGCTCACCATTCAAGATTTAGCTAAAGAGCTATCGGTTCATAGAAGTTACTTAACTAGTGTGTTTAAAGAGTTTCACCAACTCTCTCCAAAAGAGTATTTACTTTTCGTTCGAATGAAGCGCGCTCAACAGTTACTAGAACACACCAATGAAACGATCAAAGTCATTGCATATTCTGTGGGTTTTTCAGATCCACTACATTTCTCAAAAGCCTACAAGCAGTTTTTTCATAAAACACCTAGTCAAACTCGAAAGGAATACAATTACTCCCTCTTAGCTAGAAAGGAAAATCAATGAAATCACACCAACTAGTTTACCAAATATTAGCTAGAGAAAACGATTATGTTAGCGGAGAAAAAATCGGAGAAGAACTGAATTTAAGCCGTACATCCATATGGAAAGCGATCCAACGTCTTCAACAAGAAGGCCTAGAAATTGACAGTATCAAAAATAGAGGATACAAGCTTATTCAAGGCGACCTGATATTGCCTGATTTGATTCAAGAGAAAACCAACTTAATCGTTCACTACAAACCTGAGACCAAATCAACCCAAACAGATGCAAAAGAAGGAATTGAAGCTGGAAACAAAGGAAATACACTCTATCTTTCAACCTGTCAAACAGCAGGTCGTGGACGCTTTCAGCGTCCCTACTATTCACCATCTCAGGGTGGAATCTATATGTCCCTGCATATTCAACCCAATCTTCCCTATGAAAAGCTCCCATCCTATACTCTCCTTGTAGCTGCTGCAGTCTACAAAGCCATTAAAAACCTAACTATGATAGAAGTAGATATCAAATGGGTAAATGACATCTACTTTAAAAATAAAAAAATAGCAGGTATCCTCACCGAAGCAATGACATCAGTTGAGACAGGCTTGGTTACAGATGTCATTATCGGACTTGGAATAAACTTTGCTATAGAAGACTTCCCAGAAGACCTAAAAGAAAAAGCAGGTAGCCTATTTATGCCACCTGCACCTATCACACGAAACGAACTAATCTCAGAAATTTGGCGTTGTTTCTACCAAACAGCACCCGAAGAACTACTCTACCTTTATAAAGAACACTCTCTTGTTCTAGGAAGAGAGGTCAGTTTTATCCAAGATCAGACTGAAAAAAAAGGAGTCGCCAAGGACATCTCCGACAAAGGACAACTCCTTATCCAGCTTGATGACCAGACAGAAATCTGGCTCAATAGTGGTGAAATCTCACTCACTAGCTGGACTTAATAACAGCACTATATGGTGTCTAGAACCTCAACTAGTAACATATAGTGCTTTTTGAATATAGAAAGTAACAGATATATAAATAGCCGGCTCCCTATCAACAATTTACAGATGGATAGCTTTTGAGGCATTCTTTTTATATGCCGTGCTATGTGCCAAAGAAACCCCATAGCAGTGATTTTCTTGTCCAAGCATGACCAATGGAAGTGCAAAAACTTTAATAGCATACAAAAGCAGCCAAAACATAAAGACTTCAGCTTTTATATTCACCAAATTTTTACTAAACATCTCGTACAAGAACCATGCATTTAAAGTCATATTAAAGAGACTTGCCAAGGTTGCTGAGACTATATTGGTTTTCAATTTTGGATGATAACATTTAGCCACATATAAGGCCAATATTGAAATATTATAAAGGCAAATCGGTTGATAATTTTCTCTATAAATAACCAGCGTCTTACGATTATAGAACAGGAAACCATGAGGTCCATGATGATATTCATTTATCCAGACATGGCTAAGACCTCTAATCTCATCCCAAGCTACAAATAAATCAATTTTTCTTAGATAAATCCCTTTTTTATGAATTGAACATTTCCATTTAAGCAAGAAGGATAGAAGAAAAGTAAGGAGCAAAACTACAACTGTAACAATCCTCAACTCCTCTTGCCCAACAATCAAGGATAGATTTAAAAAGCGAATTTGAGCTTTTGTTGTATCTAAGATCATCGAAATCCCAGTTAGAATCACTACAAATATAAATAGTATAAATCTATAAAAAATACTACAAAATTTTATTCCATTTTTCATATAGAATCACCTAATATCTCAAAATCTTTATTCCTAATAAAGCACTAAACCTAGCAAAGCTGTTGCTATATTAAAAATTTTTACTCACTATTATTTTAAAAGAAATACACACAAAAAAAGAGCTTACTAGCTCTCTAAGTACGGAGAATGGGGGATTCGAACCCCCGCGCCGGTTACCCGACCTAACGATTTAGCAAACCGTCCTCTTCAGCCTCTTGAGTAATTCTCCTATTAATGGGCACGAGTGGACTCGAACCACCGACCTCACGCTTATCAGGCGTGCGCTCTAACCACCTGAGCTACGCGCCCAAGTTCAAAAACTCGGTATGAACTTTCGTTCAAAGCGGGTGACGAGAATCGAACTCGCGACAACAGCTTGGAAGGCTGTAGTTTTACCACTAAACTACACCCGCTTAATAAAACAAAATATGGCGCGAGACGGAATCGAACCGCCGACACATGGAGCTTCAATCCATTGCTCTACCAACTGAGCTACCGAGCCAAATTGCGGGAGCAGGATTTGAACCTACGACCTTCGGGTTATGAGCCCGACGAGCTACCGAGCTGCTCCATCCCGCGTTAATATAAAAAGGAGGATGTGGGATTCGAACCCACGCACGCTTTTACACGCCTGACGGTTTTCAAGACCGTTCCCTTCAGCCGGACTTGGGTAATCCTCCATTATTTACAATGGACCTTGTAGGACTTGAACCTACGACCACTCGGTTATGAGCCGAGAGCTCTAACCAGCTGAGCTAAAGGTCCAACAAGATCAATATAGCGGCGAAGGGGATCGAACCCCCGACCTCCCGGGTATGAACCGGACGCTCTAGCCAGCTGAGCTACACCGCCATGAATCGGGAAGACAGGATTCGAACCTGCGACACCTTGGTCCCAAACCAAGTACTCTACCAAGCTGAGCTACGTCCCGCGTTAAATAAAAAAATGCACCCTAGAGGAGTCGAACCTCTAACCGCCTGATTCGTAGTCAGGTACTCTATCCAGTTGAGCTAAGGGTGCTCATCATTATATGCCGAGGACCGGAATCGAACCGGTACGATCGTTACCAATCGCAGGATTTTAAGTCCTGTGCGTCTGCCAGTTCCGCCACCCCGGCCTCTCTAAGCGAACGACGGGATTCGAACCCGCGACCCCCACCTTGGCAAGGTGGTGTTCTACCACTGAACTACGTTCGCATCGACCTCTTATCCTATATAAAAAAATGCCGGCTACATGACTTGAACACGCGACCCTCTGATTACAAATCAGATGCTCTACCAACTGAGCTAAGCCGGCTGCTTTCTATTATGCGGGTTAAGGGACTTGAACCCCCACGCCGTTAAGCGCCAGATCCTAAATCTGGTGCGTCTGCCAATTCCGCCAAACCCGCAAATATGACCCGTACTGGGCTCGAACCAGTGACCCATTGATTAAAAGTCAATTGCTCTACCAACTGAGCTAACGAGTCTAAAATAACTTCCGTTATCTTAAACGGTCCCGACGGGAATCGAACCCGCGATCTTCGCCGTGACAGGGCGACGTGATAACCGCTACACTACGGGACCTATATGGGAGTTAACGGGATCGAACCGCTGACCCTCTGCTTGTAAGGCAGATGCTCTCCCAGCTGAGCTAAACTCCCTCGAGCTAAGCGACTTCCATATCTCACAGGGGGCAACCCCCAACTACTTCCGGCGTTCTAGGGCTTAACTGCTGTGTTCGGCATGGGTACAGGTGTAT
>NZ_NCUG01000013.1:0-94257 GCF_002096275.1 Streptococcus oralis subsp. tigurinus | reverse complement strand
ACAGTTATCCTTTCAGGAACTAAGGTGTGGGATGATAACAATAACCAAGATGGTAAACGTACAAGATCTGTGAAAGTTCAAATTCTTAATGGCGAAAAAGTTGTTCAAGAAATTGAAGTTTCAGAAAAAACTGGTTGGAAGTTCGAATCTAAAAAACTTCCTAAGTATGAAAATGGTAAAGAAATCAAGTACACTGTCAAAGAAGTAGCTGTTGCATCATACGAAACAACAATTACTTCAGAAAAAGACGGTAAATACACTATTACAAACACTCATACACCAGCTAAGATCAATGTCAAAGGTCAAAAGATTTGGGATGATGCTAACAACAAAGATGGTATTCGTCCAGACTCAATTGTTGTTAAGCTGTTGGCAAATGGTGTAGAAACTGGTAAAACAGCTACAGCTTCAGTAGCAAGTGGTTGGACGTATGAATTTACAGATCTTGATCGTTATCAAGATGGTGGTAAAGAAATTGTTTATACAGTTAAAGAAGCATATGTTCCTAAAGGCTATACTTCTGAAGTAATTGGCACTAATATTGTAAATCATCACAAGCCAAAAGATCCAGAACCAAACAAACCACAGGATCCAGAGCCAAACAAGCCAAAAGATCCAGAACCAGGAAAACCAGGTCCAAAACCTCAACTTCCTAACACTGGTGAAAAATCATCTAACGCAGCAGTAGTTGCAGGACTTGCTTTGATGACAGTGACTGGTGGATTGTACTTTGTAAGCCGTAAAAATAAATAATCTAGCGTGAGAAAGATAGTTTCCATTTGTTTTTCTTAGGTTTAATCTGTGATAAAAAGGCCAGAGGATTCCTCTGGTCTTTTTTAGATATAAGAGTAAAAGAAAGACCCAGCATTTAATACTGGGTTGGTAATTATTTTACCATCATCAATTCGACAATCATTGCTATATAGATGATTAAGGTAAGGAGAAAACCGGCTCTCCAGAAGAATTTGATGAATTTAGGGTAATAAAAACTTCGTTTTTTGACAAGGAAAAAGATTACAAGGAGGATTGCTAGGAGAGAAAGTGCGACACCAAGTCGCGGTAGAAAGTTGTGGGTAAAGGCTTTAGCAGTAATCAGATAGTACTCGAATACCAAAAGTGGAAAAGCTACATCCGCGAAATTAAATCCTATTTTCCTGAGTCCGAAAAGCTTGGTGACAATAAAGCAAACCACCAAGGTTAATATCAATAATAAAATAGATGCTATTTTCATTAAAATCATACCCATATTGTATCATAAAAAAACGCTAAAGGAAATGAGAAACAAGGGAATTTGTAGGAAAGTCAGGCTTTTGAGATTGTAGGTGTTTTTTGTTATAATGAAAGTTATGAAATCTTATAATACCTTGAATGATTATTATCGAAAACTTTTTGGAGAAAAGACTTTTAAAGTTCCTATTGATGCGGGGTTTGACTGTCCAAATCGCGATGGAACTGTGGCTCATGGGGGCTGTACTTTTTGTACAGTTTCAGGTTCTGGAGATGCTATCGTGGCACCGGATGCCCCTATCCGTGAGCAATTTTATAAGGAAATTGACTTTATGCACCGCAAATGGCCAGATGTTAAAAAGTATCTAGTTTATTTCCAAAACTTTACCAACACCCATGAAAAGGTGGAAGTGATTCGGGAACGTTACGAGCAGGCTATCAATGAGCCAGGTGTAGTAGGAATCAATATCGGAACACGGCCAGACTGTTTACCTGATGAAACCATCGAATATTTGGCTGAGTTATCGGAACGCATGCATGTGACGGTAGAATTGGGCTTACAGACAACCTTTGAAGCAACCTCTGACCTGATTAACCGTGCCCATTCTTATGAATTGTATGTTGAAACAGTAAAACGCTTGAGGAAATATCCCAAGATTGAGATTGTTTCCCATTTGATCAATGGTTTGCCCGGTGAGACTCATGAGATGATGATTGAAAATGTCCGTCGCTGTGTTAGGGATAATGATATACAAGGTATTAAACTGCACTTGCTTCACCTCATGACAAATACTCGTATGCAACGAGATTACCACGAAGGACGCTTGCAACTGATGAGTCAGGACGAGTATGTCAAGGTTATCTGTGACCAACTGGAAATCATTCCCAAGCATATCGTCATCCATCGAATTACAGGAGATGCACCGAGAGATATGTTGATTGGTCCCATGTGGAGCCTCAATAAATGGGAAGTGCTAAATGCTATTGAAACTGAGATGCGCCGTCGTGGAAGTGTGCAAGGATGCAAGGCTGTAAAACAGGAGTTTAAAAATGAAAAGACCACTTGAGATGGCACATGATTTTTTGGCTGAAGTCGTGACAAAAGAGGATATCGTAGTGGATGCGACCATGGGCAATGGTCATGATACCTTTTTTCTAGCCAAGCTAGCCAAGCAAGTCTTTGCCTTTGATATTCAGGAGCAGGCTTTAGAGAATACGCAAGAGCGTTTGGATCAGGCTGGAATGACAAATGCCCAGTTAATCTTGCAAGGTCATGAGACACTAGACCAGTTTGTGACAGAAGCTAAGGCAGGGATTTTTAATCTGGGTTATCTGCCTTCTGCTGACAAATCCGTCATCACACAACCTCAGACTACTATCGAAGCCTTAGAAAAGCTTTGCCATTTGCTTGTCAAAGGAGGACGGATTGCTATCATGATCTACTATGGTCATGAAGGAGGAGACACCGAGAGGGATGCTGTGTTGGATTTTGTTAGCCAGTTGAACCAACAAGAGTATACAGCTGTTATTTATCGAACTCTCAACCAAGTTAACAATCCACCGTTTTTAGTTATGATTGAAAAATTAGAAAGGTATAGACATGGATAAACAATACCTTCGTGAGAAGCTTGAGGCAATGCGCCAAAATTTTGTCGAGTCAACGCATCACGAGCGAGCAGTCGGAGTGCTCGACGAAGCACATATGAGCAAGAAAATGCTTAAAATCAAGAAAAAATTAGTTGCTCTTGAAATGGAACGATGCCAGAAAAAAATTGAGCACAAAGACTGTTCTAAGATTGATCAGAAAATCCAAGAGCAAAAGGAGATTTTTGAATCTTGTTGTAAAAAAGATTAAGGAGGAATTGTGTGGAATTACTCATTTACTTGATTCTATTTTTATTTGTCTTAATCATTTCAACCACGACCAATAAACTTCTGCCTTTTTTGCCCCTTCCTCTTGTGCAAATCCTTTTGGGGATTGGGATTGGCTTATTTGTTCCAGATGCGGACTTTCATCTCAATACAGAACTGTTTCTGGCCATAGTTATTGGTCCCTTACTTTTCCGGGAGGCAGAAGAAGCGGATATTACGTCCATTTTGAAGCACTGGCGGATTGTCGTCTTTCTAATTTTTCCTGTGATTTTTATCTCGACCTTAAGCTTAGGAGGTATGGCTCACTTCCTTTGGATGACTCTTCCTTTAGCTGCCTGTTTAGCAGTTGGAGCGGCACTTGGGCCAACAGATTTGGTTGCCTTTGCGTCTCTTTCTGAACGTTTTCGTTTTCCTAAACGGGTTTCCAATATCCTAAAAGGGGAAGGGCTCTTAAATGACGCTTCTGGTTTGGTTGCCTTTCAGATGGCTCTTGCTGCTTGGACAACAGGAACGTTTTCTCTCAGCCAAGCTGGGACTTCCCTAGCACTTTCTATCCTTGGTGGTTTTGTAGTCGGTTTTGTGACGGCTATGGTCAATCGTTTCTTGCATACCTTTTTACTGAGTGTGCGAGCGATAGATATAGCCAGTGAACTATTGCTAGAGCTAAGTTTGCCACTCATGACTTTTTTTATCGCAGAAGAGTTTCATGTTTCAGGGATTATCGCAGTAGTGGTTGCAGGTATTTTGAAGGCCAGTCGCTTTAAGAAAATTACGCTCCTTGAGGCTCAAGTAGACACCGTGACGGAGACCGTCTGGCATACCGTGACCTTTATGCTAAATGGATCAGTCTTTGTTATCTTGGGAATGGAGTTAGAGTTGATTGCGGAGCCAATTTTGTCTAATTCTATCTACAATCCCCTTCTTTTACTGCTTTCAGTTGTCGTTCTGACCTTCTTGCTTTTTGTGATCCGCTTTGTCATGATTGCTGGTTTTTACTTTGTGAGGACGCATCGACTTAAGAAAAAGATTCATAATTACATGAAAGATATGCTTCTTTTGACCTTCTCTGGTGTCAAAGGGACAGTATCTATCGCGACCATTCTCCTCATACCAAGTCATTTGGAGCAGGAATATCCTTTGTTACTCTTCCTTGTAGCAGGCGTTACACTGTTGAGTTTTTTAACGGGTTTACTGGTTCTCCCTCACTTATCTGAGGAACAAGAGGAAAGCAAGGATCATTTGATGCATATAGCGATTCTGAATGATGTAGCTGCAGAATTAGAAAAAGAGCTGGACCATCACAAAAACAAACTTCCTCTTTATGCAGCTATTGATAATTATCATGGTCGGATTGAAAACCTCATCCTTAGTCAGGAAAATAAGAGAGTCCAAGAGGACTGGGAGTCCCTCAAACTTCTTATCTTGAGTATTGAGAGTGATGGTTTGGAGCAAGCCTATGAAGAAAATAGAATCAGTGAGCGTGGCTATCGAGTTTACCAACGTTACCTAAAAAACATGGAGCAGAGTATCAATCGGAATTTCGCTTCTAGAGTGACCTATTATTTCCTAGTTTCCTTACGGATACTGCGCTTTCTACTCCATGAAATGTTTACCTTTGGCAAAACTTTCCGTAGTTGGATGAATGAAGAATCTCGTAAACTACTAGCAGTTGATTATGATCAGATTTCAGAGTTGTATTTGGAAAATACAGAGCTGATTATCGAGAGTTTGGAAAACCTCAAAGGGGTTTACAAGAGTTCTCTGATTAGTTTTATGCAAGAGTCTCGTCTACGCGAGACGGCCATTATCGGAAGTGGGGCTTTTGTTGAGCGGGTTATCAATCGCATCAAGCCAAATAATATCGATGAAATGCTACGAGGCTACTATCTCGAACGTAAGGCAATCTTTGAATACGAAGAGGCTAAACTGATAACAGCCAAGTATGCTAAAAAACTACGCCAAAATGTGAATAATTTAGAGAATTATTCTCTGAAAGAGGCCGCAAATACCTTGCCTTATGATATGGTAGATTTAATCAGAAGAACTTAGATGATGAAGAAAATGACGGAGGATGGAACATGAAAAAGTGGTGGAAAGAGCTGATGGACAGGCCCTTATTGAAAGCTTTTTTGCATTATTATCAAGCATCTGATAGCGAGTTGACCAGTGTTGCGGTTGCCTACTATTGGTTGATTTCAATCTTTCCTTTGCTAATGATAATGGTCAATATTTTGCCTTATTTTCAGATTCCGGTCTCAAATTTCTTACTTACAATCAAGGAATTCTTGCCTGATACGGTGTATGATGTGGTCGCTAAGATTGTCCGAGAAGTTCTGACTCAACCATCGACTGGTTTGCTGAGTTTTGCCGTTTTATCTGCACTCTGGACCTTTTCAAAATCAATGGATTTCCTCCAAAAAGCTTTTAACAAAGCCTATGGGGTGACCAAAAGTCGAGGGATTATCTCCCATCAGTTGATGAGTTTGCTTGTTAGCCTCGGCTTGCAGATTCTTTTTGCCCTAGCCTTGTTTTTGAGTATGTTTGGTCGTATGTTGCTCAACCTCCTCAAAACTTACTGGCAATCAGACAGTCCGTTATTTTCATACCTGCAAGATTTTACAGGTCCTCTGGTCTATGCCTTGATCTTTGCCATTCTAGTCATGATTTACTATTTCCTTCCAAAAGTAAAAGCACCACGAATCCGCTATGTTTTACCAGGAAGTGTCTTTGTCTTGCTAACTCTTATCTTTTTATTGAATATCTTTTCTGTTTATTTTAATAACTATGTCAATCACCTAGTGGATGTTCGATTTTTCAGTTCTATCATCGTGGTAGTCATGATGTTCTGGTTTATTCTTATTGCTAAGATTTTGATTATCGGAGCAGTTATCAATGCCAGTGTTCAAAGCTTGAAAGATCCAACCTTTACAATAAATTAACTAATAAAGTTATCCATTACAAAACGCATAGGATCAAATCTGATCCTATGCGTTTTTTGATTATGAGAATTAATAGATAAACATGGCATCACCGAAACTGAAGAAACGGTAGCGTTCTTGAATAGCGTGCTGGTATGCCTCTAGGACTAAGTCACGGCCTGCAAAGGCAGAAACCAACATGACGAGAGTTGATTTTGGCAGATGGAAGTTGGTTGAAAAGGCATCCACAACCTTCCATTTGTAACCAGGTTTGATAAAGATATTGGTCCAACCAGAATCTGCTTGGATTTGCCCATTAAACTTGGAACCGATGGTTTCCAGTGTGCGGATAGAAGTGGTTCCTACAGCGATGACGCGACCTCCATTTTCCTTAACAGAGCGAAGGGTGGCAGCTGCTTCCTCAGAAAGCTGGTAGAATTCGGAGTGCATTTCATGTTCGTCTAGATTGTCTACAGAAACGGGTCTAAAGGTTCCGAGTCCGACATGGAGAGTGAGATAGACTAGATGAACACCTTTGGCTTGGATTTCTGCTAGCAGTTCTTTGGTAAAGTGCAGTCCAGCAGTCGGTGCAGCAGCAGAGCCACTTTCTTTAGCGTAGACCGTTTGATAGCGTTCACGGTCATCTAGTTTTTCGTGGATGTAGGGCGGTAGTGGCATTTCACCGAGACTTTCCAAAACTTCTAGGAAAATTCCTTGGTATTCAAAGCGAACAATACGGCCCCCGTGAGTCAATTCTTCCGTAACGACAGCGCTGAGGCGACCATCACCAAAGTTGACACGAGTCCCGACCTTGAGGCGTTTGGCAGGTTTAGCGAGAACCTCCCACTCATCTCCACTGGTATTTTTGAGTAGGAGAAGCTCCACATGGCCTCCAGTTTCTTCCTTTTGGCCATAGAGGCGGGCAGGGAGAACACGGGTGTCATTCATAACAAGAGCATCACCGGGTTCTAGCATATCGATAATAGAGTGGAAGTGTTTATCCTGCATTTCTCCCGTCTCACGATTAACGATAAGGAGTTTAGACGCATCCCGTTTTTCAAGTGGCGTTTGGGCAATTAATTCCTCTGGTAAGTGGAAATCAAAATCAGCTGTATTCATTTTTTCATCATTCTTTCTAAATTCTAATCTTATCCATTATAACATGTTTCAAGTTTGGGCGCTCTTTTTTTAGAAATTAAATCGTTTTCACTTGACAAAAATTGGTCTATACCATATAATGAATATAGATTAAAACGGAGGATGAAAAGATGAAAGTTATTAAAGTTGAAAATCAAGTTGAAGGTGGAAAAGTTGCTTTTGAGATTTTGAAGGAAAAATTGGCCAATGGTGCTCAAACATTAGGACTTGCGACAGGGAGCAGTCCGCTTGAGTTTTACAAGGAAATCGTTGAGAGTGACCTTGATTTTTCAAATCTAACCAGTGTAAACCTTGATGAGTATGTAGGACTTGACGGAGACAATCCTCAGTCTTACCGCCACTTTATGCAAGAACACTTATTCAACCAAAAACCATTTAAAGAAAGTTTCTTGCCTCGTGGGATTAAGGACAATGCTGAAGCTGAAGTAGAACGCTACAACCAAATTTTGGCTGACCATCCAGTTGATTTGCAAATCTTGGGAATCGGTCGCAATGGACATATCGGATTTAATGAGCCAGGAACTGCCTTTGATAGCCAGACACACCTTGTAGACCTAGACCAGTCTACAATTGAAGCCAATGCTCGCTTCTTTGACAAGATTGAAGACGTTCCAACTCAAGCCATCTCAATGGGGATTAAAAACATCTTGGATGCCAAGTCAATTATTCTCTTTGCTTATGGTGAGTCGAAAGCAGAGGCCATTGCTGGAACAGTATCAGGCCCAGTGACTGAGAATCTCCCAGCAAGTAGCCTACAAAACCACCCTGATGTGACTATTATTGCGGATGCTGAAGCGCTCAGCTTGCTTGAAAAGTAAAATTACAAGAACCACTTGCTCTTTGGAGTGAGTGGCTTTTTACTTCAAATGTTCACTATCCTGCTAAAGTGGTATAATATAGCTATACGGGGAGGCTCGACTTTGAATTATATAATCGGTTTTATTTGTTTTTTACTTTTAATGTTACTATTTAGTCGCTTAATTCAGCAATCAAAGAACCCTTCGGGCTTTCTAGGAAAACGAATGATGAAATTGTGGAATAGAGCCTACCTTCCCATGTTTGTATGGGCAATTCGTTATCTGGATAGAACATCTTACCCTGCAATCTTAGATGTAGGAGTTGGAAACGGCCGTTCAACCATCCTGCTGAAAAAAACCTTTCCGCGAAGTACCATAACTGGAATCGATATTTCAGATACCGCAATAGCTCAAGCCAAACAGATAGAGATGACTAATCTAAATTTTGAACGAAGAGACGTTAGGGAGACAGGCTTTTCTGATGAAAGTGTTGATTTAATCACAGCTTTTCAAACTCATTTTCATTGGCAGGATCTAGAGGCTTCTTTTATGGAACTTCGAAGAATACTCAAATCAGACGGGATGCTCTTACTGGCTTGTGAATATAACAAGTTGTCTTACTTTTTACCAGAGGTCCAAAACGAAGAAGCATTTAGACGATTCTTGTTATCAGTAGGGTTTGAGCTCGTAACTTGTCAAAGAAAGGGATCATGGATCCTTTATAAAATTGTTAAACATTAATGGAGGTACAATCATGAAACAATTATTTTTATGTTCATACTTTGCTGAAGTCAAAAAGCTTTTTAGCGATTATGCAAAGGAAAAGAATCTAGAAAATAAGGTTTTATTTATTCCTACCGCTGGGAACAAAGAGGACTATACTGCCTATATCGATGAGGCTCAGCAAACATTCAGGGATTTAGGATTTGAGATAGAGGTTCTAGATATTGCTTCTTGTGATCGAGAAACTGCTCAGGCAAAGATTTTCCAAAGCAAGATTCTTTATATCTCAGGCGGGAATACCTTTTATTTATTGCAAGAATTAAAGAAAAAACAACTCCTATCTCTTATCAAAGAGCAAATAAGAGATGGGCTGGTCTATGTGGGAGAATCAGCAGGGGCTATCATTGCAGCTAAGGATATTGACTACAATAAACTCATGGACGATAAGACGGTAGCGACAGAGTTATCTGATACAGCGGGATTGGATGAAGTGGATTTTTATATCCTTCCACATTATGGCGAGGAACCTTTTACTGATAGTAGCAAAAAGACCTTTGAAACCTATAAAAAGCAGCTTGAATTGCTACCACTTCATAACCGCCAAGCAATTATCGTTAACGATGAGCAAATAGATATCTTGACAATAGAATAAAAGCGTGGTTGGAAGAACATTAATATTTTACCAATAAAACGATTAGCGGTTGATAATTCACTTAGTGGGAATCTGCCATGGATAGATTAATTTTATGAATTCAAGAAGGGAAAAGTTATGAAAATAAAAACGCTAGATAAAATAGGTGGGGTTATTTTCTTGTTTCTAACGATTGCTATCATTGTTGTTTTTTTATCAGATACGAGCTTTTTTGAGTGGGCATTTACTAGACACCAGAATACCCTGAGTTGGTATATTCGCCCTCTCTTTATTATTCCAATTGTAATGGGAGCTTATAAAAAATCCTACAGCCTGATTTTCTTTTCTATATTTTGCCTATTTACTAGTATGTTCTGGTTCCCAAAGCCGGAAATAGTTGATGTAAAAGTAATTGAGTTTTTGAATTTTGAGAAGACTTATTTTACGAGCGGATGGAGTATTGAAAAAGTTATCATTTTGGCAACAATTCTAGCATTTTTTACGGCTATTATATCCTTAACATGGAATAGACGTTGGTATGGATTATTAGCAACGGTAGTAATTGGAGCGTTTCTGAAGGTTGCCCATAGTCTTTTATTTAGTGGAGGAAGTGGCATATCGATTGTAAAACCAGCTGTTTTAGGATTGATTCTCTGCATCTTAGTGATTTATTTCATCTTCAAAAGAAGAAAGTAAAAATAATAAAAGTTTATGGTCGCTTTTCTCTTGACAATTATTCACTTTGTGTGTAAAATGGAATAGATCTTGAACTTGAAGGGAGTGAAAAAAATGTCTAAAACAGTAGTACGTAAGAATGAATCTCTTGACGATGCACTTCGTCGTTTCAAACGTGCGGTTACTAAAGCTGGTACTCTTCAAGAAACACGCAAACGTGAATTCTATGAAAAACCTTCTGTAAAACGTAAACGTAAATCAGAAGCAGCTCGTAAACGTAAAAAATTCTAATTTGAAATAAAAGGCTAGACTTGTCTAGCCTTTTTTCTTTCCAAATAAATACTGTAAATCCTGCAAAAAAAGGAAACTTCCTACCACAATTTGATATAATAGTAGGGAGAACTCGATTGAAGGAGGAAATTATGTCGGTTTTAGTAAAAGAAGTCATTGAAAAGCTCAGATTAGACATTGTTTACGGTGAAGGCGATTTACTTGAAAAAGAAATCAATACTGCGGACATTTCTCGACCAGGTCTTGAAATGACAGGCTATTTTGATTACTATACTCCGGAGCGGCTTCAACTGTTGGGAATGAAGGAATGGTCTTATTTAGTCTCCATGTCTTCTCACAACCGTTATAAGGTGTTGACCAAGATGTTTCAACCAGAAACACCAGTGGTTATTGTTGCGCGTGGTTTAGTAGTTCCAGAAGAAATGTTGAAAGCTGCTAGGGAATGTAAGATTGCGATTTTAACCAGTCGAACAGCTACTAGTCGCCTATCAGGAGAATTATCTAGCTATTTGGATTCTCGTTTGGCAGAACGGACCAGTGTTCATGGTGTCTTGATGGACATTTATGGCATGGGTGTCTTGATCCAAGGGGATAGCGGTATCGGTAAGAGTGAAACTGGTCTGGAACTTGTGAAACGTGGACACCGTTTGGTGGCAGATGATCGTGTAGATATTTTTGCAAAAGACGAAATGACCCTTTGGGGAGAGCCAGCTGAAATTTTGAGGCATTTACTTGAGATCCGTGGAGTGGGGATTATTGATGTGATGAGTCTCTACGGAGCAAGTGCAGTTAAGGATTCTTCACAAGTTCAACTAGCAGTTTATTTGGAAAACTATGATACGCATAAGACCTTCGATCGCTTAGGAAATAATGCTGAAGAAATCGAGATTTCTGGCGTAGCCATTCCGCGTATCCGCATCCCTGTAAAAACAGGACGCAATATTTCTGTTGTTATTGAAGCGGCTGCCATGAACTACCGTGCTAAGGAAATGGGCTTTGATGCGACACGTTTATTTGAAGAACGCTTGACAAATCTGATCGCTCAAAATGAGGTGAAAAATGATTAATCCAGTCGCATTTGAAATCGGTCCTTTTTCCATTCGTTGGTATGCTTTGTGTATTGTGGCTGGATTGGTTTTGGCTGTCTATCTTGCTATGAAAGAAGCTCCCAAAAAGAAAATTCTATCAGATGATATTTTGGATTTTATCCTGATTGCTTTTCCAGTAGCTATTTTAGGTGCTAGACTATACTACGTACTCTTTCGCTTAGATTATTATCTTCAAAATCCAGGTGAAATCATCGCCATCTGGAATGGTGGTTTGGCCATTTATGGAGGTTTGATAGCAGGGGCTATTGTTCTTTATATCTTTGCAGATAGAAAGCTGATCAATACTTGGGATTTCTTAGATATTGCAGCACCGAGCGTCATGATTGCCCAGAGTTTAGGACGTTGGGGGAACTTCTTTAACCAAGAAGCCTACGGTGCAGCGGTAGATAGTCTGGATTATTTGCCAGACTTTATCCGCGACCAGATGTACATCGATGGTAGCTACCGTCAGCCGACCTTCTTATATGAGTCTGTTTGGAATCTGATTGGTTTTGCTTTAATCTTGATTTTTAGACGAAAATTAAAGGGAATCAGACGTGGTCAGATCACGGCATTCTACTTGATTTGGTATGGCTTTGGTCGTATGATTATCGAAGGGATGCGGACGGATAGTCTCATGTTCTTTGGTCTGCGAGTTTCCCAATGGTTATCAGTTGTCCTTATCGGACTTGGTATTTTTATCATACTTTATCAAAATCGAAAGAAAGCCCCTTTCTATCATACAGAGGAGGAAAAATAAATGTTAGAAGTTGCATATATACTTGTTGCGATTGCTTTGATTGTCTGTTTAGTCTATTTGACAATCACGATTCAAAAAGCAGGTCGTATGATTGATGAGACTGAGAAAACCATCAAAACGTTGAGCTCAGATGTGAACGTTACCTTGCATCAGACCAATGAATTGTTGGCTAAGGTCAATGTGTTAGCAGACGATATCAATGTCAAAGTTGCGACGATTGATCCACTCTTTACGGCGGTGGCGGACTTGTCTGAGTCAGTATCTGATCTCAACCAACATGCACGTGTTTTAGGTAAAAAAGCTTCATCTGCTGGTTCAAAGACCATTAAAACAGGTGCAGGCTTGTCAGCTCTTCGTGTCGCAAGTAAATTTTTCAAAAAATAAAAAAGGAGAAATCTTATGGGAAAACTATCCTCTATCCTTTTAGGTACTGTTTCAGGTGCAGCTCTCGCTTTGTTTTTGACGAGTGACAAGGGCAAGCAAGTTTGTAGTCAAGCTCAGGATTTTCTAGATGATTTGAGAGAAGATCCAGAATATGCTAGAGAGCAGATTTGTGAAAAATTAACAGAAGTGAAGGAACAGGCAAGGGACTTTGTGCTGAAAACAAAGGAACAAGTAGAATCTGGTGAAATCACTTTTGATAGTGTCCTTGACCAAGCTAAAAACTGTGCTCGACAAGCGACGGAAGCGTCAAAGGAAACCTTTAACAATCTCAAGGAGCAATGGCAAGAACAGTCAGCAACCCCAGACGTCGCTGAAGACCAAGAAGAAATCATCATCGATATTACTGAAGTATAAGGTATCACCATCTCTGATTTTTGGAGATGGTGATTTTTATCTGCAGCCTGTCTTTGTGGTATAATAAATACTATGCAGAAAAAACCAACGTCCGCCTATGTGCACATTCCCTTTTGTACCCAGATTTGTTATTACTGTGACTTTTCAAAAGTTTTTATTAAAAATCAGCCAGTAGATAGTTATTTGGAGCATCTGCTAGAAGAGTTTCGTTCTTATGATATCCAAAAATTGCGAACCCTCTATATTGGAGGTGGGACACCAACGGCACTGTCAGCTCCGCAATTAGAGGTGCTCTTAAATGGCTTGACTAAAAACTTGGACTTGTCAGTATTGAAAGAGTTGACCATTGAGGCCAATCCAGGCGATTTGGACGCAGATAAGATTGCGGTTTTGAAACAGTCGCCAGTCAATCGTGTTTCCTTGGGTGTGCAGACTTTTGATGACAAAATGCTGAAAAAAATTGGGCGCAGTCATTTGGAGAAGGATATTTATGAAAATATTGACCGCCTCAAATTGGCTGGTTTTGACAATATCTCCATCGACCTAATCTATGCTCTACCTGGTCAAACTATGGCTCAGGTCAAGGACAATGTAGCTAAGGCTATCTCGCTTGATATTCCTCATATGAGTCTTTATAGCTTGATTTTGGAGAATCATACGGTCTTTATGAACCGCATGAGACGAGGGAAATTGCCTCTGCCTAAGGAGGAACTGGAAGCGGAGATGTTTGAGTACATCATCGCAGAACTTGAGCGAGCGGGCTTTGAGCATTATGAGATTTCGAATTTCTCTAAACCCGGATTTGAAAGTCGCCACAATCTCATGTACTGGGATAATGCCGAGTATTATGGTATCGGTGCGGGTGCTTCGGGTTATGTGAACGGGGTGCGCTATAAAAACCACGGGCCTATCCGCCACTATCTCAATGCGGTAGAGGCAGGAAATGCTCGGATTACAGAAGAACACCTGAGTCAAAGGGAGCAGATGGAAGAAGAAATGTTCCTAGGCCTCCGGAAAAAATCCGGGGTTTCCATGGCACGATTTGAGGAAAAATTTGGACGGTCCTTTGATGGACTTTATGGCGAAATCATCAGAGACTTGGTTCAACAAGGTCTCATGCAGATAGAAGGAAATCGTGTCCGAATGACAAAGAGAGGTCTCTTCTTGGGAGACACTGTAGCAGAACGATTTATTTTGGAGTAGAACAATGGGCTTAACTTATCAAATGAAAATGAAAATTCCTTTTGATATGGCGGACATGAACGGTCATATCAAACTTCCAGATGTGATTTTGCTGTCCCTGCAAGTATCAGGTATGCAGTCGATTGAGCTGGGAGTTAGCGACAAGGATATGTTAGAACGTTACAATCTGGTCTGGATTATTACAGACTATGCGATTGACGTGGTTCGCTTGCCTCGCTTTGCTGAGGAGATTACGATTGAAACAGAAGCATTGACTTACAATCGTCTTTTTTGCTACCGCCGTTTCACTATCTATGATGAAGCAGGTCAAGAAATCATTCGCATGGTAGCAACCTTTGTTCTCATGGACCGCGATAGTCGTAAAGTCCATGCTGTCGAACCGGAGATTGTTGCGCCTTATCAGTCTGAGTTTGATAAAAAACTCATCCGTGGGCCAAAGTATGCAAATCTAGAAAATCCGATCAGTAAAGACTACCATGTTCGTTTTTACGACTTGGATATGAATGGTCATGTTAATAATAGCAAATACCTGGATTGGATTTTTGAAGTCATGGGAGCAGACTTTTTGACCAAGTATATTCCAAAGAAAATCAATCTCAAATATGTCAAAGAGGTGCGACCGGGTGGCATGATTGCTTCAGCTTATGAACTCAAGGGACTAGAAAGCAAGCATGAGATTATCAGTGATGGCGAGATTAATGCCCAAGCTATGATTACTTGGCAAGAAATTGAGGGCAATTAGAAAGGGCGATATGGCTTATAAAGGTTATTTAATTGATTTAGACGGAACCATTTACAAGGGGAAAGACCGAATTCCGGCAGGAGAGGCTTTTGTCCATGAGTTGCAAAAGCGAGAAATTCCTTATCTCTTTGTAACCAACAATACAACTCGTACTCCTGAGAGTGTTCAAGAGATGTTGGCTCAGAATTTTAATATCAACACGCCTCTATCGACGGTTTACACAGCGACTTTGGCAACCATCGACTATATGAATGACTTGGGACTAGAAAAGACAGTCTATGTCATCGGCGAAGCTGGGCTCAAGGATGCCATTCAGGCGGCTGGTTATGTCGAAGATAAGCAAAATCCTGCCTATGTGGTAGTTGGACTGGACTGGCAAGTCGACTATGAAAAATTTGCGACGGCGACTCTAGCCATCCAAAAGGGAGCTCACTTTATCGGAACCAACCCTGATCTCAATATTCCGACGGAACGTGGTCTTTTGCCTGGTGCTGGTTCACTTGTAACTCTGCTTGAAGTGGCAACACGAGTGAAACCAGTTTATATTGGAAAACCAAATGCTATCATTATGGATAAGGCAGTTGAGCACTTGGGTTTGAAACGAGAAGAATTGCTCATGGTGGGGGACAACTACCTGACAGACATCCGAGCAGGGATTGACAATGGTATTCCAACGCTCTTGGTGACGACAGGTTTTACCAAGGCAGAAGAAGTGGGGGACCTGCCAATCGCACCAACTCATGTGGTTTCTAGCCTTTCGGAGTGGAATTTTGATGAAAATTAAACTGACTTTTGGGGGAAGTATGCTCTTTCTCCTCTCCCTTTCTATTCTCTTAACCATTTATCTGGCTTGGATTTTCTATCCCATGGAGATTCAGTATCTGAACTTAGCGGGTCGAGTCTATCTAAAACCAGAAACCATTCTGTATAATTTTCATATCTTGATGAATTACCTGACCAATCCCTTTAGTCAGGTCTTAGAGATGCCAGATTTTCGTTCATCAGCGGCAGGTTTACACCACTTTGCGGTGGTGAAGAGTCTTTTTCACTTAGTTCAGCTAGTTGCCCTAGTGACGCTACCAAGTTTTTATTTCTTTGTTAGAAAGATTGTGAAAAAAGGCTTTTTGCCCCTATATCGTAAAAGTATCTTGGCTCTGGTGCTATTGCCTCTAGTCATTGGGCTTGTGGGAGTGCTGATTGGTTTTGAGCAATTTTTTACTCTGTTCCATCAGATTCTCTTTGTGGGAGACGATACCTGGCTTTTTGATCCAGCAAAGGATCCCGTTATTTGGATTTTGCCAGAGACTTTCTTCCTACATTCCTTTGTACTTTTCTTTGCCTTGTATGAAGGAATGTTTGGTTTCCTCCTTGTTAAAGCTTCAAGGAAATAGAGGATAACATTCTGTATTTTTAATAAAAAACGAGAGAAGGTGCTATACTCCCTATTTATTGTTAGGTTATCCTAAAGATAAACTTGCAAAGCAGGAGATTTTTGCAGAAAACAGTCTATTTTCTATGAAAAAATAGGCTTTTTTTCTAAAAATACCTAGTCAAGCGCTTTATTTTTTTGTATAATAGAAATAGTAAGTATAGATAAAAGAAGAGAAAAGCATGATTACACTATTTTTATCACCGAGTTGTACATCATGTCGTAAGGCAAAGGCTTGGTTAGAGACGCATAAAGTGCCCTTTCAAGAGCATAATATTATGACTAGTCCTTTAACAAGAAAAGAATTACAACATATTCTTTCCTTGACCGAAAATGGTACTGATGACATCATTTCAACTCGTTCAAAAATTTTTCAAAAATTGGATATTGATGTAGAGAGTATCTCGGTATCGGAGTTGCTTCAGTTGATTGAGCAATATCCTAGTCTTTTGCGTCGCCCAATTATTACAGATACCAAACGCATGCAAATTGGTTTTAATGAAGATGAGATTCGTGCTTTTCTCCCTCGTAGTTACCGTAAACAAGAACTAAAAGAAGCAACATTGAGAGCTGGTATAGGATAGATGAACAAACAGTATAGTTACCCACTAGATTTGTCGTGGAGCACTGAAGAACTTGCTTCAGTGCTTTCTTTTTTTAATGATGTTGAAGCTGCTTATGAAGATAAGGTAGAAGCAAAAAAACTGCTAGAGTCTTACAAGGGATTTAAGTCAGTCGTTCCGAGCAAAAGTGAAGAAAAGCGCCTAGGTCGCGAATTTGAGACGGCTAGCGGTTATTCCTTCTATCATGCAGTTCAATTAGCAAAAGAAAAAAGAGAAGGGAAGATTTCTCTTGGAAACTAAATTTGAATTTGCCAAACAGATTGTGCAGGAAGCTGCTGCCTATATTTTGGCTCACATGAAAGAAGATTTGCAGGTTGAGCGCAAGTCTTCCCCTACTGACTTGGTAACACGTTTGGACAAGGAGGTCCAGCAACTCTTGGTTGATCGGATCAAGTCCTCCTATCCTGAGGACTTGATTTGTGCGGAAGAAGGCTGTCTGCGTGCTGCAGTCGGTCAAGGTTGTGTTTGGGTGATTGATCCCATTGACGGTACCAATAATTTTGTCGCCCAGCAGGAAGATTTTGCCGTTATGCTGGCTTATTTTGAGAATGGTGTGGGCAAATTTGGCATCATCTATGATGTCATGAAAGGTGATTGTTACCATGGTGGTAGTGCCTTTCCTCCTTGTCGTAATAATGATCCCTTACCGCCTTTTAAAAAGAAACCTCTTCAAGAATTTTTAGTTGCCGGTAACTCAGGTATGTTTGAAAGTAATGAGTGGGGCTTGGCGGATTTGGGTCGAGCAGCATTGGGAGTCCGTGTCTACGGCAGTGCGGCCATTAGTTTTGCTAAGGTTTTATCGGGTCGTCTTCTGACTTATATTACCTACTTGCAGCCATGGGATTACGCTGCGGCCAGCATCTTAGGGGAAAGTCTGGGTTATCGCCTTCTTACGGTATCGGGTGAACCTGTTGATTTTAAAACGCGTCAGCCTGTCATGATGGTGCCAATCGAGATGCAAGAAGAGATTCAGTCTTATATCTACGAAAGGAAAGAAAACTAAATGCAATTTCCAGAAGGATTTGTTGAAAAATATGAAGTGATACTAAAAGATGAGGCAAGAGATTTTCTTGCCTCTTTTAAGCAGGAAGCGGTTTCGGCTTTTCGGGTTAATCCCTTAAAAGAAAGTCAGCTATCGTTTGCTGATGCCATTCCTCGTACACCTTGGGGGCACTATGGAAAAGTTTCTGGGAAATCTCCAGAGCACGTTACGGGTCTCGTTTATTCACAAGAGCCTGCAGCCCAAATGGTGGCCCAGGTAGCTCAACCAAGTCCTGGCATGAAGGTCTTGGACTTGGCGGCAGCACCAGGTGGAAAATCCACTCAACTAGCAGCTTATCTGGCTAATCAAGGAGTCCTTGTTTCCAACGAAATTTCAAGCAAGCGTGCTAAGATTTTAGTGGAAAATATGGAGCGATTTGGAGCGACAAATGTTGTCGTGACCAATGAATCTGCTGACCGCTTAGCCAAGGTTTTTAAAGGTTACTTTGATGTGATTGTCCTTGATGCACCTTGCTCGGGTGAAGGGATGTTTCGTAAGCAGCCAGATGCCATGGATTATTGGAGTACCGCTTATCCTAGTCAATGTGCTAGTCTCCAAAAAGAAATCCTAGAAAACGCAGTGACTATGCTTGCAGAAGGTGGTCGTTTGGTCTATTCGACCTGTACTTGGGCACCTGAGGAAAATGAAGAAATCGTCCACTGGTTACTAGATACTTATGATTTTGAACTGCTTCCAGTCGAGCATGTGAACGGTATGGTAGCAGGAATTGGACTTCCTGAAACGGCGCGAATGTACCCTCACCATTTTAAGGGAGAAGGTCAGTTTGTTGCCCATTTGCAGTTTAAGGGAGAAAATCCAGCACCTAAATTCAAAGCCAGCAAGAGCAATCTCAGTCGTGAACAGCTGGCCTTGTGGCATGATTTTGCCCAAAAACACTTGCGGGTCAATCTAACTGGTATCTTGCAGACTTTTGGAGATCAGCTCTATCTTTTGCCAGAGATGCTACCTGATCTAGGGAAACTTAAAATTGCTAGAAATGGCCTCCATCTGGGTACTTTTAAGAAGAAACGCTTCGAACCAAGCTTTGCTCTGGGATTAGCCTTGAAACCAAGTCAAGTAAAACAAAGGGTCGAAATCAATGATGAGGATTTTGTAAAATATGTGGCTGGTGAGACTGTTCAATTGTCTGAACCTCGACCAAATGGCTGGTACCAAGTTGTGGTTCAAGGAAACGGATTAGGCTTTGCCAAGGTAACAGGAAATGTTTTGAAAAATTATTATCCAAAAGGACTCAGATTCAGGTGAAAAAGCTAGTCAAAGAGCCTATTCTATGTTATAGTGGAATTATGAGTTTTTTCTGATAGTCTTTTATTATTACTTATATTATACGATGGAATTGTCCGCCCCTAAGAATGTCTAAAAAATAAAGCGGGACAATCATTGATGATAACTGGATGATCAGGACAAACGGAAGAAATCAGAACATTCATCATTATGTTCAAGGAGAAAAACAGTGAAAAAAAGAAAAAAGCTCGTCATGTCTCTTGCAGCTCTTTTGATGGCAGGTTCTCTAGCAGGATGTGCTAGCTGGATTGATCGTGGAGAATCCATGACAGCTGTTGGTTCAACAGCTCTTCAACCTCTTGTCGAAGCAGCAGCAGATGAATTTGGTTCTAGAAACATCGGAAAAACAGTCAATGTTCAAGGTGGTGGATCGGGTACAGGACTTTCCCAAGTCCAGTCTGGAGCAGTAGACATCGGGAACTCTGACGTCTTTGCAGAGGAAAAAGATGGAATTGATGCTTCAGCTCTGGTAGACCACAAGGTTGCAGTGGCTGGTCTTGCAGTGATTGTAAACAAGGAAGTGGATGTTGAAAATCTCACAACCGAGCAACTTCGCAAGATTTTTACTGGTGAAGTGACCAACTGGAAAGAAGTTGGGGGCAAAGACCTGACAATTTCAATCATCAACCGAGCAGCAAGTTCTGGTTCAAGAGCGACGTTTGATACGGTGGTTATGAATGGCCAATCTGCTAAGCAGAGTCAGGAGCAGGATTCTAACGGGATGGTCAAGTCCATTGTATCCCAAACTCCTGGAGCCATTTCTTATCTAGCCTTTGCCTATGTAGATGATTCCGTGAAAAGCATGAAACTGAATGGGTATGAACCTACGTCTGAAAATGTAACGACCAACAACTGGCCTTTGTGGTCTTATGAACATATGTACACACTCGGTCAGCCAAATGAGTTAGCTGCTGAATTCCTGAATTTCGTTCTCTCAGACGAAGCCCAAAATGGAATTGTTAAGGGCATGGGCTATATCTCTATCAATGAAATGAAAGTCCAAAAGGATGCTTCAGGTACCGTTACAGCAGTAGAAGGAGGTCAATAATGAATCAAGAAGAATTATCTAAAAAATTACTCTCTCCTTCAAAGAACTCTCGCCTTGAGAAGTTTGGTAAAGGTTTGACCTTCACTTGCCTTTCTTTGATTGTCATCATTGTGGCGATGATTTTGATTTTTGTAGCCCAAAAAGGCTTATCGACCTTCTTTGTCAATGGAGTGAATATCTTTGATTTCCTTTTTGGACAAACTTGGAATCCTTCAGGGAAACAATTTGGTGCCTTTCCGATGATTTTGGGTTCCTTTATTGTGACGATTTTATCAGCCCTCATCGCAACTCCCTTCGCCATCGGAGCTGCAGTCTTTATGACAGAAGTATCACCAAAGGGTGCAAAAATCTTGCAACCAGCCATTGAACTTCTCGTCGGTATTCCTTCAGTCGTCTATGGATTTATCGGTTTGCAAGTTGTGGTGCCTTTTGTTCGCAGCATCTTTGGTGGAACTGGTTTTGGAATCTTGTCAGGGATTTTCGTTCTTTTTGTCATGATTCTACCAACTGTAACCTTTATGACAACAGACAGCTTGCGTGCTGTTCCTCGTCATTACCGTGAAGCTAGTTTGGCTATGGGAGCCACTCGTTGGCAAACTATCTGGCGTGTGACCTTGAAAGCAGCACGTTCAGGTATTTTCACTGCAGTGGTCTTTGGGATGGCGCGTGCCTTCGGTGAAGCCCTTGCTATTCAGATGGTGGTCGGAAACTCAGCAGTTATCCCAACCTCGCTAACAACACCAGCTGCGACTTTGACTTCTGTTTTGACTATGGGAATTGGGAATACCGTCATGGGAACAGTTGATAATAACGTACTCTGGTCATTGGCCTTGGTATTGCTCTTGATGAGTTTGGCCTTTAACAGTGTGATTAAGTTGATTACGAAAGAAAGAGGAAAGAAAAACTATGCACGCTAAGAAATTAGATAAATTTGCAACAGCTGTCCTCTATACCATCGCTGGTATCATTGTTGCCATCTTGGCATCCTTGATTCTCTATATCTTGGTGAGAGGGTTACCGCACATCTCTTGGTCTTTCTTGACTGGAAAATCATCCTCTTATCAAGCAGGTGGGGGTATCGGGATTCAGCTCTACAATTCCTTCTTCCTTTTAGTCATTACCTTGATTATCTCTGTGCCTTTGTCCATGGGGGCTGGGATTTACCTAGCTGAATATGCAAAAAAGGGTCCTGTGACAAATTTTGTCAGAACCTGTATTGAGATTTTGTCTTCTCTACCATCAGTCGTTGTGGGTCTCTTTGGTTACTTGATTTTTGTAGTCCAGTTTGAGTATGGATTTTCAATCATTTCAGGTGCCTTGGCCTTGACGGTCTTTAACCTCCCTCAGATGACTCGAAATGTTGAGGACAGTTTAAAACACGTTCACCATACACAACGTGAGGCTGGTCTGGCCCTCGGGATTTCTCGTTGGGAGACTGTGGTCCATGTCGTCATTCCAGAAGCCCTTCCAGGCATCGTAACGGGTGTTGTCTTAGCCTCTGGCCGTATCTTTGGTGAGGCCGCCGCTCTTATCTATACGGCAGGACAATCCGCTCCCGCCCTTGACTGGTCTAACTGGAATATCCTCAGTGTTACCAGTCCTATCTCAATTTTCCGTCAAGCAGAAACCTTGGCTGTCCACATTTGGAAGGTCAACAGTGAAGGAACCATTCCTGATGCTACTATCGTATCAGCAGGTTCTGCCGCCGTGCTCCTCATCTTTATCTTGATTTTTAACTTTGGAGCACGCAAACTCGGAAGCTATTTACACAAGAAATTAACCGCTGCCTAAAGGAGAAGCCATGTCAAAATATAACTGGGATGAAAAGCATATCATCACCTTCCCTGAAGAAAAAGTGGCCCTCTCTACCAAGGATTTACATGTTTACTATGGTAAAAATGAATCCATCAAGGGCATCGATATGCAATTTGAAAAAAATAAAATTACAGCCTTGATTGGTCCTTCTGGATCAGGGAAATCTACTTATCTTCGCAGTCTCAATCGGATGAATGATACTATTGATATTGCCAAGGTCACAGGTCAAATCCTCTACCGAGGGATTGACGTTAATCGTCCAGAAATCAATGTCTATGAGATGCGCAAGCATATCGGAATGGTCTTCCAACGTCCAAATCCATTTGCCAAGTCTATTTACCGTAACATCACTTTTGCTCATGAACGTGCAGGAGTCAAGGATAAGAAAGTCTTGGATGAAATTGTCGAAACCTCTCTCCGACAGGCTGCCCTTTGGGATCAGGTCAAAGATGACCTCCACAAATCAGCCTTGATGCTTTCTGGTGGACAGCAACAACGTCTCTGTATCGCTCGCGCCATCTCTGTCAAGCCAGATATCCTCTTGATGGATGAACCGGCGTCAGCCTTGGATCCGATTGCGACAGCCCAGCTGGAAGAGACTATGTTGGAATTGAAGAAAGACTTTACCATCATCATCGTTACCCACAGTATGCAACAGGCTGCGCGTGCAAGTGACTACACAGGATTTTTCTACTTGGGCGATTTGATCGAGTATGATAAGACATCCAATATTTTCCAAAATGCGAAACTACAGTCTACCAATGACTACGTAACGGGACACTTTGGTTAGAAAGGAAGCAGTATGACAGAACCGATTTTGCAGGTTAAAGACCTATCCGTTTATTACAATAAAAAGAAGGCTTTGAATAGTGTTTCCCTTTCTTTCCAACCTAAGGAAATAACCGCCTTGATTGGTCCTTCTGGATCAGGAAAGTCCACCCTGCTCAAAGCCATCAACCGCATGGGCGATCTAAATCCTGAGGTGACAACAACTGGAACAGTGATTTATAATGGCCACAATATCTACAGTCCACGTACCGATACGGTTGAATTGCGTAAGGAAATCGGTATGGTCTTTCAACAGCCCAATCCTTTCCCTATGTCTATCTATGAAAATGTTGTCTACGGCCTACGTATCAATGGAGTCAGGGATAAACATGTTTTGGATGAAGCGGTGGAAAAGGCCTTGCAACGCGCTTCTATTTGGGATGAGGTCAAGGATCGCTTGCATGATTCAGCCATTGGTCTCTCAGGTGGCCAACAGCAACGTGTTTGTGTTGCTCGTGTCTTAGCAACCAGTCCCAAGATTATTCTCTTGGATGAACCAACTTCAGCTTTGGATCCTATCTCGGCTGGTAAGATTGAGGAAACCTTGTATGGTCTGAAAGATAAATACACCATGCTCTTGGTAACGCGTTCGATGCAACAGGCCTCTCGTATCTCTGATAAAACAGGATTTTTCCTAGATGGAGATTTGATCGAGTTTAACGATACTAAGAAAATGTTCCTAGACCCACAAAACAAGGAAACAGAAGATTATATTACAGGAAAATTTGGATAAGGAGTTGAATGATGTTACGATCTCAATTTGAAGAAGATTTGGAGAAATTGCACAACCAGTTCTATGCTATGGGACAAGAAGTGCTCTCACAAATCAATCGTACAGTGCGTGCCTTTGTTACACATGACCGTGATTTGGCAAAAGAAGTTATTGAGGAAGATGCAGAAGTAAATGGATATGAAGTGAAACTCGAAAAGAAATCATTTGAAATGATCGCGCTTCAACAACCTGTTTCTCAAGACCTCCGTACTGTATTGACCGTTCTCAAGGCAGTATCGGACCTGGAACGTATGGGAGACCATGCGGTGTCAATCGCAAAAGCAACTATTCGTATGAAGGGGGAACAACGCATCCCTGCCGTTGAGGAAGAAATCAAAAAAATGGGGCGCGATGTGAAAAACTTCGTTGAATCTGCTCTCGAACTTTACCTGAATGGTTCTGTGGATCAAGCCTATGAAGTAGCGGCTATGGACGAAAAAATCAACCATTACTTTGATAGTATTCGTGATCTTACTACAGAGGAGATTAGGAAACATCCTGAAGCCATCGTTACAGGCCGTGATTACTTCCAGGTAATTTCCTTCTTGGAACGTATCGGAGACTACGCTAAAAATATCTGTGAATGGGTTGTTTACTTTGAAACAGGGAAGATTGTCGAACTATAAGAAACGGTTTAAATATACAGAACAAAAGGCTGATTGTGATAAATCAGTCTTCTTTTTTATGAAAAGAATTGTTTTGCAGTCAAAATCTCTAAAAGGGTTGACAACTATTTTTAAAAGAGTTATAATTATTCAGAAATAACAGAAAGGTCGTTTATTTATGAAGCTTAAAAAATGGATGTTAGTTGTGTGTAGCATGCTGGCTAGCGTGATTTTAGTAGCTTGTCAATCCAGTACGGATAGTTCCCAGTCTGCTGTGGACGCTATCAAACAAAAAGGAAAGCTAGTCGTTGCGACCAGTCCAGACTATGCACCTTTTGAATTCCAAGCCTTGGTAGATGGTAAAAACCAAGTGGTTGGGGCAGATATTGATATGGCTCAAGCGATTGCGGATGAGCTTGGGGTTAAACTTGAAATCTCTAGCATGAGTTTTGACAATGTTTTGACCAGCCTTCAAACTGGAAAGGCTGACTTAGCCATTGCGGGAATTAGTGCCACAGATGAGAGAAAGGAAGTCTTTGACTTTTCAATCCCTTACTATGAAAACAAGATGAGTTTCTTGGTTAGAAAAGCCGATTTAGACAAGTACAAGGATCTTTCAAGCCTTGCAAGTGCGAATATCGCAGCTCAAAAGGGAACTGTGCCAGAAACCATGGTCAAGGAACAATTGCCAAATGCTCAACTGACTTCTTTGACTAATATGGGGGAAGCAGTTAATGAATTGCAGGCTGGAAAAGTAGATGCTGTTCATATGGATGAACCAGTTGCTCTTAGCTACGCAGGTAAAAACTCAGATCTTGCCGTTGCAACTGTTAATTTGACAATGAAAGATGGCGAAGCCAATGCCGTTGCTATCAAGAAGGATCAATCAGACCTGAAAGCAGTAGTAGATAAGGTTATCCAAAAACTGAAAGATGACGGAACCTATCAAACTTATCTTGAAAAAGCAGCGAAACTAACAGAAGTTGAACAATAAGAAAAAGCAGAGTTGGACTTTAATCCAATTCTGCTTTTATGTATTCTAATAGCTCTTCTAGATTTTCAAGAGTGACTTTGGCGAACTGATAAGGACAGGCTTCCAAATAAGCCTTCTCAAAAAAGTCTAGTTTGAGTGAGCTGTGTTTCAAACTGGCAATTTTAGGATAGTGTCTCAAATCAAGCAAGAGACCATCGTGTAGAGGATAGTGGGGCAAGGGACAGGTGTTTTTTTCAAGTACTTCCTTAATCTGAGCCTGATAGTTCTCTTGAAGGGTCAGTCTGGCCAGTCGATTTTTTTCAAATAACTGGCTATCGATGTAAAGAGAAAGAGCCTTTTGCATGATGAGATTGCTGTCATAGTCCAGGATATTTTTGTAGGAAACAAAGGCCTCTTTTAGGGCATTTGGGAGAATGAGAGCTGTGATACGAAGGGCTGGAAAGAGGCTGGTTGAAAAGGATTTGATGTAAATGACCAGATCCTCGGTATCCAGATAGTGGAAGGTCTGACCTTTCTTTGGGTCCAAGTCACCAAGATAGTCATCCTCTACGATGTAAACACCATACTGGTTTGCTAGATCCAGAATGGCCCTTTTTTCCTGATCAGAATAGGAATGACCTAGGGGATAGTGGAAGCGAGGAATGGTATAGAAAAACTTGATTTTCCCAGATTTGAACTGTCCTTCCAGTTCTTCAAGGTTAATGCCATCAATTCGGCGTTCAATGGTCTGGTAGGCTAATCCTTGAGCGACCAAGAGGCGATTCATTCGGTGGTAGGTCGGTTGTTCGACCAAAATCTCAGCTCCCTCGCTCGGAAAGTTAATCTGAGAAAGGATAAAGAGAGCTTGCTGGGTGCCAGAAGTTAGAACAAGTTGATCGGGTTTACAGTAGAGGGCTTGGTCAAAGAGGAGTTGATGGACAGATTGTCTGAGTTCCTCAAGGCCTTCTTGGTTGTCATAGTAGTTGAAGAGGTAGTTTTCTCTTCCAATCAGTGTTTCATTGACGCAGAGTCTGAAATCGTCATAAGCACTGGCATGTTCATCAGTGACTTCGATTTCCAAGTCCTGATGCTGCCCCTGTTCCAGAACATAATAGCCACTTTGGGGTTTGGCATAGAGGTATTGTTCATGGCGTAATTCTAGCAGGGCTCGTTGGACAGTGTCCTTGCTACAGTGGAAGTCTTGGCTCAGTTGACGGATAGAGGGAAGCCGGCTACCTGTTGGGAATTTTCCCGATTCGATACCCTTTTTGAGAAAGGAAACGACTGCTTGGTATTTACTTTCTTTCTTCATTCCAGACCTCCCTTGATTTTGTTACATTGTACCTTTTTTTTGCCTCCTTTGCAATGGGAAAAGCATTTCTCCCTTTCACATCTAGGAGCAAATGTGGTATACTTAGAACGTATGATGATTCATTGAATAAAAGATAAGAAAGAGAATGGATAGAAAAGTGCAGGAACCAGTTAAATTATTTCAATACAATACTTTAGGTGCCCTAATGGCAGGTCTCTATGGTGGAACCATGAAAGTAGGAGAATTGTTGAAACATGGTGACCTCGGCTTGGGAACATTGGATTCGATTGACGGGGAGTTGATTGTCCTTGATGGCAAGGCTTATCAAGCCAAGGGGTCTGGTCAAACGCCTGAAATCGTTGAGGTGGCAGCGAATGCTCTAATTCCCTATGCAGCAGTGGTCCCTCATCAGGCTGAAGTGATTTTTCGTCAGCGCTTTGAGATGACGGACAAGGAATTGGAAAAACGAATTGAGTCCTACTATGATGGAGAAAATCTTTTTCGTTCCATCAAGATTCATGGCGAATTTTCACAAATGCACGTGCGGATGATTCCTAAATCCACACCTGATACCAAGTTTGCTGATGTTGCGACTCACCAACCTGAATATAGCCGTGAAAATGTATCGGGAACCATTGTTGGATTTTGGACACCGGAGATGTTCCATGGAGTGAGTGTTGCAGGCTATCATTTGCATTTTATCTCTGATGATTTGACCTTTGGTGGGCATGTGATGGACTTTGTTATCAAAGAAGGAATGATCGAGGTTGGAGCAGTCGACCAGTTGGACCAACGTTTTCCAGTCCAAGATCGCCAGTATTTATTTGCCAAATTTAACGTTGACGAGATGAAGAAAGATATTGATAAGTCAGAATAGGAGAAAAAGATGACAGTACATATTATCCTCACCATGATCGCTTTAGTTCTCATTCTAGTAGGTGGAACTTGGTATGCCAAAAAACGGTTTAAAATCTCTCTTGCAGTGATGGGCTTGGGGGCAATCGCATTTTTCGTTTCTTCTCAAGTGTTAGAGAAGATGGTTCACCTTCTGGTACTCCATCCGCAAAAAGATGGAACCATTCCGCTCATGCAGGAGCAACCTTTCTTATATGTCCTTTATGGAATCGCCATGGCTGCCCTCTTTGAGGAAACGGCTCGTTTTATCTTTTTTAAATGGTTGGAGAAAAAGAGAAAGTTGGAAGATAGAGATGCTTGGGCTTATGGCTTAGGACATGGAGGCTTAGAGATGCTCTACCTCGGAATGGGAAGTTTGATTAGCCTTTTGATCCTCTTTTCACTAGTACAGTCATCAAATACTGATGCGGCGAATCTTCTTACAAAGACGACACTCGAAACGGTTCAGTCTCTATCAGCATGGCAGATCTATCTACTAGGAGTTGAGCGTGTCCTTGCTCTGGTTCTCCAAATTAGCCTTACTGTCTGGGTCTATCAAAGTGTCCGTCAAAAGAAATGGATTTATCTCGTTGCTGCCTATGGATTACATGCCTTGTTCGACTTAGCTCCAGCTCTATCTCAAGTGGGCTGGATTGCAAATCCACTTCTAGTGGAGGGCATTCTTCTTGTAGAAGTACTTGCCTTTGTCTGGCTTACAAAATCTACATTTTGGAAAAAATCATCATAAAAAGAGGTTCACCTCTTTTTTTATGCAATGCTTTGATACTTCCATTTTTCGGTTCGTCAAAAGCCTTTAAAAATGGTATAATGAAATGACTTTACAAAAGGATGAGAGATATGACATTAGTAACTAAAATACAAGAACAATTAGAAGGAATTGATATTCGTTTCAAGGAACCCTTGAAGACCTATACCTATACCAAGGTCGGAGGTCGAGCGGATTATCTGGTTTTGCCACGCAATCGCTATGAGATGGCGCGTGTCGTTCAATTTGCCAATCAAGAGAATATTCCTTGGATGGTGCTAGGAAATGCCAGCAATATTATCGTTCGTGACGGTGGAATTCGTGGATTTGTCATCTTGTGTGACAAGCTCAATAACGTTTCAGTTGATGGTTATACCATTGAAGCGGAAGCTGGGGCCAACTTGATTGAAACGACACGTATTGCCCTTCGTCATAGTTTGACTGGTTTCGAGTTTGCCTGTGGCATTCCAGGGAGCGTCGGTGGAGCAGTCTTTATGAATGCGGGTGCCTATGGAGGAGAGATTGCCCATATCTTGCAGTCTTGTCAAATTTTGACCAAGGAAGGGGAGATTGAGACCTTATCTTCCAAGGAATTGGCTTTTGGTTACCGTCATTCGGCTGTTCAAGATTCTGGAGCTGTTGTTTTGTCAGCTAAATTTGCCCTAGCTCCAGGAAATCATCAGGTTATCAAGCAAGAAATGGACCGCTTAACGCACCTACGTGAACTCAAACAACCTCTAGAATACCCATCTTGTGGTTCGGTCTTTAAGCGTCCTGTTGGTCATTTTGCAGGTCAGTTGATTTCAGAGGCTGGTTTGAAAGGCTATCGTATCGGTGGTGTTGAAGTATCTGAAAAGCACGCTGGTTTCATGATCAATGTTGCTGACGGTACGGCTAAAGACTACGAGGACTTGATCCAATCTGTTATTGAAAAGGTAAAGGAACACTCAGGTGTTACCCTTGAGAGGGAAGTCCGTATTTTGGGTGAGAAAGAATAAGGTTTGGGCAGAAAAGTTGCTGCTATAACCATTGTAAGGGGGTGAAAGCCTATCGTTAGTGAAGATGTATGTAGGCAGTTCAATCTCCTACACGAGGTAGTAGCGGCCTGACAGAGCCAGGATCTGTTAATTTATGAAAAAGAAGGAATTTATGACAATTGAAAAAACCAATTATTGAATTCAAAAACGTCTCTAAAGTTTTTGAAGACAGCAACACCAAGGTTCTCAAAGACATTAACTTTGAGTTGGAAGAGGGAAAGTTCTATACCCTACTAGGCGCATCTGGTTCAGGAAAATCAACCATTCTAAACATCATTGCAGGTTTACTGGATGCGACAACAGGAGATATTTTGCTGGATGGGGTACGGATCAACGACATCCCAACCAACAAGCGAGATGTCCATACGGTCTTCCAATCCTATGCCTTGTTTCCACATATGAATGTGTTTGAAAATGTTGCCTTTCCGCTCCGCTTGCGTAAAATCGACAAGAAAGAAATTGAGCAACGTGTAGCAGAAGTTCTCAAGATGGTTCAGTTGGAAGGTTACGAGAAGCGTTCCATCCGTAAACTTTCTGGAGGACAACGTCAGCGTGTGGCTATTGCCCGTGCCATCATCAACCAACCCCGTGTGGTTTTGTTAGATGAACCTCTGTCAGCGCTGGACTTGAAATTGCGAACAGACATGCAGTACGAGCTGCGTGAACTGCAACAACGATTGGGGATTACCTTTGTCTTTGTCACTCACGATCAGGAGGAAGCCCTAGCTATGAGTGACTGGATTTTCGTTATGAATGATGGCGAGATTGTTCAGTCTGGAACGCCTGTGGACATCTATGATGAGCCAATCAACCACTTTGTTGCTACCTTTATCGGTGAGTCCAACATCTTGCCAGGAACCATGATTGAGGACTACTTGGTTGAGTTTAACGGAAAACGCTTTGAAGCGGTTGATGGTGGGATGAAGCCAAATGAGCCTGTCGAAGTCGTTATTCGTCCAGAGGACTTGCGCATCACTCTTCCTGAAGAAGGCAAGCTCCAAGTTAAGGTTGATACCCAACTTTTCCGTGGGGTTCACTACGAGATTATCGCCTATGACGAACTTGGCAATGAATGGATGATCCACTCGACTCGTAAGGCCATTGTGGGTGAGGAAATCGGTCTGGACTTTGAACCAGAAGATATCCACATCATGCGTCTCAACGAAACCGAAGAAGAATTCGATGCTCGTATCGAGGAGTACGTAGAAATCGAAGAGCAAGAAGCAGGTCTGATTAACGCGATCGAGGAGGAAAGAGATGAAGAAAACAACCTCTAAACTCTTTGTAGTGCCCTACATGCTTTGGATTGCCCTCTTTGTTCTCGCACCCTTGGTCTTGATTTTCGGTCAATCCTTTTTCAACATTGAAGGCCAGTTTAGTTTAGAAAACTATAAATCCTACTTTGCATCACAAAACTTGACCTATCTTAAAATGAGTTTTAACTCAGTGCTCTATGCAGGGATTGTGACCCTAGTGACGCTACTCATCAGTTATCCAACAGCCCTCTTTTTGACTCGTCTTAAGCACCGTCAGCTCTGGCTCATGCTGATTATCTTGCCAACCTGGATCAATTTGCTCCTTAAAGCCTATGCCTTTATCGGGATTTTTGGTCAAAATGGCTCTATTAACCAATTTTTGGAATTCATCGGAATCGGTTCGCAGCAGTTGCTCTTTACCGATTTCTCCTTTATCTTTGTCGCAAGCTACATCGAGCTTCCATTTATGATTTTGCCGATCTTCAATGTTTTGGATGATATGGATAACAATCTCATCAATGCCAGCTACGACCTCGGTGCGACCAAGTGGGAAACCTTCCGCCACGTCATCTTCCCTCTGTCGATGAATGGTGTGAGAAGTGGGGTTCAGTCCGTCTTTATCCCAAGTTTGAGTCTCTTCATGCTGACACGTTTGATTGGTGGGAACCGCGTTATTACCTTGGGAACGGCTATTGAGCAGAACTTTCTGACCAATGACAACTACGGTATGGGTTCTACTATCGGTGTGATCCTCGTCCTGACCATGTTCATCACCATGTGGGTGACCAAGGAAAGGAGAGAACGATGAAAAAATTTGCCAATCTCTACCTGGCCTTTGTCTTTATCATCCTTTATTTGCCAATTTTTTACTTGATTGGCTATGCCTTTAATGCTGGCGATGATATGAACAGCTTTACTGGTTTTAGCTTGAGCCATTTTAAAACCATGTTTGGTGATGGTCGCCTTATGTTGATCCTCACCCAAACCTTTTTCTTGGCCTTTCTATCAGCCTTGATAGCGACCATTATTGGGACTTTCGGTGCCATCTATATCTATCAATCTCGTAAGAAATACCAAGAAGCCTTTCTATCACTCAATAATATCCTCATGGTTGCACCCGACGTTATGATTGGTGCCAGCTTCTTGATTCTCTTTACACAACTTAAGTTTTCACTTGGATTTTTGACGGTTCTATCTAGTCACGTGGCCTTTTCCATCCCTATCGTGGTCTTGATGGTCTTGCCTCGTCTCAAGGAAATGAATGATGATATGATTCACGCGGCCTATGACCTTGGTGCCAGCCAGTTCCAAATGTTTAAGGAAATTATGCTCCCTTATCTGACTCCGTCTATCATTGCAGGTTATTTCATGGCCTTTACCTATTCGTTAGATGACTTTGCCGTGACCTTCTTTGTAACGGGAAATGGCTTTTCAACCCTGTCAGTCGAGATTTACTCTCGTGCACGGAAGGGGATTTCTCTAGAAATCAATGCCCTGTCTGCCCTTGTCTTTCTCTTTAGTATTATCCTAGTTGTAGGTTATTACTTTATCTCACGTGAGAAGGAGGAGCAAGCATGAAAAAACTCTATTCATTTTTAGCAGGAATTGCGGCGATTATCCTTGTCTTGTGGGGAATTGCGATGCATCTAGATAGTAAAATCAATAGCCGAGACAGTCAGAAATTGGTTATCTACAACTGGGGGGACTATATCGATCCAGAACTCTTGGAGAAATTCACAGAAGAAACAGGCATCCAAGTCCAGTACGAGACCTTTGACTCCAACGAGGCCATGTATACCAAGATCAAGCAGGGTGGAACGACCTATGATATTGCCATCCCAAGTGAGTACATGATCAACAAGATGAAGGACGAAGACCTCTTGGTTCCGCTTGATTATTCAAAAATTGAGGGCATAGAGAATATCGGACCAGAGTTCCTCAACCAGTCTTTTGACCCGGGTAATAAATTCTCCATCCCTTATTTCTGGGGGACCTTGGGAATCGTCTACAATGAAACCATGGTAGATGAGGCGCCTGAGCATTGGGATGACCTCTGGAAGCCAGAATACAAGGATTCCATCATGCTCTTTGATGGGGCGCGTGAGGTGCTGGGACTCGGACTTAACTCGCTCGGTTACAGCCTCAACTCAAAGGATCCTCAGCAGTTGGAAGAGACAGTGGATAAGCTCTATAAACTGACTCCAAATATCAAGGCCATTGTGGCGGACGAGATGAAGGGTTACATGATCCAGAACAATGCTGCCATCGGGGTGACCTTCTCTGGCGAAGCCAGCCAGATGTTGGAGAAAAATCCTAACCTCAGGTATGTCGTTCCGACTGAGGCCAGCAATCTCTGGTTTGATAACATGGTCATTCCAAAAACTGTGAAAAACCAAGATGCAGCCTATGCCTTCATCAACTTCATGTTGAAGCCTGAAAATGCTCTGAAAAATGCCGAGTATGTGAGCTACTCAACACCAAACCTACCAGCCAAGGAAATGCTCCCAGAGGAGACAAAAGAAGACAAAGCCTTCTATCCAGATGCAGATACTATGAAACACCTAGAAGTTTATGAGAAGTTTGACCATAAATGGACAGGAATCTACAGTGACCTCTTCCTACAATTTAAAATGTACCGGAAGTAGGAGCTTATCTACTATCGGAAATAATTTCAATCAGACAAAAAAATAAAACCTAGCCATAGAAAATTAACCATTTTATGGCTAGGTTATTTATTAAAATAAATCATGAATTAGTAGAAAAATATACTTAATTATGCTATAATTTCGATAGAGTTAAAGGCATTTTAGCTTATAATTGAGGTAGTAGTTATGATTAAAAAAGCTATTTTTAGAGGAATTATTCCTTTTGTCATTATGACCAGTTTAGCAATTTTTATAAGACTTCAAGGGATTGATATTTTTCAGGTTAAAAGTACATTTTTGGTTGGTATTATTGCTACGTCGATAGCATCAGCCTCGGTAATCTATGAAATTGAAAAATGGTCGCTATTTAAACAATCTATTATACATTTTATCATTATGCTTTTTACTGTTCTTCCCTGTCTTCTATTTAGTGGATGGTATAAGTTGGTCTCAATTTTGGATTATCTCATTGTTTTAGGTCAATTCTTATTGGTTGGAAGTTTCTTGTGGCTTATCGCCTATATAATATTTGGGAAACTTCTAAAGAAATGAGTTGGGCATTAACCTTGACGAACTCCTTCAAAAACGATATAATACTAGAGTTGAGAATTGATTTTCAGTTGTTTTAGCCCAGAGAATTGGCGGTGCTGCGAGCCATCTAAGCTAGAAAATCATGCTACTCAATCAGACAATTGCATAAGAATAAGAGAATGACAAGTTCATTGAATGAAGGTGGTACCGCGGTTTTTCGCCCTTCGTGATATGGACTTGTCTTTTGATTTTTGGAGGTGTTTATGAAGACATTTCTCGTGAAACAAAAGTTTCGTCTTGGAGGCGAACGCTTCGATATCAAGGATGATAGAGGAGTGGTAAACTATCAGGTGGAGGGATCTTTCTTCCAAATTCCTAAGACCTTTACCATCTATGACGCCTATGGTGAGCAAGTCAGTGAGATTAGTAAAGAATTTTTCACCTTACTTCCTCGCTTTAATATCCAGTTACGAAACGGTTTCAATTTCGTCATTCGTAAGAAGTTGACCTTCTTTCGAGATAAGTATGAGTTTGATCATCTAGGACTTCGTATCGAGGGCAATATCTGGGATTTGAATTTCAAATTGCTAGATGATCGTGATCAGCTTGTCGCCGAGATTCGAAAAGAGATTTTCCATTTGACCTCAACTTACACCGTAACCGTCTATGAAGACTCTTATGCAGACCTAGTCATTTCCCTCTGTGTCGCGATTGACTATGTGGAGATGCTGGAAAGCCAATCAAATTAAACAAGTAATAAGGAGATATTATGAAACAACTATCTAGTGCTCAAGTTCGCCAAATGTGGCTAGATTTCTGGGCAAGCAAAGGCCACTCTGTAGAACCATCAGTCAGCTTGGTTCCTGTAAACGACCCAACTCTTTTGTGGATCAACTCTGGGGTAGCAACCCTTAAGAAATATTTTGACGGGACTATCAAACCTGAAAATCCACGTATCACCAATGCGCAAAAAGCTATCCGTACCAACGACATCGAAAATGTCGGAAAAACGGCTCGCCACCATACAATGTTTGAAATGTTGGGGAACTTCTCTATTGGGGATTACTTCCGTGATGAAGCTATCACCTGGGCTTATGAACTCTTGACAAGCCCAGAGTGGTTTGACTTCCCTAAAGACAAACTCTACATGACCTACTATCCAGATGATACAGATTCTTACAACCGCTGGATTGAAGTAGGAGTGGACCCAAGCCACTTGATCCCAATCGAAGACAACTTCTGGGAAATCGGTGCGGGACCTTCTGGACCTGATACTGAAATCTTCTTTGACCGTGGAGAAGCCTTTGACCCAGAAAATATCGGTATTCGTCTGCTTGCAGAGGATATCGAAAACGACCGTTACATCGAAATCTGGAACATTGTTTTGTCACAATTTAACGCTGACCCTGCGGTACCTCGTAGCGAATACAAGGAATTGCCACACAAGAACATTGATACGGGTGCTGGTTTGGAGCGTTTGGTAGCGGTGATTCAAGGGGCTAAGACCAACTTTGAAACAGACCTCTTTATGCCAATCATCCGTGAAGTGGAGAAATTGTCTGGTAAGGTTTATGACCAAGATGGCGACAACATGAGCTTCAAGGTTATTGCTGACCACATCCGTTCGCTTTCATTCGCGATTGGAGATGGTGCCCTTCCTGGAAATGAAGGTCGTGGTTATGTCCTTCGTCGTCTTCTCCGCCGTGCCTCTATGCATGGTCAAAAATTGGGTATCAATGAGCCTTTCCTTTATAAACTCGTTCCAACTGTTGGAAAAATCATGGAAAGCTACTACCCAGAAGTGCTTGAAAAACGTGACTTTATCGAAAAAATCATCAAGAGCGAAGAAGAGTCATTTGCTCGTACCCTTCACTCAGGTCAACACTTTGCAGAAACCATTGTAGCTGACTTGAAAGCTAAAGGACAAAGCGTTATCGCTGGTTCAGATGTCTTCAAACTCTATGATACATACGGATTTCCAGTTGAGTTGACGGAAGAAATCGCTGAAGAAGCTGGGATGACAGTAGACCGCGATGGTTTTGAAGCAGCCATGAAAGAACAGCAAGAACGTGCGCGTGCGTCAGCTGTCAAGGGTGGCTCAATGGGAATGCAAAATGAAACCCTTCAAAATATCACAGTGGAAAGTGTCTTCAACTACAATGCTAGTCAATTGCCCTCTAAGTTGGTGGCTATTGTAGCTGACAATGCTGAAGTTGAAGCTGTTTCAGAAGGAACTGCCTCTCTTATCTTTGCAGAGACTCCATTCTACGCTGAAATGGGTGGACAGGTAGCTGACCACGGTCAAATCTTGGATGCTGCTGGAAACCTTGTGGCTACAGTGACAGATGTTCAAAAAGCGCCAAACGGACAAGCTCTTCATACGGTTGAGGTTCTTGCACCGCTTGCTTTGAACCAAGAATACACCTTGGCCATCGATACCAATCGTCGTCACCGTGTCATGAAAAACCATACAGCAACTCACTTGCTCCATGCAGCCCTTCACAATATCCTTGGAAACCATGCAACACAAGCAGGATCCCTTAACGAAGTCGAATTCCTTCGCTTTGACTTCACGCACTTCCAAGCAGTAACTCCTGAAGAATTGCGTGCCATTGAACAACAGGTCAATGAGAAAATCTGGGAAGCAATTGCAGTAGAAACTGTTGAGACAGATATTGACACTGCTAAAGAAATGGGTGCTATGGCCCTCTTTGGTGAGAAATACGGTAAGGAAGTTCGTGTTGTTACGATTGGTGACTACTCAGTGGAACTTTGTGGTGGTACCCACGTTGGCAACACTTCTGAAATCGGTCTCTTCAAGATTGTCAAAGAAGAAGGAATCGGTTCAGGTACCCGCCGTATCTTGGCAGTGACTGGTAAGGAAGCCTTTGAAGCCTACCGCGAACAAGAAGACGCTCTGAAAGCCGTCGCAGCAACCTTGAAAGCACCTCAACTCAAGGAAGTTCCTCATAAGGTTGAAGGACTTCAAGAACAACTTCGTCAGCTTCAAAAAGAAAATGCAGAATTGAAAGAAAAAGCCGCAGCCGCAGCCGCAGGCGATGTCTTCAAGGATGTGAAGGAAGTCAACGGACACCGTTACATTGCAAGCCAAGTTTCTGTATCAGATGCAGGTGCCCTTCGTACCTTTGCGGATAACTGGAAACAAAAAGACTATTCTGATGTGCTTGTCTTAGTCGCAGCTATTGGCGACAAAGTCAATGTCCTTGTAGCAAGCAAGACAAAAGACCTTCATGCAGGAAACCTTGTCAAAGAATTGGCTCCAATCGTCGATGGACGTGGTGGTGGTAAACCAGACATGGCCATGGCAGGAGGAAGCAACCAAGCGAAAATACAAGAACTCTTGGATGCAGTAGCAGGTAAATTATAAGACATTAAAGATCTATCCCTTTGGGTAGGTCTTTTTGTGCATACAAAAAAGCCAAATCCGGTTGGATTTGACTTGTAACTGATAGGTTTATTTTGTTGCCCAGACACTGACTGAACCCGCTGCTACTGGGAATTCTCCATAACCTTCAGCATTGATTGTAACTTGATCGTGGTGGTTTCCAAGTAAATCTACAAAGGTTTGGTTAGCCCATTCTTGACCAACAAACATAGACTTGCTGTTTTCTTGGTCATTTGAGATAAGGACAGCGATTGGGGATTGATGTTCAGCACCTGAACGAACCCAACCTATACAGTTGGCATCGTCAAAGTAGTCTGTTTGCTCTCCATAGGCCAAGTCTTTTCGGATGGCTAGGAGACGGTCAAGAACTTCTCTGAAATCTTGTTGAGCAAATTGCCCTGAAATACCGTAATAATCTCCGTAAAAGACACATGGAAGCCCATCTTTGCGTAATAGAATAAGGGCATAGGCTGCTGGTTTGAACCATTCTTCAACAGTAGACTCAAGGGCTTGTCCTCGTTGAGTATCATGGTTGTCAACGAAAGTGACAGCCTTGTCAGGCTTGAGTTCAACCAAGCTATCAGTAAAGATAGTACGGAGGTCGTAGCTTGCTCCAGCTTGACTGGCTTCAAAGAGATTCTGGTGGAGACGAACATCAACAAGGTCAAAACGTTCCTCTGTTTTTTCGAGATAGTCTAGGTTGGCTTCTTTATCTGGGTTCCAAAATTCACCAAAAACATAGAAATCTTGACCATATTTTTCCTTCATATCACGGATGAAATTGCGCATAAAGAAAGAGTCGATGTGTTTGACGGCATCCAAACGGAAACCAGCAATACCAGTCGTTTCCATGAACCAGTCAGCCCAGTCATAGATGTTTTGGATGACTTCAGGATGCTTAAAGTCTAGGTCAGCATACATGAGGTAGTCGTAGTTGCCGTTTTCGTTATCGACCAATTCCTCATTTGCCCAACCTTTATTGTCTCCCTGGATCAGGTAAATGCCAGACTTACGGCGTTTGGCATCATAGTCTGTACCTGTGAAGTGGTACCAGTGCCAGTGGAAGTCATTGTAGGTATCTTGGCGACCATCGAAAGTAAAGTGAGTCCAGCCATTGATAGTAAAGGGCTCGCTTAGTTGAACGGTACGATCCTCAGGGTCTACTTCAATAACCTGAAAGGCTTCCATATGATCAGCAGCGGCCTTGTGATTGAGCACCACATCGGCCATAGGTCGAATTCCCTGAGCCTTTAAGGCTTGAATGGCTTGAAGATAGTCTTTTTTGAACCCATACTTGGTGCGGACAGTTCCTTTTTGGTGAAATTCACCTAGATCAAAAAGATCATAAACGCCATAGCCGACATCTTTTTCGTTGGTTGCCTTGAAGGCAGGTGGCATCCAGACATGGCTAATTCCCAGATGGGCTAGGTGCTCTGCATCATTTGTCAGTCGCGTCCAGTGTTGGCCGTCGTGAGGCAGATACCACTCAAAGTATTGCATAAGTGTCTGATTTTGCATTGTTTTTCCTCTTGCTTATCAATGTTGTGTTTTATTCTACCATAAAGTTTAGTACTAGGCAAACGTTTGCGCAGTTTTCTATACTCATTTCTAGAATTGTCTATTTTTAAAGACACTATTTCCTTCCCATTGCTAGAGAAATAATGTTTAGGAGAAAAAATAAATTGAGTAAACTTATTTTAACAAAAATGGCACTTAGTAAACTAAAGTAAAAATGGATAAGCGGTTTCTTTTTTGAGAATTGTCATAAAATTTGCTATAATAGTAGCTATGAATAGAATTAGGGTCAGCAGACGTGTTGAAAAAAAGCTAGCTAAGGGTCTAGTTCTTTTGGAAGCAAGTGATTTAACAGATATTGATCTGACGGATCAGGCAGTAGAAGTTCTTAGTCAAGACGGGAAGTTTTTAGGGAGTGCCTATCTTTCTCAACAGAATAAGGGAATTGGTTGGTTGGTCAGCAAGGAAAAGGTTAGCTTTAGCCAAATCTTCTTTGAATCTCTGTTTCGTAAGGCAAAGGAAGTTAGAATGCCTCATTATCAAGATGACTTGACCACTGCCTTTCGCCTTTTTAACCAAGAGGGGGATGGTTTTGGTGGCCTGACTATCGATCTCTACGGAGATTATGCTGTCTTTTCGTGGTACAACTCCTTTGTTTACCAGATTCGGAAGTTGATAGTAAAGGCTTTTAAGGAAGTTTTTCCTGAGGTCTTGGGAGCGTACGAAAAGATTCGTTTTAAAGGTCTAGATTACGAGTCTGCCCATGTTTATGGTGAGGAAGCGCCAGACTATTTTACTGTTCTTGAGAATGGCGTGCTCTATCAAGTCTTTATGAATGATGGCTTGATGACAGGTATTTTCCTAGACCAGCATGAGGTTCGTGGGAGTTTGGTTGACGGTCTAGCCATGGGCAAATCCTTGCTCAATATGTTTTCCTATACGGCTGCCTTTTCTGTTGCTGCAGCTATGGGAGACGCGAGTGAGACCACTTCTGTCGACTTGGCCAAACGGTCCAGAGAGCTATCAGAAGCTCATTTTCAGGCAAATGGACTCAGCACGGACAATCATCGTTTTATTGTTATGGATGTCTTTGAATACTTCAAGTATGCTAAGCGAAAAGGACTGACCTATGATGTGATTGTTCTTGATCCGCCGAGCTTTGCCCGCAATAAAAAACAAACATTTTCTGTGGCGAAGGATTATCACAAGTTGATTTCCCAGAGCCTAGAGATTTTAAATCCGGGAGGGATTATCATTGCCAGTACTAATGCTGCCAATGTTTCCCGCCAGAAATTTACAGAACAAATTGATAAAGGTTTTGCAGGAAGAAGGTATCAGATCCTGAACCAATATGGTCTTCCAGCTGACTTTGCCTATAATAAAAAAGATGAAAGCAGTAATTACCTCAAGGTGATTAGTATGAAGGTTAGTAAATGAAATTAGTCGTCTCAGTAATGCCAAGAAGTTTAGAAGAAGCGCAAGAACTGGATGCCACTAGGTATGAAGATGCCGATATCATTGAGTGGCGTGCGGACTTTCTTGCAAAGGACGCTATTTTACAGGTAGCACCCGCTATCTTTGAGAAATTTGCAGGACGCGAACTGGTCTTTACCCTTCGGACTCGCGCTGAGGGAGGAGAAATCGAACTCTCCTCAGAAGAGTATGTTCAAATCATCAAGGAAGTTACTCAGCTCTATCAGCCTGATTATGTAGATTTTGAGTATTTCAGCTACAAGGATGTATTTGAGGAAATGTTGGATTTTCCAAATCTGGTTTTGAGCTATCATAATTTCCAGAAGACACCTGAAAACATGATGGAAATCCTGTCTGAGTTGACCAGTCTCTCTCCAAAAGTGGTCAAGGTATCTGTCATGGCCCACACGGAGCAAGATGTTTTAGACTTGATGAACTACACACGAGGATTTAAAACACTCAATCCTGAACAAGACTACGTGACCATTTCCATGGGGAAAATGGGCAAGGTATCTCGTATCACTTCAGATGTGACGGGTTCGAGTTGGTCCTTTGCTAGTCTAGATGAAGCGAGTGCCCCAGGTCAGATTTCTCTATCAAACATGAAAAAAATCAGGGAGATTTTGGATGAAGCTTGATGGCTACACACGTATGGCGGCTGTCGTTGCAAATCCCATTAAACACTCCATCTCACCTTTTATCCACAATAGTGCTTTTGAGACGACTGCTACCAATGGTGTCTATGTGGCTTGGGAAATCGAAGCAGGGGACTTAACGGAAACAGTCGCTAATATTCGCCGTTACCAGATGTTTGGCATCAACCTGTCTATGCCTTACAAGGAGCAAGTGATTCCTTATCTGGATGAGTTGAGTGATGAGGCTCGTTTGATTGGGGCAGTCAACACCGTTGTCAATGATAATGGCAATTTAATTGGATATAATACAGATGGCAAGGGATTCTTTAAGAGCTTGCCTTCTTTTACAATTTCAGGTAAAAAGATGGCCATACTAGGAGCAGGTGGCGCGGCCAAATCCATTTTGGCACAGGCTATTTTGGATGGCGTCAGTCAGATTTCAGTCTTTGTTCGTTCAGTTTCCATGGAAAAAACAAGACCTTATCTGACCAAGATACAGGAACAGACAGGATTTAAAGTAGACTTGTATGCTTTAGAAGATATTTCTGTCTTGCAGGAAAGGATTGCCGAGTCGGACCTGCTCGTCAATGCGACTAGTGTGGGAATGGATGGTCAGTCGTCCCCAGTTCCAGAAAGCATCAATTTGCCAGAGGCTCTCTTGGTCGCAGATATTATTTACCAACCCTTTGAAACGCCGTTTTTGAAATGGGCTAGAAGCCAGGGCAATCCAGCTGTCAATGGTCTGGGAATGTTGCTCTATCAAGCTGCTGAAGCTTTTCAATTGTGGACAGGTAAAGAAATGCCGACAGACGAGATTTGGCAGTCCTTAACAGAAAAATATAAATAGTAAAAGGAGACCCTACTATGAAAATCAGAATCGATATTCCGCATCATCCTTATGATATTCAGATTGAAAAAGGTTGTCTAGCTCAGGCTGGTCAATGGTTGAAAGAACTCTGGCAACCTCAAAAAGTGGTTATCGTAACCGACAACCATGTAGCTTCTCTCTATGCAGAGAAGGTTAAGCTCAGCCTAGAAGATGCTGGTTTTCAGGTAGCTGTTTTTGATTTCTTAGAAGGGGAAGAAAGAAAGAATTTAACCACTGTTCAGAAAGTCTATGAGTTTCTAGTTAAGCAGGGGTTGACTCGTAGCGATGGAATCGTGGCTCTTGGTGGTGGTGTCGTGGGGGATCTAGCTGGTTTCGTAGCTTCTACCTATATGCGGGGTATTCACTTTGTTCAGATTCCGACTAGTTTGACAGCCCAGGTTGATTCTTCTATCGGTGGTAAGACAGGCGTCAACACTCCATTTGCTAAAAATATGGTGGGGACCTTTGCCCAACCTGATGGGGTTCTGATTGATCCACTTGTACTTGAAACACTTGGAAAGAGAGAGCTGATTGAAGGAATGGGTGAGGTTATCAAGTATGGCTTGATTGAGGATCCAGAACTTTGGCAAATATTGACGGACCTGGATGGTTCTGTTGAGAGCATTCTGGAACAAGCAGAGACTTTGATAGAACATTCTTGTCAGGTTAAGCGCAAGATGGTAGTTGAGGATGAGTTGGACAATGGTGTTCGTCTTTACCTCAATTTTGGGCACACTATTGGTCATGCTATTGAAGCGACTGCCGGCTATGGCAAGGTCATGCATGGAGAAGCCGTAGCCATGGGAATGGTGCAGATTTCCAAGGTTGCTGAGGAGAAAGGCCTCATGCCAGAAGGAATGACCCAGTCCATCACGGAAATGTGTCAGAAATTTGGCCTCCCTGTTGACTATGAAAACTGGGATGTTGACAAACTTTATCAGGCTTTGACTCATGATAAAAAAGCGCGTGGAAACACCTTGAAATTGGTCTTGGTGCCAGAGCTTGGTTCGGCGACCATTCACCCTGTTTCCTTAGAAGAGATGAAAGACTACTTGGTAAAATAAGGAGAACCTATGAGATATTTAACTGCAGGAGAATCACACGGACCCCGTCTGACAGCTATCATTGAAGGAATTCCTGCTGGACTTCCTTTGACAGCAGAGGACATCAATGAGGATTTGAAACGTCGTCAGGGCGGATACGGGCGTGGTGGTCGTATGAAGATTGAGAGTGACCAGGTTGTCTTTACTTCGGGTGTCCGCCATGGGAAGACGACTGGGGCTCCTATTACCATGGATGTCGTCAATAAAGACCACCAAAAATGGCTGGATATCATGTCTGCTGAGGACATTGAAGACCGCCTTAAAAGCAAACGGAAAATCACTCATCCTCGGCCAGGTCATGCCGATTTGGTTGGGGGTATCAAGTACCGTTTTGATGATTTGCGAAATTCTTTGGAACGTTCATCAGCTCGTGAAACAACCATGCGAGTAGCCGTTGGAGCAGTAGCCAAACGTCTCTTAGCTGAGCTAGATATGGAGATTGCCAATCACGTTGTTGTCTTTGGTGGCAAGGAAATCGATGTTCCTGAAGATCTAACAGTCGCTGAGATTAAGCAAAGAGCTGCCCAGTCTGAAGTTTCTATTGTCAACCAAGAACGAGAACAAGAAATCAAGGACTATATTGACCAAATCAAACGTGACGGTGATACCATCGGTGGGGTTGTGGAGACAGTCGTCGGAGGTGTTCCAGTTGGCCTTGGATCTTATGTTCAATGGGACAGAAAATTGGATGCGCGATTGGCCCAAGCAGTTGTTTCTATCAATGCCTTTAAAGGGGTGGAATTTGGTCTTGGTTTTGAGGCAGGTTACCGTAAAGGCAGCCAAGTTATGGATGAAATTCTCTGGTCTAAAGAAGACGGCTATACTCGTCGTACCAACAATCTAGGTGGTTTCGAAGGCGGTATGACCAATGGGCAACCCATCGTTGTCCGTGGTGTCATGAAACCCATTCCTACTCTATACAAACCACTCATGAGTGTGGATATCAAAACCCACGAACCTTACAAGGCAACTGTAGAGAGAAGTGATCCCACCGCTCTTCCAGCAGCAGGTGTGGTCATGGAGGCTGTTGTGGCAACAGTTATAGCGCAAGAAATCCTTGAAAAATTCTCATCTGACAACCTAGAGGAATTAAAAGAAGCGGTAGCCAAACACCGTGAGTACGCAAAGAACTATTAAGGAGTTCCTATGACAAAAACAGTCTATATAGCAGGTCTTGGATTGATTGGAGCCTCTATGGCGCTTGGTATCAAGCGCGATCATCCCGATTACGAAATTCTAGGTTATAATCGCAGTCAGGCTTCTAGAGATATTGCCTTGGAGCGGGGGATGATTGACCGTGCGACGGATGATTTTGCCAGTTATGCTCCTCTGGCAGATATCATCATCCTCAGTTTGCCAATCAAGCAGACCATTGCTTTTATTAAGGAGCTGGCAGATTTAGACTTGAAAGAAGGCGTCATTATCTCGGATGCTGGCTCAACCAAGTCAGCCATTGTGGGAGTTGCTGAGGAATACTTGGCTGGCAAGTCAATTCGCTTTGTCGGGGCCCATCCCATGGCTGGTAGCCACAAGACAGGGGCTGCTTCTGCGGATGTCAATCTTTTTGAAAATGCCTATTATATCTTCACACCTTCGAGCCTGACAAGTCCTGACACACTTGAGGAAATGAAGGATCTGCTTTCAGGCCTTCATGCTCGTTTTATCGAGATCGATGCCAAGGAGCATGATCGGGTGACTTCTCAGATTAGCCATTTCCCCCATATCTTGGCATCAGGTCTCATGGAGCAGACGGCAGTCTATACTGAAAAACATGAGATGGCAAGGCGCTTTGCGGCGGGTGGTTTTCGAGATATGACCCGTATTGCAGAGAGTGAACCAGGTATGTGGACTTCTATTCTCTTATCCAATCGTGAAACTATCCTAGAGCGGATTGAGGATTTCAAGGAACGCTTAGATGGGATTGGTCAGGCTATTAGCAAGGGGGAAGAAGAGCAGATTTGGAATTTTTTCAATCAGGCGCGTGAGCAACGTCAGGCTATGGAAATCCATAAGCGTGGTGGAGTGGACAGTTCTTATGATCTTTATGTCGACGTTCCCGATGAAGAAGATGTTATCTTGCGAATTTTGGAATTACTTCGTGGGACTTCTTTGGTTAATATCCACATCAACGAAGAAAACCGTGAGGATATTCACGGGATTCTACAAATTTCCTTTAAAAATGCTCAAGATTTAGAACGAGCTGAGCGCTTAATTACAGAAAATACGGACTACACAGTCGTCATCAAATAAGGAGAAAACCATGTCAAATATTTACGATACTGCAAATGAACTTAGTCGCGGATTACGCGAATTATCAGAATACAAGGCGGTTAAGGAAGCCAAAGATGCCATCCAAGCTGATGAACAAGCTAGCAAGATTTTTGCAGACTATATCGCCTTCCAGCAAGAAATCCAAGTCATGGCGCAAACAGGACAAATGCCAGATGCTTCTTTCCAAGAAAAAATGCAAACTTTCAGCAATCTCATTCAAGGGAATGCCCTCTTGTCGGACTTCTTTGCCAAACAGCAACAATTGTCCATTTACCTTTCAGACATTGAAAAAATTGTCTTTGAACCTGTTTCAGAATTATTGAAATAGTATTTTATCTGTATAAAAGCCAGAAATTTCAGGAATTTCTGGCTTTTTTGTGATAAAATAAGAAAAGTATTGCAAGTATGAGGTCAACTATGAAACTAAAAACAAACATTCGCCACTTACATGGCAGTATCCGGGTACCAGGTGACAAGTCTATCAGCCATCGTTCGATTATTTTTGGAAGTTTGGCTGAGGGCGAGACTAAGGTTTATGATATTCTGCGTGGAGAGGATGTGCTCTCAACCATGCAGGTTTTTCGTGATCTTGGTGTTGAAATTGAGGACAAAGATGGGGTTATTACCATTCAAGGTGTAGGCTTGGATGGATTAAAAGCTCCGCAGAACGCCTTGGATATGGGGAATTCTGGCACCTCGATTCGCCTGATTTCAGGTGTACTTGCTGGGGCAGATTTTGAAGTAGAGATGTTTGGAGACGACAGTCTATCCAAACGTCCTATGGACCGTGTGACCCTTCCCTTGAAAAAAATGGGAGTCAGCATTTCTGGTCAAACAGAGCGAGACCTGCCTCCTCTGCACTTGAAAGGTACTAAAAACCTAAAACCAATTCACTATGAGTTGCCAATCGCCTCTGCCCAAGTCAAGTCTGCCTTGATATTTGCAGCCTTGCAGGCTCAGGGGGAGTCCGTTATTCTCGAGAAAGAATGTACTCGTAACCACACCGAAGATATGCTTCAGCAATTTGGTGGTCATTTAAGTGTGGATGGCAAGAAAATCACAGTCCAAGGACCGCAAAAACTGACTGGACAAAAGGTAGTTGTTCCAGGAGATATTTCCAGTGCAGCCTTTTGGTTGGTCGCAGGTCTGATTGTTCCAAACTCTCGTGTAGTACTGCAGAATGTGGGCATCAATGAAACGCGTACAGGTATTATTGATGTCATTCGTGCCATGGGTGGAAAATTAGAAATAACTGAAATCGACCCAATCGCTAAATCTGCAACGCTGACTGTCGAGTCTTCAGACCTGAAAGGAACAGAGATTGGTGGAGCCTTGATTCCACGCTTGATTGATGAATTGCCTATTATTGCCCTTCTAGCGACCCAAGCGCAAGGTGTAACGGTCATTAAGGATGCTGAAGAACTCAAGGTTAAGGAAACCGACCGCATTCAGGTGGTGGCAGATGCTTTAAATAGTATGGGAGCGGATATCACTCCTACAGCAGATGGGATGATTATCAAAGGGAAATCAACCCTTCATGGCGCTAGAGTCAATACGTTTGGTGACCATCGTATCGGAATGATGACAGCCATCGCAGCCCTCTTGGTTGCAGATGGAGAAGTGGAACTTGACCGTGCTGAAGCCATCAATACCAGCTATCCTAGCTTCTTTGATGATTTGGAGAGCTTGATTCATGGCTAAGGTATTACTCGGATTTATGGGGGCAGGCAAGTCGACAATCGCTAGAGGATTGGACCCAGACTACATCGATATGGATGCCTTAATCGAGGAACGTTTGGGCATGTCCATTGCGGATTTTTTCGCTGAAAAGGGAGAAGAGGCCTTTCGTCAAGTAGAGTCAGAAGTGCTAGCTGACTTACTAAAAACGGATCACGTTGTGTCAACTGGCGGAGGAGTTGTCATTTCTCAGAGAAATCGTGACTTGCTCAAAACCAATCCTGATAACATCTACCTAAAAGCAGATTTTGAAACCCTCTACCAACGTATCGCAGCTGATAAAGACAATCGACGGCCACTTTTTCTCAACAACAGTAAGGAAGAGTTGCGAGAGATTTTTCAAGAAAGACAGGCTCGGTATGAGGAAGTAGCCAGTCGGGTTCTAGATGTGACCAAGCTAAGCCAAGAGGAAATTATAGAGGAGCTGAGATGAAAATTGCCTTTCTAGGTCCCAAGGGATCTTTTTCGCATCATGTTGTGCAGACAGCCTTTCCCAAAGAGGAATTGCAGGCTTTTGCCAATATCACAGATGTTATCAAAGCTTATGAGCAAGGTTTGGTGGATTATTCTTTGGTGCCAGTTGAAAATTCTATCGAGGGTAGTGTTCATGAAACATTGGATTACCTTTTTCATCAGGCTAGTATCCAAGCAGTTGCAGAAATCGTCCAGCCTATTCACCAGCAGTTGATGGTGGTTCCAGGTCACTCAAAAATTGAAAAGATCTTTTCTCATCCTCAGGCTCTGGCTCAAGGAAAGAGGTTCATTGATGCACACTATCCAGATGCTAAAATAGAGGTAACCGCTAGTACTGCCTATGCAGCTCGATTTATTTCAGAACATCCAGACCAGCCATATGCAGCCATTGCACCAAGAAGTTCTGCCGAAGAATATGGCTTGGAATTAATTGCAGAGGATATTCAGGAGATGGAAGCCAATTTCACACGTTTTTGGGTGTTAGGGGCAGAGATACCGAAGATTCCTTTGAACTCACAGGCTGAAAAAATGAGTTTGGCCTTGACCTTACCAGACAACCTACCTGGTGCTCTTTACAAGGCACTTTCGACCTTTGCTTGGAGGGGGATTGACTTAACAAAGATTGAAAGTCGCCCCCTTAAAACAGCCTTGGGAGAATACTTTTTCATTATCGATATAGACTATAGTGACAAAGAACTGGTTCATTTTGCCAGACAAGAACTAGAGGCCATTGGGATCCAGCACAAGATACTGGGAACCTACCCGATTTTTACCATAACTGATATAGAAAAGGAGAGTCAATGAGCAAAGAAAATCCTTTAAGTCATCACGAGCAGTTACGTTATGACTATCTCTTCAAAAATATTCATTACCTCAACGACCGTGAACGGAGGGAGTTTGATTATCTGCAACAAAAAATGACAGGTCCCAAGTCTGAAGTTCACCATTTCTACCAAGAAGAAAAAGAAGAAACTTGGGGTAGAGATATTGATCTTCCGACTTATGGCAGTAGAAGTCGATCTAAGAGACGTGAAAAGGTAGCTCCTCTGCCTAAAGTCAAAAAGAAAAAAAGAAGAATTCGCTTCAAACGAATACTGACTTGGTTCTTACTGTTGATTACATGTGTGGCTGCAGGGATGATTTTCATGTTTCTTCGAGGGTTCCAGTCAGCGGCCAATCCAAGCAATAAGCCAGCTGACGCCAAGGCAGCTCAAGTAGAGGTCTTTAACGGTCAGGATACCAAAGACGGTGTGAATATCCTAGTCATGGGGACAGATGGCCGTATCGGTCAAAATAGTGCAGAAACCCGTACCGATACGATCATGGTACTAAATGTCAGCGGATCGGATAAAAAGATCAAGCTAGTCAGCTTTATGCGTGACAACTTAGTTTATATCGACGGGTATAGTAAGATTGTAAATGGCCAGAAACAGAGGGATAACAAACTAAATGTTGCTTATGAACTTGGGGAACAAGAAGGGCAAAAAGGGGCAGAAATGGTCCGCAAGGTTCTAAAAGACAACTTTGATTTGGATATCAAGTACTATGCCCTAGTTGACTTCCAGGCCTTTGCAGCAGCTATTGATACCCTCTTCCCTGATGGAGTGACTATAGACGCTAAGTTTTCAACGTTAAATGGCCAGCCTCTAACAGAAGCTACAGTTGGAGATGACCTACATGCAACAGAAACGGAATCACCAACCCAAACCATCAAAGTTGGAAAACAGCAGATGAATGGATCCACCTTGCTGAACTATGCTCGTTTCCGTGATGATGATGAAGGAGACTATGGTCGTACCAAGAGACAACAACAAGTCATGTCAGCTATTCTTGAGCAAATCAAAGATCCGACCAAGCTCTTTACGGGATCAGAGGCACTTGGAAAAGTCTTTGGCATGACATCAACAAATCTACCATATAGCTTCTTGTTGACTAATGGCTTATCTGTCCTAGAAGGAGCTCAAAATGGCATTGAAAGACTCACCGTCCCAGAACTTGGTGACTGGGTAGATGCCTACGATGTCTACGGGGGACAAGGTCTACTTGTCGACCAAAACAAATACCGGACTAAACTCGCCCAAATGGGGATGAGATAAAAGGCGATAAATGAAAATCAAAGTTTGATTCACTAGTGAAATGGTGGTCTGAGCTTTGGTTTTTCTTACTATCTGATAGATTTTTAAGACTTTTTTATGGTATAATAAAATGATATAACTCGTTATTGGACAGAAGAGGAGAGACATGAGTGATTTGAAAGCGATTCAGGCTCGTAGCCTGGAAATGGCTGAATATTTCGTCGCATTTTGTAAAGAACATGATTTGTTATGCTACCTCTGTGGAGGAGGAGCTATTGGCGCCCTTCGTAATAAGGGCTTCATTCCTTGGGATGATGACTTAGACTTTTTCATGCCCCGCAAGGACTATGAAAAATTAGCAGAACTGTGGCCTCATTATGCAGATGAGCGTTATTTCTTGTCAAAGAGTCACAAGGACTTTGTAGACCGTAACCTTTTTATTACCATTCGTGACAAGGAAACCACTTGTATTAAGCCTTATCAGAAGGATTTGGATTTGCCACACGGTTTGGCCTTGGATGTTTTGCCTTTGGATTATTATCCTAAAAATCCAGCTGAGCGTAAGAAACAGGTTCGTTGGGCCTTAATTTATTCACTCTTTTGCGCCCAAACCATCCCAGAAAAGCATGGTGCTATCATGAAATGGGGAAGTCGCATCTTACTCGGCCTAACTCCAAAATCTCTACGTTATCGCATTTGGAAAAAAGCTGAAAAAGAAATGACCAAGTATGGTCTCGCTGAGAGCGATGGAATCACAGAATTATGCTCGGGGCCTGGCTACATGCGAAACAAATATCCAATCGCATCCTTTGAAGACAATCTCTTCTTGCCATTCGAAGGAACAGAGATGCCCATTCCGGTCGGTTATGATGCCTATCTCAGCACTGCTTTTGGGGATTATATGACACCGCCACCGGCGGACAAGCAAGTACCGCATCATGATGCCATTATAGCAGACATGGACAAAAGCTACACAGAGTATAAGGGAGAATATGGTGGATAAGAAAAAAATTCTGTTTTTCATGTGGTCCTTTTCTCTTGGAGGCGGAGCAGAGAAGATTCTATCTACCGTTGTTTCAAATCTGGATCCAGAGAAGTATGATATTGATATTCTTGAAATGGAGCACTTTGATAAGGGGTATGAAACGGTTCCCAACAATGTTCATATTTTAAAGGCTTTTCAGGATTATCGTCAACCAAGATGGTTACGAGCTCTTTTGTGGAGAATAAGAATCTATTTTCCAAGGCTGACTCGTCGTTTGCTTGTAAAAGATGATTATGATGTTGAAGTTTCTTTTACGATTATGAATCCACCGCTCTTGTTCTCAGAGCGGAAAGAAGTCAAGAAGATATCTTGGATTCATGGAAGTATTGAGGAATTCTTAAAGGATAGTTCAAAACGTGAATCGCATAGACGTCAGTTGGATGCTGCGGATACCATAGTAGGGATTTCAAAAAAGACCAGTAATTCTATCAAAGAAGTGTACCCAGATTATTCTTCGAAATTACAAACGGTATACAATGGTTACGATTTTAAGAGTATTTTAGAAAAATCTCAAGAGAAGATAGATATCGAGATTGCGCCTCAAAGCATCTGTACCATTGGACGTATTGAGGAAAATAAGGGTTCTGACCGTGTAGTGGAAGTGATACGACTATTGCACCAAGAAGGGAAACGCTACCATCTTTACTTTATAGGTGCTGGTGACATGGAAGAGGAACTGAAAAAACAGGTCAAAGAGTATCAGCTTGAAGACTATATTCATTTTCTTGGTTATCAAAAAAATCCTTATCAGTATTTATCTCAGATGAAAGTTCTCCTGTCTATGTCTAAGCAAGAAGGTTTTCCAGGAGTGTATGTGGAAGCCTTGAGTCTTGGAATCCCTTTTGTCTCTACTGATGTCGGAGGTGCCGAGGAATTATCCCAAGAAGGCCGATTCGGACAAATCATTGAGAGCAATCAAGAGGCGGCTCAGGCAATTACGAACTATATGACTTCTGCTTCAAACTTTGATGTTAATGAAGCTAGCCAGTTCATTCAACAATTTACAATTGCCAAACAAATCGAACAAGTAGAAAAACTATTAGAGGAGTAGCATGGAAACTGCATTAATTAGTGTGATTGTTCCAGTCTATAATGTGGCGCAATACCTAGAAAAATCGATAGCTTCCATTCAGAAGCAGACCTATCAAAATCTGGAAATCATTCTTGTTGATGATGGGTCAACGGATGAAAGTGGTCGCTTGTGCGATTCAATCGCTGAACAAGATGAAAGGGTGTTAGTGCTTCATAAAAATAACGAAGGCCTGTCACAAGCGCGAAACGATGGAATGAAGCAGGCTCATGGGGATTATCTGATTTTTATTGACTCGGATGATTATATCCATCCAGATATGATTCAGAGTTTATATGAGCAATTAATTCAAGAAGATGCAGATGTTTCGAGCTGTGGTGTCATGAATGTCTATGCAAATGATGAAAGCCCACAGTCAGCCAATCAGGATGATTATTTTGTCTGTGATTCTCAAACATTTCTGAGGGAATACCTCATAGGTGAAAAAATACCTGGAACGATCTGCAATAAGCTGATCAAGAGAGAGATTGCAATTGCCCTATCCTTTCCAAAGGGATTGATTTACGAAGATGCTTATTATCATTTTGATTTAATCAAGTTGGCCAAGAAGTATGTGGTGAATACAAAACCCTATTATTACTATTTTCATAGAGGGGATAGCATTACGACCAAACCTTATGCAGAAAAGGATTTAGCCTATATTGATATCTATCAAAAATTTTATAATGAAGTTGTGAAAAACTATCCTGAATTGAAGGAGGTCGCTTTCTTCAGATTGGCCTATGCCCACTTCTTTATTCTGGATAAGATGCTTTTGAGAGAGAATTACAGAGAAATTAAAGAATATTCAGCGATTTATCATTTTTTGAAGAAGCACGCTTTTTCTGTTTTTAAAAATCCTATTTTTAGAATGGGGAGACGAATTAGTGCTTTAGCTCTATTTTTAAACATACGATTGTATCGAATATTGTTACTGAAAAATATTGAACAGTCAAGAAAAATTAATTAGAAAAGGAGGAGAGAAATGATTGATGGCAAACGAATATTGCTTTGTGAGACCATTCTAAGCTATTTCTTAACAATTTTAAGTGGCATCACTTATTTGTTTACAAATGAAAATGTCGTACTTTTAACGACTCTACTATTGTTGCTGATTAGTAGCCTTCTATTTTGCTGGAATAATATAAAATATTATTTAATTCATTTTATTTTTTATATTACAATTTTTATATTCTTGGTATCCAGACCCACGATAGATTACTTTAGAGATGGGGCCTTAGACACTTACCAACCTATTGCTTATCGCTTTTCTTTTTTGGTGGTAATGGTCTCAATATTGGGACTGACAATAGGAGGATTCATTGCTAGTTATTACATTAACAGAAAGAAAGTTCACGATATAGAAGTTAGACAAGAATCTTCTGCAAACTTTATAAAAAACTTACGTTTTGTATCACTGAGTGTATTTTTGATTACCTATCCATTCTACTTTTTAAGACTACTTGAACGTTTGCTTTACCGTTTACAGACTTCTTATTACAACTATTATGCAAATTTTGAGAGTCAACTTCCATATTTTACCTATATCTTATCGACATTTACGGTTTATGCGATGTGTATGTACTTGGCAACCAAACCAAAGAAATTACACGCGACAGCAGTGTTAGTGTCCTTTATTATCGCAAATACTATTCATTTAGCAATAGGAACACGTAATCCTTTCATTTTAAGTATTCTATTTGCTTTTGTATATTATTTTATGCGTGAGCAGACTGAAAAGGGAAAATGGATTGGCTTCAAAGAGAAATTGGCCATTTTTGTTGGATCACCTATTCTTATGTTAGCAATGGGAATTCTTAATTATGTGCGAGATAATGTGCAAGTTTCTCATACAGGATTTTGGGATATTCTTCTTGATTTTATTTATAAACAGGGAACCAGTTTTGGAGTATTGGCGAGAGGGTTTTTATACAACAGTAGTCTCCCTTATAGAGATTTTCGGAATTTCACCTTTGGTCCTATAATTGACTATTTTGCAAGGGGAAGTTTGGGAATTATTTTTGGAGCGAAACCATTTGAACATACAACAAATAGTATTGAATTGGCCATTGATAGTAATAGCTACGCTAATAACTTATCTTATCTTGTCCTAAACAAGGAATACTTAAAAGGTCATGGTATTGGTAGTAGTTACATCATGGAGTTGTATACCGACTATGGTATGATGGGAGTTTTCCTACTAAGTCTCCTACTTGGCTTATTATTTATAGCAATGTTGCAAGTTGCTTATCGCTCGAAAACCATCTTATTCACTTTGTCCCTATTAATCCTGAATAATATCTTCTTTATGCCAAGAAGTAGCTTTTCGGAAAGTTTCTTTAACCTGTTTACAATGCAATTCTGGGGAATTGTTCTTGTTATGCTATTTGTCGCTAAAATGATTACTAAAAAAAATCAATATCTAATACAAAAAAGGAGTTAACTCATGTTTGAACACTATTCAGTAGAGGATCTATTTGCAAATCTCTATAAAAAACGGAAAATGAATCTGCTAGTTTTGATTGTTTTGTTTGCAATTATCGCTGTGCCATTTACGCTTACAGCGGTCAAAAACAAAAATACGGTGAAAGATACATCTAGCTATTCAACTTATATTACTTATAAAATTACGCCTCCAGAGGATTCTTCAAAAGTAATTTTGAACCATCAAGCTGGAAGGTACAGTGATTTTTATGCTAAATTGATTGATGGTAATCTAAATGGAGCCTTTCTTTTTAATGATGTTGATTCAGATAAAATGAAAAAAATTGCTAGTGATTTGGATACGACAGAGTCAGCCCTAAAAAATTCAACCAGTGACTACTGGACTAAAAAATTAACGGTAAATTCATTAATTGATGACGCAGGTGTAAGTATCAAAATTTTAACACCTAGTAAAGAGGTAAATGATTTTCTCGAGACCAAGTTTGATTCATTAATTGATAAATTTAAGAGTACCTATGCAAATGTTAAAATTGAAAAGTTAGAAACAGTCAATTCAAAAGAGTTAAATCCTAGTGGTGAAATTACAGTTGGCTTCAATCTTAAAAATCTAGTTTTGCGCTTAGCAGTTATAGGAGTTCTATGTGTTGTTCTCCTTATTATGGGAAACGTTCTTGTCTACATTTTTAATCCGACAATTAATCGTGCAGGCGACTTTTTGGCCTATCAACTAGATTTTGTTTCAAATATCACTACCAATGATAACCTATCACAACTTTTGAGTTATAGATGTGAAGGTCAACCGTTAGCAGTTGTCAGTTCAGATAGTCGTATCTTAAAGAAATTACAAGAAAATTACAAATTAAATATAGAGGGTATTCATTTTGTAGATTTGCAAAATGTAAAAGATCTTTTAGCAACGGACAATGTTCTATTCGTTGAGGAATATGGTGTTACTCGTTATAAAAAATTTGAAGAAAGCTTGCAGATGGTTAGAAATCTAAATCGTTCAGTTTTAGGAGTCATAGCTTTTAATCTATAAAGTATCTTCATAAAGAGTGAAGAGGTTCAATACTTAAAGAGGACGTGATAGTCCTCTTTTTTTATGCCTACGATAAGGTAGAAAGGAAGTCTAATGATATTAGTGCTTTTTAACAAAGAGGAAACTTATAACAAGTGAAATAGAAATGCGTTGTTGAAACTAGTTTTCTCAATCAAAAAGGCCTTTTTAACTAACTTTATGATATAATAAACAACGAGGTAAATTGAATGAAAAGTATAAAATTAAATGCTCTGGCTTTTATGGGGATTCGTGTTTTAAATATTATTTTCCCCATTTTAACAGGTACATATGTTGCTCGTGTTTTGGATCGAACAGATTATGGTTATTTTAACTCTGTTGATACCATCCTATCTTTCTTCTTGCCCTTTGCAACTTATGGGGTTTATAACTACGGTCTTCGTGCCATTAGCAATGTGAAAGATAATAAAAAAGAGCTAAACAAAGTTTTCTCTAGTCTTTTTTATTTGTGTGTTGCTTGTACTATTATTACAACACTTGTGTATGTTTTCTCCTATCCATTATTCTTTACAGCTAATCCTATTATTCAAAAGATCTATTTAGTAATGGGAGTGCAACTCGTTGCTCAGATTTTTTCAATTGAGTGGGTTAATGAGGCGCTTGAAAATTATAGCTTTTTATTTTATAAAACAGCTTTCATACGTGTTCTCATGTTGGTATCAATATTTTTATTTGTAAAAAACGAACACGATATTGTTGTTTATACTCTGGTAATGAGTCTATCAACCCTAATTAACTATCTCATTAGTTATTTCTGGATTAAACGAGATATAAAATTTGTAAAAGTTTCACTAAGTGAATTCAAACCGTTCTTCCTTCCACTGACAGCCATGCTTATTTTCGCAAATGCAAATATGTTATTTACTTTTCTTGACCGTCTATTCCTTGTGAAAACGGGGATTGATGTGAATGTCAGCTACTATACCATTGCACAACGAATTGTAACGGTTATTGCGGGGGTTGTTACAGGTGCAATTGGGGTTAGTGTTCCTCGTTTAAGTTATTATCTTGGAAAAGGAAAGAAAGAGGAGTATGTAAATCTAGTTAACCGAGGAAGTCGTATTTTCAATTTCTTTATCATTCCTCTTAGTATAGGCTTAATGATTTTGGGACCCCAAGCTATCTTAGTATATGGTAGTGAAAAATATATAGGTGGTGGTATTTTAACTTCCCTCTTTGCTGTCCGTACGATTATTCTTGCTCTAGATACTATTCTAGGATCACAAATTCTCTTTACAAATGGTTATGAGAGAAGAATTACCCTTTATACTGTTTTTGCGGGTATTTTGAACCTTATTTTAGATAGTTTACTCTATTTTTATGATATCTATACACCAGAGTATTATCTAATTACAACTATGCTATCTGAAACATTCCTTTTGATTCTTTATATTCTCTTTATCAATAAGCGTAAACTCATCAACTTACGGCACATTCTAAAGTATACTTTACGGTATTCTCTCTTCTCATCGACATTTATTCTAATTTACTTCCTAGTCAATTTTATATATCCGGTACAAATGGTTATCAACTTGCCACTCTTTATTAATATATTTATCATTATGGCATTATCTGCACTCAGTTATATTGGCTTACTAGTATGGACAAAAGATAGTATTTTCTATGAATTTTTAGGACACTTTATTTCGCTAAAAAAACGCGTTATAAAATAATAGGAGGAATATATGAGAAAATTAAGCATTGAAGAAGCTAAAAAGATTGAACTTGATATTTTAGACTTTATAGATTCCTTTTGCAAGGAGCACGGCATCAACTATTGTATTAACTATGGGACCTTGATTGGTGCTATTCGACACAAGGGATTTATTCCTTGGGATGATGATATAGACCTTTCTATGACTCGTGAAAACTATGAAAAGTTTATTCAGTTATTTAGCGAGAAGCAATCAAGATATAAACTTCTCTCGTTGGAAACGGATGACCAATATTTTAATAACTTTATCAAAATTGTAGATCCTACAACAAAAATAATTGATACGAGAAATACAAAAACTTATGATTCGGGTGTATTCATTGATATTTTTCCGATGGATACATTTAATGATACTAAGGTAGTTGATATCTGCTATAAGTTGGAGAGTTTTAAACTATTATCCTTCAGTAAGCACAAGAATATTGTTTATGGAGATAGCAAGTTAAAAGATTTGATTCGTACTTTATTCTGGCTTCTTCTTCGCCCTGTTTCTCCACGCTTCTTCGCTAATCAAATCGAAAAGCAAATTCAAAAATATAGGGTTGAGAATGGGAAATACATAGCTTTCATTCCATCAAAAGCTAAGGAAAAGGAAATTTTTCCAAGAGATATGTTTGATGAACTGATTGAAACACCTTTTGAACATCTTGTTCTTCCAGCTCCTAAACATTTTGATGCTGTTTTAAAACAGTTTTATGATGATTATATGACAGTGCCACCTAAAGAAAAACAGATTTATATCCATGAATTTGAAGCCTATAAATTGGAGGATTAAATGCAGTATTTAGAAAAAAATGAGATTAAAACTATTCAACTGGGCATTTTGGACTATATTGACGAAATTTGTAAAAAAAATAATATTTCTTATTTCCTCAGCTATGGAACAATGTTGGGAGCTGTTCGTCATAAAGGCATGATTCCTTGGGATGATGATATTGATATTTCTCTGTATAGAGAAGACTATGAACATTTATTGAAAGCTATTGAAGAGGACCAGCATCCTATTTATCAAGTCCTTTCCTACGATACTTCATCTTGGTATTTCCATAATTTTGCAGCTATTTTAGATACATCAACTGTCATTGAGGATAATGTAAAGTATAAGCGTCATGACACCAGTTTGTTTATTGATGTCTTTCCAATCGATCAATTTTCAGATTTGAGCATCGTTGATAAAAGCTATAAATATGTTGCCTTGCGTCAGCTTGCCTATATCAAAAAAGAACGTGCGGTTCACGGAGATAGCAAATTAAAGGATTTTCTTCGATTGTGTACGTGGTATCCTCTCAGACTTGTTAATCCGAGATATTTCTATAAGAAAATCGATCAATTAGTAAAAAATAGTGTGACAGAAAATCCTACTTATGAAGGAGCTGTTGGAGTTGGAAAAGAAAAAATGAAAGAAGTCTTTCCAGCAGGGACCTTTAAAGAACTGATTTTAACAGAATTTGAAGGGAGAATGATGCCAATTCCTAAAAATTATGATGCCTTTTTAACACAGATGTATGGTGATTATATGACTCCTCCATCAAAAGAAATGCAGGAGTGGTATAGCCATAGTATAAAAGCCTATCGTAAGATAGAGAAGTAGCCCAGTTTCATAGGAGAGCGAGTCTTTTGAGTGTTTATTGGGAAAATCAGGATAGTACTATTCATATACAAAGCAGGATATGAAAATAGGCTAAAATGATGGTTCATAGAAATAATAAAGGAATGTGTGATATACAATGAAGAATACAAAGATAAGAAAGTTAATATTATTTAGTTTTCTCATATGTACTTTAATTATGACTGCCAAATTATCATCAGTCGATGCGGATACCATTTCCGCAGGGGATGGTAATCGAATCCACTTTATTAATTTAAAATCTAAGTCAGGGAGTGATGCCATTCTCTTAGAAAGCAAAGGACACTTTGCTTTAATTGATATGGGTGAAGATTATGATTTCCCAGATGGAAGCAATCCACGTTATCCAGATAGATGGGGAATTACCATGGACAATGATCAAGTTTTAGAGGATCGATTGTTCCGTCATCTGAAACAGGTTGGTGTTGAAAAATTAGATTTTATCTTGGGTACTCATGTCCACAGTGATCATATTGGTTCTGCAGATGAAGTACTAAAACATTATCCTGTTGATAAATTTTATCTGAAAAGATACTCAGATGAACGCATTACAACACAGTGGAGGTTGTGGGATAATCTCTATAACTATGATAATGCGGTTAAAACAGCTCTTGAACGTGGTGTAAATCTTATACAAGATATCTCTGACAACGACAGCCACTTTACCATGGGTGATATGGATATTCAGCTTTATAACTACAAAAATGAGTATGACAGTGAAGGAAAGCTTAAAAAGGTTTTCGATGATAATTCAAACTCAATAGTTGCTGTTGTTACTGTAGCTGGAAAGAGAATCTATCTAGGTGGAGATTTGGACAATGCCGAAGGAGCAGAAGATAAGTTAGGCCCGGTTATCGGTAAGGTTGATATGATGAAATGGAACCATCATTATGATGCGACAATTTCAAATACAGTTAGCTTTATTAATAATTTATCACCAAGTATTGTTGTTCAGACAAGTGGATCAGATATTAATCGTGAATCCACTAGAGCTCTACTTCGAGAAAAGAATATAAAAATAGTAAAAGCTTATAGTCATACCAAAGATGCGACTGTTTTTGATATAGATAAAGAAGGATTTACTAACGTTTCGGAAGTTTTTCCCGATATACCGACAGTTAGAGAAAAATGGTATAAAGAAGATGGTTACTGGAAATATCGCTTGTCCGATGATGAAATGACGATTGGTTGGCGAAAAATAGACGGTGTTTATTATTTCTTTAATGGACAAGGACAAATGCAAGCTGGCAAATGGTTGCATTTGAAAGATTCTAGAGAAAAAATTGATGGAAACTGGTATTACCTAAATAACAACGGTGACATGCGAGAAACTGGTTGGTTTAACCAAGATGGTAATTGGTACTATATCACATCAACGGGAGCAAGAAGCTATAATGAACTCTTAGAAATTGCGGGGCAGAAATACCTATTTGATAAAGATGGTAAGATGCTAACAGGCTATCAAGTCTTTAATGGTAAGAAGATGTTCTTTAGCGAAAGTGGTGCACTCCAAACAGCAGGTAATCCTTCAACTTGGCAAAAGGTTGACTCAGATTGGTATTTCTATGATGAGGATGGATTACGGACTGTCGGTAAAAAGAATATCAATGGAAGCACATACTACTTTAATCAAGAAGGTGTCATGCAAACAGGCTGGGCCTTTGTTGATGGTCACTGGAACTATTTTGCAAGTTCTGGTGCTATGAAAACCGGCTGGGTCAAGGATCAGGAAACATGGTATTATTTGGATAAAGATGGCATCATGTTAACTGGAAGCCAAGATATCAATGGTGTCCGTTACTATTTGAACGCTAGTGGTGCCATGCAGACGGGCTGGGCCTTTGTTGATGGTCACTGGAACTATTTTGCAAGTTCTGGAGCTATGAAAACTGGTTGGACCAAGGATCAGGAAACATGGTATTATTTGGATAAAGATGGCATCATGTTAACTGGAAGCCAAGATATCAATGGTGTTCGTTACTATTTGAATGCTAGTGGTGCCATGCAAACAGGCTGGGCCTTTGTTGATGGTCACTGGAACTATTTTGCAAGTTCTGGAGCTATGAAAACTGGTTGGTTGAAAGATAAAGAATCATGGTATTATTTGGATCCAGAAACGGGTATCATGACTGTAGGATCTAAAGAGATTGACGGTAAGAACTATTTCTTCAGCTCAGCAGGTACTATGCAAGTTGGATGGCAGTGGTCAAATGATTCTTGGCATTATTACGCTACGTCGGGCGCACTCCAAACTGGTTGGTTGAAAGATGGTGATGCTTGGTATTATCTTGAAGGTAAGGAAGGCGTTATGTTAGTCGGCCTTCATCAAGTAGATGGTAAGCAATATTACTTTAGCGGATCTGGTGCCATGCAAACTGGCTGGAAATGGTTTGATAATCATTATCGTTACTTTGAATCAAATGGAGCCATGAAAACTGGCTGGATAAAATACAAAGGCGTCTGGTATTATCTAAATCCTGAAGATGGAATCATGTTGGTTGGCCTTCATAAAGTAAATGGTGATCATTATTACTTTGATGAATCCGGAGCTATGCAAACGGGTTGGAAACAGATTGATGGTAATTGGTACTATTTCCAAGCTGATGGTTCTTTGTTGAAGAACACAACAACACCTGATGGTTACAAGGTAAACGAAGAAGGAATTTGGAAAATAAGTCAAACCACGGTAGCAGTGGAGCAAGATAAGAAAGAACAGATAACTGAAACTTCTACTTCGACTGAGAATTCATCTCATGTTGAGGATAATTCTTCACACCATATGATTGAGGAATAAATGTGATGTGTAAACACCTTAGAAGCAGGTAGGACTAAACCTGATTTTAAGGTGTTTTTTAAGTTTTATATTGACGCTAATATTATAAAGTTAACTCTAAATATACAATATTCTCGCTTCATTCTTTTGATAAAATCGTAAAAATCTAGTATAATAGATAGACTGAAAGTAAGAGGTTACTAGATATGAAGATGAAACAAATTAGTGATACAACACTAAAAATTACAATGACTTTAGATGATTTAATGGATCGAGGAATGGAGATTGCAGACTTTCTCGTTCCTCAGGAAAAAACCGAAGAGTTTTTCTATGCTATTTTAGATGAATTAGAGATGCCAGACAATTTCTTGGATAGTGGCATGCTGAGTTTCCGTGTGACGCCAAAACCTGACAAGGTCGACGTCTTTGTGACCAAGTCCAAGATTGACCAGAATCTGGATTTTGAAGATTTGACGGATCTGCCAGATATGGAAGAATTAGCCCAAATGTCGCCGGATGAATTTCTCAAAACCTTGGAAAAGAGCATTGCAGATAAGACCAAGGACGATATTGAAGCTATCCAATCTCTAGAGCAGGTCGAAGCAAAGGAAGAAGAGCAAGAGCAGGCAGACAAGGAGACGGAGAGTAAGAAAGAACCTTATATCTACTATATCCTGCGCTTTGTAAGCCTTGCTGACTTAGTTGCTTTTGCAAAGACGGTTAACTACCAGATGGAAACCTCTGAACTCTATAAGATGAATGGACACTATTATTTGACAATCTTAGTTGATGTGGAAAATCATCCAAGTCCATATCCAGCCTGGCTCTTGGCTCGTATGCGTGAGTTTGCAGACGACAGTGACATCAGTCGTTCAGTCTTGCAAGAGTATGGGCAAATATTGATTAACCATGACGCAGTTATCGGTCTGCAAAAGATTCGTTCATAATTTTCAAAATCAATTTTCATTTATCAAGAAAGACGAATCATGGGATTCGTTTTTTCTTTACTAGACTGAAATAGTGATTTACTATAATAGGAATTTTCACAAAATTCTGTTATAATGGCTATATCAGAAAATTTCTAGGAGACAAACATGACAGTTAAAATTGCTTTACTTGGATTTGGTACCGTTGCAAGTGGTGTGCCTTTCCTTCTAAAGGAAAATGGAGAAAAAATCGTTCAGTCAGCTCATTCGGAGATTGAAGTGGCCAAGGTATTGGTCAAGGATGAAGATGAAAAGAACCGCTTGCTTGCAGCAGGAAATGACTTTAACTTTGTAACCAATGTAGATGATATTTTATCAGATCAAGACATTACTATCGTAGTGGAATTGATGGGGCGTATCGAACCAGCTAAAACCTTTATCACTCGTGCCTTAGAAGCTGGAAAACACGTTGTTACTGCAAACAAGGACCTTTTGGCTGTCCATGGTGCAGAATTGCTAGAAATCGCCAAAACCCACAACGTAGCACTTTACTACGAAGCAGCAGTAGCTGGTGGGATTCCAATTCTTCGTACCTTGGCAAATTCATTAGCTTCTGACAAAATTACGCGCGTTCTTGGTGTTGTTAACGGAACTTCTAACTTCATGATGACCAAGATGGTAGAAGAAGGCTGGTCTTATGATGATGCTCTGGCTGAAGCACAAAGACTTGGTTTTGCAGAAAGCGACCCTACAAATGACGTGGATGGGATTGACGCAGCCTACAAGATGGTGATTTTGAGCCAGTTTGCTTTTGGTATGAAGGTTGCCTTTGACGATGTAGCCCACAAGGGAATCCGCAACATCACACCAGAAGACGTAGCTGTAGCCCAAGACCTTGGCTATGTAGTGAAATTGGTTGGTTCTATCGAGGAAACTCCTTCAGGTATTGCTGCGGAAGTAACTCCGACCTTCCTTCCTAAAGCACATCCACTTGCCAGTGTGAATGGGGTAATGAACGCAGTCTTTGTGGAGTCTATCGGCATCGGTGAATCTATGTACTACGGACCAGGTGCGGGTCAAAAACCAACTGCGACAAGTGTTGTAGCAGATATTGTCCGTATCGTTCGTCGCTTGAATGATGGTACTATTGGTAAAGACTTCAACGAATATAGCCGTGACCTAGTTTTGGCAAATCCTGAAGATGTTAAAGCTAATTACTACTTCTCAATCTTGGCTCCAGACTCAAAAGGTCAGGTCTTGAAATTGGCTGAGATTTTCAACGCTCAAGATATTTCCTTCAAGCAAATCCTCCAAGATGGCAAAGAGGGTGACAAGGCGCATGTAGTGATTATCACTCATAAGATTAATAAAGCGCAACTTGAGAATGTTTCAGCAGAGTTGGCCAAAGCTTCAGAATTTGACCTCTTGAATACCTTCAAGGTGTTAGGAGAATAAGATGAAGATTATTGTACCTGCAACCAGTGCCAATATTGGGCCAGGTTTTGACTCGGTCGGTGTAGCTGTTACCAAGTATCTTCAAATTGAGATCTGTGAAGAACGGGATGAGTGGCTGATTGAACACCAGATTGGCAAATGGATTCCCCATGACGAGCGTAATCTCTTGCTCAAGATTGCCTTGCAAATTGCGCCTGACTTGCAACCGAGACGTTTGAAAATGACCAGCGATGTTCCCTTGGCGCGTGGTTTGGGTTCTTCAAGCTCGGTTATCGTTGCTGGGATTGAACTGGCCAACCAACTGGGCAATCTCAACTTATCTAACCACGACAAATTGCAGTTGGCTACCAAGATTGAAGGGCATCCTGATAATGTAGCTCCAGCCATTTATGGTAATCTCGTTATTGCAAGTTCAGTTGAAGGTCAAGTCTCTGCGATTGTGGCAGACTTCCCAGAGTGTGATTTTTTAGCTTACATTCCCAACTATGAATTGCGTACCCGAGACAGCCGTGGTGTCTTGCCTAAGAAATTGTCCTACAAGGAAGCTGTTGCAGCTAGTTCTATCGCCAATGTGGCGGTTGCAGCCTTGTTAGCAGGAGATATGGTGACAGCTGGCCAAGCGATTGAGGGAGACCTCTTCCACGAGCGCTATCGTCAAAGTCTGGTCCGTGAATTTGCGACGATTAAGCAAGTAGCTAAAGAGAATGGTGCCTATGCAACCTACCTCTCTGGTGCTGGGCCAACAGTTATGGTCTTAGCTTCTCACGACAAGATACCGAAGATTAAGGCAGAATTGGAAAAGCAACCTTTCAAAGGCAAACTTCATAATTTGAAAGTTGATACCCAAGGTGTCCGTGTCGAAACAAAGTAAAGAAATAGAAGATAGGATGGGGAAACTCTTGATTAGAGGGCTTCCTATCCTTTTTTTGAAAAGAAGTTTATACTCAATGAAAATCAAAGAGCAAACTAGGAGCTAGCCGCAGGTTGCTCAAAACATGGTTTTGAGGTTGTAGATGAAACTGACGAAGTCAGCTCAAAACACTGTTTTGAGGTTGTAGATAAGACTGACGAAGTCAGTCACATATATACGCTAAGGCGACGCTGACGTGGTTTGAAGAGATTTTCGAAGAGTATTAGTTAAAAACTTGATAAAGGAGAAACAAAGATGGCAGAAATTTATCTAGCAGGTGGTTGTTTTTGGGGTTTAGAGGAATATTTTTCCCGTATTTCTGGAGTGCTAGCAACCAGTGTAGGCTACGCTAATGGGCAAGTCGAAACAACTAATTACCAGTTGCTCAAGGAAACAGACCATGCAGAGACTGTTCAAGTGATTTATGATGAGAAAGTAGTGTCACTAAGAGAGATTTTGCTTTATTATTTCCGTGTTATTGATCCCTTGTCTATTAACCAGCAGGGGAATGACCGTGGTCGCCAATATCGAACTGGGATCTATTATCAGGATGAAGCAGACTTGCCGGCTATCTACACAGTGGTGCAGGAGCAGGAGCGTATGCTGGGTCGAAAGATTGCAGTAGAGGTGGAGAAACTTCGGCACTACATTTTGGCTGAAGACTACCACCAAGACTATCTCAAGAAAAATCCTTCAGGTTATTGTCATATCGATGTGACAGATGCTGAGAAGCCATTGATTGACGCCTCAAATTATGAAAAGCCTAGTCAAGAAGTGTTAAGGGAAAGTTTGTCAGCAGAGTCTTACCGTGTCACCCAAGAAGCTGCAACAGAGGCTCCATTTAGCAATGCTTATGACCAGACCTTTGAAGAAGGGATTTATGTAGACATCACGACTGGCGAGCCACTCTTTTTTGCCAAGGATAAGTTCGCTTCAGGTTGTGGTTGGCCAAGTTTTAGTCGTCCGATTTCTAAGGAATTGATTCACTACTACAAGGACCTGAGTCATGGAATGGAGCGAATCGAGGTTCGTTCTCGGTCAGGTAATGCTCACTTGGGTCATGTTTTCACAGATGGACCTCAGGAGTTAGGTGGTCTGCGTTACTGTATTAATTCTGCTTCCTTACGCTTTGTAGCCAAGGATGAGATGGAAAAAGCAGGATATGGCTATCTATTACCTTACTTAAACAAATAAAACTGAGGGTGGGCGCTTCCCACTTTCTTCATTTCCAGAATAATACTCTTCGAAAATCAAATTCAAACCACGTCAACGTCGCCTTGCCGTACTCAAGTACAGCCTGCGGCTAATTTCCTAGTTTGCTTTTTGATTTTCATTGAGTATAAGAATAGAAGAGAACTATGAAACACCTACTATCATACTTTAAACCCTACATCAGGGAATCGATTTTAGCACCCTTGTTCAAGCTGTTAGAAGCTGTGTTTGAGCTCTTGGTTCCCATGGTGATTGCAGGGATTGTTGACCAATCCTTGCCTCAGAGAGATCAAGGACACCTCTGGATGCAGATTGGCCTGCTCCTTATCTTTGCCGTGATTGGTGTTTTAGTGGCCTTGGTAGCCCAGTTTTACTCAGCTAAGGCTGCGGTGGGTTTTGCCAAGGAATTGACAGATGACCTTTATCGTCATATTCTTTCCTTACCCAAGGATAGCAGAGATCGTTTGACAACTTCTAGCTTGGTGACTCGCTTGACTTCGGATACTTACCAGATTCAGACTGGGATCAATCAATTCCTGCGTCTCTTTTTGCGAGCGCCTATTATCGTTTTTGGAGCCATTTTTATGGCCTATCGCATCTCAGCTGAGCTGACTTTCTGGTTCTTAGTCATGGTTGTCATTCTGACCATTGTCATTGTCGGTCTCTCTCGACTGGTCAATCCTCTCTACAGTAGTCTCAGAAAGAAAACGGACCAGCTGGTTCAGGAAACGCGCCAGCAATTGCAAGGAATGCGAGTTATTCGTGCTTTTGGCCAGGAAAAACGAGAGTTACAGATTTTTCAAACCCTTAACCAAGTCTATGCTAGATTACAAGAAAAGACAGGCTTCTGGTCTAGTTTATTAACACCTCTGACCTATCTGATTGTCAATGGGACTCTCCTCGTTATCATCTGGCAGGGCTATATTTCTATTCAAGGAGGTTTACTCAGTCAAGGTGCTCTCATTGCTCTTATCAACTACCTCTTGCAGATTTTGGTGGAATTGGTTAAGCTCGCCATGCTGATCAATTCCCTCAACCAATCCTATATCTCAGCCAAGCGAATCGAGGAAGTCTTCGCCGAAGCTCCAGAGGATATTCATTCAGAATTAGAACAAAAACAAGTTACCAGTGATCGGGTTTTGCAAGTCAAAGAATTAACCTTTACCTATCCTGATGCGGCTCAACCTTCTCTGAGAGATATTTCCTTTAATATGAAGCAAGGGCAAATCCTTGGTATCATTGGGGGTACGGGTTCAGGTAAATCAAGCTTGGTGCAAGTCTTACTTGGTCTTTATCCAGTAGATAAGGGGAGCATTGACCTTTATCGAGATGGACGTAGTCCTCGTAATCTTGAGCAGTGGCGGTCTTGGATTGCCTATGTACCTCAAAAAGTCGAACTCTTTAAAGGAACTATTCGTTCCAATTTGACATTAGGTTTCAATCAAGAAGTATCTGACCAAGAACTCTGGCAGGCCTTGGAAATTGCGCAAGCTAAGGATTTTGTCAGTGAAAAGGAAGGACTTTTGGATGCCACTGTTGAGGCAGGAGGGCGAAATTTCTCAGGCGGACAAAAACAAAGGCTATCTATTGCCCGAGCAGTCTTGCGCCAAGCTCCATTTCTCATCCTAGATGATGCGACCTCGGCCCTCGACACCATTACCGAGTCCAAGCTCTTGAAAGCTATTAGAGAAAATCTGCCAAATACGAGCTTAATCTTGATTTCTCAACGAACGTCTACACTTCAGATGGCTGACCAGATTCTCCTCTTGGAAAAAGGTGAGTTACTAGCTGTTGGCAAGCACGAGGAATTGATGAAGACTAGCCAAGTCTATCGCGAAATCAATGCATCCCAACATGGAAAGGAGGACTAGCATGAAACGACAAACCGCAAACCAGACGCTCAAACGTTTGGCCATAGATTTAGCAAGCCATCCCTTCCTCCTTTTCCTAGCCTTTCTAGGAACTATTGCCCAAGTTGGTTTATCAATTTACCTACCTATTCTAATTGGGCAGGTCATTGACCAGGTCCTGGTGGCTGGTTCATCACCAGTTTTTTGGCAGATTTTCATCCAGATGATTTTGGTAGTCATAGGAAATACTCTGGTACAATGGGCCAATCCTCTTCTTTATAATCGCCTAATCTTCTCTTATACTAAAGATTTACGAGAGCGAATCATTCATAAACTCCATCGTTTACCGATTGCTTTTGTGGATCGGCAGGGCAGTGGAGAGATGGTTAGTCGTGTGACTACAGACATAGAACAGCTGGCAGCCGGCTTGACCATGATTTTTAACCAATTTTTCATTGGTGTTTTGATAATTTTGGTTAGTATTCTAGCCATGCTCCAAATTCACCTCCTCATGACCCTCTTGGTCTTGTTGTTGACGCCACTGTCCATGGTGATTTCACGCTTTATTGCCAAACGTTCCTATCATCTCTTTCAGAAGCAAACAGAGACCAGGGGGATTCAGACTCAGTTGATTGAAGAATCGCTTAGCCAGCAGACTATTATCCAGTCCTTTAATGCTCAGACAGAGTTTATCCAAAGACTGCACGAGGCGAATGGCAACTACGCAGGTTATTCTCAGTCAGCCATCTTTTATTCATCAACGGTTAATCCTTCAACTCGCTTTGTCAATGCGCTCATTTATGCGCTTCTAGCTGGAGTAGGAGCTTATCGTATCATGATGGGTTCAACCTTGACCATCGGACGTTTAGTAACTTTTTTGAACTATGTTCAGCAGTATACCAAGCCCTTTAACGATATTTCTTCAGTGCTAGCTGAGTTGCAAAGTGCTCTCGCTTGTGCAGAGCGTGTTTATGCTGTTTTAGAAAGTCCTGAGGTTGTTGAAACAGGTAAGGAAGTCTTGACCAGCGACCAAGTCAAGGGAGCTATTTCCTTTAAACATATTTCTTTTGGATACAATCCTGAGAAGATCTTGATTAAGGATTTGTCTATCGATATCCCAGCTGGTAGCAAGGTAGCTATCGTTGGTCCGACAGGTGCTGGTAAGTCAACTCTTATCAATCTCCTCATGCGTTTTTATCCCATTAACTCGGGAGATATCTTGCTAGACGGTCGTTCCATTTACGACTATACCCGAGCGTCATTGAGACAGCAGTTTGGCATGGTGCTCCAAGAAACCTGGCTCAAGCAAGGAACCATTCATGATAATATTGCCTTTGGAAATCCTGATGCCAGTCGGGAGCAGGTGATTGCTGCTGCAAAGGCAGCCAATGCAGACTTTTTCATCCAACAGTTGCCACAGGGATACGATACTAAGTTGGAAAATTCAGGGGAATCTCTCTCTGTCGGTCAAGCTCAGCTCTTGACCATCGCCCGAGTCTTTCTAGCTATCCCAAAGATTCTTATCTTAGACGAGGCGACATCATCCATCGATACACGGACAGAAGTGCTAGTTCAGGATGCCTTTGCCAAACTCATGAAGGGGCGCACAAGTTTTATCATTGCTCACCGTTTGTCAACCATTCAGGATGCGGATTTGATTCTTGTCTTGGTAGATGGTGACATTGTGGAACATGGCAATCATCAAGAGCTCATGGCTAGAAAGGGCAAGTATTACCAAATGCAAAAAGCAGCAGCTTTTAGCTATGAATAATCCTTTCTATTTTGAAATCTTATGGACAAAAAAGGTTGCCTTCGGGTGACTTTTTTGTTACAATAGCTAGAAAAATCAGGGTCTTAGAAGGAGAAAACAATGAAAGTCTATCAGCATGTAAATATCGTGACTTGTGATCAAGATTTCCATGTTTATTTGGATGGTGTCTTAGCCGTTAAGGATTCCCAAATTGTCTATGTCGGTCAAGAAAAGCCAGAGATTTTAGAGCAAGCTGAGCAGATTATAGACTATCAAGGAGGCTGGATTATGCCTGGTTTGGTCAATTGCCATACCCACTCTGCTATGACAGGCTTGCGAGGGATCCGGGATGATAGTAATCTCCATGAATGGCTCAATAACTATATTTGGCCAGCAGAAGCAGGATTTACTCCCGATATGACTACCAAGGCAGTCAAAGAAGCTCTGACAGAGATGCTCCAGTCAGGGACAACAACCTTCAACGATATGTATAATCCTAATGGTGTGGATATTGAGAGAATTTATCAGGTAGTTAAGGCATCTAAGATGCGTTGTTATTTCTCACCGACCCTCTTTTCTTCAGGGACAGAAACAACTGCTGAGACCATAAGTAGAACACGGTCCATCATAGAGGAAATCTTAGGATATGAAAATTCAAATTTCAAGGTTATGGTAGCTCCACATTCTCCCTACAGTTGTAGTAGAAACTTGCTGGAAGCGAGCTTAGATATGGCAAAAGAGCTGGACATTCCCATCCACATCCATGTGGCGGAGACCAAGGAGGAATCAGGAATTATCCTGAAACGTTATGGCAAACGCCCCCTCGCCTTTCTAGAAGAACTGGGTTACTTAGATTATCCGTCTGTTTTTGCTCATGGGGTCGAACTAAACGAACAAGAAATTGAACGTTTGGCAACCTCTCAAGTGGCTATCGCCCACAATCCTATCAGTAATCTAAAACTGGCCTCAGGAATCGCTCCAATCATCCAACTCCAAAAAGCAGGAGTAGCAGTGGGGATTGCGACTGACTCGGTTGCTTCCAATAACAATCTAGATATGTTTGAGGAAGGACGGACAGCAGCCCTCCTTCAGAAAATGAAGAGTGGAGATGCCAGCCAATTCCCTATCGAGACAGCCCTTAAGGCACTGACAATCGAAGGTGCTAAGGTTCTTGGGATGGAAGATCAGATAGGAAGTCTGGAAGTTGGTAAGCAGGCAGATTTTCTGGTCATTAATCCTCAAGGAAAAATCCATCTCCAACCTCAGAAAAATATGCTCTCTCACCTCGTATACGCAGTCAAATCCAGTGATGTTGATGATGTCTATATTGCAGGAGAGCAGGTTGTCAAGGAAGGTCAAGTTTTGACAGTAGAAATTTAAAAAAATTTCAAAAAAAGTTTGCAAAAATCTTGCATTCTTTTTTTGTCTATGCTATACTTATATACGGTTTGAAAAAACTGCCTAAGACAGTAGGGGAGCTCGACTCATAAAGATCCTACCGAGGACAAAACGTATCATGTAAAAAGAAGCGTATTGTACTTTCGTGTCTAGGTTTGGGCGCGTTTTTCTTTTGAAAAAATTCCCCAAGCAAAATAATTACGGAGGTGAACACACTAATGAGTGAAGCAATTATTGCTAAAAAAGCGGAACTAGTTGACGTAGTAGCTGAAAAAATGAAAGCTGCTGCATCTATCGTCGTTGTAGACGCTCGTGGTTTGACAGTTGATCAAGATACAGTTCTTCGTCGTGAGCTTCGTGGAAGCGAAGTTGAGTATAAAGTTATTAAAAACTCAATCTTGCGTCGTGCAGCTGAAAAAGCTGGTCTTGAAGATCTTGCATCAGTATTTGTTGGACCATCTGCCGTAGCATTTTCTAATGAAGATGTTATCGCGCCAGCGAAAATCTTGAACGACTTTGCTAAAAACGCTGAAGCACTTGAAATCAAAGGTGGTGCAATTGAAGGCGCTGTCGCATCTAAAGAAGAAATCGTTGCTCTTGCAACTCTTCCAAACCGCGAAGGACTTCTTTCTATGCTCCTTTCTGTACTTCAAGCGCCAGTGCGCAACGTTGCTCTTGCAGTCAAAGCGGTTGCAGACAACAAAGAAGACGCAGCTTAATCTTAAGCTACGCAGCGTAGCATAGCTACGAAAAAACTATTATAATTAAAAACTTATTTGGAGGAAATAACAATGGCATTGAACATTGAAAACATTATTGCTGAAATTAAAGAAGCTTCAATCCTTGAATTGAACGACCTTGTAAAAGCTATCGAAGAAGAATTTGGTGTAACTGCAGCTGCTCCTGTAGCTGTAGCTGCAGCTGGTGCTGCTGACGCTGGTGCTGCTAAAGATTCATTTGACGTTGAATTGACAGCTGCTGGTGACAAAAAAGTTGGCGTTATCAAAGCTGTACGTGAAATCACTGGTCTTGGACTTAAAGAAGCTAAAGAACTTGTTGATGGTGCACCAGGTGTCATCAAAGAAGGCGTTCCAACTGCAGAAGCTGAAGAAATCAAAGCTAAATTGGAAGAAGCTGGAGCTTCAGTTACTCTTAAATAATAGAGCAACTACATTAGTAGCTTAAAAACATGATTAAACCGCTATTCTTAGGATTAGCGGTTTTCTTTATAATTGAAAAGAGAAAATTTATAAAGTGTCTCCAGTTGTTCCATAAGATTTTCATCATAAAGTTCTGGAGTTTGATTAGAGAACCATGTCAATCAAACTCCAACGCTCGATAAAGCGATGATGTATCTGTGGAAGGAGATTATGTTTGCTAAGGTATTTTTTGCAGAAATAGTGGTACAATATCCTTAGAATAGTTCAAAATTTATCTTTGCTAGGGGAAAGGGAGATTGAACTCCCTGATGCATCCGTCTTAGTATGGGATTAATGTCCTATAAAAAGGAAATGTTATAAAGGTGATATTGATGGAAAGATATGAATTTACAGCGACAACAGCAAAATCAGATATAATAATTGGTATCCTTTTTCCCATGTTCCTCATGCTTCCTGTATTGGGAATACAGTTGGCTATATTCTATTTAAAACTGAATGATTTTTTTAAATCACAACCTCTTTTTCTTTATACGATAGTATTAGTATTTTTTGGTATTAGTTTTCTTTTAATTAAAAAAATACAAGGTAATCTAGTGAAGAATTTTGTCGTAGAATTATCTGGAAGAAATATTAGGATTTGGTGTGATGGAAAGGAGATTGTATCAGGAGAAGTTGTTTTCTGTAGGATAAAAAATAAGGAGCCTAAACTGGGGGCGAGAGCCTTAAATGTAGACATAGACACCAAGGGGGATAACATTAAATTTCGAGTTCGGTCTAAGGAATATGAAAGTTTATCATCTTCTACTTGGAATCCTCTCGGGACAAGCAAACCCTCTGATGTAGAAACGTTATTATCTTTGGGCAAAAAAATAAAAAATGCTATGGAAGAAGAAGTTTTGATAGAAGATGAAGCTTCAAAAAAACCTCGATCGTTTTGATTTAAAATGGGTAAACCTACTTGAAATTATAGTCTGATACGAAAGATTTAGTATGTCATTTTTTCCAAAAGTTACTAGAATTTTGATAGAAATTCAATTTTCTTCTTGACCCTGACCTTGGGTAAGGGATTATACTAATAGTAGATAAGAAAGGAGATTACTATGAAAATCAATATGATTCGTTCAGATAAAGTTTATCAAGAGATGCTAGAGCTACCCTTAGAAAAGAGAGAAGGTTGCTTTCGAGCCAAAATATTAGCACCTTTTGCAACGAAATACCAAACTCAACACATTCCTTTAAAAGCGAAGTATCCTGGAGGATTTGATGCTCTGTTTCTACTTGGCTTTATGAATCAGTTGCCTGCAACTCTCTCGGAAAAGGATAGACCGGCTATCGACGCTCTAAGTTCTGATCAACTCTGGCAAAATTGTCAAGATACCATCAAGAGGAGTATTGGTCTTTTTGAGCAAGCTGGCTATGATTTAGAGGTTGAGGATTACCATTTTACTATTTTATTGGGCAACCCTGAAAAGGCCATGTTACAGCTCAATAAGGGTTATAGCGGAGATGGTGGAATTCCAGGTTACCTCATGCTTAGTCTGCTACCGAATGACTATACTTTGCCACGTGTGCAAGCGGCTCTGGCCCACGAGTGCAATCATAATGTCCGCTTCCAATTTATCAAATGGAACCAGCAGACGACACTAGCAGACTGGGTAGTCAGTGAAGGATTGGCAGAGTCTTTTGCAGCTGAGCTCTATGGCAAAGATCTCATTGGGCCTTGGGTCACTTCAACCAGTCCAGAGCAGTTAGAAGAGATTAAGCCCATCATCTCAAGTCAGCTTCAGCTAACTGGGATGGCAGAAATGGCTCCTTATCTCTACGGTGATGAAATTGCTGAGATTCAAGGTCAAATACCGGTTGGAATGCCCTATGCTGCGGGCTATGCTTATGGTTATCATTTGATACAAGCTTATCTGAAAAAGACTGGCAAGAGCATTATTGAGGCTACAGTGACACCTACAGAAGAGATTTTAGAGGCGACGAAAGACTTTTGGAAATGACACTTTTGCTTGCAAATCTACCAGAGTTTGATATAATGTAGGTAATTTCTGGAGGTGACTATATGCACTATAAAAGAATTGAATTGAAGGTGACAGATCAAGGAATTCATGAGCGCAAGATTTTTCAAGGTGTTAAGATTTTCAGCCGTAGCAAGTTATCTAAAGATCAGAAAAGCATTCTAACACAGAAGATTTACCTGACTCCGAAGCAAAACATCGTTTACTATCAACGGACAGATGTCAATTATGACCAGAACTGGCAGCATAATAAGGACTATTACGAATTAGTTTATGGTCAGTTGGACAGAGAGATTGTTTTTAAGGTTTGTCAAGATTTTGACGAACTAAGTCCTTTTCTGGAGAATGAGCTACTGGAGAAGTTAAAAGAAAAGCAGTCAATAGGCAAATTTTTTGAAAAATTAGATATATAAAAATCCGGCTGCTTTTATAAGCAGTCGGATTTCTTTGAGTTCTAGTTTGATAATCTTTCATAAGGGAAAATAGCTCTATTTTTATCATGAGTAGCTAACTTAGTTAAAAGTTTTGGAAACAGTATAGTTGAAATCTATGAAGAATAAGTGTATAATCGAGAAAAATGATTGAGTGCTCACTCAATTTTGTAGATGTGTAAAGGAGTTCATACAATGGTTGTTCAAGCAATACAATATAGTCGTTTCGGTGATGAAGAAGTGTTAGATTTAGTGAACATTAAATCTGATTCTTTGAAAGTGAATCAAGTTAGGGTAGAAGTTCATGCAGTTGGTTTAAATCCTATTGATTATAAGACTTTTGAAGGTGCAAAGCCACTCCGATTTCTATCTTTTATGACAAAACTCAGGAAGCCAAGTAGTTGGTTTGAGTCAAAATCATCTCTTTTTCCAAGAGGTGTTGGTCGGGATTTTGCTGGAGTTATCACAGAAATCGGTGAAGGAGTAAAGCGGTTTGCAGTAGGCGATAAGGTTTTTGGTACAATGATCAGTGACCCTGGATTGGGGACCAAGAGGGGAGCTTTGGCAACAGAAGTTTGTGTCAATGAATCAGAAATTGTGTTGAAACCAGAGATGATTGATATGAACCATGCTGCTACTATGGGAGTGGCTTCCCTAACAGTGGGTGGTGCTTTTAGAAGAATCAACTTAAATCCTAAAGATGTTGTAGTGATTTCAGCGGCGGCAGGTGGTATTGGAAGTATTGCAGTACAGTATGCAGTTGCTAAGGGTGCAACAGTTATCGGAATTGCAAGTAAGAAGAATTCAGATTATCTGAAGTCTTTAGGTGCTATACCGGTAGCCTACGAAGAGAACATCCAGAATGCTCTTCTATCAGCAAGTGCAAAGCCAATTACAAAATTCTTGGATTGCTATGGAAGTGATTATGTTAAATTGGCTTTCAGTTTGGGATTGAAGGGCACGGCTATTGGAACGCTAGTACCTTCACCATATGTTATGATAAGAGGAGCTCAGTTCACGGGTCCGAGACATTCCACATATGATGATTTTAGAGTTCTAGCGGAAATGGTCTCAGATGGGAAGGTTCGGCTGAATATTGATCAGGTTTATGATTTTTCTCTAAAGTCTGTTAGAGAGGCATATCGTAGCCTGAAGTCGGGACATACTCGAGGTAAGAAAGTTGTAAAAGTAAGAGAGTAGCAGAGAGGTGCTAGTAATGGAAAGTTTAGAAGAAAAGTATGCCCAGACATTAGAAAATAGCAACCTGAGTTTAAAACAACGTCAAGTACTATTATCAAGTCTAAAGTTATTTTCAGAAATTGGCTTTGAAAATACAACAGCAAGCCTTATTGCTAAGGAGGCTGGAGTTTCAGAAGGGACCGTTTTTAGTTACTTTAAAACCAAGGAAGGCATCTTAGAAGCAATTTTGTCGACTTTTCTTGAGCAAGTTATTCCAGATGTTATTGCTGATTTTTCTGAGAAGAAATTTACAGCAAACCAAGAGTCTTTTCCGCTATTTTTAAGAAGTATTGTTCGGGATAGACTAGTTTTCATTCAGGAGAATCAAATGCAAGTTAAAATTCTCTTGAACCGTTCTTTTATTGATGAAACGATTTCTGACCAGTTAGGGAATGTTATTGTTCACTCTATCATTAAGTCAATTAGTCCGGTTCTGAATCAGTTTAAAGAAAATGGTGTTATCCGAGAGTGGTCAAACGAAAGAATTGTTCGCTATATTTTAGCCTTGAGTCTTTCTTATGCTCTTCCAATGATGTTGAATGATAATGAGGACCTAGACATAGATGAAGCAGTAAATGAAATAGTTGAATGCCTGTCTTTTGCCTTAGTAGAAGTAAAATAAATCTTGATTTTAAGCTGACTATTTTAAATAGTGAGCTTTTTTGAAGCCAACATAAAAATCCCCAATCATAATGATTGAGGATTAAGCAAATGAATCTTAAACAATACCTTGAGCAATCATAGCATTGGCTACATTTTCAAAGGCGGCGATATTGGCTCCTGCCAGATAATCAGTACCAAGACCGTATGTTTCAGCAGTTGTTTTAGCTGTATTAAAGATATTGGTCATGATATCTTTGAGACGTCCATCAACTTCTTCACGGGTCCATGAGAGGCGAAGGCTGTTTTGGCTCATTTCAAGCGCTGATACAGCTACACCACCAGCGTTGGCAGCTTTGGCTGGTCCGTAAAGGATTCCGTTTTCTTTGTAGACTTTAATCGCATCAAGGTCGCTAGGCATGTTGGCACCTTCTGATACGCAGATAATTCCTTGAGCAACCAAACGTTTAGCAGCTTCACCGTTGATTTCGTTTTGGGTCGCACATGGAAGAGCGATGTCGTAGTTTCCAGCATAAGTCCATACAGAACCTTCATGGTAAGTAGCAGTGGCTTTTTCAGCAGCGTACTCAGTCAAACGTGCACGACGGTTATTCTTCACATCTGCTAGAAGATCGAAGTCAATACCATTTTCGTCGATGACATAACCGTTTGAGTCAGATACAGAGATAACAGTAGCACCAAGTTCAGTCGCTTTTTGAAGAGCGTATTGGGCTACGTTACCAGAACCTGAAATCACAACCTTCTTACCAGCAAAGCTGTTACCGTTGGCTTTGAGCATTTCTTCAGTATAGTAAACCAAACCGTAACCAGTTGCTTCTGGACGAATCAAGCTACCACCGAATCCAAGAGGTTTACCAGTCAAGACACCCGCATCAAATTGGTTAAGACGTTTGTATTGTCCGTAAAGGTAACCAATTTCACGTCCACCAACACCGATATCGCCAGCTGGGACGTCAAGTGATGGTCCGATGTATTTTTGCAATTCAGTCATGAAGCTTTGGCAGAAGCGCATCACTTCAGCATCAGTCTTTCCTTTAGGATCGAAGTCTGATCCACCTTTACCTCCACCGATAGGAAGGCCAGTCAAGACGTTTTTAAAGATTTGTTCAAATCCGAGGAATTTCAAGATCCCTTGGTTTACAGTTGGGTGGAAACGAAGTCCGCCTTTATATGGTCCAACAGCTGAGTTGAATTGAACACGGTAACCACGGTTGACTTGTACTTTACCTTCACGGTCAACCCAAGGAACACGGAAAGAAATCACGCGCTCAGGCTCGGTGATACGTGCCAAGATGTTTTCTTCGATATACTCAGGGTGCTTTTCAAAGACAGGCTCCAAGGTACTGAAGAATTCTTCAACCGCCTGGAGAAATTCAGCCTCATGCCCGTTACGAGCTTTTACAGTTTCAAACACGCTTTGGATATATTCTTTAGCAGATGTCATATCGTTCTCCTTTTGTTGTCATATTTTATTACATGAGCCATTATAGCAGAATTTTTTTTCACTGTAAAGAAAAAAACAGAAATTTTCTAAAAATTCTTTCAATTTACATTCAGTAAATACTAAGATCATTATCAAAAAACGAACGTTTTCTCTAGAAATAACTTTCTCAAAGAGAAAACCTTAAAGTATGGTATAATATTAGAAATAAAAGGAATCTGGAGGATCAGAATCATGGTATCAACAAAAACACAAATAGCTGGCTTTGAGTTTGACAATTGCTTGATGAATGCAGCGGGTGTGGCTTGTATGACGATAGAGGAACTAGAAGGGGTCAAAAACTCAGCAGCAGGAACTTTTGTTACGAAGACTGCGACCTTGGACTTTCGTCAGGGCAATCCTGAGCCACGTTACCAGGATGTTCCACTTGGTTCTATCAACTCTATGGGTTTGCCAAATAATGGCTTAGACTATTATCTGGACTATCTTTTGGACTTGCAGGAAAAAGAGCCAAACCGAACTTTCTTTCTATCTTTAGTTGGCATGTCTCCAGAAGAAACACATACCATCTTGAAAAAAGTTCAAGAGAGTGAATTTAAAGGACTGACAGAGCTCAATCTCTCTTGTCCAAACGTTCCAGGAAAACCTCAGATTGCCTATGATTTTGAGACAACAGACCGTATCTTGTCAGAGGTATTTGCCTACTTTACCAAACCTCTCGGGATCAAATTGCCACCTTATTTTGATATTGTTCACTTTGATCAAGCAGCTGCTATTTTCAACAAATATCCGCTCAAGTTTGTCAACTGTGTCAACTCTATCGGAAACGGTCTTTATATAGAAGATGAATCGGTTGTCATTCGTCCTAAAAATGGTTTCGGTGGCATTGGTGGAGAGTATATCAAGCCAACCGCTTTAGCGAATGTCCATGCCTTCTACCAACGTCTCAATCCGCAAATCCAAATCATTGGAACGGGTGGTGTTCTAACGGGTCGTGATGCTTTTGAACATATCCTCTGTGGTGCTAGTATGGTGCAAGTAGGAACGACGCTCCACAAGGAAGGCGTTGGTGCTTTTGAACGCATTACCAATGAACTGAAAGCTATTATGGCGGAAAAAGGGTACGAGAGCCTAGAAGATTTCCGTGGGAAATTGCGCTATATTGATTAAGTTTAATAAAAAATAAGAAGAAAGGAGAGAAGATGCTAGCCATTGAAGACAGTCAGAAGTTGACTTTATCAAATCTATCTAGCTTGAACCTATTTACAGGGACAGATCAGGGTCAGTTTGAAGTTATGAAGAGTCAAGTGTTGAAGCAGATTGGTTATGATCCAGCTGATCTCAATTTTGCTTACTTTGATATGAAAGAAGTAGCTTATAAAGACTTAGAGTTGGAGTTGGTTAGTCTCCCTTTCTTTGCGGATGAAAAAATCGTGATATTAGATCATTTTGTCGATGTCACAACAGCCAAGAAACGTTTTTTAACAGATGATGAGCTCAAGTCATTTGAGGCATACCTTGACGATCCTTCGCCGACAACCAAGTTATTGATATTTGCGGAAGGAAAACTGGATAGTAAGAGACGGCTGGTCAAATTGCTTAAACGAGATGCGACTGTCTTTGATGCTATTGAACCCAAGGAACAAGAATTGCGCCAGTATTTCCAAAAGTGGAGCCAGAAACAAGGTCTGCAGTTTGTGGGGCAATCCTTTGAAAATCTACTCATCAAGTCTGGTTTTCAATTTAGTGAAATCCAGAAAAATCTCCTTTTTTTGCAGTCTTATAAGTCCGACGGAGTGATTGAGGAGAAGGATATTGTCGAGGCTATTCCCAAGACCTTACAGGACAATATTTTTGATTTGACTCAGTTTATCTTGGGTAAAAAGATTGACCAGGCGCGTGACTTGGTTAGAGATTTGACCTTGCAAGGGGAGGACGAAATCAAGCTCATAGCGGTCATGTTAGGACAGTTCCGAACCTTTACCCAAGTGAAAATTTTATCGGAGTCTGGGCAGACGGAATCGCAGATCGCAAGCAGTCTGGGAACTTACTTGGGGCGCAATCCTAATCCTTATCAAATCAAGTTTGCACTGAGAGATTCGAGAGGGATTTCCTTAGGTTTTCTCAAACAAGCAATTTCTTATCTAATTGAAGCAGACTATCAGATTAAGACAGGTGTCTATGAAAAAGGCTACCTTTTTGAGAGAGCGCTGTTACAGATATCTAGCCAAGCGTAATGAGCATATAACTTGAAAAAAAAGGATGATTGCGTTATCATCTTCATATAGAAAGAAAAAGAGGTATTACAGATGGCTATTATCTTACCAGACCTTCCATACGCGTATGACGCCTTGGAACCATATATCGATGCAGAAACAATGCACTTGCACCATGACAAGCACCATCAAACCTACGTCAACAATGCGAATGCTGCTCTTGAAAAACACCCTGAAATCGGTGAAGACCTTGAAGCCTTGCTTGCTGATGTAGAATCTATCCCAGCTGATATCCGCCAAGCGCTTATCAATAACGGTGGGGGACACTTGAACCACGCTCTTTTCTGGGAATTGATGACTCCTGAAAAAACAGCTCCTTCAGCAGAACTTGCAGCAGCAATCGATGCAACATTTGGTTCGTTTGAAGAGTTCCAAGCAGCCTTTACAGCAGTAGCTACAACTCGTTTCGGTTCTGGCTGGGCATGGTTGATTGTCAACAAAGAAGGGAAGCTTGAAGTGACTTCTACAGCAAACCAAGATACCCCAATCTCAGAAGGCAAAAAACCAATCTTGGGCTTGGACGTATGGGAACATGCTTACTACGTGAAATACCGCAACGTGCGTCCTGACTACATCAAAGCTTTCTTCTCAGTGATTAACTGGAATAAAGTAGACGAGCTTTACGCAGCAGCTAAATAATAAAATATGGAGGGAAGAATTGTTCTTCTCTTTTTAAGGTTATAAAGCAGAAGTCTGACAGAATCGTCAGACTTTTTTCATTTTCAGGATATTCGTGCCAACTGCTAGAAAATATGGTAGAATAGAGTGTTAAGTAATCGTGGAAAAGGAAAACTATGCGTAAAGAAATTGCACCTGAATTATACAACTATAACAAGTTTCCTGGCCCAGAATTTCAGGTAAATGGGGATAAGGTTGAGACTGAAGGGATTGCTTTTACCTTGGTTGAAAATATCAAGGATGCTTTCGATGTGACAGTCTTTAATCAGCGCTTTTCAGAAGTGTTGACCAAGTTTGATTATGTCGTGGGGGACTGGAGCAATGAACAGCTCCGTCTACGTGGCTTTTATAAAGACGACCGAACAGAGGAAAAAAATGAAAAGATCAGTCGCTTACAAGATTATCTTTTAGAGTACTGTAGTTATGGCTGTGCCTATTTTGTCCTTGAAAATCAAGCACCGAAACGGGCTTCATTTGACAAGAAAATGCGTAAAAAAGAGGAGGAAAACCCTTCTAGAAGAGGCAAGAAACCTTCGCAAAACAAGAGAAAACCAAATGCGGATAAGCGAAATAGACGTCGTCATAAGGACCAAAAGTCTCAGAAAGAGGACAAGGGACAGCGCCATTTTGTCATTCGTCAGAAATAGATAGAGAATAAGGAGAAGAGATGAAACCGTCTATTTATAGTTTAACACGTCAAACCATGCAAGAATGGGTATTAGAACAAGGAGAAAAGAAATTCCGTGCAGATCAAATCTGGGAATGGCTCTACCGTAAACGTGTCCAGTCATTTGAAGAAATGACCAATCTTTCCAAGGATTTGATTGCCAAGCTCAATGAGCAGTTTGTGGTCAATCCATTGAAACAACGCATCGTACAAGAGTCAGCTGACGGTACTGTTAAATATCTTTTCGAGTTGCCAGATGGCATGTTGATTGAGACAGTACTCATGCGTCAACACTATGGTTTGTCAGTCTGTGTGACCACTCAGGTTGGCTGTAATATTGGTTGTACCTTCTGTGCATCAGGCTTGATCAAGAAGCAACGTGACCTCAATAACGGGGAGATCGTAGCGCAAATCATGCTAGTTCAGAAATATTTTGATGAACGTGGTCAGGATGAACGTGTCAGCCATATCGTTGTTATGGGAATTGGTGAACCATTTGATAATTACAACAATGTTTTGAATTTTGTCCGTACCATCAATGATGACAAGGGGATGGCAATCGGTGCTCGTCACATCACGGTTTCAACCTCAGGTTTGGCCCATAAAATTCGTGACTTTGCTAATGAAGGCGTACAGGTTAATCTCGCTGTTTCCCTTCACGCACCCAATAATGAATTGCGCTCAAGCATCATGAAGATTAATCGTGCCTTTCCGATTGAAAAACTCTTCGCAGCTATTGAGTATTATATCGAAACAACAAATCGTCGTGTGACCTTTGAATACATCATGCTCAATGAAGTCAACGACGGTGTTGAACAAGCCTTGGAGCTGGCGGAATTGCTCAAGAACATCAAGAAATTGTCTTATGTAAACTTGATTCCCTATAACCCAGTTAGTGAACATGACCAATATAGCCGTAGTCCTAAAGAGCGCGTGATGGCCTTCTACGATACCCTCAAGAAAAAAGGGGTCAACTGTGTTGTTCGTCAAGAACATGGTACAGACATTGATGCAGCTTGTGGACAATTGCGCTCCAATACAATGAAACGTGACCGCCAGAAGGCAGTCGCAGCGGTAAAGCCATAAAATGACTAAAAAAAGAGAATTAATCTTGAGATTGGGAGTGGCTACTTACAGTCTTTGCATTGTCTGTTTTTGTTTTACACCCCAGCCTCAACTTCCTACAGGAGTGGAAACTCCAGGTATTCAAACTTTTGGACGCCTGGTTTTTCTTTTAACTCCCTTAAACTCCCTGTGGAATCTGGGTGAAGTGACTAGTTTGGGACAAGTCATTTGGATCTTTTTGCAGAACATCTTGAATGTCTTCTTGCTCTTCCCACTAGTCTTTCAACTGATCTATCTCTGTCCAAACTTGCGGCAAACCAAAAAACTCATCCTTCTCAGTTTTCTACTGAGTCTAGGAATTGAGTGTACGCAGCTGGTATTAGACTTTTTCTTTGATTTTAATCGGGTCTTTGAGATTGATGATTTGTGGACCAATACCTTGGGTGGCTATCTAGCTTGGGTTCTCTACAGAAAATTAAATGTAACTAAACTTACAAAGGAATTATAATGAGTATTTTAGAAGTTAAAAATTTAAGTCACGGTTTTGGTGACCGTGCAATTTTTGAAGATGTGTCTTTCCGTCTCCTCAAGGGAGAACACATCGGTTTAGTCGGTGCCAATGGTGAGGGAAAATCAACCTTTATGAGCATCGTGACTGGTAAGATGTTGCCAGATGAAGGGAAGGTGGAGTGGTCCAAATATGTGACTGCTGGCTATCTGGACCAGCACGCTGTGCTAAAGGAAGGTCAAACTGTTCGTGATGTGCTCCGTACGGCCTTTGATGAGCTATTTAAAGCAGAAGCACGTATCAATGACCTCTATATGGAGATGGCGGAAGACGGAGCCGATATCGATGCGCTTATGGAAGAAGTTGGCGAACTCCAAGACCGTTTGGAGAGTCGTGACTTCTATACTTTGGATGCTAAGATTGATGAAGTAGCGCGTGCTCTCGGTGTCATGGACTATGGCATGGATACAGATGTAACAGCCTTATCAGGTGGACAAAGAACCAAGGTGCTTTTGGCTAAACTCCTCCTTGAAAAACCAGATATTTTGTTGCTTGACGAGCCAACCAACTACTTGGATGCTGAACACATTGACTGGCTCAAGCGTTATCTTCAAAACTATGAGAATGCCTTTGTCCTTATTTCGCATGATATTCCTTTCCTCAACGACGTAATCAATATCGTCTACCATGTTGAAAATCAACAATTGACTCGCTATTCTGGTGACTACTACCAGTTCCAAGAAGTCTATGCTATGAAGAAATCTCAGTTAGAAGCTGCCTATGAACGTCAGCAGAAAGAGATAGCGGACCTCAAGGATTTCGTGGCTCGAAACAAAGCGCGTGTCGCAACACGTAACATGGCCATGTCCCGTCAAAAGAAACTGGACAAGATGGATATCATTGAACTCCAAAGCGAGAAACCAAAGCCGTCCTTTGATTTCAAACCAGCTCGCACCCCTGGGCGCTTTATCTTCCAAGCCAAGGACTTGCAGATTGGTTATGACCGCCCCCTTACCAAACCCTTAAATCTTACCTTTGAACGCAATCAAAAGGTAGCCATCATTGGAGCCAATGGTATCGGGAAAACAACTCTCTTGAAGTCTCTCTTGGGCATTATCCCACCAATCGCTGGGGAAGTTGAACGCGGTGATTACCTAGAACTTGGTTATTTTGAGCAAGAAGTAGAAGGTGGCAATCGTCAAACACCTCTTGAAGCTGTTTGGAATGCCTTTCCAGCACTCAATCAAGCAGAAGTTCGTGCAGCACTTGCTCGTTGTGGTCTGACAACTAAGCATATCGAAAGTCAGATTCAGGTCTTGTCAGGTGGGGAACAAGCCAAGGTGCGTTTCTGTCTCTTGATGAACCGTGAAAACAACGTTTTAGTACTTGACGAGCCGACCAACCACTTGGATATGGATGCTAAGGAAGAACTCAAACGGGCGCTTAAAGAATACAAAGGAAGCATTCTTATGGTTTGCCACGAACCAGACTTTTATGAAGGCTGGATGGACCAAATTTGGGACTTTAACAAGCTAATTTAAAAATGAGGAAAAAGAAATACAGTATCGAATGTGGATACTGTATTTTTTAGGTTATTTAGGATTTAAAATCGTAGTCTTTCACTACTTCGATGCTATCAATAGTGATAGCAGTTGTTGGTTTGTCTTTTTCATCTTTTTCAGCCTTGGCAATCTTGTCAACAACGTCCATGCCATCGATGACTTGACCAAAGACAGGGTGTTTGCCGTCTAGACTCGGATTTCCACCTTCTTTATAGGCTTCGATGATTTTCTTTGGATACTTGCTTGTAGGGAGTTTAGCAGAGGTATCTGTTGAGTTTTGGTTGATGAAGAACTGGCTACCGTTGGTGTTTGGCTGACCAGTGTTAGCCATAGCAAGAGCTCCGCGGATATTGTATAGGTAAGGAGAAATTTCATTTTTGAAACCAGTTCCCTTGTCCTTTGTTTTATCCTTATCATGCCAGATAGATTGCCCCCCTGTACCATCTCCCTTAGGATCTCCAGTTTGGACCATAAAGCCATCGATGACACGGTGGAAGGTGATGCCGTTATAGTAGCCTTCTTTAGCGTGAGTAAGGAAGTTTTCAACTGCTAAAGGAGCGAGTTTGGGGAAGAGTTTAATGCGGATATCGCCTTGATTTGTGTGGAGAATCACTTCGGCTTCATCTTCAGCAACTTCTTTAGAAAGTTGAGGGAAGTTGGCATTTTCATTGGTCAAAGCATCATTCAAATCTTTGGCAGCCTGAGCAGCTGCTTTTGAGCTTTCTTCAGCTGAGATACTAGAGTCAACATAGTCATCACCACGGAGACCACGCTGGATACTAGTACATCCAGCAAGAGCTACAGTTGATAGTAAAAGAAGGGTTGCTAGTTTTTTCATTGTTTTCCTCTCAAAAATTCATTTCTATCATTGTACCTTAAAAGGAAGTGGATTTCAAATTTTAAAATGAGGTTATTTTGCTAATACATGTAATTTTATAGCTTGACTTACTCCATTTTGTTCATTAGAGTATGTTACTGCATTTGCACAGTCTTTGACATCTGTAGGAGCATTTCCCATTGCAATACCGAGACCTGCGGTTTCAATCATGGGAATATCATTATAATTGTCACCCAAGGTCATAATCTCCTTGAGAGGAATTTGATAATAGTTAGCCAATTCTAACAGAGCCTGTTTTTTAGATACTTGATTATGTGTGACTTCAAGATAGTTATCCTTGGAGAGATAAAAGTCGGTTTGAGGGAAATCCATAATGGATAAGATGTTTTGTAGTTTCTGTATAGTGTCTGCTTTATCAATTAATAATAGTTTATGAACAAGAGTATGTTTCTCTCTTATAAAATCTGTTATAGATGTAACTTTTGGACTTTCTCCAGTAATATTGGCTTCGATTTGTACCCATTTATCTAAAGTATTAACAAACCAATCTTGTCCAGAATAAACATTGATAGAAACTGTCGGAAATTCTCTTTTTAAAAAATCATGAAGAAATGCCAATTCTTTTTTATCAATAGAATGCTGACTTAGAACCTCATCCCCCTTACTGATTAGGGCACCGTTATAACATGCGATTGGGAAGTTACTAATACCTAGTTCTTTAGAGATTGGAGCAATACCGAGAGGAGAGCGAGCAGAAGCTAAGACAAAAGGGATTTCTTTTTGTTTTAAAATTGGCATCAGTTCAGGCAAATAAGAGTCTATCTGGTGATTTTTGTCTAAAATTGTTCCGTCAATATCGCTTATAATCAATTTAATATTTCTCATAGCTTCCTCCCTTTTAAAATAGAATAGTTGTTTTGCCATCTAAAGATCGCTGAATTTCTATATCGGGTTCTTTATCTGTAATCCAATAATCAAAATCAGCTAGTTCAGAAAGAATAAAGTGAGAGTGTTTGCTTATTTTACTGGTTTCAGCCAGTAAGACACGAGTTTTACTTGTTTTAAATGCTCTCTTTTTCATTAGAACATCTTCTTGGTCTTCAAAACTAACTTGCCCATCTGAAAGACTTGCAGCTCCAAAAAAAGCTAAATCAAACTTAATAGAGTTTAAAATGTTCGACTCTTCTAGAGAGTAATAGAAACGATTCTTTTTATGAAATCTTCCACCCAGAATATGAAAATCGATATTCTTTTTTCCTCCTAGAATAAGCGCATTATCTAATGAATGACTGAAAATACTAACTTCTTTCTCAAGTATTTTAGCTAATTCTAGTACAGTTGTTGAAACATCAAAGAATAGTAGGTCTCCATTAGAAATGAGTTCCTTTGCTAGAGAGGCGATTTTCTCTTTTTCTTTGGAAGATTGTTCTCTCCTGTCTTTAAAGCCCAGTATAGGCTGTTTCTTTATTGATAGCAATCCTCCGTGAGTTCTTTGTGCTCTATTTTCCTTTGCAAGAATAGAAAAATCTCTGCGGATGGTATCTTTGGATACTTGGAAATAGTCAACCATTTCTTTTGCTGAAAGACTTCCTCTCTCTTCTAAAAGTGTTATGATTTCTTCTAATCGTTGTGCTTGGTACATAAATTCACCTGCTTTCTGACTCTATTTTACTCTTTTTTGTAAGTGAAATCAAGCATTTATAAGTTTTTTTAATTTAAAATCAATTTATTTAAGTTTTTTTGGGGCGAATCTGAAAAAATAATAGTCTGTCAAGTTTTTTTCTTGACACCTGTCAAAAATCTGCTATAATAGAACATGTGCTAAATAGCTCAGCTATTTCACCGAAATAAAAAAATAAGAAAAGAGACATTAAAAAATGGCAGTTAAAATCCGTTTGACTCGTATGGGTTCTAAGAAAAAACCTTTCTACCGTATCAACGTAGCAGACTCACGTTCACCACGTGACGGACGTTTCATCGAAACAGTTGGAACTTATAACCCACTTGTTGCTGAAAACCAAGTGACTTTGAAAGAGGACCGCGTTCTTGCATGGTTGGCTGATGGAGCTCAACCTTCAGATACAGTACGTAACATCCTTTCAAAAGAAGGCGTATTGAAAAAATTCCACGATTCTAAATTCTCAAAATAAGTTTAAAGTAGGTTGACAGATGGATACGATTGAAAATCTCATTATTGCGATTGTGAAACCTTTGATTTCACAACCAGATGCCTTAACTATCAAGATTGAAGATACACCAGAGTTTTTGGAATATCACTTGGATCTTGACCAGAGCGATGTCGGTCGTGTTATCGGTCGTAAGGGTCGCACTATCTCAGCGATAAGAACGATTGTCTACTCTGTCCCAACTGAAGACAAAAAAGTAAGAATCGTTATCAATGAAAAATAAAAAAAGCGGGACACAAGTCTCGCTTTTTTGTGAGGAGTAGAAGATGAAAGATTTAACGTTTAGACAATTACAAGACTACTTACTCGAACATTACCAGCAGTCTCGAACTGAGGAAGGACTCTTTATCAAGCTAGTGGAGGAAGTCGGAGAAGTAGCCGAGGTCTTGAATGGGCGCTCCGGTCGAAAAGAGGGCGTTCAGGATTCAAACGAGGAACTAGCCAAAGAACTGGCTGATATCATTCACTACACAGTTGCAATCGCGGCTATCAACGACATTGACCTAACCAAAACCATTTTTGACAAAGATAAGAATGCTGCCATTAAGTACCAACATGAACGTGATTTAGAAAAGTTTTTAGACGCTCAAAGCTGATTACAGTCACTGTTCTTCAACTTGTGAAAATCCCTAGAACGTGATAAAATAAAGGATAAGGATTTTTAATAAATCATTGTTATAGAATGAGTGGATTTCTTTATGAAGCGGTTTGAAGTAACTACAAAAATTGGCAGTCTCTCTGTTACTTATAAAAAGAAAAAGAAAGTGCTTGTTTGTCTAAATGGAGCAGGTTTGCTACCAAGTTATGAAAATTTTTCACTTATACTTGAAAAACTTCCTTCCAAAATTGGTTATTTGACAATTGATTTTCCAAACACAGGTAGGAGTCCGATTCATGACCAATCTGGAAAAAATCTGGACAATCTTGTAGACGCGGTTTATGAAGTACTTGAAGAATTGGCGATTTCTGAATATATACTTTGTGTACATAGTTTGAGTGGAATTTTAGCTTGCAAATTGATGAACAAATCAATTAAGTGTCAGGCTTTAGTAGCAATTGAACCAACAACTAAAAAAGTCATGTTTGCTGATTTTTCAGAAAATCCTTATCCAGAAATGGAAGAGCAGATGGGACTGATTGACGAGTATGGTCCTGAACTTTATTTTAAGAACTTAACTCAAGCAACATTTAGCTCTGAAACGAATGAAGAAATCTGGGAAATAATGCAAGAAAAAGGCTTAGAGTTGGAAAAGCAAAATCCAGGATTTCAGATATCTGGAGAGATTACTGAGGAAGATTTTGAGAATGTATCTATAGAAGCTCGTATTCCTGTTTTTATTTTTTGTCAGGCTTATAGAGAAAAAGAGTACAGAGAATCAGAGTATTGGACTTCCAATACTAAACTCATTTTAGGAGGGAATCACCATTATTTACAATGGTCAGAATCAGAAAAGATTGCGGCTATCATTCGAGAATTGTCAGAATAAGATGGAAAGAAGGAGAGTACAGGAGACAAGATGAACTACTTTAATGTTGGGAAAATCGTTAATACGCAGGGTTTGCAGGGTGAGATGCGCGTCTTGTCTGTGACGGATTTTGCAGAAGAACGATTTAAAAAGGGAGCAGAGCTGGCTTTATTTGATGAAAAAGATCAGTTTGTCCAAACAGTGACCATCGCTAGCCACCGTAAGCATAAGAACTTTGACATTATCAAATTCAAAGATATGTACCATATTAATGCGATTGAGAAGTACAAGGGCTACAGTCTCAAGGTCGCTGAGGAAGATTTGAACGATTTAGATGATGGTGAATTCTATTATCACGAGATTATCGGTTTGGATGTTTACGAGGGAGATAACTTGATAGGAACTATCAAGGAAATCCTGCAACCAGGTGCCAATGATGTCTGGGTGGTCAAACGAAAAGGTAAGCGAGATTTGCTTTTACCTTACATTCCGCCAGTAGTTCTCAATGTTGATATTCCAAACAAGCGGGTCGAAGTGGAAATCTTAGAAGGGTTAGACGATGAAGATTGATATTTTAACCCTCTTTCCAGAGATGTTTTCTCCGTTGGAACACTCGATCGTTGGAAAGGCTCGAGAAAAAGGGCTCTTGGATATCCAGTATCATAATTTCAGAGAATACGCTGAAAAGGCTCGTCATGTTGACGATGAACCTTACGGAGGCGGTCAGGGGATGTTGCTCCGTGCTCAACCCATTTTCGATGCCTTTGATGCCATTGAAAAGAAAAATCCCCGCGTCATTCTTCTTGATCCTGCTGGGAAACAGTTTGACCAGGCTTATGCTGAGGATTTGGCTCAGGAAGATGAACTGATCTTTATTTGTGGTCACTATGAAGGGTATGACGAGCGCATCAAGACCCTGGTAACCGATGAAATATCTCTAGGAGATTATGTCTTGACTGGAGGAGAATTGGCGGCCATGACCATGATTGATGCGACTGTGCGCCTAATTCCTGAAGTGATTGGCAAGGAGTCTAGTCACCAGGATGATAGCTTCTCTTCAGGTCTTCTCGAATATCCTCAATACACACGTCCATATGACTATCGTGGCATGGTGGTTCCAGATGTGCTCATGAGTGGGCACCATGAAAAGATTCGCCAGTGGCGACTGTATGAGAGCCTAAAGAAAACCTACGAGCGCAGACCTGACTTGCTAGAAAACTATCAACTAACAGCCGAAGAAGAAAAAATGCTGGCTGAAATCAAAGAAAACAAAGAATAAAGGAGAACCTTATGCAAGTAATCAAACGTAATGGAGAAATTGCTGAATTTGATCCAGATAAAATTTACCAAGCTGTCCTAAAAGCAGCTCAAACCGTTTATGTTTTGACAGATGATTTGCGTCAAAACCTTGCACAAGTTACTAAAAAAGTCGTTTTGGACTTGGAAGAAGCAAAAGTGGAACGTGCGACTATCAGCATGATCCAGTCAATGGTTGAGCACCGCTTACTTGGAGCTGGCTACATTACCATTGCAGAGCACTATATCTCTTATCGCTTGCAACGCGATTTGGAGAGAAGTGGTTATGGCGACCATATCGCCGTTCATCTTCATTTTGAACAAATCCGTTAAGAAAAAGAGTGGGATGCAATGAACATCTCACTCTTTCTTAAATAGACTTTTCTGAGCTTGTTGTACGGTTGAGGGAACAAAACGAAGCCGTTTAATATCACTGATACGAATGATTCGAGTCACGTTTTTTGAAAAATTCTTGACGATAATTTGTTGGCGAATGGCATCGTGTTTGAGAATATCACCCGTAAAACTTGTTTCTGCAAGTATCACATGAACAGCCGTCTTTTTCTGGATGGCTTGTTCAATCATAGCAGTGAGGGAGTTGTCCTCGATTTGAGGATGATCATCATTCCCATTGAGAAAACTATGTAGTTTATCTAGAACTAGTTGGAATGCCTGTCTCATAGAATCCTCCCTCCTTACATATCCACATTATATAAAATTTTTCTAAAAACTACAAGATTTTTCGAATAATCTAATGAAAACTTAAAAGGAGAACAAAATGGCAGAATTTACATTTGAAATCGAAGAACACTTACTGACCCTGTCTGAAAATGAAAAAGGATGGACCAAGGAAATCAATCGCGTCAGCTTTAATGGAGCCCCTGCAAAGTTTGACATTCGCGCTTGGAGCCCAGATCATACTAAAATGGGCAAGGGAATTACTCTTACAAATGAAGAATTTCAGGTAATGGTGGATGCCTTTAAAGGTGGACAATAAAAAGAATCTTGAGTGGAACTCAAGATTCTTTTTTTAGGACACAATATAGTCACAAAGAGAAGTCTTAGACAATTGAATGAAAGTCTCTCTATACTCTTCAGGTGGTATTGGATTATCTTTACGAATCCACACTTCAATGAATGAAATCGCCATGGTCGTAATGATATAAGCGATGTCTTCTTTACTAAAATTATATTTCAGTTGGTAATTGACATTCTTTAGTACCCACTCAGAGTATGTTCCACGCAGAAACTCCTTCCAACATGGGTCGACTTGTGTGGTATACAAGGTACCGACGACTTCTCGCTTTTCATAGATGAGAGGAAGAATGTGGTCCGCTAAGAAAGTGATGGGATCGCCATCTCTTTCAGGACAGTAGTTGTTAAAATTATTAAAGATCTGTTGATCAGTCTCCTTGTGGATATAATCGATAATATCTTCAAAGTTATTAAAGTGCTTTTGATAAATCGCTTGGCGGGAAATACCAGCTTCTGCAGCAATCTCAGTCATGGTAAAAGAAGTTCGCTGAGGGTTTCTCCTTGCAAGAGTGATAAAAGCACCTAAGATTAACTCTCTAGTTTTATTTGCCATAGCTTTACCTTCCTATCTATAAATATTAAAAATACTAGATTTAGTATTACCCCAAGTTTTCCTTTTAGCATAAATAAACTGAATAGATGATTATTCGAAAGCCTTTATAAGACTATTATATCATAGATTCATTATAAATAACAGATTATTACGGGGAGCTAGTACTATTTGCAGACTCCTATTATATCAGTATTTTCAGACAATTCTTAGGATAGTCACTTTTTATATGGTGTCATGAAATAATATATCAAAAAAGTTGATATCGTGTAAATAAACAACTTGATAGATAAAAAGATTTTAATAAAAATATTCAACGATATGTAGTATAATAGCTATGGATGATATTTTGCTATATTTCCATCTGACCAAGAGTAACGATACTCCTGCTAAAGATTGAATTGAATAAATATTTCGAAATACTATAATAGTGTAATTGTTTTTCAAAGCAAGTGTTACAAGTATGTTATCGTGTAACAAATCATGCGATTGAAAGGGGTGTTGCCTACTGAACAGATGTGACATACTCCTCAATTAAATTTAATCAAATAGAAAGGATTTTTATGGATAAACTAAAGAAAGTACTAGGTTTTCTAGTATTCCCTCTTTTGCTATTGCTGATGTTCTTCCCGACAGGTGAAGCTCATGCTGCAACTGATGTTACCGATAAAGCCGATTTCAAGAATTTGAAGATTACCGTAGCTGAAACCGGGAGTGCTTCACACATTATTATCGGTCCAAGCACAAAAACTGTTGAACTAAAATACTCGGGCGACTTCTCATTCCCTGGTGTACAGGCGAACGTGATTAAGCCTGGAGATTACTTTATCGTAAAGGCCCCTGAAAATTTGGATTTGGAAGATAGAACCTTGGATCTAATTGATTCAAATTCAAATACGAAGATGGGGACGGTTCAGGTAGAAAAAGCCAATCATCGTCTTGTCTTTACTTTCAATGAAGTAGTTCAGGGGAAACAACATATCCGTGGGAGCTTTACTGCGAATGCAAAACAAACAGTTGAAGGAGTGACTAAGAAGGTCACCTACACTCTGCCAGGAGGCACGACGCAAGAAATCGAATTTGAGGTGAAAGTGTATCCTAAGCACCCCCATACAGGCGAATTGATTTATAAACAACCTCAGAATGATCCGAAATCGCCTAAAATTATATGGAATGTGCGAATTAACCGTTCTAAGACAGATATGGGGAACCACACTATTAAGATCAAAGATAATATCGGCTTAGGAGCCTTTGCGTCTTATATTGAGAAAAGCTTTGAACTATCTGAAGTAGTGTACGAGACGACAGATACCAACTATGCTGGTCTCAAACATATAATCAAAGTGTATAAAGTGACAACGGATCCTGAGGAGTATAAAAAGGATTCAGACAACACGGCCTTGCTGACTTTTGTCAATGGTAAACGTGGATTTGAATTGCTTATGCCGACAAATATGGGGACAAAGAGTTTTTACCTAAGATATCTCACGACCTCGCCAGCAGATGAATCAGAGGTAAAAAACTCCATTCAGTACTTGCGAGATAACGAACCTCAATTAATTTGGAAAAAACGGGAAAACACAATCAATACACAAACCTCGCACGATATAACTATTAAAACTGTTAAGTCCGTAGGTGCAACTATTACTGCTGATATTGCTGGAAAGATCAAAATCACTAAATTCGACGAAGCTGATGCAGATGTTAAGTTGGCAGGCGTTGTCTTTGAAATCCTACGAAAAAGTGACAGGGTTAAAGTTCAGGAAGTAACAACGGATGCGGACGGGATTGCCGTTTCAGATCATCTCAATGATGGTAAGTATATCGTTAAAGAAAAAACTCCTAAATCAGGCTATCAGGTAAATAGTCAAGAGTTCGAAGTGGAGATGAAAGATGGAAAGGGTGTTCCCCTCAATATCTCTAACAAACGTGTGACAGTTGACTTTGAAGCAACCAAGACTTGGGTAAACGGAAAAGCAACTGACTACAAAAAAGTCAAACTCGGTTTGTATGTGCACAAAGAAGGACAAACTGTTGCAGATGCAAAACCTGTTACTGGGAACTACACCCCTGAAGTGACAGAGTCTAATGGTGTTTACACTTATAAATGGAAAAATCAACTTCCTGAACGTGATGTTGATGGAAGCAAGCTAGTTTATTCTGTTCGAGAACTTGAAGATCAGACGGGTCTTCCTCTGAAAGAAGGAGAGAAAGTCAAAGCAGGAGAGAACAACTACCTTGTATCTTACAATGCAGACAAGACTCAAGTAACCAATACTTACGAAGTTCCAAAAACAAACGTGACGGCTAAGAAAGTCTGGGTTGGTGGTCAGGAACATGTTCGTCCAACTGTCTACTTCAAACTCTATCGTACGCCAGAAGGTGGAGCGATTGAAGAAGTAGTTGGTGTTAGTCAAAAAGAAGTTCCCAAAACAGATGGAACTGTCGAATGGACAGACCTTCCTGAGACTGATGAGCACGGTGTGAAGTACACTTATAGTGTGATGGAAGTCGATGAAGATGGTAATCTCATCGTAGATACGATAGACGGCTATACTCCAGCACAAACAGCTGATTTGACTGTTACAAATACGTATAGCACTGAACCAGCTGAGGCTGTAATTGAAGCTAAGAAAAAATTGGA